>CAYQIT010000045.1:0-1501 GCA_964417685.1 uncultured Gammaproteobacteria bacterium | reverse complement strand
GGATTTATTTCATTTGGATCAATTCCTAAAGATTTTTTTCCTCCACAAGACAGAGATATGTTTGAAGTAATAATTGAGTTGCCTCAAGGTACATCAGCTGAAAAAACATTAGAAAAAGCTATCGACGTAAGGAATCAGATAATCGAATCCAACCTAATACCTTTAAAAAGAGATATATGGTTTGTTGGTAGCCGGTTGCCAAGAGTGCTTATGAATGTGGTTGGTGGAGACTCTAAAGAGGGAAATAATAATACAGCTGAGGCTGTTTTATACGCAGAAGATTTTTATCAGATGATGAAAAATCTGCCTCAGTTAAGTAGAAAGCTAAGCGCTGACAATCCCGATGTAAAAATTTTGGTTGATAACTTCTTTTCTGGACCTCCGGTATTTGCCGATATCGAATATAAAATAATCGGGAATGATAGGGAGATCTTAGGAATACTTGGAGAGCAGCTAGAGCTAATTGTAAGTAATGCACCAAATATTATATTAACAAAAAATGAGTTATCTGATTTTGTTACAAATCTAGAATTTGAGATTGATACATCTAATGTATATTTTTCCGGTAGTGATCCAAATTTAATTACTAATGAACTCTACTCAGTAAGCAATGGTATTAATGTCGGCACCATGCTTGATGGATCTAAAGAAATACCCATTAGGATCACAGGCATCTCATCAAATCAGGCCATTGATGAAGCAAGATTCCTAACAATTCCTTCCGAAGATTCAATTGAATATATTGATAATTTTGGTGAAAGTAAGATTGTAAGAAAATCAGGAGTCATTGCCCGTTTTCAAAGCCAAAAATTAAATCAAGTTCAGGGCTGGGTTGAAACCGGAACCCTTCCTTCTGAAACAGAAGCTTATTTAAAAGAACCCATAGAGAAATTTATAAGCTCATTACCTAAAGGTTTTTATATTGAACAGTCTGGTCAGGCCGAGAGTAGAAATCAGTCTCAAGGTCAAATCTATTCTTCTGCACTTTTTTATCTTGTATTAATAATTGGTGGGTTAGTTTTTGCTTTGAATTCATTTAGACAAACCATGTTGATATTATCAGTAGGCGGTCTTTGTATAGGCCTATCTTATCTTGGACTTACAATTGGAAATCAAAATTACGGTTTTATTGCAACTATTGGGGCAGTGGGTTTAGTTGGCTTATCTATCAATGATTCAATTATTGTTTTATCTCATATTAAAGAAGAGGCCACTAAAAAACTTATATCCAAGGCAGAAATTATTGAAGTTGTCATTAGATCTACTAGACATATCATTACAACTTCGGTAACTACGATTGGAGGTTTCGCTCCGTTAATTTTCACCAGCGTATTTTTTAGACCCCTTGCATGGGCTATGACTATTGGGGTTTTAGGAGCAACTTTGCTTGCACTGCTTTACATTCCAGCTATGTTTATAGTGATGAATAAAATTAGGAATTAGCGCAATTATCGGAACAGTAGATTTTTGAATTCTTTTTTAAAATCAAAGACTCATGAAC
>CAYQIT010000044.1:0-2730 GCA_964417685.1 uncultured Gammaproteobacteria bacterium | reverse complement strand
AAGGTTTCTGCTTCACTGGCTGATGGCGCCCTTGCTGAGCCAAAGAATACAATCATATTCTCTACCTTTTCGTCTATAAACTTTTGATTAGGAGTCTTGTACTCGTTAATAATTCTTTCTGCTCTTTTGTCCTTGGAATTTTCTACATTCATATACTCTTAGGATAACAGAAAGACCTATTCATACTATTTAAAAGATTTAATTACGAGCAAACTCATTTGTTGCCGAAACAAGCAAATGAATAATTTCTTCTTCAAAAGCAGAGTGACCAGAGCTTTTAGCTATCTCAAGAGTTGCTTCTGGCCATTCCTTGTAAACTTCATATGCTGTTTCCATGGGGCATACAACGTCATATCTTCCTTGAATAATTTTTGCAGGGATATGTCTTATTTTTTCTATACCTTTTATTAATTGATCCTCACTATTTAAAAACCCTTTATTAATAAAATAATGATTTTCAATTAAAGCAAAGGCGAGAGCAAAATAAGGATCAGAAAATTCATCTATTAGTGAATTATTTTGGACAAGCTTACTAGTTGCCGCTTCCCACCTGGACCAGTTTATGGCTGCCTCAAGCTTGAGATCTTCGTCTTTACCATTGAATATTTCATTATAGGCAACCATCAGATTATTTCTTTTTTGATGAGGAATAATAGCAACAAAACTTTCCCAAGCATCAGGAAATATCTTGCTTGCTCCCTCTTGATAAAACCAGTCAAGTTCTTTTTGACGAAGCATAAAAACTCCTCTTAATATCATTTCACTAACAGCCTCTGGATAGGCTTGAGAATATGCTAAGGCTAATGTTGATCCCCAGGAACCCCCAAATACCATCCACTTCTTAATATCTAATGTAGACCTTATTTTTTCTATATCTGATACCAGATCCCAAGTTGTATTATTTTCTAAACAGCCATGAGGCTTGCTTCTTCCACATCCTCTTTGGTCAAATACAATAATTCTATAGAGCGACGGATCAAAAAACCTTCTCACGTCCTCACTCCCGCCCCCTCCAGGCCCTCCATGAAGAAAAACTACTGGTTTGCCGCTAGGATTTCCACATTCTTCATAATAAATCTCATGACATCCTTCAGTAACAAATCCAGTTGAATAAGGTTCGATATGAGGAAATAAGCTTAAATAGTTTTGCATATAGATAAACTTTGCCATTAATTTAAAAATTTTCAAGAAATAGGGTTTACAAATTATTTTTAATGTAATTTAATAGCCAAGTCGCAATTTGATCCTATTGCCGCGACAATAAATAAAGCGCTAAAACGGAATAATCATCCCAGGGTCTTTTTTAAACAACACAGATTTTTTTGTGTTGTAAATCGTAATTTGATCCTATTGCCGCGATTCAAAAGAAGGTGCTAAAACGGAACTAATATTCCCAGGATTTATATTTAATAAAAATGGAGATTTTCTTTATGAAATTTTATGTAAATTTAAGGTATTTAATAGTACCAATATCATCGCTAGTAACAATTTTAGGCATTCTTTTCGGGGGTGTCTATGCTTGGACCGGCGTCTTTTTGTTTGGAATTTATACAATAATTGACACGGTGACAAAAGATATCCACCTCAGAGCCGAGAAAGATGAGGCGGGTAATTCTTACGGAATTAAATTATTTCAGTACCTAGTAATGTATGTAATGTTGCCGGTATTTATAGCTATCCAAGCTGCAGTTGCCTGGAGACTGTATCAATACACCTCAGGAGTTCAGTTAGAGGCTCTATATTTTGGTGGGATTGCCTATCAAAATGGAATTTCTGGACTTAATCTAGTTGGTGCAGTTATATCAGCAGCACTCTGGGCAGGACTTGGAATTATTTATGGTCATGAGCTATCGCATAATAAAAAAGAAGGCTTCTTAGTCTCTAGATTAATCATGGCCCTAAGTGGAGCATCTCATTTTACTTATGCGCATGTATACAATCACCATCTAGATCTCGGCCATGAAGATGATCCCGCAACAGCTCCTAGAGGGAGAAATGTTTATCTCCACACATGGCTATCACATGCTGGACAATCAAAATTTTCCTATGACATGGAAAAGAAAAAATTAAAAAACAGAGGGAAAAGCTTTATTAATATAGATAACAGATGGTTACTAGGTTACCTTTACAGTCTCCCTTCAATTTTCTTATTTGTATGGTCTGGTGGAGTACTTGGTTTGCTAGCGTTGAGCGTGATATGGATACTATCTAATTTTCTTTTAGAGGCTCTTAATTTTATGGGTCACTACGGATTAATAAGAAAAGAGGGACCGGTTGAGCATAGGCACTCTTGGGATAATGATTCAGTCTTTACTAGTTGGTTTTTTATTGAGATAGGAAGGCAATGTGATCATCATGTAAGGGGTGAAACATATTTTTGGGAGCTTGATGATGTTGGCGGCCCAAATTATGGAATCGGCTACTTCAGTTTATTTGTATTAACTTTAATACCATCTTTATTTAGAAAATATGTACAGAAGCATCTTGATAATTGGGATAAAAATTATGCATCCGATGAAGAAAGGCTAATAGCAAGTAAATTTAACATTAATAAAACAGGCGAAGCATCTCTAGCTTCTTAATAGAAAATTTAATGTTAAAGATTTTTAAGAAAAACAAAATTCCGAAGAGAGCAGCTCTCCTCCAAAGCAATATTAATTTTGAAGTATTGCCAAGAACAACTCTGCTTTCTTCGGCTCTCTCAGAAGGCATAGATTGGCCTCATAGATG
>CAYQIT010000043.1:0-2750 GCA_964417685.1 uncultured Gammaproteobacteria bacterium | reverse complement strand
ATGTATGCTTTTCTTGTCATGTAATAATCAGCAGCAGACAGTTCATTTCTAGCAATCATATTTCTTAAATAAATACTTCTTTGTTTCGCATATGGACCATACTGACTTTCTGGGAATCTAGTTAAAAACTCGGCAAGCTCAGCAAAAGATTCTTTTGCTCCAGAAATATCTCTATTGGATAAATCAGTACCAGTTATCCTGACTAAAAAATTATTGTCTCTTGTATAGCTAGATAAGCCTTTCATGAAATATGCATAATCTATATTTGGATGTCTAGGATGAAGCCTAATAAATTTTTCTGCAGCTGAATGAGCTGCCTCAGGTTCTGAGTTCATAAGATGAGCATAAATTAATTCAACTTGAGCTTGTTCAGCATATTTACCAAAAGGGTATCTGCTTTCAATTGTTTCTAGAGATTCAATTGCACCCATGTAATTTCCAGTAGACATTCTTCTTTGGGCTTGATCGTAGTAAATTTTTTCAGGCCTCTCTACTACTTCACCATCGGATTGACAGCCAATTAATAAGGTTATAACTAAGGGCGTTACAACAAAAGCTCTAAAAAAATTTTTATGATGTTTCATTATTTCCATATTTTACCTTTATTATTAGCATTAAAGTTTTAAAAGCTATATTTAGATTGAAATATTTTAAATAAGTTCAAATGCCAATGTTAAAAATTGTTCAAGAAGATCAAAACAAATCAAGACTGGATAAAGTTGCCGCTGAAATGTTTAATGAGTTTTCAAGGACACAAATAAAAAAATGGATACTTGAGGGTAGAGTTCTTGTGAATAATGAATTAGCGAGACCAAAAGACATAGTTCTTCATTTAGATGAAATAGAAATTAATCCAGTAAAAGAAAAAAAGGTTTCATGGGAGCCTGAGGATATAGATTTCGAGGTTGTGGATGAAAACAATGATTTTATTATAGTTAATAAGTCGCATAATTTAGTAATGCATCCAGGTTCAGGTTGTTACAGTGGAACTTTAGCTAACGCTCTTCTGCATAGATATCCTGAATTGGAAAGTTTACCGAGGAGCGGCATTGTCCATAGATTAGATAAAGATACTTCTGGAATTTTAGTTGTTGCTAGAAATGATGAATTTAGAAATCACTTTATTAACGAAATGCAAGCTCGAAACATTTCAAAAAATTACATTGCAATATCTTCAGGGTCTACTTTAGGGAGTTTTGAAATAACTGATCCTATCGGAAGAGACAAAAATAATAGAACAAAGATGGCAATTAGAGATGACGGTAAAGAGGCTATTACATTTGTAAAGATTAAGGAAAAAATTCGCGGCTACTCTGTACTTAACATATCAATCCAAACAGGAAGAACCCATCAAATACGAGTGCATCTTGCCTCAAAAAAACTGCCAATCATAGGAGATAATACATACAATCCTAGAAAAATTATCTCGAAGGATACATCTGATGATCTTGTAGAAGTTATTAGGAATTTTCCTAGACAAGCTCTTCATGCTTCTTCAATTGCTTTTAAAGATATGAAAAGTGCGAATGTCATTACTTATGAGTCAGACATTCCCTTGGATATGCAAAATCTTATCCTAAAACTAAAAAAACTTTAAAATACTTGCTACCAAGGCATTAAAGTAATATAAAATCTGAATTTAATTTATTTTGTTTTTAAACTTTGAAAATATCTGGCGCTGATATGTTGATGCAGGCACTCCATAAAGAGGGTGTTGAGCTTATATTTGGATATCCCGGAGGTGCAGCTTTGCATGTCTACGATGCTTTATTTAGACAAAAAGATATTGAACATATTTTAGTTAGACATGAGCAAGGTGCAACACATGCTGCAGATGGTTATGCTCGCTCAACCGGAAAGCCTGGAGTAGTTTTAGTTACATCTGGTCCAGGCGCAACCAATGCAGTTACTGGAATTGCAACTGCTTTTATGGATTCAATTCCTATGGTTGTTCTTTCGTGTCAGGTTGCTAGTCATTTAATTGGGACAGATGCTTTTCAAGAAACCGATATGATTGGTATCTCAAGACCTATAGTTAAACACAGTTTCACAATAGAAGATCAGCAAGATATCCCAAGAATTATTAAAGAAGCTTTCCATATAGCTATGACTGGAAGACAAGGACCTGTTGTAATAGATATACCTAAAGATATGACAGCTCCTGATAAATTATTTGATTTTGCTTACCCGGATGAAGTTAATATCAGATCTTATAATCCGCCTGTTGAGCCAAGTGATTCTCAAGTACAAAGAGCAGTTAATGCAATTTTAAGTGCAAAAAAGCCAGTCCTATATGCTGGCGGGGGCGCAATATCTAGCAATGCCTCCAATGAGCTTTTGCAGCTCAATGAAATTCTTAAAGCTCCTGTAACTAATACGTTAATGGGTCTTGGAGTTTATCCCGCCTCTGATAAATACTTCCTTGGTATGTTAGGAATGCATGGGACATATCAAGCAAATATGGCTATGCATAATTCAGATTTAATTATTGCGATAGGGGCTAGATTTGATGACAGGATCACAAATACACCAAGTTTATTTGCTCCAAATGCAAAAATTATTCATTTAGATATTGATTACTCATCAGTCTCAAAAATTATTGAAGCAAATATAGCTTTATTTGGTGAAGTAAAAAATTCACTTAGAAAAATTATTTCTCTACTGAAAGAGAATTTAGATCAATATAATTCTGATGAATTGATTCCTTGGCATAAGCAAATAAAAGATTGGAAAGATCTTCATGGCTTAAA
>CAYQIT010000042.1:0-3130 GCA_964417685.1 uncultured Gammaproteobacteria bacterium | reverse complement strand
GCGGTTACCAATGAATTGTCGCAGCTTGTTCTTGAGGATAAGTTAAGATTTAAAGAAACTATTACAGAAGGTTTTGAGAATGCCCCTCAAGGACTAAGGGATGTTCTTTCAGGTAAAAACTTTGGTAAACAGTTAATTAAGATTTAATTCTTATAAAATTATCTTGCCTTTCAAATATAAGGTAGCATTCCCACCTATAAGCACTCTTGAGCCCTTAAGCTCACAAGTTAATAGCCCTCCTCTTTTAGAAAGTTGTTTTGCTTGAAGTTTTGCTTTACCCAATATTTGAGACCAATAAGGTGTTAATGTCGTATGCGCAGAACCTGTAGCAGGATCTTCATTTACACCTGTTGCAGGATAAAAGCACCTAGAAACAAAATCATATTTTTTACTTTTCGATGAAACTATTAGACCTCTTTTATTAATGAGCTTAATTAAAGAAAAATCGGGAGATAAATTTTTAACAAGCTCCTCACTTTCAAGAATTACTAAGAGGTCATCTCTGCCCTCATAAACCTCTATTGGGTTTACGCCTATAGCTGCTTCTATTTGTCTAAGATTATTAAAAGTAGTTAAATCATCAGCAGGGAAATTTAATATATAAGTATCATTCTCCCTGTTTACCTCAAGACTTCCATGCTCTCTTGAATCAACGCAAAAAGATGTTGCATTTTTATCAATAAAATTAAAATATACAAATGCTGAAGCAATTGTTGCGTGACCACAAAGATCTATTTCGCATGATGGAGCAAACCATCTTATGAGATAGTTATCATTTTCTTTTCTTATAAAGGCTGTTTCTGATAAGTTATTTTCTGCAGCGATTTTTTGCATTAGATCTGAATCATCTAGATCTGAGAAAATTACTGCAGCGGGATTGCCTGAAAAAAGCTTATTTGTGAAGGCGTCTACGTAATAAACAGGTAAAGACATAATTAAAAATCTAATCCCATTGCTTCTCTTATAGCAGGATGAATAGCTTTACCATTTTGAATATTTAATCCATTTGCAAGATGAGTGTTTTGAGCAAGGGCTTGATCAATACCTTTATCAGCTAACTCATGAATATAGGATAAAGTAGCTTGATTCAAAGCCTCAGTTGCCGTCAATGGAACTGCACCAGGCATATTGGTAACACAATAATGAACAATGCCCTCTTCAATAAAAGTTGGATTATCATGATTTGTAGGCCTGCTTGATTCAATGCAACCACCCTGATCTATAGAAATATCAACCAAAACAGCACCTGGCTTCATTGACTTTAACATGGATTTTTTTATAACCTTTGGCGCCTCCATTCCAATAACATAAACTGCTCCAATAACTAGATCAGAATCACGCAATGCATTCTCGATAGATTCATCAGATGAAACAATATATTCAATATTGTTCTCGCCATACTTACTCTTTAATTCATCAAGCCTATTTTTTGAGAGATCAATTATTCTTACGATCGCTTTATTTGCAATTGCTTGTTCAATTGCTTGAGTTCCAGCAACTCCTGCACCGATTACAGTAACAACTCTAGGTTTAACATCGCCAAATGAGCCTATTAAAGTCCCCATACCTTTATTTGGTTTTAGCAAATGATACGAACCAACTACGATACTAAGCTGCCCTGCTATAGCGCTCATAGGTGCTAATAAAGGCATTGACCCATCATCTGCAGTAACCGTTTCATATGCAATACCTGTAACACCAGTATTTATTAAATCTAATGCTTGTTTTTTATTTCCAGCTAAATGCAAATAAGTAAACAAAGTATGTTCATTTGTTAGATATTCAAATTCAGAAGGCATTGGTTCTTTAACTTTTACAATAAGTTCTGAATTTGCATATATCTCCTTTGCTGTTTCTAAGATAGTTGCTCCTGATTTAGCATAGCTCTCATCAGAGAAGCCTATTGCTTCACCAGCACCACTTTGTACAAATAAACTGTGGTTCTTATTGGTCAGAGACTTGACTGAGTTAGGGGTTAAGGCAACCCTGCATTCGTTATTTTTAATTTCAGTTGGAACACCTATATTCATATGATTACTATATCAAAAATATTACTATAGATAGATATATATGAATTGTAATTTCTAGTCTAGATCAATTAAATTACCCGGCGATATAGTCTTAAAATTAGTTGAGTTATCTTTGTCTAGAAAGCTTTCAAGTCTTATCTTTGGTTCAATTGTATCTTCAGAAGTTAATGTAAATGTTCCCCAATGCATTCCATATGAATAAGTTGCACCTAAGTCTTTTGCGATCATAACTGCCTCTTCTGGGTTTACATGGCTTTCAGACATAAACCACTCAGGATCATAAGCGCCAATTGGTATAAAAGCATATTTAGGAGACCCTAGTTTAGCTCTAGTAGCTTTAAAATCGTTTGAATAACCAGAGTCACCGGCATGATAGATTGAATAGTCATCATCTTTAATAAACCAGCCGCCCCATAAGCTATCATTTCTGTCAAACAACCCTCTCGCTGACCAATGTTGAACTGGGGTAAAGGTAAATTCTAGCCCTGAAATATTAATAGTATCCCACCAAACAAACTCGTAGGTGTTTTGTATTTTTGCATTATCAAATATATCTTTATCACCCATAGGTATTAGAAAAATAGTATCTAAATTTTTCTTATAGATTTTTTTTATAGAGTCTATATCTAGATGGTCATAATGATTATGACTAATGGTGACTATATCTATGGCTGGAAGACTCTGGATTGGAATGGCTGGAGGTATAAGGCGTTTTGGTCCAAAGTTTTTTAATGGTGAGGCTCTGTCTGAAAATACTGGATCAGATAAGATTGTGATGCCGTTTTTTTTAATTAAAAAAGTAGAATGGCCTATCCAAATGAAATAATTATCATATTTCTCAAGATCAAAATTTTTCCAATCCTCAGAGATATCTATAATTTCAATGTTTGTTTCTGTTTTATTTAATTGCCATTTTATAAGATCTTTTAAGGGCTTTTTTATAGCCTTACCGTTGGTATTTTTATAATCACCAAGTACAAAAATTGGTATTAAAAAAATAATTAAATAAATTTTTTTAAAATTAAAAGATCTCATTAGAAATGATTATTACATAGGTAATTGTAAATACAATTAACTCTTAAGATTGTTATATTTTAAAG
>CAYQIT010000041.1:0-3153 GCA_964417685.1 uncultured Gammaproteobacteria bacterium | reverse complement strand
CGAACCCAACCCCGCACAAAATTGTATCTTTTTGATCTAAACATCTAGACAAGTCTTTAGGGGTTGAAACATCCTGAGTCATTATTTCAGGTGTCCTCAACAAAGAGGGTTTAATTGTTTCTTTTTGTGAGGCTAGAGTAACTAAACCACCCCCAGACATTAGCGCAGCTTCAGAGGCAAGAATTCCTGCTCCCCCCATTCCAATATCTCCACCAATGATCAGTATTCTCCCATAATCTCCTTTATGTGAATTAGACTCCCTCTTTTTTAATTGCCCGATTACATCAGAAAATCTATAGCTTGAGCCTATCATTTTTCAGAGTTGATATGAAAAAATGCAATCCTGTCTGCATGAAAAGAGCCAATATAAATAATCCCATTATTAGGCAAAGCAACAGTTGGTAAGCCAAAAGCCGCCTCTCTAAATTCATATTTATCCTCTATTTCTAGATTAGTTTTATTTATTTTAATAATTGAAAATGGAAGAGAGCATGCAATTGCATCGATGCAAGTAGGGGAATCTCCAGCCTGATGATTTAATTCTGTAGCCCAAATATAATCACCATCTAGAACTAAATTGTCAGGACCTTCAATGAAAATAGATTTGTCAAATTTTTGTTCATTTATATTATAAATTTTTACTTGATCGCCAGAGTTATAGGCTATGTATATCAAATTTGACTCTTCATCTAACACTATTCCGTTTGGCTGACTCCCATGAGAGCCCGGAACAATATTAAATTTATCTCCATCCCAAAATTTAACATGACCAGTTGTTTTTTTAAGCAATGAATCAACCAACCATTCATTCCAAGTAATGCCTTTATCAAACATATAGGTAGCATAAAAATTAGCATTTTTTAAAAATGTAATATCATTCAAATAAATATTTTGATCAGCATTAATACAGCCTCTCCATCTAAGCTCCCATGCGTTATTCGACTCGACTAGTTCAAACATCTCAACAGTCTCTTTAGGCTTATGATTAATAACACCAATTTGATAGAGGCCATCTTCTCTCTCAAGTATGTCTATGCCATGAGTATTAAATTCATCTAAAGGATCTCTCGTGCAAGTATTATGCCCCCAATCATTTTGCCCAAATGAAAGACTAGGCTCTATTATTTTTTGATCATCTAATCTCATGAGCTTTATAAAAGAAGATTCATTTTTGCCAAACGGCTCAATCCCACCAAGCTCACTAATAACAAGCCACTTTCCATCTGGCGTCATCACGATATCTTCAGGATTATCAAATCCACAAATAACATCTATAACCTCATCAGACATGCATTTTTCAATATTTTTTTCAGGCCCGAGATAATCTCTTGTAATAATCAAAAAAGCCAAAGAAATAAACGCCAGAGAAACGATAGGAGCCCATTTATAGTAATTTCTTAAACTGGCAGCAAGAATTTTTTTAATAGAATCAAAGTAAAATATTATTACAATTCCTCTTATCACAAGAAGAATGCCTATTATAAAAGTTACTAAGGTCCACAATGTCTCTTGCCAGTATGGATGACTTGTTGAAAAAAATATAAGAACTAAACCAATAATAGCGGTTACAAGACCAAGCAGAGTAACATTGCTTGCCTTTAAAAATTTATTAGCAAGAGGCATTACAAGTGGCTTTATTTGAATTAGTACAGATAAAAATAGAAAAGCAAAGAAATAAAAATAGTTCATACTAAAGGAGGTCAGATTCACTCAAAATTAAATCTATTAACTCATTGGGCTTATCAAGAGGAACATGATGAGCTGATCCAGGCATATTGATAAATTTCATCCTATCAGAGTATGCCAATTTTGCATTTTCTAAAAGCTTCCCAGATGTAAGAAGACTATTCTCACCATGAACAAATGAGGCAGGGCATTCAAAAGAAAATTTATAACCAAATAATCTTTCCAATCCAGTAAACATCCTGTCATCAAATTTCCATCTCCATCCATCTTCAGTATACTTTATTGAATGTTCAGCAATATATCTAAGGTACCAATCATTTTCGCAATCCTGCTTAGGCATTAATCTAAACCTCTGCAAAAGTTTTTCTTTATCCTCATAAAATTTTATCATTCTTAGAGGCCCATTTTTTTTGTGATCAGAATTATCGTAATTAGGTGGCCTAATGAAAGTATCAACAATCATCAATCCATCTATAAGATCTTTCTCTTCAGTGCCAACATAACCAGCAACATGACCGCCTAGCGAGTGGCCAACAAGGTATGCATAATTTATATTGTGAAGAGCCTTTTCAGCTTTAATAACATTTGTAACACAACTGCCGAAATCTTCGACTTTATACTTTTCTCTAAAATCTGAATCTCCCATTCCAGGAAGATCAATTGCTATAACATGCGCTTTATGATTTAACTTTGGCCCAACCGGATACCACCATTTCTTATGTGCGCCAGTTCCATGGACAAGCACGATTAGACTGTCACAGCTAGTCTTTGCTTTCCAAAATGCATAACTAATGTTGCCATCAATATGATCTAAAATTTTCTCTTGTGGCTTTTGATTAATTGCCTCATGAAACCATTCTGGAGCATGAGCAATATCATTCATAAGATTAGTAGTTATTTTCATAATTAGTATTCTAAGGCATATATAATATTTTTTATGAATAAAAACGATTTAACGCCTGCAGCAACAATTCTCCTTTTTAGAGATTCACCCGAGGGTCCAAAAGTTCTAATGGTGAAAAGGTCAAAAAGACCTCCCTTTGAAAACTTATATGTATTTCCAGGAGGCAAGGTTGATGATACCGATCAAGGAACAGAAGTCGCATCATTCTGTAAAAACATGACCGATGAAGAAGCATCTTTACAGCTTAATATAAAATCAGGAGGTCTAGCATACTGGATAGCTGCAATTAGAGAGTCCTTTGAAGAAGTCGGCATTCTCATGGCAGAGTCAGCAAGCAAGAAAGTTGGTGAGGACGACTCATTTAATACGCTGCTTGAATCATATAGAAAAAAACTTAATGCTGGAGATATATTGCTCTATGAAATTTTATCTAAAGAGGATTTATATTTATCTTTAGAGAATATGAGCCCTCTTTCACACTGGATAACTCCAAAGATTGAGGCAAAGAGATTTAATACCAGATTCTTTGTAGCCAGCATTCCTAATTATCAGAAAAATGAGCA
>CAYQIT010000040.1:0-4879 GCA_964417685.1 uncultured Gammaproteobacteria bacterium | reverse complement strand
CTGCTTGCCATTTTCTATAACAGAACTCCCTTCTGATCCTCTTGTTATAGCTGTTAAATAGTCTTTCTCTTTATAGAAATTTATTGCTTCATCAACTGATGACTTGTCAGAAAAAGCCATAGCCTCATCATCATTACAGAAGATCATGTCCATCCCATAACTTTCAATTTTTTTAAATCTATCTTTAAAAATATTAACCAAACCTGCGTCAGCTAACGATAATGCCTTAATTACTTTTTTATCTTTAATGTGTTCAAGAACCTTAATAACAGCACTAAAATTATCATCACTCGTTACCATATACCCTTCAATATAAAAAATTTTTGAGCTTTCTACTGCATTTAGATCTATATCATTTTCTCCAAGAAACTCACTTACCCCTAGCATACTAATCATGGTTCTCTTTGCATCTGGGGTAACTAATATCAGACATTTTCCAGTTGGTAGGCCCGGGTTTTCTTTGCTTATGCCAATATGATGAACCCCAGCTTTTTTAAGACTATTAATATACATATTGCCGTCATCATCGTCAGCTACTCTGCAGACATGATGACACTTTGAGCCATAGTTTGAAGCCGCCACTAGAGAGTTGGTAGCAGATCCTCCACAATCTGATACGGATTCGCTATTGAGGGCCTTCAGCTTCTTTAATATAGGCTCTTGATCTTTTGCAGAGACCAACACCATTGAATTAGCCTCAAGGTTAAATTCTTGAAGAAATTCATAATCAACCATGAATTGAGTATCAACCAATGCATTTCCTAGCGCGCTAATATCATAAGACATTTAAAAGCTCTCCATTACAGCACTTACTTTTGAAAGGGTATCATCTATCACTTTGTCTGAATGCGTAGTTGAAATAAAACCCGCTTCAAATTTTGAGGGCGCAAAATAAACTCCATTAAGTAAGCACTTTGTTAAAAATTTAATGAATATATCATCGTCAGTTGCTGCAACATCATTAAAATTTTCGGGCAGCTTTTCTGTAAAAAAGAAACCAAACATGCCACCTATGTGGTTGTGGCAAAATGGAATACCTTTTGATTGCATAATAGAGCTCATTTCACTCAAAAGATATTGTGATTTTTTTGCAAGCTCGGGATAAGGGTTTTCAGATATCAAGAGATTTAATAATGTTGAACCAGCAGACATGGCCAAAGGATTTCCTGAGAGGGTGCCAGCCTGGTATACAGGACCCTCAGGCGCAAGATAATCCATAATTTCTTGCGAGCCACCAAAAGCACCTACTGGGAGGCCTCCACCAATGACTTTTCCTAATGCAGTAAGGTCGGGCTTGATGTCATAAACCTCTTGCGCTCCTCCAAGAGAAACTCTGAAGCCTGACATCACTTCATCAAAAATCAAAAGTGATCCACTTTTCTCTGTAAGTGATCGCAGTGTTTGTAAAAATTTATCAGCGCCTGGTACAAATCCCATATTTCCTGCAATAGGCTCAACAATTACAGCGGCCAAATCATCTTTTATTGCCTCATAGGTATTCTTAAAAGTATCAATATTATTGTAAGGAAGGCTATAAGTTAGTTTGGCTAGTTCAGCAGGAACTCCTGGCGAGTCAGGCAGCCCAAATGTTGAAACCCCAGATCCCGCTTTAATAAGAAGCGAATCTACATGCCCGTGATAACAGCCATCAAATTTAATAATTTTATTTTTGCCAGTAAAACCTCTTGCCAATCTAATCGCGCTCATGGTGGCTTCAGTTCCAGAATTAACCATTCTAATTTTTTCTATACTTGGCAAGGCCCGTTTAATCAATTTAGCAACATCTGATTCGAGTCCAGTTGGCGCCCCATAGCTTGTGCCAATTTCAGCCTGTTTCTTTACTGCCTCTACCAACATGGGGTGAGAGTGGCCCATAATCATTGGACCCCAAGAGCCTATATAGTCAATATATTGATTATCATCAACATCATAGAGATAAGGACCTTTTGCACTTTTAAAAAAAATTGGGTTACTTTTAATATTTTTAAATGCTCTTACAGGAGAATTTACTCCTCCAGGCATTAACTGCTTAGCCTCTATAAAAAGTTTTATCGATTTTTCTATATTGCTCAATTTCTAATTTATCCTTGGCCCTTTATGGGCCGCTATCATATCAAAAAAAAGTTTATTGTTAAAAAGATAGCTTAAAATTTAAATACGGCCGCAAGTATTCCAACTAAAAGAAACAGGACTGGGAGCTCATTAAATAATCGCATTTTAAAAGCAGTCCATTTTAACTTATTGCACTCTAGCTTTTTAATAATCACAAAGCACATTAACTGATACCAAACCAATCCAAATACAACTGCCAATTTAAGAGATAGCCAGCTCTGGGTTATAAGAGCTGTCATATCATATGACAGATATACCATTAGAAGGCCAAAAATTATTGATAGAATCCCGAAAGGCGTTATGAATTTAATTAGCCTTTGCTCCATCCCTAATAAATGTTTTTTTGTATTTTCATCATTTGTTTCAATATGGTTTACAAAAAGTCTTGGTAAATAGAATATTCCTGAAAACCAAGCAACCATAAAAAAGATATGAAAGACCTTAAACCAAAGATAAGCACCCATAAATATATTTTATATTGTTACAAAGAATAATTCAGAACTATATCTCAATTTTGAACTCTATTAGTTTAGCCTTACAATTTGATAATGAAATTTTATAAATATTTTTTAACTGCCACTCTCTCAATTTCTTTGAGCGCATCTAACGATCCATTGGATTGTGCTGAAATAAAATCTGATAAAAAGAGGCTAGAATGTTTCGATAGTATATTCTTTAAGCCATTGGAAACACCTCAAAAACCACTATTGGAGAGCCCTAAGGTAGTTAAAGAAGAGGTGCCTGAAGAGGTTGTAGAAACTTCAAGCAAGGAGCCAGTTGAGAATCAAGAATCAAAATTTGGTCTTTCTCAAAAGCAAATTGAAGAACTTAACCCTAAAACTGTTAGCAACTCAATAAAAACAAATATAAAAAAACCGATAAAGTTATTCACTGGAAAATACAGGTTCGAGTTAGAAAATGGGCAAATATGGGAGTCCTACACAGCATTAGCTAGACACCAAACATCTCCGTTTAAAAAGAACATTAAAGTAGAGATTGAGAAATCTCAGATGGGAAGCTTTTGGATTATTGATATCTCATCAGGCAAGAGAGTAAAGGTTAAAAGAATAAGATAATGGATAATACAGCTACAATTAAATCAATTAACTTAACTGATTCTGCTAAAAATAGAATATTGGCAGTTCTTGAAAACGAAAGCGACTCAAATTTTAGAGTATATGTCACTGGAGGAGGTTGCTCCGGTTTTCAATACGGATTTAAGTTTGATAGCGATGTTGCTTTTGATGATGATGTCATTAACTTTGAAAAGTTTGATATATTGCTTGATTCGCTTTCGTATCCATATCTGTATGGATCAACTCTAGACTTCAAAGAGGATTTATCTGGTGCTAAGTTTGTAATAGACAACCCAAATGCCAAAACAACATGTGGCTGTGGCGAGTCCTTTACTATTTAATTTTTGTTATTGATCCCAAAAGAGCCTTTGTAGATATATTTTTGCCAGTAGGGACTATTGATGGGATGTTTTTAATTCTTCTATATCCGAACCATGCAAAGGCCATTGATTCTATGGCTTGAGGATCTAAGCCCTCATCTGCTGTTGTAAAAGCGTTCAAAGAAGTGAGCTCAGATATTCTCTGCATCAAGAATTTATTTTTAACACCGCCTCCGCATGCAACGATTTCCTTCGGATCTAAATTAATATTATCTATGGCAAGCTGCACTGACTTTGCTGTAAGTTCTGTCAGAGTTGCTAAAGCATCTTTAGGAGAGCTGGACAGTAAATTTTTTGACAACAGATCAATGTTAAATAATTCTTTGCCTGTAGATTTAGGGAAGGAGCTTTTAAAGAAATCTAAAGAGATTAACTTTTCAAGTTCATCAGGAATAACCTGTCCTTTTGACGCTATGGTTCCATTTCTATCAAAGGGCATATCTAATTTCTTTTGGCAATAAAGGTCTAGCAAAGCATTGCCAGGACCTGCGTCACTTCCAAAAAATTCAGATTTATTTTTCAAATAAGTAAAGTTGGATATTCCGCCAATATTAAGTATTAACCTTTTGGTATTTCTTTTATAGAAAATATTGTTGTGGAACTCCGGAACTAGAGGTGCGCCTTGGCCCCCAGCTGCAATATGCATACCCCTTAAACTATCAACCACAGGAACATTAATTTTAGCTGCAATAATGCTAGGGTCACCCAGTTGCAGAGAAAAACCCCTTCCCTTAATCATTTCATGTCTTACTGTTTGTCCTGATATTGCTATACCTGCGATATCTTTAATTGAGATGCCGCTAAGAAGAATGGCTTTATCAATAGCCTTTGTATACATTTCACCTATCTCTTTGTTTAATCTTCCTAAATTGCTAAGAGATATCTCATTCGCTGCAATGAGATCTTTGATTTCAGTTTGAATTTTTTTAGGTATTTTTGCGCTATGAAAAAACTTAAGCTTTATTGATTTATTTACTGTTATAAAAGATATATCTATTGCATCACAACTGGTTCCAGTCATTGCTCCAATATAAATTGATTTAGTCATCTTTTATTTCACTCATATCAGGATTTGTAAATTTTTCCATCTCTTTCAACATTAAATTATTTTGGTCAAAAAGGATATCAAAATCTTCTTTTAGACTTACTGGAATAGGTTCTGCTGATGGCAGTTTTACTTTTACAGGATCTGTTCTCTTATTGCCTATTTTAAATTCATAGTGGAGGTGAGGACCTGTTGCTAGGCCGGTGCTGCCAACAAAACCAATCACATCTCCTTGAGATACTTTCTTGCCCTTTTTTATAGTTTTT
>CAYQIT010000039.1:0-5317 GCA_964417685.1 uncultured Gammaproteobacteria bacterium | reverse complement strand
AATTATTTCTAAACAAACAATAGAAAAAAATATTATCAGAACGATTATTTGGTAATTTTCCATGTCTAAAAAATCTTATGTTTTCCCATAATAATTTCTACAAACATCAAATGGTCACCAATAAAGCTGTAAAAAGGATATTTAAAGGTTGCAGGTTTGTTTTTTTCAATAAAAAAATGGCTTATCCATGCAAACCCATAGCCACTCAAGAGACTTAATATAATATATACAAAATCAAATGTTCTAAAAAAATTAAACAAGAAATATAGCGATATTGAAGTGCCAATAAAATGAAGAAGTTTTGTAGTTTTGTGGCTATGCTCAGATAAATAGTATGGATAAAAATCTTTAAAATTTGTGTACCTTTTTTCCATTTTAGTCTCCTTAATTTAATTGACCGTTGATTGTGCAATTGCTCTAAACATAGCAATATGAGCATCTTTTGATTCGGGTCTTTCAGATGTAAATCTATGATTAGACGAAGTTTTGGCTATCACAACATTGGTAACTGGATCGATATAAATATATTGGTTATAAACTCCAGCAGCTGTGTAGTCTGTGTTAGGAAATCCAGGCACCCACCATTGATATCCATAACCCCAAGTGTCAGATGACAATTCGCCAGCCATTGGTTGAAGATGTGGGGCGTCCAGGTTATGTGATGCTCGAACCCACTCACTTGGAACTATCTGCCTCCCCTCCCATAAACCTTTGTTTAAATAAAGTTGGCCAAACTTTGCATAATCTCTTAATGTGGCATTTAGGCCTCCAAGAGCCATAGCATCGCCAACAGAATCTGTAAGATAATAGGCTTCGCTCTCCATGCCTATCTGGCTCCAAATTTCTTCATACAAATATTCTTCAAGGGGTTTATTTGTTACCTGCATTACGAGCATCCCGAGCATTTGTGAATCTATGCTTACGTATTGATTATATGTTCCTGGTTCTCTTTCATTCTCGAGAGTTTTAGCGAAATCTCTAAAAGGCTTCCCAAGGGCTACGGCTTCTCCAAACTTATTAATGTCTGATTCAGGGTCGCCATAGTCTTCATCAAACCTTATACCAGAAGACATTTGTAAAAGATTTTTAATCGATACCCCTTCATAGCCAGTGCCTTTAAAGTCTTCCAAATACTTTGTTATCGGATCATTGATACTTTCTATGAGACCATCCTCTATGGCGATACCAACAAGTGCAGATAAAAATGATTTTGCAACTGACCAAGAAATATGCTGACTAGAAATATCATTACCATTCCAATAATTCTCATAAAGCATAACTCCATCTTTCAGAACAATTAATCCATCTGTGCGGTAGTGGGCTAATGCATCTACTAAATTATATTCTTGTCCATTATTGTTAAAAGTCTCAGGGAGCTCATACATAGCTTTTTGAAAAATATGCGGGCTATCAGAAGCCTTGATATTATCTGTATGATGAAATAGATCTTTCATATTTATGAAGTTATGAGCAATCCTATCTTCATTGTATAAATTAATTACATTATTTAATCGGATTATATTTGGTCCATAAAAAATGCCGAGACAAAGAACTATTAATCCTAGGACTAATAAATAACGTTTCATTAAGATTTTGGAAGGCTGCACATAGTACAGATTTTGTTATTTGATGGGTCGCGCAAATATCCTAAATAAGCTTTAATACCTCCGCCCTCTCTTACTCCGGGAGGGTCTTCACAAGGCGTGCCTCCATTTTCTTGACCGACCTTATGCCATTCATTAATGGTATCACCATCTTCTGCTTTAAATCCTATTGTTGCTCCATTTCCATGTGAGGCTGGATTACCATCTAAGGGTTCAGATATTAAAAAAGTAATCCCTCCAAGGAAGTACATGTATCTAACGACCCCGCCATGGCCAATATGCTTGAGACCAGGCTTGACTCCCAGAACTCCAAGAGTAGCATCGTAAAATTTTCTAGACTCTTCTATGTTAGTGGCTCCTAACATTATGTGATTAAACATCATCTCCCCCTTTATTGTATTAATTATGTAATTTTTTTACTTTTATTTGTCTACTATATTCTAATTAAAATTATTGAGGAACCTTTTTAAAAAAAACAATATTCTTATCTTCTATCCAATATTTCCAGTTTTTTTGCCTTGCTATAACTTTAAACGTTTCTTGTGAATAAAATACAACATGGGTCGGATCTCTTCTGTAGTACCAATTTTCAAAATCTTCAGTATTTGAAAGAAATGAAGTCATGATTGCCAGTATTCCATTGTCATTGAGCATAGAGTTCATTAATTCAAATTCTTTTTGTGGATTGAAAAAATGCTCAGCTGCTTCGGTACAAGTTATGAAATTGTATTTATTATTAAAGATAGATTTGTTTGGATAAAAAAATGGGTCATATAAGTCAACTAAGTAACCATCTTTGTTTAAAATATCTGCAAGGGCCGGGCCATGTCCGCATCCAAAATCAAGACCTTTGCTCGCTTGATCTATATTCTTTTTAAGGGGGTTAGTAACTCTTGATAAAAAAGATCTATAGTCAGGATCATCTATTGAATTATTGTGCTCAAGATACCTTTCTTTTTCCTCTTCAGGTTCTACATAATGGCTTGGATCGGTAAATATTGCGCAGCATTTATTACATCTCCAATATTTCTTTGAGTCTTTTTTAGTTACAAAATAATCGGTATCTTCGCTGCGACAAACCTTGCAATCCATTCCTAAAACTTAATCTTCTATTACCTTTTTAATGCCTTCAATTGATATTAGCATTCCATGATGGATGCCTGCTGAAAACTCTGGAGGATCAATTTCAGTAGTCCAGGTCAATTGGGACTTATCTTTTTCAATGCGGTCTATTTGCATAGTTGCTAAATGATGATTTATTTTGGCTGGTGATTTTACTGCTGAGTATTTTAATGTCATATTCTCATCATCTCTTAATAGAATTTCTTCTGTCACTTCTCCTATACCATCCATACTAAAAGATCTCATATTGCCTTTAAGAGATATAGAGTCAACAGAAGGAACCCAATCCGATCTAGAAATATCAGACAAAATATTCCAAAGCGCTTCTGCTGAGCAGTTAAAAATGTTTTCTTCTTTAAGAGTTTTCATGATTTCATCTTATCATTTTTTACGATTTAAGCAGCTGTGATAGTATTAATAAATCGGGGGAAGTATGAATAAAGCAACATCACTGCAGCCATTGGCTGGCATTAAAATAATTGAATTATCAAACATGATTACATGCTCATTAGCAGCAATGACTATGTCTGCTCAAGGGGCTGATGTAATCAAGGTAGAGCCGCCAGGCATGGGCGACAAAATGCGACCACTTGGAACTCAAAAAAATGGAGTTTCTGGATTTTTTCATAACTGTAATCGTGGGAAGAGATCTCTTGCGATTGACTTAAAGTCTCAGGCTGGTGTTGATGCCGTCAAAGAGCTTGCTTCAGAAGCAGATATTTTAATTCATAACTATAGACCGGGGGTTATGGATAGGCTTGGGCTTGGTTCTGATGAATTAAGAAATGAAAATCCTAAATTAATTTATATGGCTATAAGTGGCTTTGGAACAAGTGGGCCAATGGCAGATCTTCCAGCATTTGATCATGTTATACAGGGCATAGTTGGGTTTACTGATTTGCAATCCTCTGAGGAAGATTCATTTGACCATATCAAGACCTTTATTTGTGACAAGGTAACAGCCTATACAGCCTGCCAGGCTGCCACAGCTGCACTTTTAGCAAGAACCAATACAAATTGTGGGCAACATATTGATATCTCTATGCTTCATGCATGTTTATCATTTATGTGGCCTGACGGAATGATGCACCGAACACTTAAAGATGATGATAAGTTTGAGATGTCTCCTGGCTCAGATTACTTTCAAACTATTAATTATAGTGATGGCGGGATTGCGGTTGCCCCCCTAACTGATAGTCATTGGGAGGCTTTGTTGCCAATGCTTGGCTATCCTGAATTGATTGGTGCCCCAATATATGCTTCGGTTGCTGCAAGAATGTCTAATATGAAAGAGGTATTAAAAGTTTTAGAGTCTCCTAAAGAAGATATTGGTGTTAATAAAGCTTTGGAAATTTTAATGGCTGCAGATGTTCCATGTTCGCCATGTATAAAAAGAGATGACTTAGAGACAGTTGAACAAATAAAAGCCATTGGAGCACTTGAAACGTATGTTACAGCTGCAATGGGCGAACTGACTGTTCCAACTCCTCCGATTCTCTTTGAAGGAAAGTTGTCCTCACAGGCAGAGCCAAGCCCATTGCTTGGAGAACATAGCAAAGAAATCCTTCTAGAGCTTGGTTGGGCTGATGCAAGAATTGATGAGCTTTTAAATTCTGGAGAGGTGCTAGTTACCAAAATCTAAAAGACATTTATATATCTTTTTAATGAAGATAGAATAGAGCTCAAATACATTGCATCAAGCCATGGCAAAAATTCACAACTCAGGTAAAACAAACTTCGATGCCTATTTTGAAGAAATAAATGAAATGTTTCAGCCTGATGCCGCACAACAATTTGTTTACCTCACCGGAGCTGCAGGTACTGGAAAAACTACTTTAGTTAAAAAAATAATAGAAGAGAATGATCTTAAAAAGATTGTTGTTGCTCCTACTGGTATAGCTGCTTTAAATATTGGGGGAGCTACTATTAATTCAGCCTTTAGAATCGGCTTTGATACTTTTCCTGTGATTACAGAATCAAATGATCCACGTTTTAAAAAACTGTTAAGAAACCTTGAGCTATTAATAATTGATGAAATATCAATGGTAAGAGCGCCTATGCTTGACGCAATATCTGAAACTCTAAAATTACATAGAAATTCAGATGAGCCATTTGGCGGGATCCATATTCTTGCATGTGGAGACTTATTCCAACTGCCTCCTGTTGTTAAAGAAGATGAAGAGCAAGCAATATACGAAAAATATGAATCAATATACTTTTTTAGCTCAAATAGCTTTCAAGAAATTGAGAGCCCATCTTTTTATGAACTTACCTATTCATTTAGACAAAGTGATGACAGTAACTTTTATGAGCTGCTTAACAATATTCGTCTAGGGAATGAATTAGATGAAACAATTAATAGAATTAATGGAGCCTGCTTTAACCCTTCTAATTACGAAGAATCTGCTTTGATAGTAACATCAAGGCGCTATAGAGCAGACCAAATAAATGAAGAAATGCTCAACACAATTGATGGGCCTGCAACTTCAGCAAAAGCGGAAGAGCTTGGAGAGCTAAAAGAAAGTGAGCTTCCTGCACCAAGAAACTTAAGGATTAAAGAGGGTGCAAAAGTAATGTTTATTAAAAATGAT
>CAYQIT010000038.1:0-6201 GCA_964417685.1 uncultured Gammaproteobacteria bacterium | reverse complement strand
GTTACAAGCAATGACGAGGTAAACATAATCGCATGTCAGATTGCAAAAAAACAATTCAATGCGAAAAAAACTATCTGTAGGTTTAAAGACTCCGAATATATAAATAATTTATCTATTTTTGGAGACAATATAATAGATATCCCGATTAGTCCTGAGTATGAAGTCACTTCTCACCTTAGAGAACTAATTGCTCACCCTGGCGCAAACCAAATTGAAGAATTTGCTGATGGCAAGGTAAAGCTTGTTTCGGTTAAGGCAAAAAAACAAGGTGAGCTTGTAGGAAGAGAATTGAAGAACATAAAAGATGATATGCCTGGTGTTGAGGCATATATCCCTATGATATATAGAAAAAACAAGCCTTTTATACCAAACGGAGACACGGTAATTAAAGAAAATGATGAGGTTTACTTTGTTTCTGGGTCAGATAGAGTCGATAGAATAGTAGACGAATTTAGACATGAAGACGCATCATCAAGAATAATGATAGTTGGTGGTGGCAAAATTGGCTTTTCTTTGGCTAGAGAGCTTGAGAATGACTATAAGGTTAAATTAATAGACTCTAACGAAGAAAAGTGTGAGAGGCTATCAAGGGAATTAGACAAAACAATTGTACTTAAGGGCTCCGCAACTGATGATGACCTTCTTAAGAGCGAAAGTATAGACTCTATAGATGTTTTTTGTGCTTTAACAAACGATGATGAGACAAATGTTATGTCTTCGTTGCTAGCAAAAAAGCTGGGCGCAAAAAAAACTATGATTATTTTAAATAACCCTTCATATTTGAAGTTAGTACCTGGGTTTATAGATACTTATATTGCGCCCTACAGATTAACCGTGTCATCTGTTCTTCAAGATCTTCGTGAAAGCGATGTTGCGCAAGATGTTATGCTTAAAATGGACACTGGCGCTGAGGCCATTGAAGGCATTGTTCATGCAAATGAGCACACGTCTCATCTATTTGGTAAGTCTATTGATGATATCCCAATGCCTGAGGGAGCCTCTATAGCAGCTATAGTTAGGCATGGTGACGTCATAATGCCTAGCAAGAGCGTAAAACTTGCACTAAACGACCATTTAATATTTTTCTTAGAAGATAAAAACCTAATGGAAGAAATTGAGAAGTTTTTTAAAGAAAGCTGATGGCTATAAAATCAATAATTAATTTATTTAGCATTCTTGTTGCTTTTTTTTCATTATCTTTATTGGTGCCTTTGGTGGTTTCCTTTATATTTGATGACGGTTCTAGCAATATATTTATTACAACTTTCTTGGTTATTTTTATACCTTCCATCGTCGCATGGCAATTAACCAAGAAAAGCAAAGAAGAGATGGGGGTTAAAGAGGGTTTTGTAATAATCACTTTGTTTTGGATTGTCTTGTCATTGGTTGGATCTATACCTTTCTATTTATATGGAATGTCATTTGTTGATTCGTTTTTTGAGTCTATGTCTGGAATAACTACGACAGGAGCAACTGTGATTTCAGGCCTTAATAATATGCCTGAGTCAGTATTATTTTATAGGCAGTTACTTCAATGGATGGGTGGTATGGGTTTAATAGTATTGGCTATTGCTGTCATGCCCTTGCTTGGTATAGGTGGTGGCCAACTCTATAAAACCGAAATTCCTGGAGCTTTGAGTGATCAGAAGCTTACTCCGAGAATTAAGGAAACAGCTCAAGCTTTATGGCTTATTTATCTGGGCTTAACAGTTGTTTGCGCCTTGCTTTATTTTGCTTTTGGTATGAGTGCTTTTGATGCCATATCTCATAGCTTAAGCACTGTTTCTATTGGTGGTTTTTCAACCCATGACGAAAGCATCGGTTACTTTAATAGCATATCAATAGAAGTCATATGTATGGTTTTTATGCTTTTATCAGCTCTCAGCTATGCCCTTCATTATTTTGCTGTATATAAAAAGAAACCTCTTAAGTATTTCCATGACTCTGAGTTGAGGTTTTTTGTCTCTATATTGTCTGTTGTTATTAGTTTGTCTTTACTTTTATCAATTATAGTTGGTTTTGATGGGGGCTCATTTAGAGAAATTTTATTTCAATCTGTCTCTATAGTTACAACGACTGGGTTTGTTAGCACAGACTATTCTTCATGGCCTACGTCTATAACTTTTTTATTGCTTATTGGTGCTTTTATAGGCGCATGCTCTGGATCTGTTGGTGGTGGTATTAAATCTTGGAGGGTTTTGATTATGATAAACCACGCTAAGATTAATATAATGAGGCTTGTTCATCCAAATGCAGTTGTATCTCTAAAAATTGGATCAAAAGCTGTTGATGACAAAGTTGCTGAATCTGTGTGGGGTTTCTTTTCTATATATGTAATATGTTTTATGTTACTACTTCTTTCTTTGTTGGCAACCGGTATGGATTTCGAAAGCTCGTTTTCTGCTATTGGGGCATGTTTAAATAATTTAGGCCCTGGCCTTGGGCAGGTCGCTGAAACCTATGGCTCTGTAAGCAATTTTGGTAAGTCTATTCTTGCTCTTGCCATGATCCTTGGAAGGTTAGAAATCTTTACTCTTCTGGTTTTATTTACAACTGTTTTTTGGCAAAAATAAACCTAGAATTTGTATGGGTCCTGATCGCCCTGGTAAGGTCTTCTGTATTTTTTATATTCCCAGGAATAATCATAAATATTTTCATAAATAAGCTTTTCTATTGATTGATTTAATGATAGTAGGTGCTTACTCTTATCATATAGATCCTCGCTTGATGGGTGCAAATTTATTCTAAGGAAGCCTGCGTCATTTGCTTTGTTTACAGAGCAGAAAATTGCGGCCTTGTTTGTCTTTAAAGCCAGCCTTGGTATGAGTGTTGTTGTGTAGCTTTTTCTACCAAACAGATCAACATACTCACCCATTCCTCTTTGTGGAACTTGATCTGCGGCCATGCAAACAACCTCGTTTTTAGTAAGTGCATTCAACAATTTTTTAACCCCGAGTATACCGGTCTCGTAAACTTTGTTTATCTTATTTTCTCTAATCTTTCTTACATATTTATCAAGAGGCCTGAACTTAATTTTTTTATACAATGAAGTTGATGAGGTTTGAGAATTTATCCATGACAGAAGCATGTCTACACTTCTGCTATGAATTGCTACCATCATAAAACCTTTATTTTTTTCTTTGTGTTCTGATAATAAATAATTGTTATTTATTACTAAAATATTTGAGTTAATGAATTTAGAGGAACGAGACCATGCTATAAAAGTTTCTCTTGTGCTTATTAAGGTTTGTTTATAACTTTTTATTGACTCTAGCTCAATTTCATCGGGAGATAGGTTTGGCATTATTATTGTTAAGTTAGCTTTTGTAATTTTAAAGCCTTCAAAATGCTTATAAATTCTGGTTATAACTATAAGATCAGCAATCAATACATAAATAAACCTAGGTAAAATTGATAATAATGTAAATAATGCTTTCATAGCGCTTTAATCTTAATACTAATATATAATTTAAGCTAACTGTAAATATATTAAATACTATGTGGTTTGGTTTGATGTAATGGTTATAGGCCATAAAAAAGTAACAAATGTCTACATTTAATGAGGGAGATAGATTTTGACTGCTAAAACAATGGAAGAATTGGTTGCGCTTTGCAAACGAAGAGGTTTTATTTTTCAATCAAATGAAATATATGGAGGTCTTCAAGGCAGTTATGACTATGGTCCACTTGGTGTTGAGTTAAAAAATAACATCAAAAATGCCTGGTGGTCTTCGATGATTTATGAAAATGATAATATTGAAGGTTTAGATGCATCAATCCTTACAAACCCCCTAGTTTTAAGGCATTCTGGGCATGAGAGCACTTTCTCAGACCCAATGGTTGATTGTAAAAACTGTCAAGCAAGGTGGAGAGCAGATCAACTTCCTAGTAAAAAATGCCCATCGTGCGGCTCTTCAGAGCTCACAGAGCCTAGGCCTTTTAATTTAATGTTTAAAACAAGCATTGGGCCAGTTGAAACCGAGGATTCTTTTGCTTATTTAAGACCTGAAACAGCTCAACAAATATTTACAAATTTTAAAAATGTGGTTGATTCTTCATCAAAATCACTTCCGTTTGGAATTGCTCAAATAGGTAAAGCCTTTAGGAATGAGATTACACCGAGGAATTTTATTTTTAGAGTGAGAGAGTTTGAGCAAATGGAGTTAGAGTATTTTGTTAAGCCTGGTAGTGATGAAACTATTCATGATGAGTGGGTTGATAAAAGGCTACATTGGTGGGAAAAACAGGGTGTTGCGAGATCTCAAATAGAGCTTTATGAGGTGCCTGATGATGAGCTAGCTCATTATTCTAAAAGAACTGTTGATTTAATGTATAAATTCCCACATGGGCTTGAAGAGCTAGAGGGTATTGCAAATAGGACAGATTTTGATCTTGGTTCTCATACAAAAAATCAAGATGATTTAAATATTGTTGCTAAGGTTATGGAAAATAAAGATTCAAACTCTAAGCTGGCCCTGCAGGACTTACAAACAAAGGAGTGGGTTGTTCCTTATGTTATTGAGCCATCAGCAGGTGTTGAAAGAGGCTTCTTGGCTATACTAAATGAAGCCTATAAGGTTGAGACGCTTGGTGATGGCAAGGAAAGGGTTGTTCTTGGACTCAAGCCTCATTTAGCTCCAATAAAAGCTGCTGTTATTCCTCTTAAAAAAAATAACGAAGAAATAGTGGCTCTTTCATCAAAAATTAAAAAAACACTTCAAGGTTTAAATATAGGCAGAATACTACTAGAAAACACCGGAAATATAGGAAAGGGGTACAGGAGACATGATGAAATAGGCACTCCGGTATGTATTACGGTTGACTTCGAAAGCCTAGAAGATGGTACTGTTACAATTAGAGATAGAGATACAATGCAGCAAGAAAGGCTAAAAATTGAAGATTTGGAGGATTTTCTTAAAAACAAAATAACGTGATAAGAAGCTTTATTTTTAATGCTGTTTTTTACCCTTTTCTGATTATATTTTCCGCCCTGCTTATTATTCTATATCCCTTTTTAAAAACCATATCTTTACAAAAGCTAATATCTATCTGGGTTTATTTAATACTAAAGTTATTAAAAGTCATTTGTATGATTGATTGGGAAATAGAAGGTAGAGAAAATTTAATTGATCGTCCTTGTGTAATCGCTTCAAACCACCAGGGGCCATGGGAGTCTCTTTTTCTTCAAACGCTTGTAGTTCCATCAACATCTGTTGTTAAGAAAGAACTATTGCTTATTCCTTTTTTTGGGTGGGCTGTAGCTTGCACTAAACCAATTACAGTGGATAGAGCAAAAAAGTTTAAAAGCCTTAAGCGTGTTGTTAATAAGGCAAAATTAAAACTTAGGAAAGGGTTTTCTATTATATTGTTTCCCGAGGGAACCAGGGTGAGGCCTGAAAAAGGCATACAAAAGTTTGGTTCAAGTTGTGGGTTAATATCTTATGAAAATAAGGTCCCAATCATTCCTGTTTGTCATAATTCAGGGAAATATTGGAGAAATAGAGAGTTTAGAAAATACCCCGGCACTGTAAGGTTGAGGATTGGGAAGCCTATTGAGGCACTTAGTGCTAAAGATGTTACAAATAAGGCCTATGACTGGATTAAACTTAATTATCAGGAAATCAATTAAATATCTAAGTCTGTAACAGAAAGAGCGTTGTTGTTGATAAATTCTCTTCTTGGCTCTACATCGTCACCCATTAAGACCTCAAATGACTCGTTTGCGTCTAGAACATCTTTAATATCAACTCTCATCATTCTTCTATGCTCGGGATCCATTGTTGTAGACCATAACTGCTCAGGGTTCATCTCTCCAAGTCCTTTATATCTTTGAACTTCTAAACCCCTTGTTCCCGCTGCAGAAAAGTCTTTAACTGCCTGTTCTTTCTCTTCTTCGTCTGATGCATATACAAATTCTTTGCCTTTAGTAATTTTATATAGAGGTGGAAGTGCTATATAAATATGTCCATTTTCTACTATTTCATACATTTGTCTGTAGAAAAAAGTTAAAAGCAGGGTTCTTATATGGGAGCCATCAACATCGGCATCTGTCATTATTATGATTCTGTGATACCTAAGTTTTTCTATATCAAAGTCATCTTTTCCAATTCCACACCCAAGAGCCTTAATCAAGGTTCCAACCTCTTGTGAGCCAAGAACTTTATCTATTCTTGCTTTTTCAACATTAATTATCTTACCTTT
>CAYQIT010000037.1:0-6383 GCA_964417685.1 uncultured Gammaproteobacteria bacterium | reverse complement strand
GATTTAATACCAGATTCTTTGTAGCCAGCATTCCTAATTATCAGAAAAATGAGCACGATGGGAAAGAGATTACAGAAAGCATTTGGATTACACCAGAAAAGGCTCTTGAAAAAGCTCATTCAGGCGAAATGCAAATGATAATGCCAACTTTAAAAAATTTAGAAAGTTGTTGTGGCTTTAAAAGCGCAGATGAGCTTATCAAAGCAATAAAAAAAATATCTCCAAAAGATAAACCTTCAATTTTGCCAAAGTTTTTTAAGGAGAATGGTGCATGGGTTGGGTTGCTGCCTGGAGATGAGGGTTATGATGATGCCTGATACAAAGCTAATTAGGAAAATTACCGCGCCAAATGGTGGAGTCTTTACCGGTGGTGGAACTAATACTTATATTATCGGAGATGATGATTTGACTCTTGTAGACCCAGGCCCAAATATCGAAGAGCACTCAAGAAACATACTAGATAATTTTGGTAAGAAGATAAATAGAATTATTGTCACACATACCCATATGGACCACTCACCCCTTGCAACCCCTTTGGCAAAAGAACTTAATGTTCCATTGATGGGAATGATAATTAAAGACCATCTTGAGTATCAGGACTTAACATTTCAGCCTGACGTTCATCTTAAAGATGGAGATTTAATAAAAACAGATGAGTATGCAATTGAGGCCATTCATACCCCAGGGCATGCCTCAAATCATATCTGTTATTTATTAAAAGATAATAATCACTTAATAACTGGAGATCATATAATGCAAGGCTCTACGGTTGTAATTGCTCCCCCAGATGGGAATATGAGAGATTATTTAACATCTTTAGAAAAGCTAAAAAATTATAATATAGAGGTTTTAGCTCCGGGCCATGGTGATTATATTTACAAACCCTTTGAGGCAGTAGACTGGATTATCAATCATCGCCTTAACAGAGAGAAAAAAGTATTAGAAAAAGTTAGGGCTAAAGACGGCATTGCATTAGATGACTTGGTAAAAGATGTCTATGATGATGTTGATCCAAGACTACATAGGATTGCAAAAGCAAGCCTTGAGGCACATCTAATAAAACTTGAGGCTGATGGCAAAGTTAGAACCAAAGCTAATAATTGGAAACAAATTAATTAATCTTTTTATCAATAGATTTTTTTAAGTTCTCAAATTCTTTTTCATCCGCAGCTTTTTCTAATTCTTCATTGAACTCATTTTTTGTCTCTTTCTTTGGAGACTTATCTATTTTTTTTATTGATTTTGATATGGAAATAGATTGATCTATTTTTTTTATTGATAATTCAGACTCTCTTTCTAAACAATTTGTCACGTTATCATTCTGGACAATTGGATTATGGTGATTATCCCTTCTAATAATGTGCTGATGATTTACAGGTTGTTGCATACATCTAACCATGTCACCTGATGAAATGGAATTTTCAGGTTCAAAGTCATCTACTTTGATTGCACAGCCTTCTAGAAAAAATATAAAAAAAAGAAGATTAAGATACTTATAACTCACATCTACGAAAGACTTTGTTTATTTTTAACCAAGTCACTAACTACACTAGGATCTGCAAGGGTTGATGTATCACCAAGAGAATCAAATTCTCCTTCTGCAATTTTTCTAAGTATTCGCCTCATTATTTTCCCCGATCTGGTCTTTGGCAGGCCTGGGGCGCCCTGAATAAGATCAGGCTTAGCTATTGCACCTATTTCTTTACCAACAAAATTTCTTAGCTCTACTCTTAACTCTTCAGTAAAAATATTATCAGTCATCAGGGTTACGTATGCATAAATACCTTGACCTTTTATTGGGTGCTCAAATCCAACAACAGCAGCCTCAGCAACTTTTGGATGCAACACTAAGGCGCTCTCAACTTCTGCAGTTCCAAGTCTATGACCTGAGACATTCAAGACATCGTCAACTCTTCCAGTTATCCAGTAGTACCCATCTTCATCTCTTCTTGCACCGTCTCCGGTAAAATAAATACCTTCATACATACTAAAATATGTATCAATCATCCTTTTATGATCGCCATATACTGTTCTTATCTGACTTGGCCATGAGGATTCCATTACTAGATTTCCAGATGCTGTACCATTCAATGTATTGCCATTTTCGTCATACAATGCAGGTTTAACTCCAAAAAATGGAAGCGTTGCTGAGCCTGGTTTTGCTGGAGTGATTCCAGAGATTGGAGATATTAAGACCGAACCTGTTTCAGTTTGCCACCATGTATCAACAATATCGCATTTTGAGTTGCCAACAACTCTATAGTACCAATCCCATGCCTCTGGATTAATAGGCTCTCCAACGGTCCCTAAAACTCTAAGGCTGGTTCTATTTGTTTTAAGAACTGGTTCATCTCCTTGAGCCATTAAAGCCCTAATCGCCGTTGGCGCAGTATAAAAAATATCAAGATTATATTTATCACAGATTTCCCAACATCTTGATGCTGAGGGGTAGGTGGGTACACCCTCAAACATTAGGGTAGTGGTTCCATTTGAAAGCGGACCATACAATATATATGTATGGCCTGTTATCCATCCAACATCTGCTGTGCACCAATATTTATCATTTGGCCTAATGCCAAATATATACTTAAAGCTCATATGGGCACCTAATAAATATCCAGCTGTAGTATGTAATACTCCCTTTGGTTTTCCAGTAGAACCTGATGTATATAAAATAAACATAGGATCTTCAGCTTGCATAGGCTCTATGGAACAAGTTATATCTTTATCCTTTGAAATCTCCTCATAAGCTACATCTAACTTATCATTCCATGGTATTTCTGCGCCTGTTCTAGTAACAACTAATACACTTGAAACCCCAGCACATTTTGATACCGCTTCATCAACATTTTTCTTCAGCGGTATAGATTTTCCACCCCTAACACCTTCATCAGCAGTTATTACAATCTCACAATCAGCATCAATAATTCTATCTTTGAGAGATTCTGGAGAAAATCCTCCAAAAACAACTGAATGGATTGCTCCGATTCTTGTACAGGCAAACATTGCATATGCAACTTCAGGAATCATGGGCATATAAATACAAACTCTAGATCCTTTCTTTGCACCCAAGCTCTTTAATACATTTGCAAATTTACAGACTTCATCATGCAGTTCCTGAAATGAGATTTCTTTTGAATCTTCAATCTCATCGCCTTCCCATATAATCGCAGTTTTATTCGCATTATTTTTTAAATGTCGATCAATGCAGTTATAGCTTACATTTAGCTCGCCTCCAGCGAACCAACTCGTCTCAGCAAACTTCCCGTTATGCGTTTCATCAAATTCCTTGGACCAAGAAAGACTCTCTTTAGCCATTTTTGAAAAGAAATTTTCAGGATCCTTGATCGACTCCTCATACATCAGTTTAAATTCATCTAAGCTTTTAAGATGAGGATTTTTTGCAGTTAGCTGAGGCTCATAGATTAAATTATCAGACATGATCTAAATAATAGATGGCTGCGGATTGATAAAAGTCTTACCCTTAGGGTTTGACATGATCTTTGTAATTAAAGATTCATAATCACTATCATTTGATTCAAGATTTATATCAGCCGCATTAATGATAAGTAGGGGTGAATCTTCATAGTATAAAAAGAATCTTGAGTAGGCATCATTTAATCTTTCAAGATATTCTAAAGTTAGAAATTGCTCATTAATATTTCCTCTTTTAGTTATCCTATCTTTCAAAACATCTATTGGAGCCTGTAAATAAATAACTAGATCAGGAGTAGGAGCATCAATGGTTAGATGATCATAAACATTGTCATAAAGCTTCATTTCTTCCTGAGACAAAGTGACTTCTGCAAAAAGCCTATCTTTTTGAATTAAAAAATCAGCAACTCTAACGCTTTCAAATAAACTTCTTTGTTTCAAATCCTGAATTTGTTGCATTCTTTGGAAAAGAAAGAAGAGCTGTGTTGCCAGGGCTGACTGACTCGGATTTTTATAGAAGTTCTTCAAGAATGGGTTTTCTGCGGGTTGCTCAAGAAAGGCATCATAATTAAAAGTATTTGCAATTTTATTTGCTAGCGTAGTTTTTCCTACACCAATCGGGCCTTCAACTGCTATGTACTTAGGAAGAGGTATTTCCTTTATTGCTGGATCCATTCAAATAAAAAATTATTTTCTAATAGATTATCTCAACTCCTCTGAGAATCCAAATTTTTTAAAAGAATCTTCTTCGTTTTTTTCTTTAAGTGAATTAATTAGTTTCGACCTAAGAGCTTGATCATTAAGCTGAAATTTCTCCCACCAATTTCCTGGCCCCCTACTAACACTTGCAGCTCTTTCTCTTACTAACATGAAGTCATATGCAGCCCTAAATCTTGGGTGTTTAAGTGTTTTATATGGTTGATTACCTATTCTGCTATGAAGTTTCAATTGGAGCACCCAAATATCTTTAATGTAATTATAAAATTTTCTTGGAATAGCGGTTTTTATTTGTTGTCTCTTAAGCACCTTGTCCATAGATCTAAAGAACTTTCTTATATTTATTTCTTCAGTTGACACACATTCTTTTAGTAACTCGGGCCATAAGAGAGCTGCAATAAGAAAGCCAGGTGTCTTTGATTGGTTATTCTTAACTCTAGCATCAGTATTTTTAACAGCCTCAATCATTACATTTTTGGAGTAATTATTCTTATCAGGATTAGATGCTATTAAATACTTTAGTAGATGAAAAGAATGAAGTTTATTGAAATTCTTTTCTCCATTTCCATTTAGAAAAATTTTACAGAATTCATCAAACATTCTTGCATTAGATATATCTGATAAAAGATAGCTTTTATCATAAATTGCATCTTTGATTTTATTATCAATTTTAAAACCAAGTTTTGAACTAAATCTAATTGCTCTAAGGCTTCTAACAGGATCTTCTTCAAATCTTTTTTGTGGATCTCCTAGCGAGACTATTATTTTCTTTCTAATATGGTTTTGACCATTGCTAAAGTCTTTTATCTCGCCCTTAACAGGACAATAGTAGAGAGCATTTAAAGAAAAATCTCTTCTTATGCAGTCGTCTTCAATACTCCCCCAGATATTATCTCTAAGAATTTTCCCCTGATCATCTTTTATTAACTGGCTTTGATTGGAGCCTGCATCAGATCTAAAAGTTGCAACCTCAATAAGTTCGTCTCTACTGAAAACATGAACAAGTTTAAACCTTCTACCAATAATTCTAGAAGCTTTAAAAATTTTACGAACCTGCTCTGGCGTTGCGCTTGTAGCAATATCAAAGTCTTTAGGTGACATATCACATAGAATATCTCTTACGCAGCCGCCGACTAAATATGCTTCAAAGTTGTTTTTTTGGAGAGTATTTACAATTGATATTGCAAACTTACTAATTTTTTTATTATCTATCAAACCATCTCAGTGAAAGCATTTTAAGTGACTATGTATTAGCCATTAAGTTGCTTTTCTTTAATCTCATCAAGCGTTTTGCAATCTATGCAGTGAGTTGCTGTTGGCCTTGCTTCAAGCCTCTTGATTCCAATTTCTACGCCGCATGCATCACACCAGCCATAGTCATCTTCTTTAATTTTTTCAAGAGAGATACTAATTTTGTTAATTAACTTTCTTTCTCTATCTCTTGTTCTTAGTTCAAAAGCAAATTCTTCTTCTTGTGATGCTCTATCAATAGGATCAGCATAAGTTTCACCTTTGGTTTTTAGGTGATCGAAAGTCTTTTGCATTTCATCAAACAAATGCTCTTTCCAGTTAAGTAGCACTGCAGTAAAGTGCCTTTTCATAGCAGCACTCATGTATTTTTCTTTCTTCTTTGATTTATATGGAGCAATTTTAGATTTGTTTGTCGTTGCTACAACTTTTTTTAATGCAGCTTTCTTTATAGGCGTAACTTTTTTGGCAACAGTTTTTTTGGTTGTAGATTTTTTAGCTGCAGTTTTCTTTGCTGGAGATTTCTTTGCTACAGCTTTCTTAGTTGTAGTCTTTTTAGCTACAGCTTTCTTAGTTGCAACTTTTTTGGTTGTAGTCTTTTTAGCTACAGTTTTTTTTGTCGTACTTTTCTTAGTTTTAGTGATTTTTTTTGCAGGCATCAGCAATTAATAATTTTTAGGGTGGAGAAAATATCAGATACTGACACTATTTGCTAGCTTTTTTTCAATTTATTTAAGATTTCTCTATATTTATCATCTGAAACTCTAGGCCCAAAATTGGTTACAACCATTGATGAGGCATAATTAGCAAATACTGAGCATTCTTTAATACTGTGACCGTTTAGATAGGCATGCATAAAAGATCCTGCAAACATATCTCCAGCTCCATTAGTATCTATTGCTTTTATTTTTTCAGCAGGAGCATCAACCTGCTTGCCATTTTCTATAACAGAACTCCCTTCTGATCCTCTTGTTATAGCTGTT
>CAYQIT010000036.1:0-6714 GCA_964417685.1 uncultured Gammaproteobacteria bacterium | reverse complement strand
CGGTGACCTCTTACTTACCAAGCAAGTGCTCTACCGCTGAGCTATATGAGCCCGACATAAGCATCCTATTTTTAAGGTGGCGTATTATCCCTCTAAAAATTGATAAACTCAACCTTTTTACAATATAAATTTAAAGATTTTTTTTAGTTAAAAATATGCAGGCTTGAAGGTGGTGGAGAGGGTAGGATTCGAACCTACGTAGCCGAAGCGGCAGATTTACAGTCTGCTGGTATTAACCACTCACCCACCTCTCCATTTCAAGGTAGCTATTTTTGTTCTAGAATGGCGTTAAGTCAACTAGTTTTTTAACATTGAATCATTTAGATATTAATAAAATCCACAAAAATATAAGCAAAGATGCTGTAAGAATAGCTACTTTTAGAGAAATTGATTCTACAAATGACCAATGCAAAAGAGACCAGCATGATAAAAAAATTAATGTAAATATTGCTCACACTCAAACTAATGGAAGAGGCAGAAGAGGAAAATCATGGTTGAGTAAAGACTATGAGAACATTTATATGTCCATTTCTGGACTAAATATTCATAAAGAAAAGTTCCCGATTAGTCTTGCAACTGGAATTATTTGTCAAAAAGCGATCAAATCCTTCTCGAGTGATATTGAGGTTGGATTGAAATGGCCCAACGACATAGTTTTAAAAAATAAAAAAATAGGCGGCATATTAGTTGAAAAGGAAATTCTTGGAAGTAATGTCATAACTATTGTTGGAATAGGTATTAATATGCAACTTAGTAAAAAAGAAGATTGGTGGGGAGACCTATCAGAATTTAAAGAATTAGACAGAAATGATTTAATTAACAAAATTTTAATAAGTTTTCTTGATTATCTAAACAAAGGGGTCATTAATCCAGTTAAAGAATGGGAAAATGTTTGTATGCACATGAATAAAGAAATACTAATTAGTCAAAATAATGAAATTGTTGATAAGGGATTGTTTAAAGGGATAGATATTGATGGGAGTTTAATGTTGGAGAATAATGATCAAACGTGCAAATATCAATTTGGCGAAGTTTCTATAAAAGGTGCTTATTAAATGAATCATTACTTAAGTAACATTGATCTTAGATCAGAGGTTCCGCATGGATTTAATGAAATAACTTTTGGTGCAGGATGCTTTTGGGGAGTTGAGAGAAAATTTTATGAACTTGAAGGTGTTTATTTAACTTCTGTTGGATATTGCGGTGGATCATTGAACAATCCAACATACGAACAAGTTTGTTATCAGGAAACTGGTCATGCAGAAGTTGTTAAAGTAACTTATGACCCCAATAAAATAAGCTTAGATCAACTACTAATAGTTTTCTGGGAATGTCACGACCCAACCCAAGGCATGAGACAAGGAAATGATATTGGCAGTCAATATAGATCTGTAATCTTTTGTTACTCTGCTGATGATCTTGAAGTAGCCAAACTCTCAATGCATAAATATCAAGCAGCTCTAGATACTCAAGGTTTAGGGGGGATAACTACAGAAATATTAGAAAAAGAAGAATATTTTTTTGCTGAAGAATACCACCAACAATATCTTGCTAAAAATCCTAATGGCTATTGTGGCATTGGAGGAACAAATTGCCCTTTCCCAAAATAATAATTTGTATATAATACGTTTTTTTGCCACCTTAGCTCAGTTGGCTAGAGCAGTTGATTTGTAATCATCAGGTCGTCAGTTCGAATCTGACAGGTGGCTCCAGTTTAATCATTAAACCCATCATAAGATGGGTTTTATCTATAGATATTTGGTTTATCTAAATTTTTAGTATATCTATCCCTAAGTCTTGATGATCTTGTTGTTAAATCTGTATCTATTCCATTAATAAATACTTTTATAGGCATGCTTGATGGCTCCAATGGATCTGCATCCCAAATCATTAAATCTGCCGATGCTCCCTCTTCGATTAACCCCTTTTGACCAAGTTTAAAAGTTTTTGAAACATTGCTTGATAGCGCTTTAATTGCCCCAGAGTATGACATTCCATTAGCAACTGCCACTCCAGCACCCTGTCTTATTAAATGATAGTTATGATCTCTTGGTGCATTAAACATTAATGTAATTCCTGCATCCTCCAATCTCGCTGAGGCATTAATATTTGATGCAAGCTCGTCAAATGAGTTAGGAATATTGTTTATTGGATTAACTATCAAAGGTATATCGCTATCTTTTAATTGTTCAATAACCAAAGTGGCTTCTTGAGCGCCCATTATTACTAAATTTAAATTATATTTATTCTTTAGATCAATCAGTTTTAATATGTCAGAGGCTCTATTTGATTCAATTATTAGTGGTAAGTCTGTGTTTGCTAATTTATATAACGCATGAATATCTCTTATTTGAAGATCTAAATGACTCACTAGAGGCATCTCACTCATAAATTTAATAATTTCAGCATTTGATTTAACAACCCTAGGGTCAATTGAGAAAGCTAGATCTAATAAATCTTCTATAAGAGCAAAAGTCTCAGCTCTAGAGCCAGATGAACTTCCGCCAACTCTACCAACCATAACCATGTCTTTAGTTCCAGAAATATTTAGATTGCTATCTAAATCAAAAAAAGAGCCCAATCCTCCGATTGGACTTGATGAATATTTAGGTAAAGTTATAGCCGAGGTAATTCCATTCGCTCTATTCCAAGGTATCAATGTTGAATTTGGATTAAAAGCATCAAATACAGAAAACCCAATGTTGTACATAGATGGTCTATCATCTCGAGTAACACTAAGCGCACCTATTTCAACAATCCCAATTTCAGTGTCAGTAGCAATAAAACCTGGCGTGACGATCATGCCGCTTGCATCAATTACATTTTCAACATCAAACAAATTATTTGAAATATTTTTAATTTTGCCGTTTTTTATATAAATATTGCTTATAAAAGGGTCATCGGACTTACCGTCGTAAATATTAGCATTTGTAATCAATACTTCTTCTGCACCAATGCTATTTGCAAAGATAATTAAAAAAGTTGCAAGATATTTTTTGAATCTAAAATTTAACATCATTCTTCTATCCTATTTTTATTTGGATTTAGAATTCCAAGATCAAAGTCAGATGCTGGCTCATAGCCCGAATCTCTATCGTATGCCAATGCTCCATCTATAAATACTTGCTCTGCCAAAGTATATACACTGAATGGATTTCCACTCCATAAAACAATATCTGCATTTTTACCAACTTTAAGAGATCCGGTAACATCGTAAATTCCTGCTGCTTTAGCGGGATTACTTGTTATCCATTTCATAGCCCTGGCTTCAGAGATATCATAGCCTGCTCTTATTCCTGCTGCTAAGGCTTTTGATGCTTCTTGATTTAAATGCTGGATTCCAATCTCACTGTCAGAATGGACTATAGCGCAGCCTTTCCCGTTTCTAGCTTGATCGACTATGGCAACATTTGCTTGTACCATGTCATATGCCTCGTGCTTAAATCCCCACCAATCAGCCCATAATGCTGCACAAATATTGTTATCAGCCAGCAAATCTGCAATCTTGTATGCCTCGACGGCATGATGAAATGCAGTAATCTTATATCCAAATTCATTAGCTATATCTATCATGACCGCCATCTCATCAGCTCTGTAGCAATGGTTATGAACTAAAATGTCGCCCCTAAGAACTCCTGCTAATGTTTCCAACTCAAGATCTCTTTGAGGCTTGTATCCCATTTCTTTAGCCTCTTCTGATTTTGACTCATATTCTTCTAATCTGCTCAAGTAACTTGTAGCCTTAATCCATGATTTCCTATAACCAGCTGCATTTCCCATGCGTGTCGATGGTGCTTGACTTCTATTGCCATAAACTCTTTTTGGATTTTCACCACAAGCCATTTTTAAAGAATGAGGTGCATCAGGAAACTTCATTGAATTTATAGTGTTTCGTTGAACATTTTTTGCTGTCACTCCTCTACCACCAATAAGATTTGCCGAGCCAGGCAAAACATGAAAAGTCGTGACTCCGCCTTTTAATGCAAGAGCAAATTGAGGATCTTGTACCCATATAGAATGCTCAGCCCAAACGCCAGCAGTTACAGGACTTGTTGACTCATTGCCGTCTGAACTTGTTCTTACTGAGGGAGCAGGATAAACCCCCATATGCGAATGAATATCTATAATTCCGGGCGTAATCCATTTATTTGTTGCATCGATAACTTTGATGTCTTTTGATTTAGGAAGATCTTTGCCTATTGCAACGATTTTTCCGTCTTGAATGATAAGGTCGGTATCTAAAAACTTATTCCCATCTCCATCAAAGATATTTGCATTTTGAAATAAAACATTTGAATAAGGCATTGGAAAATAAGTTGATTTGAAAGGCTCATTTTCTGAAGAAATAAATTGAGATAACGATGCAATTAAAACAAAACTTAATATATGTTTTATGTATATAATTTTCATACGATTAGTATATGTTGTTAAAACATTTAATTAAATACCATATAATTTCATAACAATTTCTAATGATTAATTAAATGAGCGAAATTATCGATAGTCTAAAAAATGGCAAAGTCGAAATAACTTTTAAATCTTTAAAGAGCGGAAGGCAGATTAAAGAAATTTGCTCCCTTCATCCATCAGAAATTCCTAATGACTTTTCATTTAAACAAAGTAATGATTCTGAATCTATTCTTTGTTATTTAGTTGAAAAAAATAGATGGGAAGATATAAATAAAAAAACTATTGTCAGTTATAAAGAAATAGATACATGAGATACTTACAAGTATGAAATCTTACCAAGTTATTGAAGATGGTCTTCCCTTAGAAGAAATTATTTCAGATAAGCCAATTCCAAAAGGAAAAGAAGTTTTGATTAGAACTATTGCCTGTGGGGTTTGTCACTCTGATGTTCATATCCATGATGGATATTTCGATGCAGGCAATGATGAAAAAATTCCCTCCAGACTTACTCAACCATTAGCAATGGGTCATGAGATATACGGAGAGCTTGTGGAGGTTGGTGAAGAAGTTGAAGGTGTAAAAGTTGGAAATAAATATGTTGTATATCCTTGGATTGGTTGTGGTGAATGCTATGAATGTGAAAGAGATATGGAACATTATTGCGGCCCCTTTACTGCGCAAAACCTTGGTATTAATGTCAACGGAGGGCATGCTGAATATGTTCTGGTTAAAGATGCAAGGTATTTATTTGATGCAGGTGATACTCCTGAAGAATTAGCAGGCAGTTATGCATGCAGGGGTCTTACAGCATATAGTGCTCTCAAAAAAGCCAACTTGAAACCAAATCAAAATAATATAGTTATTATAAGTGCTGGCGGTTTAGGACTTTTAGCCTTAAAGATTGCAAAAGCTGCATATAACATCAACCCGATTGTTGTTGATATAGATGATAAGAAATTAGCGATAGCTAAGAAAGCTGGAGCAAGTGAAGTAATAAATTCTACTCATGAGGGAGCAGCAAAAAAAATAATAGAGCTATTAAACGGCTCAGTGAGCGCAGTCATTGATTTTGTCGGCTCTGAATCATCTGTGAACTTTGGATATAGCTTGTTTGGGTTTAATAAGGGAGGAAATTATATTCTTGTTGGACTGCTAGGCGGAAAATTTGATCTTCAGCTGCCGCTTCACACCTTTACTGCAAGGTCTATAACTGGAACCTATGTTGGTAGCATGCAAGAAATGAAAGAGCTGATGGAGCTAGTTAGATCTGGAAAAATTGAGCCTGTTGAGGTTGAGTCTAGACATATATCTCAAGCAACTGATACACTACTTGACCTTAAAAATGGAGACGTATCTGGTTTAGTATGTCTAAAGCATGATTAAAATATGAAGACAGGTAAAAATAATATTTTATTGTTGATAGCAGGATTCCTACTTATCACATCTGTTTCAGCTGATTCGCTTATTCATGATCATATTTCAGAAGAAGAAACTTCAATTGAGTGTCAATATAACGAAAATAAGACTGTTGATATTAATCAAAATAAGCCCAGCCTTATTGGTAAAACTCTTCTTGAAAAAATTGATGAAGATATAAACCAAACTTTTCAATCCCCTAATACAAACTACTTTTACTCAAGGGCTCCACCAAAAAATTAAATTCAATAGTTATTAATTTTAATTTTTTTAAGGAGTTCATATGAACAAATTTTTTAACGCGTTAATCGTTTTAATGGCGTTTTTTTCAATCGACACAAATTCTCAACAGGTTGTTGAAGAAACTGTCGTGGTCACATCTGCATTAGTAGATACAAGTCACATTGATAAACCTTTATATGTTATTGATGGTGACGAAATTTTAGAGGGCGCTACAACAAGTCTGGGCGAAGCTATAGATGGATACTTAGGTATTTCAATTGCGGATTATGGCTCAGCAGTTGGACAGCCAATAATAAGAGGTATGTCAGGACCTAGGGTTAAGATTTTAAAAAATGGCATGGTTAATAGAGATGTATCAGGTCTAGGAGTTGATCACTTAAATGATGTTGATTTGAATGATATAAGCCAAATTGAGATTGTTAAAGGCCCGTCTTCATTATTGTATGCAAATGGAACTATTGGCGGAATCATAAATATTGTTGATGATTGTATTGCTGAAATGGACTTTGATGGAGCTGAGTTTGCTGCTGGATATGAAACTCAATCTGTTAATGATGGAAGCTCAGAGTACTTTAATTATAAAAATAATTTTAATGGGTTTAATGTAAATTTTGGATATAAAAATACAGAATTTGGAAATTATGA
>CAYQIT010000035.1:0-6749 GCA_964417685.1 uncultured Gammaproteobacteria bacterium | reverse complement strand
ACAGAAGCTCCTAAATGTTCTTTTAATGCATTTGCCACTTCTTGAACCCTTTCTTCTGGAGCTGATGCACCAGCTGTAATTGAAATATTATTGAAGCCATCAAGCTCTGACAATTCTAAATCATCAAATTCATCAATTAAAACAGATTTACATCCGCAGTTCTCAGCAAGTTCTTTAAGTCTATTTGAATTTGAACTATTTATTGAGCCCACAACAATCATGTAATCAGACTCTAAAGCAAGCTGCTTGACGGCATCTTGCCTATTTTGTGTTGCATAACAAATATCGTCTTTTTTAGGTACTTTAATGAGAGGAAACCTTCTTTTAAGGATATTTATAATAGAGCTTGTATCGTCAACACTTAAGGTTGTTTGCGTGACTATTGAAAGATTATCTGGATTATCAACCTCTAGTGTCTTGGCCTCATCTTCATCTTGAACTAAATATATAAAACTATTTTCCTTATTAATGTGCCTACCCATAGTCCCTTCTACTTCTGGATGCCCTTCATGACCAATCAGAATTATATCTCTGCCAGCTCTTGAATTTCTTACTACTTCCATATGTACTTTAGTTACCAGAGGGCAAGTGGCATCATAGAAATTGAGATTACGTTCTTTTGTTTGAGTCTCTACCTTGTTTGAAACTCCATGTGCGCTAAAAATAACTAATGATTCATTAGGTATTTCATCTATTTCTTCAACAAATATTGCGCCTCTACTTTTCAGATCCTCTACGACAAATTTATTATGAACAACTTCATGTTTAACATATACAGGGGCTCCATGAACCTCTAGAGCTCTATTTACAATATCTATTGCCCTATCAACTCCTGCACAAAACCCTCTTGGGTTAGCAAGTTTTATTTGCCTATTTCGTGATTTCATTTTTATAAAAAAGTTCACTATAAATTATTAATACTGCTCCAACTGATATAAAGGCATCAGCAGGATTAAATACAAAAAAAGAAAAGTTTGAAGTATGAAAATGGAACATATCGGTGACTTGGCCGTCTGGTATCCTATCAATTAAATTACCTAAAGCTCCACCAACAATCAATGCAAAAGAATACTTTCGCAACAAAGCATTCTCATCTTTCATTAATTTAAATAAGTAGATAACTATAAATAGTCCAATAACAAAAATAATATTGGAAAAAATTCTTTCATCTAAATCAAACATTCCAAAGGCTATGCCTGAATTATATATAAGCAGCAAATCTATAAATGGGATGAAGTTTATTGACACCCCAAATTCCAAATACTTAACAGAGTAATTTTTTATCAACAAATCTGTTAAAACCAAAAAAGGTATCAAAAGATATGGAAGATTTTTATACAAAACTTCTTTGCTCTCCATCATTTTCGATATTTTCAACACATCTTGAACAAACTTCGTCATGACCTTCAATCGTTCCGACTGAGCTACATCTGTGCCAGCACCTTGTACATTTTGGCTCATCTGAAACAGAGATATCTATAGAAAACTCTTTTGCTAAATTGATATGAGCATGAGATGAAATGAAAATGAAGTGTAATTCATTGCCAATTTTTTCAAGTAATTTAAAGTCACTTTCTGTTAAATTTAAAGTAACAATTGCATCAAGTGATCCTTTGATTTCATTTTCAGCTCTCAATTTTTCTATTGATTGATTCACTAAATCTTTTATTTCAAAAATTCTATTCCAATCATCTTTAGAAATAAGAGAATTTTTATTAATTTCCTTTTGATGATATGAATTTAGGAATATAGAATCACCTTGAGCTTTGAGAGATGGATGAGTTTGCCATATTTCCTCAGCAGTAAAAGAAAGAATTGGAGCAATAAGACGAACAAGAACATTGCATATGAAATCTAAACTTGTTTGACAAGACTTCCTAGCGTCCGAATTTTTAGAAGTTGTATAAAGCCTATCTTTTACAATATCAAGATAAATTCCACCAAGCTCATTTACACAAAAATTATGAATTTTTTGGACTGCTGTATGATAGGAGTAGCTTTCATAATCATCTAAAACATTACTTTCTAGCTCCTTAGTGGCATCGATAATCCATTTATCTAATTCAACTTGATCTTTCAAATCAATTGCATGGGCTTTATCAAAGTCATGAAGGTTGCCAAGAACAAACCTTAGAGTATTTCGTATTCTTCTGTACTGATCAGAAATTCTTTTGAGAATTTCATCTGAAGCCACCATCTCACTTCTAAAATCTGTTGATGCCACCCACAGACGGAGAATATCTGCACCTAGACTATCCCAAACCTTTTGTGGCGAAACAACATTACCTAAAGATTTTGACTGCTTTCTTCCATTTTCATCAACAACGAAACCATGTGTAAGGACTGATTTATATGGAGCTCTATCATTGATAGCTATTGAAGTAAGTAATGAGGATTGGAACCATCCTCTATGCTGATCTGAACCCTCAAGATATAAATCAGCAATAGTGCCCTCTCCAAATCTCTTGTCTGTAACAGCATAATGCGTAACTCCAGAATCAAACCATACATCCAATGAATCTGTAACTTTTATATATTCTTCATGATCATCTATAAACTCTGATAAATCTAAAGCATCCCATGCAGATATACCATTTTGTTCAATTAAATCGGCAATTTGATCAAATAAAACACTTTGATTTGGATGAATTTCTCCAGTTTCTTTATGTATAACTAGCGTAATAGGAACACCCCAGTTTCTTTGTCTTGATATACACCAGTCTGGCCTATCAGTTAACATAGAATTAATTCTTTGCAGCCCCCATGATGGCTCCCATTTAACATCATCAACAGATTTTTTAGCTTTACTTAATAAGTTGGACTTATCCATTGAAATAAACCACTGTGCGGTAGCAGTAAAAATTAATGGGGTTTTATGCCTCCAGCAATGTGGGTATGAGTGATCATAATTTTCTACACAGATTAGAGCGCCAACTTCATCTAGTTTTTCAATAATTAATGGGTCTGCTTTTAGCGGCGGCAAACCTTCAATAAAATCAAATTCAGCAGTAAAAAAAGCCCTGGCATTAAGTGCTTTATAAACATCAATATCATTTTCCTTACAAACTAAGAAATCATCTAACCCATGAGCTGGAGCGGTATGAACGCAACCAGTTCCAGCCTCGGTAGTCACATGACTTCCCTCAAGCAAGACTGAGTTTCTATCAGCAAATGGATGCTTGAGATTTAATCTTCCAAATTGACTACCTTTAGATACTGATATAAGTTCAAGAGTTGATTGCCATCTTTTAGAGCAAGAATCTATCATTTGCTCAGCAATAATTAAAAATTCTTTACCCTTTTTCACAAGGGCATATTCAAGCTCAGGGTTTATACAAACAGCAACATTAGAAGGAATTGTCCATGGAGTAGTTGTCCAAATTACAAATGAAACTTTGTTAACTTCCTTTTGATTAAAAGCATTATTAATTATTTCTACGTCCTCGGCTGATACATCAAACGCAACATCTATGGATTTTGATACTTTATCCATATATTCAACTTCTGCTTCTGCTAAGGCAGAACCACAGTCTTGACACCAATTAACAGGTTTTTCACCTTTTTGAATGTGGCCTTCATCATAAATTTTTCCAAGTGCTCTAACTACATCAGCTTCAAATGATGCATCTAAACTCTGATAAGGCTTATCCCACTCGCCCAATACACCCAATCTAATGAAGTCCTCTTTTTGTTTCTCAATTTGAGTAACCGCATATTCCTTGCAAGCTTTTTGAAACTGTTTCTTGTCGGACACAACTTCACTTCTTCTTCCGTGTTTCTTTTCGACATTCAGCTCAATAGGAAGGCCATGACAATCCCATCCAGGAACATAAGGAGCATCGTAGCCACTTAGAGTTTTAGATTTAATTGTTATATCTTTTAAAATCTTATTGACTGAGTGGCCCAAATGTATAGATCCATTTGCATATGGGGGTCCGTCATGAAGAATAAATCTTTTATTGCCTTTATGCTTTGCTCTTATTTGTCCATACAAATCTATTTCATTCCAAAAATCTAATATTTCAGGTTCCTTGCGTGGCAAACCAGCCTTCATGGATAAATCTGTTTCAGGTAGGTTTAGTGTTTCCCTGTAATTTTTGGTCATAATCTTACTTTAGCAACTCTTTGGCTGCTGATATGTCTTTTTGAATTTGAGATTTTAACAGATTAAGGTCTTTAAACTTCTTTTCATCTCTAATTTTATGCTTAAATTCAACCTCGATTCTTTTACCATATATATTTTTATTAAAATCAAAGATATGAACCTCCAAAACAGGCTTCGTTCCACCAACCGTAGGCCTAGTACCCATGTTTGCAATGCCTAACAATGCAGCTCCATCAAGTACACAAGTTACTGCATACACGCCTGAAATTGGAAGTTTTTGCTTAGGTATCCATAAATTTGCAGTAGGCACTCCTATGGTTCTCCCAAGCTTTTGACCTCCAACGACTTTGCCTGAAAAGGTATAAGGTCTTCCAAGTAAACTAGAGGCCAAATTAAAGTCACTTGCTAATAATGACTCTCGAATCCATGAACTGCTTACACGCCTATTATCTAACTTGTATGTCGGTGTGTTTGAAATATCAACCATATTTTTTTTGCCCCAACTTTTCAAAAACTTATAATCACCTGCTCTATTTGCACCAAATCTAAAATCATCTCCAACTTTTAGTGATACTAAATTCATAGAACCTAGAATATTCTCAATAAAATCCTCGGGTGACATTGATCTAAGAGAATCATTGAATTTAAGAAAAAAACCAAAATCAATGCCTTCTTCATCGAGAAGCTTAACTTTTTCTCTCCAAGGAGAAATTCTTGGAGGTGAGGCTTCTAGAGAATTATTTTTTTTTGCAAAATATTCAGATGCATGTGGTTCAGTAAAAAAAACAATTGTTTTAGCATCTCTTTTTAAAGCTTCATTTTTTATAGATTTGAGTATGGTTTTATGACCTAGATGAAGACCGTCAAAATTTCCAATAGTAGCGCATAGAGAAACGTCTGGAAATCTCTCTCTAAATAGATCAATATTATTTTGCCCTCTTATTAAATACATTTTATTAACTTATTAATTGTCTAAGTCTATTGCCTAAGAAAACTTTAATAAATATAAAATACAGTAATATTGCGCTTATTACTTCTGCAGATAAAATCAATATTCTATTCAATTCATTCATTTCTTGAAAACTAAAATTTTGATTAAACCAAATAAGATAAACAGATAAGACTAAACAAGATAATAGTAAGGTCAAATTAAATCTGTTTAGTGGGTTCATTAACTTAACCACGCCATCTTTAATTAAAATAAACTCAAGAATTAATACGCTTATTAATGCTGCAATAGAGCTACCAATGGCAATTCCAATATGCCCATAGCCATATATAAAAGCAAATACATAATTTAAGAATATATTTAAAATTAAAGAAATGGCTGCAACAAGAACCGGGGCTCTTGTTAATTTTCTTGAAAAGAATGATGGAATTAATATTTTCATCAACATGAAAAATGGCAACCCTAGTGCTAAAACCTTTAAACTTAATGATGTTTTTATTACATCAATATATGTAAACTCTCCTCTATAAAAAATAGTAGCGATAATGGCTTCAGAACAGAAAAAAATACCTATGCATGATGGAAGGCCAATTAACAAAACGAGCCTTTGACCTTTTCTCACATTATTAATAAATTCAATCTTGTTATTGTTAAAATCTATTTTTGACAATAGTGGCAGAAGAACTGTTCCAATTGCAATAGCGAATATACCCATTGGAAGTTGGATTAATCTATCTGAGATATATAACCAGGTTGGGCTCCCAGTCTCAAGCAAAGAAGCGAAAATAGTATCAACTAAAATATTTATTTGCATAATCCCGCCTGCGAAGATAGCAGGCAGCATTACCAACAGTACTTTTCTTACTCCAGGATGAGAAAAATTTAAACGTGGAATTGGTATTCTATCGATTGCAGCAAGAGGAGCTATCTGCATTACCAACTGCAAAATACCTGCAACTAAAACACTCCATGCAAGTGGGTATACAGGTACTTGATATGAGGGGGCAATAATATAGGCTGTAATAATCAGACAAAGATTGAAAATTATTGGTGTTGCAGCCGGAATAGAGAACTTTGAATGGGTGTTCTGTATTGCTGAAGCAAATGCAACAAGAGAAATCAAAGCAAGATATGGAAACATTATCCTTAATATCTCCACTGAAAGAATTTGCTTTTGAGGATCTGAATAAAAACCAGGAGCAAAAATAAAAACAACAGCTGGCGAAAAAATCAACACAATAACAACAAATACAAATAGAAAACTTAATAAAGTGCCAAACAAAGAATTTAAAAACTCTTTCGATGATGGGTCATTATTTTTATTAAAATATTCACTATATACAGGAATAAATGCTTGATTAAATGCCCCTTCAGCAAAAAATCGCCTGAATAAATTTGGTATTTTTAAAATTACAACAAAAATATCATGAAGGTAAGATGCGCCAAGCAAACCTGTTGTAGCTATATCTCTTAAAAGACCAAATACCCTAGATATACTTGTCCAGCCGCTAACTTTTTTTATTGAATTAAATAAGTTGGAGGTATTTTTTATTTCTTGATTCAAATGTAAATCTTATTGTTTATCAAAATCAAGTGCTACAGAGTTAATGCAATATCTAAGACCTGTAGGGTCTGGACCATCTTCAAAAACATGCCCTAAGTGTGCATCACACTTTGTGCATCTTACTTCAGTTC
>CAYQIT010000034.1:0-6947 GCA_964417685.1 uncultured Gammaproteobacteria bacterium | reverse complement strand
CTTGTCTATGTTCCAATTTCAATAATTGGATTTTTATTGACTCTTTTTACTTTGTGGTTTTTTCGTGATCCTTCAAGAAATACTCCAGTAGATTCAAGTCTAATCATTAGCTCAGCAGATGGAAAAGTCTGTTTAATAGATGAGGCTTATCCTCCTAAAGAAGTTTCAATGAAACAAGAAAAAATGAAACGAGTGTGTGTATTTATGAATGTTTTTAATGTTCATGTGAATAGGAGTCCTGTTGCCGGGGTTATTAAAAATATTGTTTATAAAGAAGGGAAATTTTTAAACGCAAGTCTTGATAAGGCTAGCGAAAAGAATGAAAGAAGCAGCTTAATAATTAATAGTGAGCATGGAGCTGACATTGTTGTCGTTCAGATAGCAGGCTTGATAGCTAGAAGGATTTTGGGATTTGTATCTATAAATCAAAATCTTAATCAAGGAGAAAGATTTGGCCTAATAAGATTTGGCTCCAGGGTAGATATATATATGCCTTTAGACTCAACTGTTCAGTGTTCTGTGGGAGATAAGGTAGTAGCTGGTGAATCTGTGCTAGCGTCTCTTAACTAAGATATATGAAAAAAATTGATTTTAAAGTTTTGCTTCCAAATGTTATTACACTTTCAGGGCTTTGTTTTGGGTTAAGCTCAATTAGATTTTCATTAGAAGCAGATTTTAATTTAGCTGTTTTGTGTATATTAATTGCTGGTATTTGTGATGTTCTAGATGGCATGCTAGCAAGACACCTTCAGAGCGAATCAGATTTGGGAGCTCAATTAGATTCACTTTCAGACTTTTTAAGCTTTGGTATTGCTCCTGGAATTCTTGTATATATGTCTATTTTTAACCAAAGTAGCGGTATAGGTGCTTTTGCTTGCCTGATTTTCATCATTTTTTCTTGCTTAAGATTAGCTTTATACAACGTAAAATTAGAATCTTCAAAAGCCAATAATACAGAACCAGATAGCTTCTTTACCGGAATCCCAACACCTGTTGGAGCCGTATTGATACTATTGCCACTAACACACTCATTTATGGGTTACTCTTGGGCATTTGATAATTTAAATTTTGTTGCCGGTTATATCATTCTCATAAGTGGTTTACTTACGAGCAGAATACCTACCTTTTCAATTAAAAGAAGAAAGCTGCTTATTAAGTCCAGACTTGCTTTTCTTATACTTTTTTTCTTAATAGCCTTAAGTATTATTAATTTTATCTGGCTGTCTATTAACGTATTAGCAATAATTTATTTGTTAACAATTCCATTCTCTATTTTGGCTTGGTACAGCAATCTCAATAAGATTAACTAATAATTTTTAGTTCTTTAAAAAATTAATTTTTTTATATATATTATTATCTCTATCAACCATATTGTCAGGGGGAGTAATTAATGATTGATGTATCAAAATCTATAGAGGCATGTGCAGCTTATTACGGTGATGAAGCAGATGCCATGAAAGCATATCTTATAAATGGTGAAAAAAATGCTTTAGCCATAGGCAATCGTGGTCCGATAGCCTTTGATGAAAACGGTAATTTATCCTCTGCTATCAAAGAAGCTTATTCAAAAAATGGTTTCTATATTTTTGAGGGCGTCCTAAATAATGAAGAGGTTGAGGACATTAAAGAAGACCTAGAGAATCTAAGGCAGCAATTTCCAATCGGTCCTGAGAGCACACTAAATGCTAAAGGCGAGCCAGCAATGAACGCTGAATCAAAATCTCTAACATTGGTTTGGTCAAAACCTTTGGGAGATCCTTTGGGAGGGACTGAATTAGCTAATGGAAGACATCAGATAAAAATGTTCGAACCTGAAGCAAAGGAAGATGCTCCTATGGCTGTTCCTTTAATTTTATTAGGATCATTGCAGTTTTCTGATGCTTGTCTAAGAACCTATGCCCATCCCAAACTTCTTAAAGTAGCTGAATCAATTAATGGAAAGGATTTTGCACCTTTTAATGAAGCTTTATTTATAAAAGAGCCAGGCATTGGGGCTGCAGTATCCTGGCATCAAGATGGAGTTACACATTGGGAGAGCGAGAACTTTGATGAAGAAATTCATGGATTTAATTTCATGGCACAAGTTTATGGAAGCACAGCGGTAAATGGTGTTTGGGTAGTCCCAGGAACACATAAAGTTGGAAAAATTGATATTAAAAAGAAAGTTGCTGAAACTGGAAGCGAGCGAATTGATGGAGCTGTTCCAATAGTCTGTAATCCTGGCGATGTCGTGATTTGTAACAGACAGTTATTACATGGATCTTTTCCAAATTGTGGATTTGAGCCACGCGTAACTGTGAACTTTGGGTTTCATAAAAGATCATCTGTTATCGGGACGCAAGGTGGCGGTATTCATAGCGAAGCTCAGGTTTTTGATGATGAGATTATTGAAAGAAGGTCAAGATCAATTGGTTATGCGATTGAGGCAAGAAAGCAAAAATACCCAAACGAAGAGGCATATAAATATTATCCTTTTGAGCAATCTGGCAAGTCTTTTGTATGGAATGATAATTCTCGAGAAGATCTTAAAGACTATAACCTTGAAGACTTAAGTATTTAAAAATACATAAATTAATCCATAAGACTAATGATCTTCAAATAAAATTGAATTTTCTGTAAAATCTGAAATACATTAGTTTAACCAGTCTCTATATGCGTTTTCTCATAATCATTTTATTTTCAATTTCTTTGTATGCAGAGGAATCTAAAGTGCTATGCGAACTAGATGGAACCTATTCCATTACTTACAAAGACATAAAGAAAACTTATCTTTCCGAGGGTATAGAGTTTTTTAAAAACCTAGCCACACAAACTCAACAGTCTTTATTCCTTCTTCAAAGAGCTAAAACTAGTTTTGCCTCAGAAGATTGGGAAAAAGATAAAATGTATGTTGTTCAATATTGGGAAGCTGATACCCAAAACGAAAAATTTAAATCTCTAGTTCACACCTTTGATCCATCACCAATATGGTTAAATCCAAATGCTGATTGGGAATCAAAGGTTACCAAAAATGGAATAGAAGTTACTCATTCAATGAAAGCAGGAGAAGAGCATCCAATGTTTCCAGAATATGATGTCGACTTTTACAGAGTTACTAATACTTTTAATTGGTATACGGGTAAAGGTAAGATCCAAGCTGATATATGGCTAAAAAATAAAAAAGATTCTAAAAACTCTGATCCAAAAGTAGAGGTAAGGGCATCTGGCCAATGTTCGCCTCAAAAGAAAAAGTTTTAATAATATGTCTAATAAGAATTTACAACTATTTCAAGCTGCTCTCGATAAAATTTTGAGGGAGCAAAAAGTTAAGAAGCAAAAAAACAACAAAAAGAAAGTTGTGAGTATAAGCAGCTTTAAAAAGTCTTAATCTATATCTATGCCACTGAGGCAATAAAGAGACATGCAAGAACTATAAGTATTGGCATGTATTTATCTATTTTTTCCATATTTTTTTAAGTTAAAAAAGGCCTATGCCACCTCAGCGTGGCTTAACTTGCCAGGCTCCAAACTTCTAATTATTTTTTATTTTTTCTAGCTTTTCGAAGTTCTTTATATTTTTTTTCTAATCTGAGTTTTTTTAATTCTCTGATCTCTTTTCTTTTTTTACTGGCAAGTGATGAGTTGTATGCTCTTTCACCTTTATTAATAAAACACTCCTATAAAAGAATTTTATTTACTTATTAATAGTAACAAAAATAAATAAAATCTCTACAATATTAATTACATGTATAAAGAAGAGAAAACTAACCTAAAGACATTTCTTGTTTTTATAGATGTCCACTCTTTAAGTGATAAGCAGGTTATCGACGAAGCCGAAACAGAGTTTTATGATTTGGTAGTTTCTTCTGGGGCTGAGATAGTTGGCAAAAGCTCTCACAAACAAAGCAGGCCATCAATTAGTCATTTTATTAATAAAGGTAAGTTAGAGGAAATTTTTGATCTAATAAAAGGTTCAGGGATTGATCTGTTGATTGTGAATCATAAACTTTCAGCATCACAGACTAGAAACTTAGAGCTAAGGCTTAAAGTTAGAGTAATTGATAAAACAGAATTAATTCTAGATATTTTTGCATCGAGAGCAACTACGCATATTGGTAAACTTCAAGTCGAGCTGGCTCAATTAAACCATCTCTCAACTCGTTTAATCAGAGGCTGGACCCATCTTGAAAGGCAAAAGGGCGGGATAGGCCTTAGAGGACCAGGAGAAACCCAGCTTGAAACAGATAGAAGACTTATCGGACATAGAATCAGAACATTAAAGAATAGGTTAAAGAAGGCTCATAAACAAAAAAAACTTAATAGCTACGCTAGAAAAAAGAGCAGGAATAAACTTGTAGCTCTAGTTGGATATACAAATGCAGGAAAAACAACACTATTTAATAGGCTAACAAGCAGCAAGCAATATGCAGCTGATAAGTTATTCGCCACACTTGATTCTGTTACCAGAAGAAATATTGATCCTGAATTAGGCCCCATATTATTTTCAGATACGGTAGGGTTTATTTCTGATTTACCTACAGAATTAATAGAGTCATTTAAAGCAACGCTTGATGAGCTTCAATCAGCAGACTTGCTTCTCCATGTAACAGATTGCTCTGACGATGATCATGATCAAAAAATTAAAGAGGTTGATCTGATCCTAGATAGCCTTGGATTAGAATCCATCCCAAAAATTATGATTAATAATAAGTGTGATCTTATAGGGTTAAGAGATCCTGAGGTAAGAAAACTGAACAATGAGGTATGGATATCTGCAGAAAAAGGCTTAGGCATTGAGAAGCTGCGAGATAGGATAAATAAAGAGTTATTCAATGGAATGTTTAGAGGCTGGGTATCAATTGAATCATCAATGGGCAAACTCAGATCTGAGCTTTATGCCATGGGATGTATCCTTAAAGAAGAAAATTCAACAACTGGAAGAGTGTTCTTAAATATAGATGTTGGCAGAGAGGAATTAGATAAGCTTCTCGAGAACGAGGGTTTTAATATTTGTTCTGATGAGGATATACTTTTAGCTAACGAGGGATAAATTATGAGTAAATTAAATAACGCATTAGATTCAATGGCTAAACCTTTTACTGGAATTGCGCCTTGGTTATTAAGGTTGTCTTTAGGGATTTCATTTTTCTTACATGGATATGGAAAGTTTCCTCTGCCACCACAAAAAATGGTAGTTTGGTTTGAAAGCAAAGGTATTATATGGCCAGAATTAATCACTAGCCTTGTTGCGTTAGGGGAAGTCATTGCAGGTATCGGTATCGTTCTAGGAGGATTATTGTTTAATCAACTAGGAAATCTAATCACTAGACTTTCTGGCGGGGCAGTGGTCGTAATAATGATTGGCGCCTTTGCTATTGCTCATCCTGACTGGTTCATAACGAAAGACTTGTTCATGAGCGAGCAAATATTTTTATTTATTCTAGGTCTATACTTCGCAATTAAAGGCAATAACTAGTAAATCCTATAACTAATATTCATTTCTTTAGAAATTTGTTGATTTATTGCTTGCAATTGTAAATGAGAATCATTATCATTTGCATTTACAAGAGCTAGTGGTAACTTTATCCCCTAGAAGTGCTGGAATTTTTTATTAATAATCTTTTCAGAAGTTTTCATTAGCTCACTTTTAATTAATAAATAAAGCTAATTATGAAAACCATTAAACAAAATAAACTGATACTAGGCCTCTTAATGCTTTTATCTGTTTTAGCAATATCATCAGAAATTTATGCAGAGTCACAAGAGATTGAGACAGTAACAATTATAGGGAAAAAAGCTGATGTAAAAGAGCTGTCAGGTTCAGGTCAAATAGTAAGCAATGAAGAATTACTAAAGGCCATGGATACTGACATACATAAAATACTATCCGCTGTACCTGGCGTGTATTTTAGAACAGAAGATGGTTATGGCTTAAGGCCAAATATCTCTATTAGAGGTACCTCAATAGATAGATCTGCGAAGATTACTTTAATGGAGGATGGTATTTTAGTTACTCCAGCTCCTTATACATCTTCATCAGCTTATTACTTTCCAACTACAGGTAGAATTAACTCAGTAGAGGTTTTAAAAGGACCTTCTTCAATAAGTCAGGGACCAAGTACAATTGGTGGAGCTATTAATATGATCAGCACACCAATTCCAGAAGTAAATTCAGGAAAATTCACTCAAGAGTTTGGGCAAAATGGGATGCTGAGAACCCATGCATATTATGGCGGTGTTTCTGGTAACTTAGGCGGTCTTGTTGAAATTCATGAGCATAAAACTGATGGATTTGACAGTATTGCTAATGTTGGTGGAGATACAGGTTTTAATAAATCAGATATCCTAATTAAAGCAAGGTATGAGACAGGTGACCATTCTTTAACTTTCAAAATGCTTGAAGTTGATGAGGTTTCAGATCAGTCATATGTTGGACTTTCAGGAGCTAGTTTTAATGCTAACCCTAGGCTCAGATATGGAATGACTCAATACGATGAAATGAATAATGATGGCGATCAAAAATCTCTTACTTATCTAGGTGATTTTGAAAATATCAGAGTGATAGCATCTACTTGGAGCAATGATTATCACAGAGATTGGTTTAAAGTAGATAAAGCTAATAACAATAGTGATCACGGTGTTGGAAGCGGTATTAATAATGTTATTGCAGTTGCTAATGCTGGCAATGCTAATGCGCAAGCTATTCTTGAGGGTGAATTAGCAGTTCAAGTAAAGCTTAAGCACAATAATAGATTCTATACCAATGAAGGTTATCAGTTTAAAGTCATAACAGATATAAACAATCATAGCCTAACGTTTGGTTATAGAGATATGGAAGATTCTGAAAGCAGGTACCAAAATTATGAGTGTTTTGATCAGGGAAGTAATGGTATTAATTCTGCTCTTTATGATTGCTCAACAGGATACACAGGAAGTAATAATAGACTAAGAGTTTCTGAAGCAACTTC
>CAYQIT010000033.1:0-7136 GCA_964417685.1 uncultured Gammaproteobacteria bacterium | reverse complement strand
GATCTAAATAGCTTTATCAGGATTGTAGTCCCATATTCTTTGGATTCTTTTATCTGTATATTTATTTGATAGCTTCATCAAGAGATTTCTTCCTTTAATTAGAAGTGGGTTAGAAAGATGGTATAGCCTGCCCTGATTTTCAGATATTTGTTTTATAAATTTTAGTCTGGGAAGTCTAATCTGCTCGTATTTAGATTGAGCTACTTCAATGTTATTAATATCCTTTGCGAGCAACTTTCCAAAAATATAAGCATCCTCAAGAGCCATGCAACCACCCTGGCCTAAAAATGGAACAATCGGATGAGCTGCATCACCTAATAGTGTTATGCCATCTTTAACCAAAGTTTTAATTTGCGGTCTTGTATATATGCCCCATTTATATAAATGATCAGCTTGAGATAAATTAGAAATTAGTTTTGATGGATGCATTGATAGGTCATTCTGCATATCTTTTAGATTTCCTTCAGCCTTCCATTGTTCTTTATATTTTTTATTTGTCTTAACCACACCAACAAAGCTTGTTATCTTTTTATCAATTGGATACCTAACAACATGAGAATTCTTTGCAAGATTAATTCTTACAGAATCGTGGCTATTTTTTATAAATCCTCTCCATGCCGAGTAACCACTATAGACTGGCTCTATATTTGACTCAAAAAATGCCTTTCTACATGTTGATTTTATTCCATCGCATGCAGCTATATGACGAACTTTATAGCCACTTCCATTCTTAAAAAAAATCTTTCTTTCATGTGTATCTATATTTTCCATTTCATGTTCAAAATAAATACTTCCGCCCAATGAAATATATTCATCCAAAAGAATTTTATACAAGCTCTCTCTAGATGTTGTCCTTACCTGAGAACTCGCTGAATAAACGCGTTCATCATATGAAAATATCTCAGATTTTGAAGTAAGCTCTGAAGAATTAATAAGGTGATTTTTCATTTCAAGACCTTCAAAAACTTTTATAGCATTTGGTGAAATAGAAATACCTGCGCCATGTGAACCTAATTCTTTATTTTTTTCGAAAATGATAGAACTATGTCCCTCTTTAGCTATGGTGCAGCCAAGAGCTAATCCAGATATTCCTGCTCCAATAATTGCCAAGTGATCTGAAAAATCGTTCATATTCACTATTATGCATTACTAAAAAAAAAGGAGGTTAAAAACCTCCTTTAATTAAAATAATGTCAGTATTATTTTACAGGAATTACTCCAAAGGTTCTCTCGTTAGCACAAGAGCCGCCAAGAGCTTGTAATGCCTGAAGTTCAGGCATATCTTCTGAGTTTTCCCAAAAGTTTACCCAGTTTTTACCATAATCAGCTATAGTTGATGTGAATACAGCTTGAACAAAATCATAATCCCATTCAGATCTAGTTCCTGCTCCTGGCCATATTAATTTTCTACCAGCAACATCTCCTAACTTTTTAGCTGCTTCTGCATAAGCAAAGTAAGCATCATAAAAGTCACCCATTTTTACATCCTCTCCTAATTTGCAGTCTGAATATACTACATATCCTGCATTGCCATCTGGAGTCTCTGAAACAGTTCGCTGCCATGTATCAATTACTTGATTGTTGTTAACAGGCAATTTCTTTAATAAATCATTGCCATTTGTGAACCAATAATCATTTCCTTTATATTGCTCTTCAGGATTTGGCGTTATTCCAAGCCAAATAAAGTCAACGCTGTTAAGATTATTTCCATACATTGGTACAAGCATATTTGCTCTATACTCTTTGAAAGCTTCACCAGCATCGCCTTTTGAAGCCCATTTAGCCCACTCTTTTGACCAACGCATCATATCATCCATATCCTTACCTTCTTTAAAAGTAGAAATATAGTACTCAGCCTTATTAGGTTCGTATTTAGGTTTATCTTCAACATGATCATCTGCAATTACTGCAAATGAAAAAGTTAAACATAGAGTTAATAGTTTTCTCATTTTTTCTCTCCCATTAATAAAATGAATTACCTAAAATTAATATAACAGAAATATTAAATAAGAAAAAAATGAAAATATCTAAAAATGATACATAAAAAAAGAGCGCATAAAGCGCTCTTTTTTTCTTAGATTCTAAGACTATCTCATTATTAAGCCAACATAAGAATTAGCATTTGAGCATGAAAAGCCTTTAAGATTTTGTGCAGCCTCTGACTCAGCTATCTTTTCCCAAAATAATTCGGCATTCTCTCCCATTGAGCTAATTGATGCGGTATACATAAGCCTTACAAAATCCTTACCATCAGGTAATGAATGACCTGCAGTTGGAACAATCATTTTTCTTCCAATAGTGTCACCAACTGATTGAGCATACTTAGCCATATCAACATATGCATCATAAACTTGTCTCATGTTGTACCCTTCTTCTAATTCACATACTGAATATATAGCATATGCAGAGCCTCCAGGAGCCATTGCAGACGGTTGTGAGATATTCCATTGCCACGTGTTAACAACTTGAGTATTAGTAATAGGAAGCTCTTTCATAAGGTCAGCGCCTCCACCAGTTACCCATGTCTCAAGACCTAAAAATTGCTCAGACCGAGAAGGAAATGTATTAACCCACATAACATCATGGGTTGTTAAATCATTATGAAAGTATGGGGTAAGAATTGATACTGTCATATTTTCATATACTGAGCCTTTGCTTTCAGCGAATTCTGCAAAATCACCATACCAATCAACAAGATCATCAAGATCTTTTCCTTTATTAAAGGATCCTATGTAATATTCTGCAGGATTATCTGATTCGCTTGGATCATATTTGTATTGCTCTGCATCTTGAGCAAAAGAACTGATGCTAAATAACATCATAAATGCAATTAATTTTCTCATTAAACTCTCCCTGTTTAAAAAATTAGTTATCAATAGATAATACAACTAAAAGTTAAGACTGAATTAAATTTTATGTACAAAAAATATATTTATTCTATAAGTCCATAAATATTGTACTTTGATAAAAATCTCCAGATATCTGCTGAAGCAGATATGCTATGAGAATCCATTGAAGGCCAAAAATGGCCCATGGTGCTATGAAGTATAAGGTCGACCTGAGTATTATTTAAACAATTTTCATAACTCCAATATTCAATCGAGTAACTTTCCTCAAAAAAATCAGCTACGGCAACAATTGGTTCAGGATTACACGCGTTAAATGTTGCCCAATAATTTAAGCTAACTGGAATACTCTCCATGCCTAGAGCTGAATTTCCTCTATATGGAACTGTGGTATCTGCAGCGCCATGAATTTGAAGAATTGGCGTTGGGTGAGTTGGGTCACAATCTTCTAAGGTTTGTTTTGTCATTGAACCAGTTACAGAAGCTATAGCTGCTATCCTTGAACTAAGATTACATGCCAGGTGATAACTCATAAAGCCACCATTAGACATGCCTGTAGAATAAATTCTTTCCTGATCAATATTATATTCACCAGAAACCCAATCTATTATAGAGTTAATAAAATCCACATCATCAACATCACTACCAACCGTCCATCCTCCTGAATTCCAGTGAGATGAAGCAGAAGATAATATAGTTTCAAATGGTGAACCTTGTGGAAAAATCGCAATAAAATTACTTTCATCAGCAATGGATTGAAAGTTTGAATACCCCATAATTCTCTCGGCACTGCCTCCAAATCCATGAAGGACAAATAGAAGTGGTATCTTATCTAATTGTTCAATATTAGTTGGGGCATGAATATAGAAAGATCTTTCAAGGCCCTTGTGCTCAAAATTACAAACATTGGTATTTAATGCTTTTGTACAACTTATAAGTGAGTTGGGTGGAGGAGTAACAGATCTGTCGTCACCTGAATTTGAGTCTGATGATGAGCCACCACTACAAGAAATCAATAGGAATAATAGCGGGAGTAATTTTAATTTCATGCGAGAATTATGACACATAAAATGAAAGATTTTTAAGAAATTGGTGCGGTACGCCGGTCTCGAACCGGCGGCCTTCTGCTTGGCAAGCAGACGCTCTACCAACTGAGCTAGTACCGCAATTAAGGATGTGTAATATAACCTTTAATCTTAAAGCTTTCAACAACATTTAAAGGGCTAAAATTAGTGTTATTGATTATAAATATTTATTTTTTTACTAAAGGCTCAAGAAGAGAAATTTCATTAATATCATACAAACCAAATGGATCTTGAGATGCTAATACAACATAAGAAGCATCAAGGCCTAAAGGGATAACAGCATTTATATCTTGATTATCAATATAGGTGCCAAAATCCTTGCTACCTTCGTGATCAATATGCTGAGCATGAATGTAAAAAGGGTTGCCTAATCCGATCACAGCAACCTCAGTCTTATTTTTATCTAAAACTCTTAATACAAATTCATCTCTTTTATTAAAAGCTTTGTATTTTGTTATGACATTATAATTTGGTTTTTCTATAACAGATTTTTTGAGAGAAAGACCATCTTTACTTCCTTTAAGAGTTAAAACTAAAGCATCTCCGTCTTCAATTTTTGAAAGTTTTGTTAGATCTATATTCTTTTCTAAGACATCACTTGCAAAAAGCGAGAGTGAAAATATACCAACAAACGAAATTTTAATTATTTTTACCATCTTGCCCAATTTACTCCCCATGAGCCACCAACTGGCCCATACATATATCCATATTGATACTCTTCTCTAACTGCATCAACTGGATCTCTTGTTGAATTTCCATTTTCATCAATCCAATACCAATCAGATTGCATCAAGCCTCTATAAAAATCCCATTTATCCAAAGGATCATCCTGAGCAATAATAGTCCCTGACAGATCAACACCCTTGTATGTATAAATTTGTATACTGTTATCAGATGGCCTGTTAAAAGTCACCGACAATTGATTCTCTTTTGAGGTATCTTCAACACCATTAACAAACCACTTAACTGAAACCTTTTCTGGGTTGTATTGAACATCTAAGCTTATACGCCAGCCTGTTACCTGCCCTTGATCATTAGTAATTGTTGAAGCATTACCTGGATCATAAAAGCCTTGATTTTGTAATGAACCTACGGCGAAACCTTCAGAATTAACAGCTCCATAACCACCGCTTGAGCAAGAATCCATAATATTGCAGTAATTAGGTCTATAGTTGTCATATAAACCATAGTAGTTACCCTCAAAATGACCAACTTTATTACATTCAGGATTTTTTCTTACAAAATTACCATTTTCATCCCATTCATTTGCAAAACAGCCACAGTCCTCAACAACAATACCTTGATCGTCTCTATCCGAAATAGTTCCATCGGCGTAGTTATAACAAACCAGAATATCCCTACCAAGAATATTGAAATTATCCTCAAAGTGATGGTTCCATTTAACTAATGTAGCGGTACTTTGTGTACTTGTATTTATATTTAAATCCGCATAAGCGCTCACATCCCTATCATCACTTGATCTGTATTCATCACCCATAAATCCATGTGCGTGTCCAAGCTCATGCATAAGAGTGTTACTTGTTCGTTCTGGATCATCTTCTCTAATTCTCTGTATATTTCTATTACCAAGATTTACTCCTCTACCTTGAACTCTAGTTAGTGTTGAGACTAATGTGTTGTTAGGAAGAAAAACATCAAAGATGGCTGTATCCATATCACCAATACAATAAACACTATCATCAAAATCATAGCAACCTGTTCTAATGCCTGTGGCAGAAGTTCCATCGGGATCTACCGGTTCAGCAGATACTACAGTAAAGTAATCTTCTTTAAAAAACTCACCCGAATCAGAATCTCTGACTTTATTAATAGATGCAATTAAAGCTCTTCTATAAAGATCAATATCTGTCTGACCATTCAATGAATCACCGATAAATAAGTATTTAGTTTGTCCAATAGTTTCAAACTCTCCTTTACCACCAATCAGGTAATAAACGTTATAGTCTTTAGGAGTTTTTGCACCTCCATCAAAACCATCCTCTGGGTCGTCATCTTGCTGAATCGTTACAACCTCTCTAGATCCTACATACCAAGTTTCAAAGGTTAATGTTGTAACGTCCTCACTATCAGCGACTATTAATTCAGTATCAAATAAACCGCCAATAGCTACGTTCACATCCATAACTAATGTACCGGCTCCATTAGGATTTTCACCCTCATCTACAGTAAAGCTAATAGGAGCATTATTACCATCTATAGTTGATAAAAATTGTAGCTCTTCTATTGTATTATCAACATCACTCAAATTTACTCTAAAACTTACTGTGCTATCAAATACCATTGTATCTCTAGATAATTCAGGAGCTGATTCAAAAGTCATTACAGGAGGATCATTGACAGAAATAATATCAATAGTGATATTTACAGTTTTTGTCATATCTTTATCAACAGAATAGACCTCATATGTAAATGAGTCTGCTCCATTTAAATTAGCATATGGTGTATATGTAATTTCAGCCTCTGCTGATAAATCTAGAAGACCTTTTTGAGGGCTTTCAGTTATTGTGTATTGAAGTGGGCTTGTAAGCGTCTGATTAGGATTGGCTTTTATGCTACCAGTAAAGACTGTATCCTCATCAGTAGAAATTGGATCTGTCTTTAATCCAAGATCAAAAGCAAAAATTACCACTGATTGGGTAGATGAACCGCCTCCTCCAGAACATGTAAGATTGAAAGTATTATTTCCAGCCGCACTCAATGGAACGGTTTCAGATCCAGAGGTGGATTTTGATCCCTCCCATGCTCCTGATGCTGAACATGAATTAGAATTAGATGAAGACCAGGTAATTGTTATAGAGTCACCAGTTGATCCTGAGGTAATATCTGACGATATGGATACAGATGGAGGTGGGGTTGTTGGTGGTGGTGGAGTAGAGCCGCCGCCTCCGCCGCCTCCGCCGCCTCCGCCGCAGGCAGAGACAAAAATGACTGACAATAATGCGCTATATATTTTATTCATAAATCCAGTATACGATAAATAATTTTTAAAAATGAATATTTAGTACAGTAAATACAGTAAGTATTTATTGGTCAAGATATGTATAAAGCCTTTAAAATAAATACTTTATAAGTAATTTTCATGCAGCTTTACTACAAAATTTATTTTAGAGCTAAAAAAAAGGGGTTATAAAATAACCCCTTTGTTTAAATTAAACTCTTTTTTAAAGCTTGTATCTAAACCCAG
>CAYQIT010000032.1:0-7177 GCA_964417685.1 uncultured Gammaproteobacteria bacterium | reverse complement strand
ATAAAAAGCTTTATTCTTGATGGAGATAAGACTAAAATAAGCGTCCGATTTAGAGGTAGAGAGATTCTTAATAGTAATCTTGGTCTTGAGCTTTTAACTAGACTTAAAGATGAGTTGGTTGATATTGCTCAGGTTGATCAAGAGCCATCACTTGAAGGCAGGCAATTATTGATGGTTCTATCCCCTTTAAAGAAGAATAAATAATTAAAAATTCAGAGTAAGAATATGGGATATAAATTAAAAACACATTCTGGAGCAGCTAAGCGCTTCAAGAAAACAGGTTCGTCTGTAAAAAGCAAAAGCGCCCATAGAAATCATATTCTTACCAAACAGTCTACTAAAAGAAAGAGACACAACAGAGGGTTAAATAAACTTACTGGTACCGTTTTAAAAATGGCATCAAAGTTAATTAACAGATAGTATGCCAAGAGTAACAAAATCAGTAACAGCAAAGGCTAAGCACAAGAAAGTATTAAGCGCTACTAAGGGCCACTACGGTGCCAGAAGTAGACTCTACAAAACCGCTAAACAGTCTAATATTAAAGCACTTCAATATGCTTTTAGAGATAGAAAAAATAGAAAAAGAGAATTCAGATCTTTGTGGATTGCTCGTATTAATGCGGGCTCAAGGGCTCTTGGAGTATCATATTCTTCCCTTATTAATGGCTTGACTAAAAACAATATTGTGCTCGATAGAAAAATACTTTCAGATCTTGCAATTAACGACGCTTCAACATTTGAGAAGATTGTTAAAACTGCTGTAAATTAAATCTTTAATGTCTTCATTAGACAGCATACAGCCTCCTAAAATTATTATAGGTGAAGGTACACTCCATCCCATTAATCAGACAAAAGACTATTTATTAAATCTTCTTGAAGAAATTGGCTTTAGACAGGTTCATGGGCCTGAAATCGAATCTGAAGAATTTAATTTCGATATGCTAAACATAAAAAAATCCCATCCAGCTAGACAAATGCATGATACTTTTTATGTTGAGGGTAAAGAGAATGTTCTTCGCACACATACATCACCAGTTCAAATCAGAAGCATGCTTGAAACTAAACCGCCTATGGCATTCACTTCTGCAGGTAAAGTTTACAGGAAGGATGATGATTCTACTCATCTTCCAATGTTTCATCAGGTAGAAGGTATTTACGTTGACGAGAATGTCAATTTTGCTAATTTAAAAGATCTTATACATCAATTACTTCATAATTTATTTGGTAATGATGTGGAAATAAGGTTTAGACCTTCGTATTTTCCATTCACTGAGCCTTCAGCTGAGGTTGACATCTTATCTGATTCAGGAAAGTGGCTTGAAATTCTTGGTTGCGGAATTGTAAATCCTATAGTTTTAGAAAACTGCAAAATAGACTCTAAAAAATATAGCGGCCTAGCATTTGGGTTGGGTGTAGAAAGAATAGCTATGCTTAAGTATGGGGTCAACGATATTAGAGAATTTTATAAATCTAATTTAGATTTTCTTGCACAATTCAAATGAAATTACTCTATCAAGATTTATTAAGATTTTTAAATGAGAAGCCTTCTAAAAAGGTTCTTTCAGACAAACTTTTTCAGTTGGGTCATGAGCATGAAATCCATGGTGATATATTTGACATGGAGCTAACTCCTAATAGGGGTGATTGCTTATCGCTAATTGGATTAGCAAGGGATCTTAATGTATTTTTTGGTATGACAGATGCCATTGAAATTTATAACGATAGTATTGAAAACCTTAATATTAACTTTCAAAACCTTGCTACCGAGGACTGTGCAAAAATTTCCTTTTTAGAAATTGAGGTAGAAAAAATATCTTCAAATTACAGACCTTATTTAGAAAACTACTTTAGCACTCTTGGTATCAATAAAACCAATTTTTTTACTGATATATCTAATTATATTTCTTATGAATTGGGACAGCCCACTCATTGCTTCAATAGAGATTCTTTAAATAGCAAAATTTCACTTGAAAATAAGGAATTAAACAGCTCATTTAAAACACTTCTAGGAACTGAAATAAGGTTAGCAGACAAAAATTTAGTGTTTTCAATGAACGATGAAGTTATTAGTCTTGCAGGTGTTATGGGCGGAGCTTCAACAGCATGTAACTTTGATACTAAATCTGTACTTGTTGAGTGTGCATACTTTAATCCAGAATCAATTATTGGGAAATCTATTAAATATAATTTAACTTCCGATGCTGCGCATAAGTTTGAAAGAGGTGTCGATATAGCAGCACAAGATAAAGTTTTAAGAAGGTTTATAAAAATTGTTCAAGATCATGCTCTTATTAAAACTATAAAAATAAAATCTTTTGTATCAAAACAACCTGAAGATATATTAATACCAATAGATGTTAAAAAGATTAATGATATTCTTGGAATTCAATTAAACAAAACTGAATATCTAAGCTATATTGAAAAGCTAGGGTTTGAAATTAACTCAACTATCAAAGTACCTTCATACAGAAGCGATATTAAAACTCAGAATGATTTAGCAGAAGAAATTGCAAGGGTTATAGGCTATAACAATATTGGTAGCATCCCAACAAATATTGAAAAAATAAGTAATAACAGTGAAATAGACAAAGTATCACTAATTGAGTCCTTCCTTGTAAGAAATGGATTTTCTGAGGTCATAAACTTTCCATTCACATCAATTAAAGATAAAAACTCTATAGTGATAGATAACCCGCTAGATTCAAATAGAGAGAACTTTAGAACATGCATCAAAGAATCTTTGATCTCGAACCTTTTACATAACGAAAGAAGGCAAAAAGACTCTATCAAGCTATTTGAGATAAGTGATATTTATATAAAAAATCCTGACCTTAAGCAAAAAAAATTTTTAGGCATAATCATTAGTGGACGATTGGCTAATGACCATTTAAATTTTTCAAAAAAACTTGATCAAAAATACCTTAATCAACTCTTAAATGAAAACCTAGATAACGAATATTTTAAAGTTGTTGAAATTTCTAGAAATGACCTGGATACAAAAAAGAAAGATAAGATTTTTTATGTTGAAGTTGCCTTAGATGATATTCCAGAATTATTTTTTTCTGGTCTTGGAGAAACCAGCAATAAGTCAGTAAATTTTGTAAAGTATATCCCTATATCTGAGTTTCCATCCAGCACAAGAGATTTTTCATTTTCAATTACAAATTTATCTAAAGTTAATGAAGTGATTAAGATTTTAGAGAACACATCAGATTCGATTATTAAAAATTCTTTTGTATTTGATTTCTATAAAAATAAGAAGACCGAAACAGTAAAATTAGGATATAGATTTATATTTCAATCAGACTCTAAAACCCTTTCTGATGAAGACATAAATAAAAAAGTTGATAAAATTATTACTCCTATCATTGAACTAGATGGAGTGTCTGTCCCAGGTATGTAGCATATTTGTGTTTATGCTATTATTTTGAAAGTTAAAATACAGTTTAATTAATATATTTATGTCTTTAAAAAAAAGCGATATTGCTAAAAAAATAACCTCAAAAATTTCTATTAAAAATTCATTGAGCAAAGATATTGTAGATAGCTTTATTGAGATCATTAAATCTGAATCAGATTTCTCAGATATAAAAATAGCTAATTTTGGGACTTTTAATAACAGAGTAACTCCTGAGCGTATAGGTAGAAATCCGAAAACAGGCAAAGAACACATCATCAGTGAGAGAGTAAAGCTTAATTTTATTGTCTCTAATAAAGTCAAAGAGCAACTTAATTAACCAAGTTGTAAATTTTGGTCGGGATGGCCGGATTTGAACCGACGACCACTACACCCCCAGTGTAGTGCGCTACCAGGCTGCGCTACATCCCGATGATTTTATATATAGTTTTAATATATAATGTTTTGTAACAATTTCAGAATCAACACATTATGCCTAAAAAAGTATTTTATATCTTATTTTTTTTCTTGCTATTTAGCTTTGAAATAAGCGCGCAAGAGATTGATGGCTATGTGACTACTTCTTCTGGAAAAGTAAAAGGATATCTTAAAAATAAAGTTATAAATTATGACGATATACCATATGCCCAACCTCCAATTGGCGATCTAAGATGGAAAGCGCCAAGAGAAGCCTTGAATGCTGATATCATAATTGAAAATAAAAATAATAATTTTTGTATTCAAGAACCATCATCTATGGGAGGAGCTCCAGGCGAAGGTATTCTTACAGGTTCAGAAGATTGTTTATATTTAGATATTAAAACTCCAAGAAAGAAGTCTTCAGAACTCTTGCCAGTAATGTTTTGGATTCATGGAGGAGGTAACACTTCTGGTTTAAAAGACTTATATGACTATTCAACGATGGTTAATAGACATGATGTAATTATAGTTACTATTAATTATAGGCTTGGAGCTTTTGGCTGGTTTACCCATCCAAGCATTCAAGGCAATCAAGAGGGGCTTGATAAAGCTTCTAATTTTGGAACTTTAGATATCATCCAAGCTTTAAAATGGGTTAATAAAAATATTGAATTATTTGGAGGAGATTCAAATAATATTACTATTTTTGGAGAGTCAGCTGGAGGACATAATGTATTATCTCTTATGGTAGCACCCCAGGCTAAAGGGCTTTTTCATAAAGCTATTTCTCAGTCTGGATATACAACTTCAGTCTCATCAGAGCAGGCTTTTGTAACAGATGAAACACACCCTACATTTAACCATACAAGTAACGAGGTTGTTAAAAGACTTATTAGTAACTATAAAGATATATCTTCAGAAGAGCTATATAAAAAGCTCATAGAGCTATCAGCTGAAGAGTTTTTTAGTGAATACTCAGATAAATCAAACCTTGAGGTACCGCTTCTAACTAATGATGGGATCGTTATTCCTCTTGAGGGACTTGAGAAAGCTTTAACTAACTCTATTAATGTTAGTGATATTCCTTTTATGGCTGGCTCTAATAGAGATGAGGTTAAGCTTTGGATTGGAACAGCTGAGTATTTTGTTAAATTAGATTACTCATTCATAGGTTCAATCTTGGGTATTCCGAGAGTAACACTAAAAGATGAAGATGCTTTTGAGGCATTTAATTATTATAGAAGTGAGGCATGGAAAGTTAGAGGTGTAATTGAGCCAATCTCATCCCTAAATGAAGTGGGAGTTGAAAATACATATGCCTATAGATTTGATTGGGATGATCATAGAAGATTCCTTGTAGCAGACTTTAAAAAGCTTATAGGTGCTTCTCATGGCACTGAAATATCTTTAGTGACTGGTAATAATAAGCTCGTTGAGGGTTATGGTTTTTTAATTTATCCTGCTGGACCATCCAAAAGATTTATTTCAAAAAATATGATGAAATTCTGGTCAAATTTTGCGAAAGAAGGTCAACCAGGAAAATCTACCAATGGTATTGAGTGGAGCCAATACAATCATAAGGAAGGCTCTAGAGACTTTATGATATTAGACAATAAATCTAATATGAAAATGGAAAGTTCGAATACAGCATATAAAAGTTTAGTAGAGGAGCTAAATAATGACAATAGAGTAAATGAGCTTGAGAGGTGCGTAATTTTATATCAAATGGGAACTTTTGTAGGTAATGATATTCTTGACGATATTAGTAAGTATGCTAATTTTTCTTGCAAAAGAGCTGATTCAAAGAAGTTTCTTGAAGAAAACGCAAGCTTTATAAGCTACTAGATTATTTATCCCTGTTTTGCTTTATCTTTTAGTTTAAGAACCTGCATATCCTTAATTCTTATCATATCTGCAATTCTACGAATAAGCCTTTCTTCATCGACATCCAAAACATTATCTGCATATGCGGTTTGCCACAAGAAATCTATCATTTCTAATTTTTGATCTTGTAAAAAATTATTATTAATCTGATTTATGAAATCATTGAACGAGACTGATTCATTACTTTGCATTTCAATGGTCTTAAGCACTTCATCTGAATCAAGTCCTAGAGCATTAGATCTTTTAGTAAGCTCAACTTTAATTTTTTCCAGCTCATCTAAATCAATACTGCCATCAGCCTTAGCCACTTCATATGCAAGAGCGCAACCAATTAGCTCAATATCAAATTCATATTTTTGCTCATCTAAATTATCTTCTTCAATTTTTTTAAAAAAATTAAACATTGGCGATCTTGGTTAGGTCTTCTCTTTTTTTATAATAATACGAAAAGAAGTAATAAAGTGAACTAAACACAATAAAAAATATTAAAGACACTACTGTTGGGAAAAACTTTTCTAAAATTAAACCAAAAGAGCATAATGAAATACTTAATAGGATTATTATTAGCAGTGTTCCCTCTGGAGAAAATCTATTCATTAACTTGTGATGAATATGATCTCTGCCTGGAGTAGACCAACTTAGTCCTCTACTGAGTCTGGAAACAATAAGGCCTAAACAGTCAAGGAGAGGTATTGCTACAAACCATACCATGCTCATTGCTTCAATTTCACGAAGAGGATTTTGTGAAGGACCAATTGCTAACCAGGCAACCCAGAACCCGATCAAATTAGATCCGTGGTCTCCCAAAAATACAGATCTTTTCTTTCCAACTAATCTTAGATTAAAAATTAAAAACCCAATAATAGAACCAATAGCAATGATTAATGGTGAGTTATATATCAAACCTGAAGAAAAACCGATAAAGAGGAGCGCAATCATTGCGCAACCTGAGCAAAGACCATTGATACCATCAATCATATTAAATGCATTCATAATTCCAACAACACAAAATACAGTAAATGGAATGGATAATAATCCCAATTCTATATCTCCTGTACCAAATAAATTTCCTAAATTTGAAATATAAGTATCTGTAGTGATAATAAAGAACAAAGAAATAGCAGCTTGAAAGAACATCCTTAGTTTTGCATTTAGTCCTTTTAAGTCATCATATAAAAATAATATTATTAATATTACAGATGACACTATCATATAGAATGTGAAATTAGGTAAATTTCCAACAAGGCCATTTAGATCTATATAAAGCTTGCCTACAATTAATGTTGTTAAAAGAATCCCAAGGCCACCTATCAAAGGAGTTGCTCTTTTATGAAATTTTCGACTTCTATCAGGAATATCAATTAAGATTTGATATTTTTTAGCTAAATTCCTTAAAATCGCATTTATGGCGAATGAGGCTATAATGCTTATAATTAGAAAATCTATTATTAAATTTATGTCCATATTGAATTTTAT
>CAYQIT010000031.1:0-7341 GCA_964417685.1 uncultured Gammaproteobacteria bacterium | reverse complement strand
AAGAAAGGGTTCAAGAAGTGGCAAATGCATTAAAAGAACATTTAGGAGCTTCTGTTGTAGAGAGCGGAGATGATAAAGAAAATATTTATTTTAAGCTTCCACCAAAATTAAGATAGATGGACATTAAAAATCATAAGATATCAAATATACAATTCTTAGATTCACCAAATTTCAATACAAGACCTAAAGATGCCATTATTGATTTAGTAATAATTCATTGCATTAGCCTTCCTCGGGGAAAATATAAAAATACAAATGTAGAAAAATTTTTTCTTAATGAACTGGATCCAAGCCATGATAAAAATTTTAAAGAAACCGAGGGACTAAAAGTATCCTCACATCTTTACATCAAAAGAGATGGTGAAATTATTCAATTTGTACCCTTCAACAAAAGAGCTTGGCATGCTGGAAAATCATGTTATGAAGGAAATCAAGATTGTAATAACAACTCAATTGGAATTGAGTTACAAGGAACTGATACATCTGAATTTGAAGTCGATCAATATAATTCTTTAGTTAAAGTTCTAAAACTTCTTTTCAATGAATATCCAAATATCACTCCAAGAAGGGTTGTAGGTCATTCTGATATTGCATCTGGAAGAAAAACTGATCCCGGTCAATATTTTGACTGGTCTATACTTAAAGAAATAAAATGATAAATAAGGTATTAAGCATCTTCTTTCTGGGATTTACCTCCGGCCTTCCTTATGTCTTAGTTTTTACTACAACTGGCTTATGGTTAGCTACTTATGATGTAAGCAATACAATATTATCAATCTTTTCATCTTTAACCATTGTTTATGCCATAAAGGTCCTATGGGCGCCATTAGTTGATCATGTATCTATTCCTATTTTAAATAAACTTGGTCACAGGAAAGGGTGGATATCTCTTATGCATTCTTTCATCATTGTATTCTTAATTTTAATATCTTTTATTGATCCGCAAAAAAACATTAATTTATTGGCATGCTTGGTAATATTGATAGCAATTTCAGGATCATTTCAAGATATAGCTGTTGATGCCTACCGAATTGAACTTGCAGATATTGAAGATCAAGGCATATTAGCTGGAGCCTATCAGTATGGTTATAGGTTAGCTTACTTATTTGCTACAACTTTTTCTTTTCTAGTTGCTTCTAGATTTGGATGGGATTTGGTTTTTCAGTTTATGGCAGCCTCAATGCTTTTGGGTTTTGTAGGTATAAGCCTTACCAGTGAAAGTTCAACCAAAGCATATCAACAGCTTACTTTCGTTAATTCGATTTGGAATCCTTTAAAAGATATTTTTACAAGATTTGGTTTATATGCATCTATTATTCTAATGTCAATAATAGCAACTTATAGGCTCACCGATATAGTTGCTGGTTCATTAATTACACCTTTCTATTACAAAATAGGATATGAATTAGATGAAATTGCTTTCGCAAAAATAATCGCACTATTAAGTTCTCTAGCTGGTATTTTAATAGGTGGATATATCATCAAAGTTTTTAATCTATATAGGTCTTTAATTTTCGGAGGCATTTTGATGATGATTACAAATCTAGGATTTGCCTATTTAGCAGTTTCAGAGAACTCTCTTGTATCTCTATCTATTCTAATTAGTCTTGACAGCATAACAGCAGGGATTGTTGGAACAGTAAATATTGCATTTTTAACAAGTCTTGTATCAAAAAATTATACTGCTTTCCAATATGCACTTTTCACCTCTTTAATGGTATTTTTTGGAAAAATACTATCTTTTTTTGCTGGAGTCGGAGTAGACAGTCTCTCTGCTTTATTCAGTTATAATCAGGGGTGGATGATATTTTTTATTTTCACCTCTTTTATGACTTTGCCTTCTATAATTTTGATACTTTTCTATAAGAATAAATATGTCTAAGTCAATAATTGCAATTAGATCAATTTTTATAATTTCAATAATTATTATTTTTTATCTTAGTTTATTGCCCTCATTTGAAATTCCTTTATTTGCATCTTTTAGCTTTGCTGTAGATAAGGTAATTCATTTTTTTATATTTTTTTACATATCCCTATTAGGACTTGTCTCAAAATTTAAGTGCTCAACTAGAACTATTTTAATCTGTGTGTTTAGTTTTGGTTTATTGATTGAAATAATCCATTTTTATCATCCGTATAGGTTTTTTGAAATTGCTGATTTGATTGCAAACTTATTAGGAATAATATTTGCTTCATTTTTATTTAAAAAAAAGATTATTTAATCTATTGATTTCTTGAATTTAGGCCATAACTATTGGGTATAATATTGAGCTAATTTAAAACTCATATAATAATTTTTTACTAGGAGAGAAGTTATGAAATTAAGACCTTTACATGACAGGGTTGTAGTAGAAAGAAAGGAAGAAGAGAAAACATCAGCTGGTGGCATCATTCTTTCAGGAACAGCTACTGAGAAACCTTCACAGGGTGAGGTAATTGCTGTTGGACCAGGCAAAAAAAATGAATCTGGAGACGTTGCACCAATGGGAGTAAGTGTTGGTGATACTATTATCTTTGGCCAATATGGTGGCAGCGAAGTAAAAATTGATGGGCAAGAATATCTCATTCTAAGTGAAAGCGATATTTTTGGCGTTATTGAATCTTAAATCTAAAATAGGGAGAAATTAATTATGTCAGCTAAAGACGTTAAATTCGGTGACTCAGCTAGAAGTCAGATGCTCGATGGAGTCAATATACTTGCAGATGCAGTTAAAGTTACATTGGGACCAAAAGGTAGAAATGTAGTTCTTGATAAATCCTTTGGCGCACCTACTGTAACAAAAGATGGTGTATCTGTAGCTAAAGAGATCGAACTAGAGAATAAGTTTGAAAACATGGGTGCACAAATGATTAAGCAGGTCGCATCTCAGACCAATGATGAAGCTGGAGACGGAACAACTACGGCAACAGTTCTAGCTCAATCAATAGTTAATGAAGGAAACAAAGCGGTTGCCGCTGGTATGAATCCAATGGATCTTAAAAGAGGTATTGATAAAGCCGTATCTGCTGCAGTTGAGCACGTAAAGGGATTGAGTGTTCCTTGTGCAGATAATACAGCTATTGCACAGGTTGGAACAATTTCAGCTAATGGAGATGAGGCTGTAGGTGAAATTATTGCTGAGGCAATGGAAAAAGTTGGAAAAGAGGGTGTTATCACTGTTGAAGAAGGAAGTGGTATTGAGAATGAGCTTGATGTTGTAGAGGGTATGCAGTTTGATAGAGGATACCTATCCCCTTACTTCATTACAAACCAGGACAACATGACCGTTGAGCTAGAAACGCCGTTGATACTTTTGTTTGATAAGAAAATTTCCAACATAAGAGATTTATTACCTCTATTAGAATCTGTAGCTAAAGCAGGAAGACCTTTACTTATTATTGCTGAAGATATCGAAGGGGAAGCATTAGCAACTCTTGTTGTTAATAATCTTAGAGGTATTGTAAAAGCTGCAGCATGTAAAGCTCCTGGCTTTGGAGATAGAAGAAAAGCAATGCTAGAAGATATAGCCATCCTAACTGGTGGTACTGTTATTTCTGAAGAAGTAGGTTTAAATCTAGAGGGTGCTTCAATTGAAGACCTAGGTACATCTAAGAGAGTTGTTCTTAATAAAGATAATGCAACAATAATTGATGGTGCTGGTGATGAAAAAGCAATCGCAGCTAGAGTAAATCAAATCAGATCTCAGATTGAAGAAACTTCATCTGATTACGATAAAGAAAAACTTCAAGAGAGAGTAGCAAAACTTGCTGGAGGAGTAGCAGTTATTAAAGTTGGTGCTGGCTCAGAAGTTGAAATGAAAGAAAAAAAGGCTAGGGTTGAGGACGCTTTGCATTCAACAAGAGCAGCAGTTGAAGAAGGTGTTGTTCCTGGTGGTGGATCAGCACTTATCAGATGTCTTGAGGCTGTAGAGAAAGTTGTAGGTGATAATGATGATCAGAACGTAGGCATCAATATTGCTAGAAAAGCTTTTGAAGCCCCTCTTAGACAAATAGTCTCAAATGCTGGTGAAGAATCATCAGTAATTGTTGCAAATGTTAAGGATGGCGAAGGATCATATGGTTTTAATGCTGCCACTGGAGAATTTGGTGACATGATAGATATGGGAATCCTAGACCCTGCTAAGGTTACAAGAACTGCTATTCAGGCCGCTGGATCAGTAGCAGGAATGATGATTACAACTGAAGCAATGGTCACTGACATTCCTAAAGATGATGCTCCGGTTCCACCGATGCCTGACATGGGCGGAATGGGCGGAATGGGCGGAATGATGTAGCCTAAGCTTTATCAAGTAAAAAAACGAGGCTAAAGCCTCGTTTTTTGTTTTATAGCCTTTATAAATTTTAATTTTAAGATAATATTGTATTAACACTTTTTTAGGGAGAAAAAAATGGATCTTTTAGATGTTTTGTTTAGAGCTTTGCATATCTTGTTTGGTATTGCTTGGATAGGATTACTTTACTACTTTAATTTTGTTCAAACTGAATACTTTAAAGTTTCAGAAGCATCAGCAAAGTCTGATGTTGTTCAAAAACTTGTACCTAATGCACTCTGGTACTTTAGATATGCCGCGTTATTCACATTTCTTACAGGGCTATATCTTATTCATTACTTGAGCATTGCTATCAATATAAGCATTATTCTTGGTGCTGTAATGGGAACTCTAATGTTTTTAAATGTCTGGTTAATTATTTGGCCTAATCAAAAGAAAGTTATTGCAGGCGCTCCAGATGCTGCTGATGCAGGTGCTAAAGCAGGCTTGGCATCTAGAACAAATACTTTATTTTCAATACCTATGCTCTGGTTTATGGTTTACTCTGCTCACGGTAGTGCTGTTGGAAATGTAATACTTTCCGTCGAAGAATCTTTAACTGCTCTTTGGGTTGGTTTATTAATAATTTTAGCAATTGAAGCCAATGCAGTTTTTGGAAAAATGAATGCTGCAATAACATCAGTTAAGGCAGTAATTCATTCAGGAATAGCCTTAACTATTATTTTAGGTCTACTTGTTTGCTATTTATAGATTTAAAAATTAGTTGAAAAAGAGAGGCTTATGCCTCTCTTTTTATTTTAACTCTTGAAATAAAGTTATCTTCTATATCTAAAATTTCATATTTATATTTTTCTATCTGCAAACATAGGTTAGCTTGAGGAATAAAATCTAAATGTTCTGTAATTAAGCCATTTATAGTTTTTGAATTTTCTTCATTGATATCCCAATCTAAAGCTTTATTTATATCTCTAATTTTGAAATTACCATTTGTTAGTATTGAGTGATTTTTGAGCTTAATAAAATCAGTATCTGGATCCGATGTGCTATCGTTTCCAAATTTACCTACTATCTCCTTAAATATATCTTCAATAGTAATTAATCCCTGAATTTCACCATACTCATCAACAACCAGCCCCATATTTCTATCATGAACTTGAAACTCTTTAAGCTGCTTCATCAATGCAGTTGATTGAGAAACAAAATAAGATTTAAGTAATAGCTCTTTGAGCTCTTCATTACTTTCAAATCTGTTAATAAATTCGTTCGAATCTTTTAGATGAAGTATTCCAACAATATTATCAATATCATTTTCATAAACCGGTAGCCTTGTGTATTCAGCTGATTCAATTATTTTTTTAGCTGTATTTTTATTCGCATTAAGATCTATACCGATGATCTCAGAAATAGGAACCATTATATCCTCTACAACAAGCTCTTCCATCCCAAGTACTGAAGATAAGATATATCTATAACTTTTTGGAATAAGGTCTCCAGAATCATCAAGCAGCGTTCTCAGCTCTTCTGTATTAAGATTGTCGTTATCATTTGCATCCTTTAAATCAACATTAAAAATATTTAAGAAATAAGAACTAATTTTATTAATTAAAATAATTAAAGGTCTAAATATATACAAAAGACCTTTCAACAAAAGCGATGACTTTGTTGCAAAAGCCTCCGGTTTTATAGCAGCTATTGTTTTAGGAGTAATTTCAGAAAAAATTAAAATAACAATAGTTAAGATTACAGACCCAAGTAATACATTTCCATTAAAGTACTCAATCATGATTATAGTAACAATTGCAGAAGCCAAGATATTTGCGAAATTATTTCCAACTAGAATCGTTGATAGAAGCTGATCTGGTCTTTTTAGAAGTTCAATGGCCCTGGCAGCTCCTTTATGTGATTTCTTAGATAGATTTTTTAACTTAACTTTATTAGAAGCCATCATTCCTGTTTCTGAGCCAGAGAAAAAGCCACTTAAAACAAGCAGTCCAGCAAGAGAAGATAATAAAAATATTAAGGATGGATTTTCTATCATTTATTAATTATAGATGAATAACACATTGCCTAGGTATGCAATCCAAACTGCACATAAGGCTATAAATAAATTCCTAACGGCACTTTTAATAGTCAAGTTGAATCTCTTTATACCAATCAAAGTTATCATATATATAAATAATGCTATTGATGCAAAGATAACCTTAATAATTAAATTTGTTGTAAATACAGATTGAATAATGAAGCCTGATAAGAAGGAGAGTATTAAAAACAATAAACCAACTCCTAAAATCTTTAAAACTATCTTGTACCCTTTTTCTATAGATAAGCTGGATAGGTTATCAAATTCGCCTTTTTTTACATCAAGCATTTTCTTTTCCAAGCTAACCATTTCATAAAATGCAATAAATAAGAAGATTAGACTTAAACCAGTAACTATAAAATGCATATCTGAGATATTTCCAATACCGCCATAAGACAATGCATACAAGAATATGTAAGAAATTGAGGATACAATTGAAGAAATGTAAGAAGATCTTCTATCTTTAAGGAAGACTCTGAGGAAAAAATATATAATTACCGATAAGGTAACTTGTGTAATAAAGTTCATTTATTTAATTATAAAAGCAAAAGTTTTTTATTAATACTATGAATATTAGTTAGGTTACCCTAAAATACACATCTTTTTAAACATTGAGAATAAATATAGAAATATGGTAATAATCAGATTAGCTAGAAGCGGGGCAAAAAAGAACCCTTATTATTTTGTTACAGTCGCAGACGAGAGAAAGCCAAGAGATGGATCATTTATAGAAAGGCTTGGTTTCTTTAATCCTAGTGCAAGAGGGCAAGAAGAAAGGTTGAGAATTGATATAGAAAAACTAGATCAATGGGTATCTAAAGGCGCTCAATTAAGTGACAGAGTTAAAAAACTCGTGAAAGATGCAAAGCTTTCACCAGAAGAACTTCAGGCTAAACTTGATGCAAAAAAACAAAAAGCTGAAGAAAAGAAAGCTTTAGCAGAAAAAGCCGCTAAAGAAGCTGCAGAAGCTGAAGCAAAAGCTGCTGAAGA
>CAYQIT010000030.1:0-7881 GCA_964417685.1 uncultured Gammaproteobacteria bacterium | reverse complement strand
CCTGCCGAAGAAGAGTCTGAGCAGGATTCTTCAGATGATGAAAAAAAGTAGTATAGATATAGATTTAATTTGTGTCGGTTCTATTGGAAAGCCCAGGGGCCTAAAGGGTGAATTTTTCTTAAATTCATTTTGCGATCCAAAACAGAATATTTGTAACTATTCGAATTTCATTATTGAAAATAATCCAGATCTTAAGATTTCATTTATCAGACAAGCCAATGGGAAATTCATTTCTAAGGTTGATGTATTTGATAATGTTGATGACATAAAAAAATATACAAATTTAAATATATTCATAAATAAAACTGAATTGCCTGAACTTAATGGCGAGGAATATTATTGGCATGATTTAGTTGGAATGAATGTAATAGACATAACAAACAATGATAATCTAGGAATAGTTGCTGAAGTCGTAAATTATGGATCTAATGATATTTTAGAAATAAAACCATCTGAATCATCTGTCGACGAAAACTTAAGGAAAATTCCTTATGTAAAAGGCGTATTCATTAAAAAAGTTGAGCTTAATAAAAATATCATAAAGGTTGAATGGCCGAAAGACTTTTAAATAATGAATATAAATATCTTAACAATTTTTCCAGAAATATTTGAAGTGCTTAATGCAGGCCTTATTGGTCAGTCAATTCAAAAAGAAAATGTTTTTATAAATTGTTTGGATATTAGAAAAAATTCAAATAATAAACATAATCAAATTGATGCTAAGCCATATGGTGGAGGCGAGGGAATGCTCATGATGGCTGAACCACTAGCAAAAACAATAAAAGAAATAGATGAAGATAAGAGAGGTGTGGTTATAAACTTTTCTCCACAGGGAAAACCACTTACCCAAAACCTTGTAGAGAGTTTTTCAAAAAATGAAAACATTACACTGGTTTGTGGAAGGTATGAGGGTATAGATCAACGATTTATTGATAAGTATGTTGATGAAGAAATCTCATTGGGTGATTTTGTAATGAGTGGTGGCGAGATAGCAGCACTATCATTTATTGACTCTATTATAAGAATCTTACCAGGTACTCTTGGGAATCCAGACTCTGTTTCAAATGATACTTTTTCTAATGGAATGTTGAAGGGGTATTCATATACCAGACCAGAGATTTTTGAAGACATTAAAGTTCCTGAGGTCTTATTATCTGGCAATCACATAAAAATTAAAGACTGGAAGGAGGAAAACTCTCTAATTCAAACTTATTTAAGAAGACCAGAGCTGCTAAATAATGTAAAATTAACAAATAATCAAAAAAAACTCTTGGAAGAATTGCTAACTAAGGATATCCTATAGCACTTTTTAGGCGGATTAAAAATGACAGAATCAGATAAAGAAACTATAACTAACGAAGAAACAGCAAATGTTGATGATGTAGAAACAGATGCTCCTGTTGAAACTAATGAAGATCAGTCTATCGAGACTGCGAGTGATGTTGAGTCTGAGGAAAGCAATCAAGAGACTTTAGCTGAGGACGATTCAGCAGTGTCAACCATATCATTAGAAGAAAAATCTCCATCTGAAATTGTTCAACAGTTTGAATCCAAGCAACTCAAGACAGATATACCTTCTTTTAGGCCGGGAGATACTGTAGTGGTATCCGTTAAAGTAAAAGAAGGACAAAGAACAAGACTCCAAGCCTTTGAGGGTGTTGTTATGGGTGTTAAGAAAGGGGGCCTTAATTCATCTTTTATCGTGAGAAAAATTTCAAGCGGCATCGGTGTTGAGAGAACCTTTCAGACTCATAGTCCTATAATTGATTCTATCAAAGTTAAAAGAAAAGGAGATGTCAGACAGGCTAAACTATTCTACCTAAGAGATAGATCAGGTAAATCTGCAAGAATCAAAGAAAGATTAGACTAGCTCAATGAATAAGAATCTTCTAAAGGATCAAGCATTAAGATCCTTTTTAGATTTCTTACATATTGAAAAAGGGCTATCTCCAAATACAGTAAAATCCTACCAATCCGACCTATCTATTTTTTTAAAATGGCTATCTGGTAATTGCGATTCTTCATTTAAAAATACGAAATCAGAAGACATTGAATTATTTATTAAACATTTATTTCAACTTGGTTTTAAAAGCACAACCATTAATAGAAAAATTTCATCCATTAAGGCATTTTATGTCTATCTTAAAAAGCAGAAACTGATTGATACCATCCCTACCGAGGATATTATTGTCCCCAAACAAGAAAAAAATCTTCCAAAGTCTATTTCTGAGAAAGAGGTTGAAACTCTTTTAAATTCAATAAATGCCTCTAGCAATATTGAGTTAAGAGATAAAGCAATGATGGAGCTTTTGTATGCTACTGGCGTGAGAGTTTCAGAGTTGGTGAATATTAAACTTAATGATATTGATTTTAATAGAAGAGTTATCAGGGTAATTGGCAAAGGCTCAAAAGAGCGACTTGTTCCATTTGGAGAAAAAGCATTCATTGCTTTAAATAATTATCTTGCTTCACGTGAAAAGAGTATTACAAAAGAAATTTTTTTAAGTAATAGGGGAACGGGTATAACGCGTATTAGTTTTTGGAATAGAGTAAAGTTTTATTTGAGTAGATGCGGATTAAGTATTGAAATTTCACCACATACATTAAGACATGCTTTTGCTACACATATACTTAATAGAGGAGCAGATTTAAGATCTGTTCAAATGTTACTAGGACATAGTGACTTATCAACGACTCAAATATATACTCATATCGCAAAACAAAGATTAAGTGATGTATTAAAAAAACATCACCCAAGAGGCTAAAATGAAATTCAATACTTCGTTATTGTTAATAACAATTTTCTATGTATCTATATCTCTAGCTGAGAATATTGAAGAAAAGCTTTTAAGCGTTCTTCCGCAAAATGCAGAGATTGAATCTATTGAAGAATCTGTAATTGATGGGCTATATAAAGTTTATTTTGGTGATTTGCAGCCGCTATATGTTTCCAAAAGTGGTGATTATTTTATCTATGGAGATCTATACAAAATAGATGACGGCAATGTAAAAAATTTAAGCCAGATAGATGTTGATGATAAAAGAAAAGAAATTCTGTCGGGATTACCAAATAATGATTTCATAGAATTTAAATCTTTAAATGAAGAATACTTTGTTTATGTTTTTACTGATGTTGATTGCGGCTTTTGTAAAAAATTTCATAGCCAGATTTCTGAATATAACAATTTAGGAATTTCAGTAAAATATGCAGCTTTTCCTAGATCAGGCATAGATGGTGAAACCTACAATAAAATGGTAAGTGTATGGTGTAGCGAAGATAGAAATTCCGCATTATCTTCAACAAAGTCCTCAGAGTCAGTAGAAACAATTTTTTGCACAAAACAACCTGTATCAAAACATTACAATCTAGGACAATTGCTTGGAGTTACAGGCACTCCAGCAATATTTACTCAAACAGGTTCTCACATAAAGGGCTATGTTCCACCTGAAGACTTGTTAAAAAGAATTAAGGAGTAACCATGCCTGATTATAAGTTTGATAATGCAGATAAATTACCTCCATATATATTCTCTCAAATAAATGAACTTAAAAGCAAGGCTAGGTCTAATGGAGAGGATATTATAGATCTTGGTATGGGAAATCCAGATCAACCTTCACCTCATGCAGTCGTTGATAAGCTTATCGAAACAGTAAAAAATCCTCTGACACACAGATATTCACAATCAGCAGGAATTCCAAAATTACGATTGGCAATTGCTAACTGGTACTCAAGAAAGCATGGAGTCATTCTTGATCATGAAAATGAAATTGTGACTTGCATGGGCTCTAAAGAAGGCATAGCTCACTTATCTTTAGCAACATTGTCATCTGATGACTCAGTCATAGTCCAATCACCAACATACCCCATTCACTCCTATGGAGTTGTAATTGCTGGCGCAAAACTTAAATCAGTTCCTTTAAAAAATAATCTAGAAGATTTTGCAAATGATATTGAAACATCAATCTTAAGTTCTGTGAAAAAACCTAAGATGATTATTCTTAACTTTCCATCAAATCCTACTACTCAAGTTGCAGATCTTAGTTTCTTCAAAAGAATTGTTGAGATAGGAAAAAAATATGATATTTGGATAATTCATGATCTTGCATACTCAGATATAGCTTTTGATGGTTATAAAGCACCTTCAATTTTAGAAATTGAGGGCGCAAAAGAAATTGCAGTTGAATTTTTTACCCTGTCAAAATCCTATAACATGCCTGGATGGAGGGTGGGGTTCTGTTGCGGGAATAGAGATTTAATAGAAGCGCTAAAAAAAATTAAGTCCTATTTAGATTATGGTACTTTCACCCCAATTCAAGTTGCAGCAATTAAAGCTTTAAATGATTGTGATATTCAAGTTGATGAGATATGTCAAATGTATAAATCTAGAAGAAATGAATTGTGTGATGGTCTTAATAGAATAGGTTGGCCCATTGAAAAACCTCTTGCAACAATGTTTGTATGGGCTAGAATCCCAGAACAATATGAGAATCTGGGATCATTAGAATTTAGTAAGATGCTTATATCACAGTCAAAAGTAGCTGTTTCACCTGGTGCGGGGTTTGGTATAGATGGTGATAAATATGTAAGATTTTCATTAATTGAAAATGAACAAAGAATTAGGCAAGCAATACGTGGTATTAAAAATATTTTAGGAAAATAAATGAGAGTTGTAAGAGTTGGAATATGCGGTTGGGGTAATGTTGCCACCGGTATGTTTAAAGCAATAGCTGAGAACAAAACTATAATTGAAGCTGCTGGAGTTAAAATAGACATTGATTGTATTGGTGCCAGAAGAGACAACCCAAAATGTAATCCTGGCTCAGTGAAAATTCTTCGAGATATATTTGATGTTCCTAATCAAGATATTGATATTGTCATTGAGTTAATTGGTGGGGTTGATGTTGCAAGAGAGCTAATTTTGAAATCTATAAGGCAGGGTAAACACGTTATTACTGCAAACAAGGCTGTTATCTTTCATCATGGAGATGAAATCTTTCAAGAGGCAAAGAATCATAATGTAAAGGTGTTGTTTGAAGCAGCAGTATGTGCGGGTACTCCAATTGTAAAAATGCTTCAAGAAGAATTAGCACCAAATAAAATTAATAAAATATCAGGCATGTTAAATGGAACTTCTAATTTTATTTTATCAAACATGGAAGATGGTAATGAATTTGATTTAACACTAGAACTAGCTCAAAAAGAGGGTTATGCAGAACCGGATCCCTCTTTTGATGTAGATGGGCTGGATGCTGCTCATAAAATAGGATTACTAGCATCAATTGCATACGGAACATCTCTACCGCCTAAAGATTTTTTTATTGAAGGGATCACAGAGATTGATAAACAAGATTTTATTTATGCTGACATGCTTGGCTATACAATTAAACATCTTGCAATTTCAAAGCTCAACAGTGACTCTATTGAGTTAAGGGCACATCCTGCATTAATTCTAAAATCATCATATTTAGCAAACCTTAAGGGCGTCAGAAACGGAATTGAAGTTGATACAGATCTAATAGGTACAATTCACATTGCAGGTTCAGGAGCAGGCCAAGAATCCACAGCATCTGGATTGATATCAGATATTATTCATTTTGCGAACTCTAATGATAATGCTCTAGATATTTCTAGGAAAATTAACACACTTCCTATCAAAGATTTTAATAACTTCTCATTTCAATACTACTTTTATATTGAGGCTCAAGACAGCCCAGGTGTTATGGCGTCTATAACTTCATTGTTAGCAGATAAAAATATCGGCATTGAATCAATAGTTCAAAAAGATTCTCTTGAAGAAAATCTAGTGCCAATTATTCTTGTTACAGACTTATTTGATGAGTTAAAGCTCGAAAAAGTAAAATCAAGTATTTTAGCTCTTGAGTCTGTTAACAAACTCAGAACAATAAGAATCGAGAGTATTTAATTATGCTTTTTCATAGCACAAGAGGGGGAGACGCTAATAAAACTTTTGAAGAAGTATTGATGCAAGGCTTGGCTGATGATGGTGGTTTATTTATGCCAAACGAATGGCCTCAAGTTGACCTTAATGAATTGAAGAAACAAAAAAGCTTTATAGATGTAGCTAAAAAAATTGTTCCTTTATACACTTCCTCTTCTTTTAGTTCATCTGAAGTCATAGACCTACTGGATAATACTTGGCATGATTTCTCTGATAAAAATTTTGCTCCTATCCATAGGCTAAATAAACACCAATCTGTTCTTGAATTATTTCATGGGCCTACGGCTGCATTTAAAGATTTTGGACTTCAGCTTGCAGCAGCTTTCTTTGATAAAACTCTTAAAAAAAATAGAAAAACCGCAATAGTGCTTGGAGCGACCTCAGGAGATACTGGGTCGGCTGCTATAGATTCATGCAAAAGATTTGATTCAATTAAAAGCTTTATTCTTTTGCCAAATGGCAATATGTCAGACATTCAGAGAAAACAAATGACAACAGTTGATAGCAAAAATGTATTCACCATAAGGGTCAATGGAAGCTTTGATGATTGTCAGGACATCGTGAAAGATGCATTTAATGAAAGAAGTTTTTTAAGAGATGATCAATATTTGCTTGCAGTCAATTCCATAAACTGGGTTCGTATTATCGGTCAAATTTGTTACTATTTTTATGCAAGCCTTAAAGCAAATGATCTATCAAAAAAGCTAAACTTTGCAGTTCCAACAGGAAATTTTGGCAATGTTTTCGCTTGCTATGCAGCCAGCAAAATGGGCATGCCTTTAAATAAAATAATCGTAGCTGTAAATAAAAATAATATTTTAGATAGATTTTTTAGAAATAATGATTATTCAAAAAGAGAATTTTTAGAATCCCTCTCACCCAGTATGGATATAAGTGTTGCTAGTAATTTTGAGAGACTTCTATATGATTTTTATGCTGATAGAGATTCAGATCTATGCAGAGCTCTTTATAAATCTTTCCCTACTTCTTCAATTGAATTAGATAGAAATCTTTGGAAGAAAACCGATGATTTATTCTTGAGTTATACAGTTGATGACACCTCAACACTAAACAATATGTCCAAAATCTATAGTGATTTTAATTACTTGATTGATCCACATACAGCTATTGCTTCACATTCAGTAGAGTCTTTAAAAGAAGTATTAGATGGCGAGACCCTGATCTTGTCCACTGCCCATCCTGCAAAATTCCCTAAATCAATTGAACAAGCAGGTCTAAAGCTTAACCATATACCAAAACAACTCTCCCAAGCTTTAAATAAAGAAGAAAGATATGTAACTTTGCCTGCATCAAAAGATGATATATTCAAATATATAATTGATAATAATTAAGTGGATCATACAGAACTAAATTCTTCTTTAAATGACTTAGATGCGAGATTGGAATCTATTGCCAGCGGCCCATTTGATTTAGCAAAAAAAAAATCCAAGCTTAAAGAAATTGATGAAGATCTTACCAAAGAGGAAGTATGGTCTGATTTAGATCTTTCTCATAAGCTTAATAAGGAAAAATCACAACTAGAAAAATCTATAACAAATTTCATGTCCATAAGAGAAAAAGTCTCTGATAGCTTAGTTTTGCTAGACATAGCCTCTGAGGAATCTGATGTTAATACAATTAACGAAATTATTCAGGATTATCCTGGAATAGAAAAAGGAGTTGTTGATTTAGAGTTTAGAAGAATGTTTACGAATAAAATGGATCCTTCCTCTGCATTTATTGATATTCAATCGGGCTCCGGAGGAACTGAGGCTCAAGATTGGGCTGAAATGCTTTTAAGAATGTATTCAAAATGGGCTGAAAGTAGAGATTTTAATATTTCTATAACAGAAATTTCACATGGAGAGGTTGCAGGCATAAAATCAGCTTCAATTCATGTTGAGGGTGATCATGCATACGG
>CAYQIT010000029.1:0-8004 GCA_964417685.1 uncultured Gammaproteobacteria bacterium | reverse complement strand
CAAGCCCTCGGCCAATGTAATAAATGGATTGATAGAAACATTGGTTCAATTAAAAGATTAGAGATGTCTAGTTCAGCTGAAGCTGCGAAATATGCAAAACAAAACTCAAATATTTTATGTATTGTTAATTCTCTAGCGGTATCAAAATATAAATTAAAAGTTATCAAAAAAAATATTCAAGATTACTCAGAAAATAAAACTAGATTCTTGGTTATAGGTAGAGAAAAAGTAAGCAAGACCGGGAACGATAAAACTTCAATGCTTATCCAAACCGAAAACAATCCTGGAGCATTGCTTGGAGTTTTGGCGCCATTTGATGAAAAGAAAATAAACCTTAGCAAGATAGAGACTCGTCCCTCAAGAGATAATGCAAATTCTCATGACTTTTTTATAGATTGTGAAGGTCATCAATCTGATAGAAAATTAAAGATTGTTATTAACAAGATTAAAGATTCAGGCGCATATGTAAGGTTGCTTGGATCATATCCTGAATTCTTATGAAAGAACTCTTGGATTTTTTAAATCATGGAATAGATGAGCTCCATCCTTATGAGCCTGGAAGGTCGATAGATGATGTTGTCAGTGAATATAGGCCTGAAAGAGTGGTAAAACTTGCATCTAATGAAAATCCTTTAGGGCCATCACCTAAAGCTTTGGACTCTATCAATAATTTTTCTAAGGATTTGCACTTATATCCTGATGGGGACGCATCAAAATTAAAAAAATTAATTTCTGATAATGAAAATGTTCAAACAAATCAAATTATTGTTGGCAATGGATCAAATGAAATACTTGAATTAGCCTCCAGAGCATTCTTAAATAAAGATGCTAGCGCCGTAATGTCAAAGCATGCATTTGCAGTTTACAAAATTGTTACCCAAGCGTGCGGTTCAGAAATTATAGAAGTTCCAACAATAGACTGGGGTCACGATTTAAAAAGCTTTCCGAGTTATATAAAAGATAATACCAGGGTATGCTTTGTTGCGAACCCCAATAACCCAACAGGGACATACAACAACCATACTGATTTTATTAATATGATGAGAGAGATATCATCTTCAGTTCTTGTAATTTTGGATTTAGCATATTTTGAGTATGTGGATGCTGATGATTACGTAAAACCTAATGAACTATTGAGGGAATTTGACAATCTATTAATCACAAAAACTTTTTCAAAAATACAGGGTCTTGCAAGCCTAAGAATAGGGTATGGGATTGGAGCAAGTAAATTAATTAATACCCTAAATAAAATTCGTCAGCCCTTTAATAGTAATTCTCTTGCTCAGGATGCTGCTTTCCATGCTTTAAATGATAAAGACCATATTTTGAAAAGTATCGAGCTAAATAAATCTGAGAGATCAAGAGTATTTAATGAACTTACTAATTTGGGCTTTGAATGCATTCCATCTCAAGGAAATTTTATATCATTTAGAGGTAGCTTTGATGCACAGGTTATTTTTATAGAGCTTATGAAGCTGGGGGTGATTGTTAGACCAATATCATTATATGATATGCCTGATTTTTTAAGAGTAACGATTGGCACCGAGTCTGAAAATAATTACTTTTTAGAAAAGATTAAGGCATTAACAAATGAATAATATTCTAATTATTGGGCTGGGATTAATTGGAGGCTCAATTGCTAAAAGTTTGCATACAAATAATCATGAATTAAATATTTTTGCATTTGATCAAAATTCTTCTCCAATTTCTATTGCTATGGATGAAGGCATTATTAAAAAAGAAATCAATATATTTGATGACTTTAATTCAATTTATGAAAATGAAATTGACTTAATTATTATAGCCACTCCAGGATCTGTAACTAAAAAGATACTTGTACACTTTAATGAAATTGGGCTATTAAATTCAGATATAACTATTACAGATACAGCAAGCTCAAAGAGTGACATGCTTGATGACTTTGATAATGTTAGTAATTTAGTTCTATCTCATCCTATGTCTGGCTCTGATCAGTCTGGATATAAAGCAGCAAACAATGAGCTTTATGAAAATAAGAAAACTATAGTCTTAAACCCATTTAGCGCTTCAGATAAGCATTTGCAAATTGTAATGAATCTCTGGAAGCTTCTTGGAAGCACTCCCTACATAATGAACCCCGAAGACCACGACAAGGCTATGGCCTTTGCTAGTCATTTGCCCCACTTAATATCTTTTTCCTTGCTCCATTCGATCATGAATCAAGATGATAACAATATTAATAATTTTGCAGCAGGAGGCCTTAAAGAGTTTTTAAGAATTGCGGGCTCAGATCCAGAGATGTGGTCAGATATTTTTAATAGTAACCAAAACAATATCATAGAAGCGCTAGAACTTTTTAAGGATAGTTTAGATGAAATTAGAAATAAATTTTCAGATAAAGATGAGTTAAAAGAACTAATAAATAAAATAAAACAATATAAACAAAATTCATTTTGAACTTTTTAGCCAACAATTCTGCAAATCTTAATGGTGAAATTATTTGCCCTGGGGACAAGTCAATTTCTCAACGCATTGTTATGATTGCATCATTAATTAATGCTGATATAAAAATTTCAGGTTTTCTTAATGGCAATGACCCCATATCTACAGCAAATGCTTTAAATCAAATAGGTGCTAAGATTGAGATATTAAATACAAATGTAAATGTATTAACTTCCGCTGAAGCCTTTAAGAGTATTGATGATCTTATTGATCTTGGTAATTCAGGCACAGGCATAAGGCTCTTATCAGGATTTATATCTGGTCTAGGATTGAAAGCTAAATTAACAGGAGATGAATCTTTAATTAAGCGCCCAATGAGAAGAGTTGCAGACCCATTAACACTAATGGGAGCAGATATCTCAACAGCAGATTCTGGAACTCCTCCAATTCAAATTAATCCAGGCAGTATAAAAGAGGACTTTGTTTATGAAATGCCTATTTCGAGTGCACAAGTAAAATCTGCAATATTACTTGCAGCTTTAACAGCCAAAAAAAAAGTTACTGTTATTGAAAAAAAGATCACAAGAGATCATACAGAAAGAATGATTGAATATTTTGGTGGCGATATTTGTGTTGAAGAGCATGAGCAAGGCAGAAAGATAACTTTATTTCCCTCAGAGCTTAAATCACAACCAGAATACAGTGTAGCAGGCGACTTTTCATCTGCGTCTTTTTTAATAGTTGCTGGTTTAATAGCAAAAAATTCTAAGATTCTGATAAAAAATGTTGGCTTAAATGAGAGCAGATGCGGTCTTATTGGCGTATTAAAAAAGATGGGTGGGCAGATAAAGATTTTAAATGAAGAGATAAAATGCAACGAAAAGGTTGGAGATATCGAAGTCATATCATCATCTTTAAAAGGAACTGAAATTGGGGGTTCCATTATTCCAAATATCATTGATGAAATTCCTATTCTTAGCATTGCTGCTTCTGCTGCTAATGGCAAAACACTAATAAAAGACGCTAAAGAACTTCGAGTAAAAGAATCAGATAGGCTTGAAGCAGTAGCATCTGGCCTTGGCAAACTAAATGTTCCACATATTTTATTTGAGGATGGAATCGAGATTTCAGGCGTGGATATATTAAGACCTAAAGACGAAGAAATAGATTCGTTTGGAGATCACAGAATTGCAATGAGTTTTCTGATATCAAGCCTAATTTCTTCAAATAAAATTCGAGTTAAAAATTGTGAAAATATTTATACTTCTTTTCCAAGCTTTTTCGAAGTCATGAATGATCTTGGCCTTAATATGGAGAGGTATGGATAGGATTATTACAATTGATGGACCCTCTGCATCTGGAAAGGGGTCTCTAACAAGGGGTATAGCCAGCCACTTATCATTTGATATCCTTGATAGTGGTTTACTTTATAGGGCATACGCATATCTTTATGAAAAAGGTGTTCCTGATAAAGATATAAGCTCAGCTATTAAAGAGCTATCATTTACATTTAACCTTAAAGATGTGCTTGTTTACGAAGATAAAATAGAGATTACCTCAATATTGAGATCTGAAAAAATTGCTAAAGTTGCTTCAATGTTAAGCTCTAAAGAGAATACCCGAAAAAATTTATTAGATATCCAAAGATCATTTTATGATGGCAAAGGTTTGGTTGCGGATGGAAGAGATATGGGCACGGTAGTATTCCCTAGCGCAAGGCTAAAAATTTTTCTAACCGCATCTAGTGAAGTAAGAGCAAAAAGAAGGCATATAGAGTTGCAGAATCGTGGCCAAGAAGTTAATATGCGCGATCTGATAGAAGATATTGAAGAAAGGGATTTGAGAGATAGAACTAGAACATTATCTCCCCTTATTCCAGCAGAAGACTCAGTTGTAATTGATTCTTCAACAATGTCCCTTGATGAAGTACTGAGCTTTACTAAAAAGCTCGCAAAAAAGGAATTTGATAAATGACAGAATCATTCTCAGCTTTACTTGATGAAAGTTTAAGCACACTTGATATGCAACCTGGTTCAATTGTTTCTGGGGTTGTGTTGGATGTTGATAATGACTGGGTAACAGTCCATGTCGGCTTAAAATCAGAAGGAGTTGTATCTCTTGATGAGTTTAGAAACAATGAAGGCGAAGTAAATATCGCTGTTGGCGATGAGGTGGAAGTAGCACTTGAAGCCGTTGAGGACGGATATGGTGAAACAAGAATCTCAAGAGAGAAGGCCAGAAAAATATCTACATGGAAAATGCTTGAGGAAGCACTTGAAACTGGAGAATTTGTTACTGGTAAAATTCATAACAGAGTTAAAGGAGGCTTCGCTGTTGAAGTTGAAGTTGTAAAAGCCTTTTTGCCTGGATCGCTTGTTGATGTAAGGCCTGTAAAAGAGGCTCCAGATATTGAAAATACAGTTCAAGAATTTAAAGTAATTAAGCTTGATTACAAAAGAAACAATGTAGTACTTTCTAGAAAAGCTGTTCTTGAAAAGAATAACTCAGCAGTAAAAGTTGAGCTTCTTAAAAACTTAGAAGAAGGCCAGATAGTAAAAGGTATTGTTAAAAATATTACAGACTATGGTGCTTTTGTTGACTTAGGCGGTTTAGACGGGCTACTTCACATAACAGACATATCTTGGTCTAGAGTTACTAATCCAGCAGAAATGTTATCACTTGGTGATGAAATTGATGTGAAGGTCCTAAGCTTTGATAAAGAAAAACTAAGAGTATCACTTGGTCTTAAGCAGATTCAGAATGATCCATGGGAGAACGTTGAAAGCAACTACGCTGTTGGCGGTGTTTATGAAGCATCAGTTTCAAATATCACCGACTATGGTTGTTTTGCTCAACTTGAAGAAGGAATCGAGGGTCTAATTCACTTATCTGAATTAGATTGGACAAGTAAAAACATTCATCCATCAAAAGTTGTAGAAATGGAACAAAAAATCAAAGTAATGATTCTTGAAATAGATCATGAAAAGAGAAGAATTTCTTTAGGACTAAAACAAACTAAGGCAAACCCTTGGACTGAATTCTCAAATAAATATGCTTTGGGTGACAAAGTTGAGGGCCAGATTAAATCCATTACAGATTTTGGAATATTTGTTGGGCTTGAGGGCGATATTGATGGGTTAATACATTTATCTGACATTTCAGATGCTGAAGATCCAAAAGAAGCTTTAGATGAATTCAAGAAAGGCGATAAATTAAATTGCGTAGTTTTTGCTGTAGATGCTGAACGTGAAAGAATTTCACTAAGATTAAGTGAGTAACAAAAGCACTAAAACTTTTAATCGATCAGATATTGAAACAGAACTTTTAAGTCAGTTTCCTGACTTAACAAAAAAACAAATTAAATTAGCTATAGACTCAATCACTGAGTCTATAGTTGATGCCGTTGCATTTGATGAAAAAGTAGAGCTAAGAGGCTTTGGTACTTTTTCTAAGAAATATATTAGGCCAAGGAAGTTTGTTAACCCTAAAACCAAAGAAGTCTCTTATTTAGGTGAAACAGCTACCATGCATTTCAAGCCTTCAAAATCGTTGATTCAAGACTAAGATATAGTTAAGATTCAATCTCTATGACAAAATCGATAATTGTTGCTCTAGATGAGTATGATAAAGTTAAATTCGACAAAGTGCTTGATCAACTTGATCCAAATCTGTGCATGGTAAAAGTTGGGAGCGTATCATTTAATTCATTGGGAAGAGAGTCTGTTACAAAAGTTGCTACCAAAGGCTTTGATGTTTTCTTAGACCTAAAACTTCATGATATTCCTAACACAGTAAAAAAATCTGTAGAGGGATTAATAAATCTTCCAATTAAGATGATGACAGTTCATACATCTGGTGGACAAAAAATGCTTGAAGAGTCAGTAGCTGCAATTATTAATACAGATATAAAAATATTTGGAGTAACCGCCTTAACAAGCCTTAGCGATAGCGATACAAACTATATTTATAAACGTCAGGCTGAGGAGCAGGTTTTGGCGATGATTGAGCTAGCAAAGAAAAGTAATATTCATGGCGTTGTCTGCTCTCCTCAAGAATTAAGTTTAGTTAAAGACAATTCTAATCTACTTACTATTACTCCTGGAATTAGACCTAAAAGTCTTGATGACGATCAAGCTCGAGTTATGACACCCAAACAAGCCATTGATAATGGGTCTGATTTCTTGGTTATTGGCAGACCTATTACAGCAGCAGACGATATTAAAAAATCATTAATAGAAATACATGACTCAATCCAGAAATAACTATCCATATTCATATGAAGATGAATGTATTTCATACAAGTCACTATTTCCATCTTTTAATAAAAAGGACTTCGATAAACTTGATGAAATCTACAATCAGCTAGATATTGATAATGAAATCGAAAAGCTATTTTCTGAGAATAAAATTAATACGACAGAAGATCAGGCAGCACTCCATCACATATACAGAAGCGCCTATGGCCATAAAGTTGGCAACGTAAATGAAAGTTATTATGAAATAGCAAAGAACTCTATTTCTGAATGTATTGAGCTAAAAGAAAAGCTCATCAAGAGGGGCATAAAAAATATTGTTACTATTGGTATTGGCGGCTCATTCGAAGGACCTAAACTTCTTTTAGAAACATTAACCCAAAAGCACGAAAGGTCATTCAATCATATTTTTTTAACTGGACCTGACAAACAAGAATTTGAAGATGAAATTAAACCTTTAAACAAAAAAGAAACATTTTTTATAGTTTCTTCAAAATCTTTTTCAACTGACGAAACAATGCAAAGCCTTGATTTTGCTAGAGCATGGATTGGCGGTGAATTAGAGTTTAAAGATCATTTTATTTGCATAACTTCTCAAATTGATAAAGCAAAAGAGTTTGATTTTGATAAGACTACAGCGATTCAATTTCCCAATGAAATTGGTGGAAGGTATTCCATTTGGTCACCTATTTCTCTTGCTGCAATATTAGAGATTGGAGAGGGCTTTATAGATTTTTTAAAAGGCGGTTCATTGGCTGATAAAAATCTTGATTCAAATAGTAAGTATAAGCAGCTTATAAAGATCATTATTTTTAGCGACCTATGGCATAACAATTTTGATAATAAGCATACGAGAGCTCTTTTAACTTATAGCTGGAAGCTGAGATACTTCACTGATTATGCACAACAGCTTGAAATGGAATCTATCGGAAAAAGAGCCAATAAAGGCTCTTATTTTGATAAAACTGGGCAGGTGGTTTTTGGTGGTTTTGGCTCTACAGCGCAACATTCTTATTTTCAATTACTTCACCAAGGAACCGCTTATTTTTGTTCAGATATAATTTGTGTAGATACAGATAAAGAAGAAAACGCATTGCTTTATGCTCAATCTCAAGCTCAGGCAGGCCTTTTAGCTTTTGGTGAAGAAGATCTTGAAAATCATGAAAAAGTAAATGGAGAATCTCCAGTTAACTTAATATCACTAAAGGAACTTAATCCTTATAACTTAGGTTATCTAATAGCATCATGGGAACATAGAGTATTTTTAACATCGCGTATGCTTCAAATAAATCCCTTTGATCAGTATGGAGTCAGTGCAGGGAAAATATTT
>CAYQIT010000028.1:0-8449 GCA_964417685.1 uncultured Gammaproteobacteria bacterium | reverse complement strand
AGGAAGCTACTTTATATCTTTATCAATAATGATTATCTATGCGGTAAAAACCAATAAACCTAGTTGGCTTTATCCTCCAATACTAATGCTTTTATTGACAGCATTATTTAGAACTCTTGCAACTGCAATTCATGGAGCTCCTTTTGCATTAGATATGATTGCTGGAGAAGTTATTTTTGCTGGTATCTTCTTTTATGTAATATCTAAATCTAAAGAGGCTTCATAATTTATGGAATATAGAAAACTTGGCAGCTCTGGTTTAAAAGTATCACAACTATCATTTGGATCATGGGTAACATTTAATAAGCAAGTAGATACTTCTTTAGCAGAAAAAATGTTTGGAACTTGCCTTGATGCTGGTATTAATTTTTTTGATAATGCAGAGGGTTATGAACGAGGCATGTCCGAAGTCGTCATGGGAAATGCATTAAAGAGTCTAAAAAGGTCTAGGGATTCTTACTGCGTTTCTTCTAAGGTATTTTTTGGTTCCCATGACAATCCTTCTCCAACCCAAATGGGATTGAGTAAAAAACATATTACCGAAGCCTGTCATCAAGCTATGGAAAGGCTGCAAGTAGACTACCTTGATCTGTATTTTTGTCATAGAGCAGACCCCGAAACACCTATAGGAGAAACTGTTTGGGCTATGCATAATCTTATTACCCAAGGAAAAGTTTTATACTGGGGTACCTCAGAATGGACCGCTGATGAAATAAAAGAAGCATATGCATTTGCTAAAGATAACCATCTGACTCCACCTACAATGGAGCAGCCTCAATACAATCTTTTAGATAGAAAAAGGTTTGAGATAGAATATAAAGACTTATTTGAAAAATATGGTTTGGGTTCAACTATATGGTCTCCTCTTGCTTCAGGAGCATTAACTGGAAAGTATTTAAATGGAATCCCAGAAGGTTCTAGAGCCTCTCTTGAAGGGTATGAATGGCTTAAAAAGCACATGATAGATTCAGACCGAGGCCAAGAAAGAATGAAAAGAGTCTCTAAGTACATTGAAATAGCAAATGAATATAATTTAAACCCATCAAAATTAGCTATTGCATGGTGTTTGCTCAACAAGAACGTTTCAACTGTAATCTTAGGCGCTTCTAAATTAGAGCAATTAATAGAAAATTTATCATCAACTGATTTGATTTCTAAATTTGATGATGATTTGGTTAACAAACTTAATAATTTATAAATGAGGAATTAATATCAACTTAAAATGAAAGAAAGTTTTGGTCGTTTAATGATAGATATTGAAGGAGCAGCTCTTTCTTCTCATGATATTGAGCTTATAGAAAACCCTCATGTTGGTGGTCTAATTCTCTTTGAAAGAAATTTTGTTTCAAAGAATCAATTAATTGATCTATGTGCTCAAATTAAAAGTGTTAAAAAAAATATTTTGGTATCTATAGACCAGGAGGGTGGAAGGGTCCAAAGGCTTAGGCAAGAATTCACCAACCTTCCATCCATGCAGACTCTTGGAGATATAGCCGATAAGACAAAAAATCTTTCATTATTAAATGATGTAGGTTGGTTGATGGCATCTGAATTGATTGCTACAGGCATTGACATTAGTTTTGCTCCAGTGATAGATGTTGATAGACAAACAAGCAGTATTATTGGATGCAGATCTTTTTCTGAAATACCAGAAAAGGTTTCTCAGTTTGCCCATGAATTTATAAATGGAATGAACAAAGCAGGCATGCAAGCCACTGGAAAACATTTCCCAGGTCATGGGAGTATTGAGGAAGATAGTCATTTAACATTACCAATAGACAATCGACCACTAGCTCAATTAATAGATCATGATTTAATTCCATATTTTGATTTAAAAGATGCATTGAGCGCAATAATGTGTGCTCACATACTATTTCCAAAAATTAATAAAACTAATGCCGGTTTTTCTCCATACTGGATTCAAGAAATTTTAAAGAAAAAGATTGGTTTTAAGGGTGTTATCTTTAGTGATGATCTTAGCATGAAAGGAGCTAGTGGCTTCTCTTATGCCGATAGAGTTAGAATCTCATTAGATGCAGGATGTGACATGGTATTAATTTGCAACAATAGAGAAGGCGCTATAGAGGCTATCAAATATATGGAAAATAATAATATAACTACTTCAGGCTCAATCGCATCAATGATGCCAAAGAAAAAATTGTCATGGAAAGAATTAGAGGCGAGTAATGAACGAAACAGAATAATTAAAATTTTACAAAATCTTGAGGAGAATTAATCATGAGAAGAGTTGTTACAGGACATAATGAAGACGGTAAATCTATTGTTTCTATAGATGGACCGCCTGCATGTTCAATTGGTGAGGATGTTGGAGGGTTGTTTGAGCTTTGGAATACTGATGGCTCAACAATAGATACAAGAGATAAATCCGATAGGGCTGACGGTGAAATATTGTTGTCACCTCCTAAGAACGGAACTAAATTCAGATATTTTCAGATAAACCCTACACCAGAAGGAGTTCCAGAGGAAATTTTACAGAGTATGGCTGCAGATGCTTTTAGTAAGATTGGGGCGGCTCATCACCAAGTAGATACATCAAAGCATCCAGCTATGCATAAGACGGATACTATCGACTATATTATTCTTCTTAAGGGTGATGTAACTTTAATCTTAGATGAGGAAGAGATAGATATTAAACCTCATGATGTAGTTATTCAGAGGGGGACAAATCATGCTTGGGTTAATAACGGATCCGAGCCTGCTTTATTAATAGCAGTTCTTATAGATAATGACTTATCTTAGGTGCTAGAAGCCAGCATTTCCTGAGCTAATTACTGAATAATAATCCTCATCCAAAATGCAGTAAACATCACTTTTTGGCTTTCTAACATATATTGCATCATTACCAACTTTATCTATATGAAAAGCTTCTTCTCTTAGTTCATTTTTCTTAAGTTTAAAAGTACCAGTAGTTTCTAATTCTTTAGTAACTCTTACGAAAACCGGCCTAGCATATGTTGGTAACTTATCGTCAACAAAATTAGAAAATTTGTCCCAATCGAAAGAATCTAAGTCACAATTAAATGCTACCATTCCGGCTCTTCCTTCGCTACTTGGAACCTTTACCCCAAAAACATTTGCCATATTTACGTCTTCATAGGCATTAAGGATTTCTGCTACTTCATTAGTAGAAACATTTTCAGACTTCCATCTAAATGTATCGCCAATTCTGTCAACAAATTGATAATGAGTTTTTCCTAATGCAAACCCAACATCCATTGTTTTAATTAGGTCGCCTGTGTTAAACCAAGCATCACCTTCCTCAAAAACATTTCTTAAAACCTTTTTTTCACTTGCTGCTTTATCAGTGTAGCCGTTATAAACTGCATTTGGACCAATCTCATTTATAAGAAGCCCAGGTCTGTCATCTTTTATCTCAATACAGTTTCCTGATGAATCCTTGATTATTTTATCCTCAGCAACATCATATTCAATTAAAGCTACTCGACCATTAGCCATACCAATAGTTTTATCTTTGTTTAAGATATTCATAAACATAGCATTGCCTTCACTTGCTCCATAGATTTCAATGATTCTTTTTACATCAAACCTATGTCTAAAGTCATCCCAAACATCTGGTCTTAGTCCGTTACCTACCATTTTTTCAATTGGGTTATTTACCTCTTCATCACATGGTTTTTGCACACTTAGATACCTACATAATTCCCCTACATATACAAAAGCAGTTGTATTAAATTTTTGAGCCTCTTTCCAAAAAGATGATGCCGAAAATTTTCTTTTAATAAATGTAGAAGCTCCCACATGAACGCATGCACATAAGCCCAGCATTAGCCCTGTAGAATGATATAAAGGAAGACAGTTATACATACAATCATCTTCATTTAGACGATAACCGCCATTTGTTATATTAGTTGAGGCTGCAACAATTTTCATATTTGGAAATAAAGCAGCTTTTGGTACCCCAGTCGTGCCAGATGTGAATATGTAAAAAGCGGTATCTTTTGCCTTAACTTTATTAGTTTCTACAAGATTATCTGAATTTGAATAATCTAATGAGTTTTTTATATTTGAGGCCCATTCAGGGCATTGAGTATTATTAGTATCTTCAACCCATAAAAGATCATTTGAATCTTTTATATTAATTTCATCTAAAACTCCCTGAAGAGAACCTGCAAGCTCTTCTCCAAAAATACATTTTTTAGAACCAGAAGAATTAATGCAATGAACAAGAGGACTGCCTGTTAAGCTTGTATTAATCAAAACACCGATAGCTCCAATTTTATTAAGGGCTAATATTGAAATTACAAAACTTGGTCTGTTTTCCATGAACAGAACAACTTTATCTCCATGCTCAACACCTTCATTAACAAGTTTATGAGCTAGAGCATTTGACGCTTTATTTGTTTCTTCGTAAGTCCACTTTTCTTCTTCAAAAAACATAAAAGGCTTATCGCCAAATTTAAGAGTAGAATCTTGGAAAGTATGAGCAAGAGAGGCCTGATCTTCTGGCTTAGGCCATTCATATTTTAGTAAGGGTATTATGTATTTGAGCTCACCTATAACTCTAAAAAACTCTTTAATGGAAGCTAGCATGTCTATATCCCCCTGATATAGTTATAAATTAATCTACAGATGTAATTATTATTTCATCTGAATCTACAGGTAATACTAACATAGTGCCATCATGAGATGCAGTCCAGTTATCCATGATTTCATCGACACCTCTATACATAATATTTTCCATTAATTGGTTTCTTGGAGCTGGAAGATGATGATAAAAAACTAAATGCCCAACATTTGCCTCTTGTGCAGCTTGGACAATTTCAGCAATAGGCGTGTGATAATCCTGAACATCAAATGTTACTTTTGCAGCCATTGTATTGCCGACTCTTTTAGCGTTTTTATTGAGTAAATTTAAAAGATCAAGCGACATAGACTCATGAAATAGAACATCAACATTTTTAGAATTTTTTACGAGGTTCTCATCGTAAATAGTATCTCCACTAATGCTAATAGACCTTCCTTTGTAATCAATTCTATACCCTAATGCAGGGTCTACAGGGTCATGAGATACACTATATGCAGTAATTTTAAGATCTCCATCGTCAATCAAAATTGGATTAGCTAAATTAATAGTATGTGTATCAAAACCTGCTTTATCTAGAGGTGCTATTTCATCACCATGATGCTCATTCCTAAAAAAGTAATCTTTTGTGTAGGCAAGCTCTATACCATCAGTAAGCATTTGCACTCCTTCAGGTCCATATACTTTTTGCTTAGATTCTCTGCCCCCATTAATCCATGTTGCTTGATGCAAATCAGCAATATCAAAAATATGATCAGAATGAAGGTGAGTGTAAAATACAGCCTTCACTTTATTCCAAGGTGTATTCCAATTGTTTATATTTTCAATACTACCACCACCAGTATCGAATATATAAATGTCTTGTCCTGCTTGAATTAGGATACAAGCTTCAGCTCTTGCAGGATCAGGTATGGGTGATCTCGAACCACAAACTACTGCGGTTAATGCATCTTCTGTTGGTAAATTTGAAGTGGGGGCTGCTATATTTTCAATTGCTCTTTCTAATAATGCATCTTGGAATGCTGGTTGTCTTAGTAGGATTATTATTGCAATAACTAAAATGACTATTGCTATAGCTAAGTATTTAAAAAATTTTTTCATTTTCTAAGCCTCACTCAATGGAATTTAATATTTTCATCATTGCGTAGGCGGTTTCATGACCAGAATTCTGATTTTGTCCAGTTACAAATCTTTTTTCATCATCTACGACTGTTAATGTAGCAAAAATATCTCTAAATGCAGTTTCACTTTGAAAAATTACCCCAGCTTTCTTCAATTCTTCTTCAGGGTGCTGGGGTGTAAAAAAAATGCCAAGTTCTTTGAGTTGTTTATCAGTAACTCCTGTCATTTTTCTTCCAGCAATAAGAGGATTTCCATAATTATCTTTTGCTTTAATAAGCCCAAGGACTCCGTGACAAACTCCACCTATAATTGCTTTTGATGAGTAATATGCATCAGATATCTTTTCGCCAAGCAATTCTGAGAAACCTAAGTCATAAGCTGCACCCCAGCCGCCAGAAATAAAAATAATATCGTATTTAGTAAAATCAATTTCTTTAATTGGGAGTGAATTTTGCAATAAGTTCATTGCCTCTTTGTCTTTCTTGAATTTTTTATCTTCTGGTGTGTCTATAAAAAATGGGACTGGCTCTGTAGGAATATCCCCACCTTTTATACTAGCAATATCTACTTTGATATTAGATTTTTTGAAATCATAGTAGGGTATTGATAATTCAGATAAAAATAGGCCGGTTGGTTTACCGCCTGTTTCACCAGGCTTATTTAAAACCCCATGGTTTGTGGCAATAATGAGGGCCTTTTTGTTTTCGAACTCATATATCTCACCTTGATAATCAGGATGTAATCCTGCCATATTCAGTATCTGAGGAAGTGATACTATAAATAAAGCAATTAAGAAAAAAATACTAATTAAAATTTTTTTAATTTTCATATAAAAACATTATGAACGATCTTAGATAATATATACATTATTCATGAGTGTAAATTCTCGACAAATGCCATAGATCTGTGCGATTATGCACACATGGACTGGAGTAATTTAGAGTATTTTTTAGCAGTAGCAAAAGAAGGATCTTTAAGTTCAGCTGCAAAAGTATTAAAGGTTAATCATTCCACTGTTGCCAGGAGAATAGATAAATTAGAAACAGATTTAAACGTTAGACTTTTTAGAAGACATAACAAGGGTTATTTATTAACAGAGCATGGATTGGCATTAGAACAAGAAACTAAAAAAGTAGATCAACAAATTTATCAAATCCAAAGAGTTTTTAAAGACAAAGAGACAGAATTATCTGGAAAATTAGTTATCAGTAAACCATCTTCAGGCGGTATTAATATCACCCCATTGATATCTAAATTTATAAAGCAATATCCTAAGATACAGTTAGATATTTTAGTAGCTCATAATTCAGATGATGTTGATAACTTTGAAGCAGATATATCAGTAGTTTTAACAAATTATCCTGACGAACATATGATTGGAACAGATATTGGATTATTGCCGATTTATATTTATGGCTCTGAAGCATATTTTAGACAACCCAATAAGAATGATATTCAAGACCTTGATTGGATCATATGGAAAGATGACTCTGGCAGAACTGATATGGAATCTATTATTAAAGGTATTGTCCCTAATCCTTCAATAGTTCTTCGTACCAATTCATATGCTGAAATGTGCGAGTATATAGCTGAAGGCATTGGAGTTAGTATGACCAGTCCTATAGGCCTTCCTAGCGATAGTAAATTAATACCATTTAGGAAAGATAAGTATTCCTTTGATATTCATTTATGGTTACTATCACATCCAGATTTAAGAAATAATGCAAAGGTGCAAGTTTTTAAAAAGTTTTTCGTAAGAGAAATTCAGGAATACGTTTAAATTTAAAATATAGGGGAAAGAGATGAGTTTTGAAAAAGAATTAGATTTTGTTGTATACGGTGCTACAGGTTTTACCGGCAAGCTTGTTGTTGAGTATATTAATTCGCAATATTCTTTCAATGAAATTAAATGGGCAATGGCTGGCAGAAATTTAGAAAAATTGGCTCAAGTTAAAAATGACTTAAATATTGATGATTCTGTTGAGCTTATTGAGGTGGATAGCAATAATCTTGATTCAATTAATATACTAACTCAAAAGACTAAATGTATTCTTACTACCGTTGGTCCATATCAGCTATATGGAAACGATATTGTTAAATCATGTGCTGAGTCAGGAACCGATTATGTGGATTTATGCGGTGAGCCAGGTTGGATGCACAAGATGATAAATGAATATAGCACTAAGGCATCTGAAACTGGAGCTAGAATAGTATTTTCATGTGGCTTTGATAGCATTCCTTTTGATTTGGGAGTTTTATTTTTGCAGAATGAGGTTAAAAATCAAATAGGAAAAACAGCAAATAAAGTTCGTGCAAGAGTAAGAAAAATGGAAGGTGAATTCTCTGGTGGAACGGCTGCATCTTTTGGAGCAACTATGGCTTCGCTTAGATCTAACCCTGATTTATTAAATGTATTAGCCAATCCTTTTTCATTAGCAGGGGGTTTTCAAGGACCTCAACAAGAAAATGACACTAAGCCAATTTATGATGAAGATTTGGGAATGTGGGTTGCACCATTTTTTATGGCTCCCATAAATACTAAAAATGTCCACAGATCAAATATGTTACTAGGGCATATGTATGGAGAAGATTTCTTGTACAACGAGATGTGGATATCTGGTCCTGGAGATGAGGGTAAAGAAATTGCAAAAATGATTGCATCATCTAACCCTATTGGAGGTGAAGATGCTCCTAAGCCAGGCGAAGGACCTTCAAGAGAATCTAGAGAGAAAGGACACTATGATGTGTTGTTTTGTGCCGACA
>CAYQIT010000027.1:0-8601 GCA_964417685.1 uncultured Gammaproteobacteria bacterium | reverse complement strand
GGAACTCGAACTAAGACAGAGCTAAGCTCTGTTTTTTTTTGCCTGAAGAAAAGTTAGTTAAATGGAAACAACAAGAAATTAAGCAAGAAACTTAATCATCACACCTGCTGCTACTGCAGATCCTATTACGCCCGCAATATTTGGACCCATTGCATGCATGAGTAGATAGTTTTGTGAGTTGTATTCAAGCCCAACTTTATTAGCAACTCTTGCAGCCATTGGCACTGCCGATACTCCTGCTGCACCAATAAGTGGATTCACTTTATTCTTACTTAAGAGATTCATTAATTTTGCAACCAATATTCCAGATGCTGTTCCTATGGCGAAGGCGATAATACCAAGTAGAAGAATTCCTAATGTTTCAGGTGTTAAAAATTTATCAGCAGCAAGTTTCGAACCAACAGATAAACCTAAAAATATAGTAACAATATTTATTAAAGAATTTTGAGCAACCTCACTTAGTCTTTCAACTACAAGAGATTCTTTCATAAGATTGCCTAAACATAACATTCCAAGAAGAGGGGCTGCACTTGGTAAAAGTAAACCAACTATTAAAAGAAGTGAAATAGGGAATATAATTTTTTCTTTCTGTGATACTTCTCTTAACTGCACCATTTCAATAACTCGTTCTTTATCAGTGGTTAAAGCTCTCATTATCGGAGGTTGGATCAATGGAACTAATGCCATATACGAGTATGCCGCAACAGCAATTGCACCTAGCAATTCCGGTGCTAATATTGAAGAAACATATATTGCAGTAGGTCCATCAGCACCACCTATAATTCCTGTTGCTGCAGCTTGTTTCAAGGTAAAGGAAATTACGCCATAATGGTCTAATAATAAGGCTCCAATTACAGTGGCAAATATACCAAATTGTGCCGCAGCTCCAAGAATTAATGTTTTAGGATTTGCTAGCAAAGGGCCAAAATCAGTCATTGCACCAACACCCATAAATATTAATAGCGGAGCAACTCCTGAGCCAATAGCAACATTATAAAATGTATAAAGGATACCTGGCTTATAACCCATATCCATTGATAATGAATTTATGTTACTTAGCTCAAGGTATGAAGCGGTTTTAAGATACTCATTTAATTGACTAACTTCCAAACCAAGCATTGAAGTTAATATTTGAATATCCTCTATTTTGTCTTCGTATATTAGTCTTTCAATAGGACTTAAAGATAAGCCAATTTCAGGAATGTTAGTTAATATAGCTCCAAAGCCAATTGGTAAAAGCAATAATGGCTCAAATTTTTTGTTAATAGCAAGATACAAAAGCAAAAGTCCAACAATTAACATTATTGCTTGCGGAAGAGTTATGCTAAAAATACCGAAGCTCGAAACTATATCTAAAAAATTCATATTTAAACTATCTCAAAAAGTGGATCGCCTGGATTAACCTTGTCGCCCTGGGAGACAAATATTTTTTTAATCTTACCTGTATGAGGTGGTTTTATTGCTGTTTCCATTTTCATGGCTTCAAGAATTATCACAGCATCTTCTTCATTCGCTGTATCTCCAGTATTAAATTCAACTTTAAAAATATTCCCACCTAAAGGCGCATTAATAACAGTCCCAGATTTATCTTCTATATCTGGGTCAACAGAAGATTTTTTACTTTCAGATTTTACTGTTCCAGAAATAATTTCGGGTTCGTTGTTTTTTGTGTATCTTACTTTATAAGTTTTTTCATTAATTGATACAGAATAAACATTTCCTTCATCTTGGTTAAAAATAAGAGGTTCAGCTTCAAAATAATCTTTATTATCTCTATTTTCAAAAAAAGCCATGCCTACTTCAGGAAATAGGGCATATGTAAGAAGGTTTTCATCACTTTCCTCAAGATCAAATGACTTTGTTTTTAAAACTTCTTGTAATTCTTTTTTAATTCTTACAAGTTCATTATCATCTATTAAATCAGCTGGTCTGCATGTAATTGGTGAGAAGTCCCCAATTGCAGCAGATTGTAATTCAGTAGATACTTCTGCAGGAGTTTCACCATACTCACCTTTTAAAACAGATTCTGTTTCTTTTGTAATTGTTGAATACCTTGAACCACTAAGCACATTAATAACAGCTTGTGTCCCAACTATCTGAGAAGTCGGAGTGACAAGAGGTATATATCCAAGATCTTTTCTTACAAGTGGAATTTCAGCTATAACATCATCAAATTTGTCTATAGCATTTTGATTTTTTAATTGATTTTCAAGATTTGTAAGCATCCCTCCAGGAACCTGAGATGAGATTATTCTTGCATCAATGCCTTTTAATGAGCCTTCAAATTCAGCATATTTTTCTCTTACTTTTTTAAAGTGATTTGAAATAGGCACAAGTTTCTCAAGATCTATATTAGTTTCATATTCGGTATTCTCTAATATACCAACAACCGTTTCAGTTGCTGTGTGCCCGTATGTCATGCTCATTGATGAGATAGAGGTATCAATATTATCTACTCCAGCCTCAATTGCCTTAATAATTGTTGGTGTAGACATTCCCGTTGTTGCATGACAGTGGAGGTGAATTGGGATCTCAATAGATTCTTTGAGCTTTGTTACCAGTTCAAATGCTGCATATGGCTTTAATAAACCAGCCATATCTTTTATTGCTAATGAGTGCGCACCCATGTCTTGAATTTTGTTAGATAGATCTACCCATCTTTGTAAATTATGAACAGGGCTGGTTGTATATGAAATTGTTCCTTGTGCGTGACCATCGTGCTTGATTGTTGATTTAATTGCTTGTTCTAAATTTCTAACATCATTCATTGCATCAAAAATTCTAAAAACATCCACCCCATTTAATTTTGCTTTATCAACGAATCTATCTACTACATCATCACCGTAATGCTTATAACCCAATAAGTTTTGTCCTCTGAGAAGCATTTGTTGCGGCGTGTTAGGCATTAAAGCTTTAATGTTTCTTATTCTTTCCCATGGATCCTCTCCAAGATATCTAATACAAGAATCAAATACCGCTCCACCCCAAGACTCAACTGACCAATATCCTACTTCATCCATATTCTTAAGAATACTTTCCATATCCTCGTATCTAAATCTAGTAGCTAGCAAAGACTGATGCCCATCTCTTAATACAACTTCAGTGATACCTATGCTTTTTGTAGATTGGTTATTTTTCATTTTGGATCCTTTCTCCTATAGCTTTAATAATTTTTAAGTGATCTGTATTTATTTCATTCACTTTATCAGCAGGTAAGGAGAGTGAATTGTTATTTTTTTCTTTTAATAAATATGCAAATGTATTTATAGAAACTATCAATAGACACAAAAATAGAAAGACAGTAAACATGCCTGAAAGCATTAAGTCTATTCCTTGCGATAGTAGTCCCGACATATTTTAAATATTAAAACTGGATGATTTTACACGAGAATTATATATTAATCATTGAAAATAATATACAATATTACCTTATTATACATATAAATGTAAATTATTTACAAAATTAAAATTATGAAAGTAGCAATTAACGGATTTGGAAGAATAGGTAAGAATCTTACTAGACAATTAATAGAGAAAAATTTTCTTGAAGGTAATCAAGAGCTTGAGTTGGTGGCTGTTAATGATTTAGGAAGCATTGAAACTAACGCTCATTTGCTAAAGTACGATTCAATTCATGGAAAAATAGATAACAATATTTCTTCACTGGATAACAAAATTATTGTTGATGGTAAGTCTATTACATACATATCAGAAAGAGACCCAAATAATTTACCTTGGAGTGAGCTGGGTATTGATGTTGTTTTTGAATGCACTGGCTTATTTACATCAAAAGAAGCATCTAAAGCCCATATAAACGCAGGCGCAAAAAAAGTAATAGTTTCAGCTCCATGCACGAACGCAGATAAAACAATTGTGTTTGGTATAAATCATGAAGAGCTAACTGCTGAAGATAAGATAATTTCTAATGCATCATGCACCACAAACTGTTTAGCACCTATAGCAGACGTGATAAATAAAAATTTTGGTATTAAAAGCGGGCTAATTAATACAGTTCATGCTGCAACAAATGATCAAAGTCTTTTAGATGTTGCTCACTCAGACCTATATAGGGCTAGAGCTGCATCGGCTTCAATTATTCCATCTAAAACAGGTGCAGCCAAAGCTATTGGTCTTGTTATTCCAGAGCTTGATGGAAAATTAAATGGCATGGCTACTAGAGTGCCTGTATTAAATGTCTCACTTCTTGACTTAACATTTGAAAGTGAAAAAAGATTTACACCAGAGGAGCTGTGCGCTGTTCTTAAAGAGGAATCACAGAACAGACTTAAGGATATATTGGCTGTAAGTGATATCCCGCTTGTAAGCTCTGATTTTAATAATGAAACCGCTTCATGTGTATTTGATTCTAATCATATTATTCAAATTGGTAATCAAACAAAGATACTTGCTTGGTATGACAATGAGTGGGGCTTTAGTAACAGATTGATTGATCTTGCTCTATATATGGCTAAAGCTGGAAAAATTGAGCTACAGCAATCAGCTTAATCCCTAAAAATATCTATTTAATTAAGCAATTTTGCATTAATATGCCCATAGTGTTTGGAATATAAATAGCAATGGAATTTAGTAGAACAAAAATAATATGCACAATTGGTCCAGCTACTAGCTCGTTACCAATGATGAGAAGTCTTTATAACAATGGCATGAACGTTGTCAGAATAAATATGTCTCATGCATCTCATAAATTTGCAAAATCTGTCATAGATAAAGTTAATAAAATAAACTCCGATCCGAAGTCTAAACATGGATCCATAGGTGTCTTATTAGACACTCAAGGCCCTGAGATAAGAACTGGAGATACAGAAGTCCCTCTAGATCTCAAGGTTGGAGATGAGGTTAAACTTACTGTTAGAGATGAAGTAGATGTTGAGACTTCATCTATTAAAATTAACTATAAAGATTTAATTCATAGCGTAAATCCAGGCTCTAAAATTACAGTTGATAATGGGCTTATTAATTTCCAAGTAATATCAAAAGAGGAAGACACTCTTTTATGTAAAGTTCTGGATGGAGGTAAACTTGGATCAAAAAGACATGTTAATCTTCCTGGGGTTAGGGTAAATCTCCCGTCTATAACTTCAAAAGATTATGAGGATATTCAGTTTGGCATAAAGAATAATGTTGATTTTATAGCTTTGTCATTTGTAAGAAATGCTGATGATCTTGATAAATTACAAAAAATACTAGATGAAAAAAAATCCCCAGCCAAAATCATAGCAAAAATTGAAAATCAAGAGGGGCTAGATAATATTCATGATATTTGTAAATCATCATGGGGGGTCATGGTTGCTAGAGGAGACTTAGGAATAGAAACCAGCTTAGTTGATCTGCCTAATATTCAAAGAAGAATAATGTATGCATGTGCAAAATGGGGAAGACGATCTATAGTTGCAACACACTTACTAGAATCTATGATTTCTAATCCAACACCAACTAGAGCAGAGGTAACAGATATAGCTAATGCTATATATGAAGGCGCCGATGGAATTATGCTCTCAGGTGAAACTGGTGTTGGAAAATATCCAAAAGAGTGCGTGAATTTTCTTAAATCAATTGCAATAAAGACAGAAAAATTTAGAACTTTGGGATATGAGTCCCACCTGGTTCCTCATTCAGATTGGCAACATATTGGAGTTAATGCTAAGAGCCTGGCTGAGTCTATAAATGCTGATGGAATTATTGCAATAACAAGAACTGGCAAAACAGCTCAATACGTCTCAAATGCCAAGCCTTTTGGAATCCCAATATTTGTATTTACTGGTAATCGCTCAACCTACAGACAATTATCTTTAGTTGGTTCAACTGTTCCATATTATATTACTGGTTTAAATAATCACGAGAGAACCCTTAAAAAAGTTACAAAAATACTAAGCGAGCATTATGGGCCTAGAAATAAAAACAAAAGCCTAAAATTTATAATGGTCTCAAGCATTTTTTCTGAAGAGCACTCTGACGCTATTCAAATAATTAATATTTAATCATGTTTGACACTTTTATAGAGAGCACTTTATTGATGTTTGTTGCAATTGATCCTATTTCATTGATCCCTATTTTTGCAGGCTTAACTTCAGGTTTAAACAAGGAACAAATTAGATCCATATATACAAGAGCCGCCTTAGTATCGTTTTTTGTGCTTTCTGCATTTTGGCTGTTTGGAACATCTATCTTAGATGTGATGAATATAAGCATGGATTCATTTAAAATTATCGGCGGACTCTTTTTAATAGTTATTGCCTTTCAAATGGTCTTTGAGCAACGCCAGGAAAGGCGTCAATCAACTGCTGATAATGCAATTGATGATGAGACTATTAAGTCTATCGCAATTTTTCCATTAGCAATCCCATTAATTGCCGGTCCAGGTGCAATGACAACTAGTTTACTGCTATCAAAGGAAGAATATGCAAACTTTGCTGATGCAGCCGTATCGTATTTACCAATTCTTACAGTTCTATTTATTGCAACATTAGCAATGTGGCTTTCATCAAAATTAGCTACAAAATTAGGCCCAACAATTATTACTGTTGTGCAGAAAATATTTGGCTTATTATTAGGCGCACTTGCAATTGAGTTTGTTATAGATGGAATTCAAAACTCATTTAACCTTATCTAAAAATGATTTCAGTTCAAATACAAAATATTTTAAAAAATTCAATTGAAGAAAATGGACAAGCAACATTGCTAGTATGTGGTGGAAGCAGCCCATTAAAAATATTCAAAGAACTTTCTGAATCAGATATTGATTGGAATAAAGTTTTTATTTCATTGGTTGATGACAGAATTGTTGATGAAGATAATCCAGATTCAAATGTTCATTTATTAAATCAGCACTTACTAGTCGGTAATGTAAAAAATGCATCTTTTATATCTTTAAATGATGGTCATCAAAACCTTATTGGTAACTTTGACTCTTTTGATGTTGCTATTATTGGTATGGGTCCAGATGGGCATTTTGCATCATTATTTCCATCAATGATTGGTAATACTAATTACTTAGATTATGAATCTAAAGCAGAGATATTAGTCACCGAGCCTATTGGCAGCCCTTGTTACAGAAGAACATCTATGAACCTTTCCATGATCTTGAAAACAGATAATATTTTTATTGTTATACCAAATGAAGAAAAATTGAATATCCTTGAAGAAGGGTATAAAGACAAAGATTTGCCAATTTATTACTTATTAAATCAAGATATTAGAAAAATAAATATTTTAAAAACTTTCTAGACCCTAGTTTTTTCTAAATTTTCTATAACTTGGTCCTTCTTCAGATCCATATTATTGCCGAAACAAGCTGAAACAGTAGCAGAAAGAATATCAATAATTGCTAAGTGGGCAAGTCTAGATGTCATTGGGATATGCAAATTATTTTCTAATGGAGCATGTATATGAAGAACAACATCAGCTAGTTTTGCTAAAGGTGAATCTTTTGATGTAAGAGCAATAGTTTTAACCCCATTGCTTTTAGCAACCTTAGCTGTTTTAACTATCTCAGCAGTTCTTCCGGTAAATGATATGAGAACCAGTATGTCATCAGCATTCATCATCGAAACTATCATTCTTTGATTAATGTAATCAGTATGTGCGACAACAGGTATGCCAAACCTAAAAAACTTATGCTGAGCATCCAATGCAACTGGTCCTGATCCACCCAATCCAAAAAAAGTTATACTTTTTGCAGACGCTAGCATTGCAGTAGCCTTGTCAATTGAATCTGGGTTTAGGTTTTGACCTACGCTAACCACAGTTGATTGAATATCACTCATAACTCTTTTAACTAAATCAGGAGTATCCTTATCAACATTAAATCTATCTATAAGCATTCTGTTAGTGGTTGATAATTCTTGAGCAATTTGGATTTTGAACGATGGATAGCCGTCAAAACCTAGTTTTTTACAAAATCTATTAACCGTTGGAAGGCTTACATTAGCCTCCTCAGAAAGAGCGGATATTGATTGATTTATAACTCTTGAAGGGTTTGAAAGAACAATAGATGCAATTTTCCTCTCAGATTTACTGAGTTGAGTTTCTCCGTTTACTAAATTATCTAAAATCAAAATTTGCCCCTTATTTATTGTAATATATTTACATATTTAGATAATTAATACAAATTTTGTATATTATTAACATGCTTTGGGTTAAAATAAACTCATACATATAGGAGTTAACATTGAGCGAAAACGATATCGATCCTATCGAAACCCAGGAATGGCTCGAAGCTATAAATAGCGTAATAGAAGAAGAGGGTGTTGAGAGAGCATCTTATATTTTGTCTAAATTAGCTAACAAGCTTAATCAAGAAGGGGCAATACCTTCTTATAATCTAACAACTCCCTTCAGAAATTCAATCCCAGTTAAAGAGCAAGCCGCAATGCCAGGTGATCTATTTATGGAAAGAAGGATTAGATCTTTGATTAGATGGAATGCTTTGGTTATGGTTTTAAGAGCTAATAAAAATGATGATGATCTTGGTGGTCATATATCTACATTTTCTTCTGCAGCAACTTTATATGATGTGGGTTTTAATTATTTCTTCAGGGGCTCAGAAAGAGATGGTTTAGAAGACTTGATTTATTACCAAGG
>CAYQIT010000026.1:0-9398 GCA_964417685.1 uncultured Gammaproteobacteria bacterium | reverse complement strand
TGGTACTTTTGTTAATTTCTCTTGGTGCCAGTCTAGTATTTTTGTTAATAGATCAAGGTAAAAAAGAGAGCAAAAGAACCGCATATGCTTTAGGGGCAAGAGTGACTTTTGCTGTTATTCTTGTTCTGCTTATTGCCTATGGATTGTTTACTGGTGAACTTGGCAACACAGTGCCATGGCAGTAAATAATTACAGTATATAAACAAATAAAAATAGCATTACCCAGACAACATCTACAAAATGCCAGTACCATGATGCTGCTTCAAATCCAAAATGGTCATGTTGTTCAAAATGATTATAGCGAAGTGACCTAATCAACATTACTGACAGCATGACTCCACCCATCATTACATGAAAACCGTGAAATCCAGTTAACATAAAAAATGTAGAGCCATATATTCCTGAATTCAATGTGAGTCCATAATGTGCGTAAGCTTCGTAATATTCTGCTATTTGCAAGCCAACAAAAGTCAAAGCTAAAAATACAGTTATGCCTAACCAAGTATTGAATTTCTTTCTGTCATTGTTCTTGAGGCCTATGTGAGCAATATGAACTGTAACGCTTGAAGATAATAAAACAATTGTGTTCCATAACGGCAGCCATGCAAGTGCATGACCCCAACCAGGAAAACTCATGTTTTTCTTTGCTAAAACGTACTCTGATCCTGCATCAGGTGTTGTCATTACTGGCCATGTAGCTTCAAAGCCTTCCCAAAGACCAATAGCCTCAACACCGACTCCTTTTTCTCCAAGTCCTGCTAACCAGGGCACAGCAAATGTTCTGACATAAAAAAGCGCTCCAAAGAAAGCAGCAAAAAACATTACTTCAGAAAAAATAAACCAAGCCATGCCATAAACATATGATTTCTTAAGCTGTGCGCTATCAAGCCCAGCTAAATGTTCTTGAACTACCTTTCTAAACCAAAAGAATAGAGTTGCGAATAAACTTGCAAAACCTGCATATAAAATGAAGACTGAATTGCTGCCCTCAACACCAACGTTGTTTATAGTGCTTGAAGCACCCATGACTAAAAGGAAAAGCGAGAATGCTGCAAATATAGGCAGTCTACTTTGGTCAGGAACATAATATGATTGATTGCTCATTTAATTTTTCTCCAATTGCATATTGTTATGCGCTAATTTTTCTTGATTATAATCAGTGATATCAAAAATGGTATATGAAAGGATCACGTTTTGTATTGTTTCTGGTAATTCATTTGAAATTAAAAATTTTACAGGTAAAAGAGCTTCTTCTCCTGGTGCCAGCTCTTGCTGTTCAAAACAGAAACATTCTAGTTTCTTTAGATGAGCCGCTGCGTTTGATGGGGCAATGCTGGGAACAGCTTGGGCTGTCATGGTTTTGGCTGTTGTGTTTTTAACATAAAAATTTGCGTTGTAGTATTTACCAGTAACAACTCCCATCACCTCATCAGATGGTTTAAATGTCCAAGGCATGTTTTCATTATTTGATGAGATAAATTGAACAGCAACGTCTCTGCCTTCAAAAGAAGTATATTGATCAGAGTCATTAGATTGAAAAATTTTTCCATTGATGCCCGTTACCTCGCAGAAAACATTATATAAAGGGACAAGAGCAAATGAGAAGAAAAACATAGCTACCACTGTGGCACCTAGAAATTTTATTGTTTTCTTCCCGTTTGAATTCATTTTTCTAATCTACTTTAGGAGGAGTTTCAAATGTATGGTAAGGGGCAGGCGATGCAACGGTCCATTCCAAACCTCTTGCGCCCTCCCAAACCTGATCAGTTGCTTTCTTTCCGCCCATTACTGTCTTAATAACAATGAAGAGGAAAAATACTTGCGATATTCCAAATAGGAAAGCCCCTACAGTTGAAATCATATTCCAATCAGCGAATTGAAGCGCATAATCAGGATATCTTCTTGGCATTCCAGCCAGGCCTATAAAGTGTTGCGGGAAAAAAGTAACATTAACGCCAATAAAAGATAGCCAGAAGTGAAGTTTTCCTAACCTTTCATCATACATATTGCCTGACCATTTTGGTATCCAGTAATAGACAGCTGCCATAATAGAGAATATTGAACCAGGCACCAGGACATAATGAAAGTGAGCTACAACAAAATACGTATCATGATATTGAAAGTCTGCAGGAGTGATTGCAAGCATAAGGCCTGAGAATCCACCAAGTGTAAATAAAACTACAAATGCGCATGCAAATAACATAGGTGTTTCAAATGTCATTGAGCCTTTAAACATGGTAGCAATCCAATTAAAAACTTTAACTCCGGTTGGGACAGCGATTAACATTGTTGCCCACATGAAGAATAGCTCTGCTGCTAAGGGCATGCCAACAGTAAACATATGGTGAGCCCATACAACAAATGAAAGTATAGCAATTGATAGCATCGCCCAAACCATTGAAGAATATCCAAAAAGTTGTTTTCTAGAGAATGTTTCAATAATGTGAGAGACAATTCCAAATGCAGGAAGAATCATAATATAGACCTCTGGATGACCAAAGAACCAAAAGATATGTTGAAATAAAACCGGATCCCCTCCACCCGCAGCATTAAAGAAACTGGTTCCAAAATGGATATCCATTAACATCATCGTCACTGCTCCAGCCAAAACCGGCATAACTGCAATAAGCAAATATGCTGTGATAAGCCATGACCAAACAAATAAAGGCATTTTCATAAGATCCATGCCAGGCGCTCTCATGTTCATGATCGTCACAATTACATTAATAGCTCCCATGATTGATGATGCTCCCATGATGTGAACTGAAAAAATAAAGAAAGTAACGCTTGGCGGTGCATAAGTTGTAGATAGGGGTGCGTAGAATGTCCAACCAAAATTAGGCGCTCCACCCTCCATAAATAATGATGCTAATAATATAAAGAATGCAAAAGGAAGTATCCAAAAACTAAGATTATTCATCCTAGGTAATGCCATATCCGGCGCTCCAACCATCATTGGAACCAACCAGTTTGCCAAACCAACAAATGCAGGCATAACGCCTCCAAAAATCATTATCAAACCATGAAGTGTGATCATTTGGTTATAAAATTCAGGCTCAACAATTTGCATTCCTGGCTGAAATAACTCAGCCCTTATGATCATGGCCATTGCTCCACCTATAAGGAACATAGCAAAAGAGAACCATAAGTATAAAGTACCAATGTCTTTATGGTTGGTTGTATATAACCATCTGCTTAGGCCTTTAGCAGGACCGTGATGATGATCGTCGTGATGATTTTCAATAACTGCGCTCATATTTATCTTTCCTGTTTAAATTTTTGGTTTCTTGTAATCAACTATATCTTTAGGGGTAACAATTTCTCCGTCGCCGTTTTCAGCATTTCCCCATGATTGTCTTGTGTATGTAATTACTGCTGCTAGCTCTACTTCTGATAAATAATCAAATGAGTTCATAGCAGCGCCCTGAACACCTTCCATTAGAATTTCAATATTTTTAGGCTTGTCATTTAATACAATGTCACTACCTGCTAGGGCTGGAAAAATTCCAGGTATTCCCTGGCCATTCGTTTGGTGGCATGCAACACAATTTGTTGCGTATACTCCTTCTCCTCTTTCAACAAGCTCAGCCGTTGTCCATTCCTTTTCAGTAAGCTCAGCTAATTTAAAAGCCTCCTCTTTCTTGTCATTAATCCATGCATCGTATTCATCTTGCTCAACAACCTTTACAACAATCGGCATAAAGCCATGATTTTTTCCACAAAGCTCTGTACATTTACCTCTGTAAATCCCTGGCTTGTCTACTGTTGTCCAGGCAGTATTCACAAATCCAGGAATAGCATCCTGTTTAATTGCAAATGCTGGCACCCACCAAGAATGGATCACGTCATTTGCTGTGATTAAAAACCTAACTTTTTTACCAACAGGTATTACTAAAGCCTCATCAACTTCTTCGAGATAGTTCTCTCCTTTTGGAACAAGATTATAAATTTCATCCATATCCGTTGAGAGATTCGAGAAGAAGCTAACTCCATCTTCTAGGTATCTGTACTGCCATTTCCACTGATAACCAGTTACTTGAATATTTACATCTCCAGCAGTATCGTCATACATCTTTGTAAGTGTTTTAGATGCTGGCACTGCCATTGCAATTAAAATTAGAAAAGGAATAACCGTCCATGCTATTTCAACTTTAGTGTTCTCATGAAAAGTTGCAGCCACAGGATTCTTTTTCTTTGTATGAGCAAACATTGAATAAAACATTACGCTGAATACAACCACTCCGATTGCCACACATATCCAGAAAATTAACATGTGCAAATCAAAAACTTCCTTACTAATAGCGGTCGCTCCCTCTGTCATGTTTAGATCAAACCAGTCAGCTTGAGCTGAGGTTGAAAAAAGTGTTAGTGTAAAAATATATCCAGCAAACTTATTGATTAAATTAAATGGCATTTTCAGTCCTGTGGTGATTGCGTTTCTTATAAAAATAAAATTCATTAATAAACCATTATAAGCCTTTTTTATAATATAGCCTAGGCTTGTGGTTGTTTACGGTGCGTATAATATACTTTTGTTGGCCTTTATTCTAGTTTTTATGGCTTTTTAAATTCATCAATATTTATTGCTTTTATGGTGTCTGTTTTTTTGTTTTCTGAGCCAGGTCTTGTCTCCTTGAAATCACATTTAACGCAATATATATGGTCATTGTCTTTGCTTATTGCAATAGTATCTATGGCCTTGCAACTTGGGCAAATTGCGCCTGAAATAAACTGAGTGAATTTGGTCATAAAGACTTTAGGTCAATAAGAGCCTTGTCTGTGTTTGGCTTTACTCCAAACCAATTATTAAAAGAATAGGCAGCTTGATTAACCAACATACCAATTCCATCATAAACATTTGGCGATATTGCTTTTGCCCAATCACAAAAAGGTGTTACTTCAAGTGAATAATTGAGATCATAGAAAACTTGATCTTTATGAGTGGTCAAATATGGCACAGAGAACTGTCCGGTTAAACCAGCAGAACTTCCATTTATAATTAAATCTGGAGAGGTATCGCCTTGGTCATTTGTAGCTACATTAATATCAATATCTGAAAATAGTAATTTATATTTTTTTACCAGTGAAACAGCCCTATCCTCTGTTCTATTGCTAATGGTAATTTGCTCAGGTTTTTCTTCAATAATTTTATATAAGATGCTTTCAGATGCTGCGCCCGCTCCTATTATCATTATTTTTTGATTTTTTATGGCTACTCCTTTTGATTTTAGGTCGTCAATAAAACCAGCTCCATCTGTGCTATCAAGATAAAGCGATCTGCTCTCTTTTTTAATTGTGTTAACAGCTGCAATTATTTTTGCTTCTTCAGAGATCTTGCCCTCAAGTTGTGCTGCTGATTTTTTAAATGGAAGTGTTATGTTTAAGCCCAAGGATTCCTTGTGTGAAAAAAACTCCTTAATAAAACTATTAAAATTATTTTCTTCGACCTTAAATGCTTCATAGGAAATTGATATGTTCTCATTTCTTGCAAAACGAGAATGGATAAAAGGAGACAATGAATGCTCAATAGGATTGCCAACAACCCCAAGCTTAAAGATTTTAGACATTCCAGTCCTTATTGAGCATCTTAATTAATTTCTTTTCTCTGGCTTCCATAGATTTTGTTTTCTTATAAACCCAAGATGCATTAAGTGGAAGAGAGGAGAGGATTGAGGGAATCCTGCCGTTTGACTGAAGCCCAAATGCTGTGCCTCTGTCATTAACAAGATTAAACTCCACGTATCTGCCTCTTCGAATTTCCTGAAATTGCTTATCCTCTTTCGTGAAAGTTTCTTTTTTTCTCATATTAATAAGCTCTTTATAGGAGGAAAGGTAGGCTTTAGCTATTGATTCAAGAAAATTTATGCTTGAATCAATAGATTTGTACTGTTTGTTATCAAAAAATATACCTCCAACCCCCCTTCTTTCGTTTCTATGAGGAATATAAAAATATTCATTGCAGGTTTTCGAAAAAGGTTTGTAAAAAGACTTATCAAATCTATCAAGATTTGCTTTGGCTTGGGTATGCCAATTATTAATATCATCTTTGTATATAACATATGGGGTTAGATCATATCCGCCTCCAATCCACCAATCCTTAATTTGTTTATTTTTATTTAAAATACAAAATAATCTAATGTTCATATGGCTTGTTGGAATATTTGGATTTTTAGGGTGGCATATTACTGATACGCCCATTGCTTGAAATCCATATCGGGTTGATTTAACTTTTGAATTACCAAGCGCTGATTTTGGTAATTTAGACCCATAAATTGAAGAGAAATTTACTGCAGAATTATCAAAAATATTTCCGTTCTGTATAACGCAAGTTTTTCCTCCACCACCCTCGGGTCTTTTCCACGAGTCTTGGATATTATCAGTGTTTTTAGAAAGTTCCATTTTAGAATAAACATCAAAAATTTCTTTTTGAATAGTTAGGAATCTTTGTTCAAGTTTTTTCAATTTATGGCCTTATTATTTCTCTTGTATGTAAGTCTATTATAGTAGTTGGTTTGGTTTCCTTGCCAAGCTCTTCATCATAGTATGCAAGATGGTTGTTGTTAGCAAAAGTTTTAATAATTTCTGGTCCGTTATTTAATATTTGTTTCCCTGAAATGTTCGCAGAAGTTGATACCATTACACTATTAAATACTTTTAATAAAGCTTTTAAAGGATAGTGATTACTCACTCTAAAAGCTAACTTACCAGTATTGTTTTTTAAATGATCTGGTATTGATTCTTTATACTTTATTAGAAATGTGACTGGGCCTGGCCAGTGATTATTTAAAAAAACCTCATCTTTATGGTCTAAAGGATTTGAATATTTTTTTACTATTTGAATTGAACTTGCGAGCAAAATAAAGCTTTTTTTTGAGTTTCTTTTTTTTAATTTGAAAAGGTTTAAATAAGCTTCTTTATTTAATGCATCACAACCAAGGCCCCAAACTCCCTCGGTTGGATGTGCTAGTATTTTCCCAGATGAAATCCACTCAATTGATTGGTCTAAATTGAGTGTGATTTGATCGACCAATTAAGAATTTAGTTTGGCGTTTTTTTCAAGAACCTCATTCTTCATGTTCTCTTTATATTCAACTAATTTAGCAGCCAGATCCTCTCTTCCAATAGATAAAATTTGAACGGCTAAAATTGCACTATTTTTAGCGCCGCTTTTGCCTACCGCTACTGTTGCAACAGGAACACCTGGGGGCATCATTACTGTGCTCAGTAAAGAGTCAATGCCACCCATTCCACCAGATTCAATTGGTATTCCAATAACTGGCTTTGTTGTATGCGCAGCTAACGCTCCGGCCAAATGAGCTGCCATTCCAGCAGCTGCAATAAATACCTTGCATCCATTGGACTCAGAAAGCTTTATGAATTCAATTACGTCGTGTGGCGTTCTGTGAGCTGAAAGCACATTTTTAGTAAAATTAACGCCAAAAGACTCTAAAATTGGAAAAGCAGCCTCAACTACGGGCAAATCAGAGTCTGATCCCATAATTATAGCTACATCAGTAGTAGTGTTAGTCATGATTTATTGTGTTGTTAGTTAACAATTAGATTATAATTTAACAAATACCAATTAACTAGCAAAAAAGGCTTAAAATAAAGGTAAATTATGGAAAATAGTCTTAAAATTTTAAAATTTCCTGACCCAAGATTAAGAACGGTTGCTCAGCCAGTTAAAAAATTCGACAAAAGTCTCAAAAAGCTTGCAAATGATATGTTAGAGATAATGTATGAAGAAAATGGCATTGGTTTAGCTGCAACTCAGGTAAATCGCCACATAAGACTGATAGTTATAGATATAAGCGAGGAGAGAAATGAGCCAAGGTATTATGTAAATCCTGCTTTTGAAATTCTAAATGAAGATTCATACTTATCTTTTGAGGAAGGGTGTTTGTCTGTACCAGGCTTTAATGAGGAAATTACAAGGCCTGATAATATTATTCTTAAATGGCAAGATATAGATGGAAAAGAGCATGTTGACAGGCCATCTGGTCTGCTAACAGTATGTATACAGCATGAAATTGACCACCTTGATGGAAAATTAATGGTTGACTACATTAGCCCAATAAAAAGGGATAGGATTAAAAAGAAGCTTTTAAAGAATTAAAAAGAATTTAAAAGAATTTAGGGGAATTTTAAAGAAATTATGAGAATTCTATATGCTGGTTCGCCCGCTCCATCAGCAAAAGTGCTTGATCACCTTGCGCAAAGCGAAACAATAGAAGTTGTTGGGGTTATTACTCAACCAGACAAAAGAAGAAAAAGGGGAAGTGCTAAAGAGGGCTCTGCCGTGGCTAATGTTGCTAAAAAACACAGGCTGAATATATTAAAGCCACATAACTTAGATGAAGGCTTTAAAGAAAGCATTAAAAATATTGAGTTTGATGTATTGGTTGTTTCTGCATATGGAAAAATACTACCCAATTGGCTTTTAGATAAAGCATTAATAATGCCTGTAAATATTCATTACTCTTTGTTACCAAAATATAGAGGTGCATCGCCTATTCAAAGTTCAATATTAAATGGGGACAAAGAGACCGGTATAACTTTTATGAAAATGTCTCAAAGCATGGATGAGGGTGACATTATAGAAAAGTTTCCAATTTTAATTCATGGTTCTTGGAACAAAACTGATCTTGAAAATGCTTTGTCTGATAAATCAGTAGAAAAGATTCTAGAAGTTTTAAATAATATTTATGCCGATGATTATTCACTTGAAAAACAAGATCATGATAAAGCGTCTTATTGTTTTAAGGTACAAAAGCAAGACTCTGTCGTTGATTTTAATAGCTCATCTTTTAGTATTTTAAATAAATTTAGGGCTTTAAATGAATGGCCGGGCTTATCTTTTATACACAAAGAAATAACTATAAAAATCCATAAACTCCATGTTGAGCCTTGTGACTTAAGCTTTAAACCAGGTGAAATTATCTCATTTAAGAAAGAAGGAATTACTATAAAAACAATAGATTCATCTATAGTAATTACTCACTTACAATTTCCTAATAAAAAAATTATTAGCTCACAGGATGCTTTTAACTCTTACAAGGGGTTTTTTTAAAAAATTTATTTTTATGAATAAGTCTTTTAATTGTCCTAAAAGAGGTTTAATTTACTAATTATGAAAATAGCAATTTTAGGGGCTGGTAGAGTTGGAAGCAGTCTCGCAAGAAATTTATCTAATAACAACTATGAAGTTTCTATTGTGGATGAGGATAGAAATAAAATAGATAGCCTTCAAGAAAAGCTAGATATAGGTTGCGTGGTTGGCCATGCTGCTCATCAAGATTCTTTTAAAAAACTTGGTATTGATGAAGATACAATAGTGATTGCGGTTACAAGCAATGACGAGGTAAACATAATCGCATGTCAGATTGCAAAAAAACAAT
>CAYQIT010000025.1:4545-9780 GCA_964417685.1 uncultured Gammaproteobacteria bacterium | reverse complement strand
TGGAGATCTCTAAGTAAAAGAAATTAGCTAATAATAGGCGAAGAGTGGTGCGCTTTTATTTTTATAGCACCATCAAATTCATCTAAGATAAAAGTAAAAGCTATCTTTGTAGGATTTTCATCATTAAATGGAGAAAGCTCTAATACACCCATAGCAATTGAAAAACTTTCTTCAATATTTATATGTATTTCCAAGGGCTCAATGGACTTCCAAGGTTTAATTGCAAAACCATTGTCTTCAATGATATTTCCTTTAATGAAATATGACAGAGCATCTTCTTTGTTATTTCTAAATATAACTTGTTTGGTAAAAGTTGGCTTAAAAAGAACATTAGACTCATCAAATGCATAATGCTTATCAATAAAAGAAGCAGCCTCTTTTTTGTAATCATCATCTGACTTATAGACTGATCCTATTGAAATAACTCCATCTTTCCAGGAATTTAAAAATTCATAGATATTTTCTTTGTTCATTTTTATTAGTGTAATTATGCTATCAAGCTTTTAATTTTTGCATTATACATTAAGGGAATCCTATGAAATCTCTTCATCCATTAGCTACATGTTTTCTTGGATTAATTTTAGTTTTTGCTAGTAATACTCTTCAATAATTTGCTGTTATCTGTTCCCCACTTACACCATGAATTTAAGACAGGGCCAAGAGAAGTTCCAAACTTGGTTAAAGAATACTCAACTTTTGGAGGAACTACCTCATAAACCTTTCTTAGAATTAACTGATCTCTTTCTAATTCACGCAATTGCTTTGTAAGCATTTGTTGTGTGATTGGCATAAGGGTTTTCTTAAGCTCCCCAAATCTCATAGGGCCTTTTCCCAAATTATAGATAATTGCAATCTTCCATTTACCACCGATCAGTTTTAATGAGTTTGTGACAGGGCAATCCGTGTTATTCATAGTATGATTTTATATACTAGTATGATTAAATTGTCTACTTGCTATTTTCATTCTATCAACTATATTAATTCATAATTAATTACTAAATTTAAAATAGGGGAGAAACATGTCAGAACAATACTCAAAAGAAATAAGATCAAAAGCCACTAGTGATGGAAATATTGAACTCTCTATCGCAAAAGTAGAAAAACCAGTTCCCGGTGATGATGAAGTTCTCATAAAGGTTCAAGCATCCCCAATCAATCCATCAGATCTTGGGCTTCTGTTGAGTTTTGCAGCTGATGTACAAAATATTAATGTAACAGGTTCTGGCGATGATACTGTTGCAATAATGCCAGTTCATCCTGCTCTCATGGGCTCGCTAAAGCCAAGGCTCGATGAGTCTATGCCTGTTGGAAATGAAGGTGCAGGAGTAATTATAGATGCAGGAATTAATGCTAAAGATCTTATTGGAAAAACTGTTGGTTTAGCTGGAGGGGCTATGTATTCTCAATACAGATGCGTGCCCGCAGCTTCTTGTTTAGTGATGGATGAAGGAACTACTCCAAAGCAAGCTGCTTCATCGTTTGTTAATCCATTAACAGCATTAGCCTTTGTTGAAACTATGAAGATGGAAAATCATACTGCACTGGTTCATACAGCTGCAGCTTCAAATTTAGGACAAATGCTTGTTAAGATCTGCAAAGATGACGGAATACAATTAGTTAATATTGTAAGAAAGCAAGAGCAAGTAGATTTATTAAAATCTATTGGTGCTGAATACGTTTGCAACACAAGTGATGAATCATTTATGGATGATTTAGTAACTGCACTTGTTGAAACAGGTGCCACTCTAGGTTTTGATGCAACTGGAGGGGGTAATAATGGTGAGTTACCAGGTCAGATATTAGCTGCTATGGAAATTGCTGCTAACATGAATGCTACAGAATATAGTAGATATGGATCAGACACATATAAACAGGTTTATATATATGGTGGCTTAGATCAATCACCCACTATACTTAAAAGAGCATTTGGTTTGTCATGGGGTCTTGGTGGTTGGCTTCTAACACCAATGATTGGAAAAATTGGCATGGAGAGATTTCAAGAAATGAGAATGCGAGTAGCAAGAGAAATAAACTCTACTTTTGCTAGCAGCTATGCAAAAGAAATTTCTTTTGAAGAAATGCTTCAACCTGAAACAATAAGAGAATATGCCAAACAAGCTACTGGTAAAAAATACTTGGTAAACCCACATAAGTAATTTAATTAAAGATGTTACACTTTTGAAAAAGTAATAACATCTTTAATTCAAATGAACGAAAACCAAGCATACACAAAAAGCTATAGAACATTTGCATTAGTTCTTTTAACTGTTGTTTATGGTTTTAATTTTATAGATAGGCAAATTGTTGGAATATTAGCACCATTTATACAAGCTGATCTCGATCTCACAAATACTCAATTAGGATTACTTATAGGTTTCGCATTTGCATTTTTTTACACAGTAATTGCAATACCTATTGCATGGCTTGCAGATAGATATAGTAGGGTAAATATTTTATCTATAGCTCTTGCTACCTGGAGCGGCTTTACAGCACTTACTGGCATGGCAAATAATTTTTTACAAATCGGCCTTGCAAGAATGGGTGTTGGGATTGGTGAAGCTGGAGGCAGTCCACCATCGCATTCAATAATTTCTGATATGTATCCCAAAGAAGAAAGAGCAGGTGCTTTGGGTGTTTATTCAATGGGGATTCCTTTGGGAATTATGGCTGCCTATTTTGCAACCGCATCTTTGATGGGTTCAGGTGAAGATGTAGATTGGAGAAGAATATTTGTTTTCTTGGGTATTACAGGAGTAGTTTTAGCTGGATTTGTTAAGTTAACTCTCAAAGAGCCAACAAGAGGAGCTCAAGAACTTCAAAATTCTGCTGAAATAAAGAAACTTCCCTTTAGTGAGTCTATTAGAACTTTACTTAAAATTCCTGCTTGGTGGGCTATGTGCTTTGGAATTGCATTTGGGTCCTTTGTATCATACGCTTCATCAGCTTTCCAGACTAAATTCTTGATTGCGCTTGATCCATCTTTTGATTTTAAAACAATGGTTATTTTGCTTGGAATAATGAATGGAACAACATACGCAGGTGGAGCATTTTTTGGTGCAAAATTAGCTGATAAATGGGGTGCAAAAACTATAAGAGCTTATGGTTGGTTGCCAGCTATAGCTATGTCCGTGTGCCTACCTCTTGGAATATGGTCTTACTGGGTAAGTTCAGTTGAAGCAAACTTAATACTCTCAACAATTTATTTATTATTTATAGGGATTTACTTAGGCCCTAGTTTTGCAATAGCCCAAACATTAGCACCAATAAATATGAGAGCAATGTCGACTGCTTTATTTTTCTTTATTTTAAATATGATAGCTTTGGGTGGTGGGCCAACTTTTGCAGGATGGTTGATTGATGTTTTTAAAGCTAGTAATGATGAATTAGAGTCAATGCGAATGGCTATGACAGTTACTCATCTTGTGTTTATTCCTGCGCTCATAAGCTTCCTTGTGGTATCAAAGATACTTCCTAAGGATTGGAAAGCTGCAGAGGCAAGGAATCTTGAATTAGGTTCTACATAATTTACTACTAGACATTAACTTTTTGCAGTGACAATATAATTTATATGTTTAAGCAAAAGTTCAAGTTTTTATTTTTCTTACCCTTCCTTATTTCATTATCATCTTTTGCAGAAAACTATCCTTCAAGAATATTATTTGTTGGTAATAGCTATCTCTACTATAACGACAGTATTCATAATCATGTAGAGAAAATGCTTATTGAGTTCTATGGTGACGAAGAAATTACAACGAAGTCAGCCACAATTGGAGGATCGAGATTGCATAATCACAATATAGATCACCTCTTAGAACCTAAAAACCTTCAAATGGATCAACAAATAGATTTGCTTATTATGCAAGGCGGTAGCGGGGAAGTTTTAACTAAAAAATCTAGAAAAAAATTTGAAGATACCTCATATAGTTACAGCATTAAAGCACATGAAAAAGGTATTAAAACAGCTTTATATATGACCCATGCATACACAAAAGAGGACAAGAGATATAAAACAGATCTTATCGATAGAATCAGGCAAACATATTACCCTGCAGCAAAAAGAAGTAACTCAGAAATTATTCCGGTTGGAGAGGCATATGAAATAGCCTACCAAAAACAACCAAATATTAAACTGCATCATCCTGATGGGACACATCCTGGTATGTTAGGAACATATTTAGGAGCAGCAACAGTTTTTGCAGTCATTGCTAAACAATCTCCCGAAGGGCTTTCTTACAATTACCTCAACAGAGTTTCAGATGAAGACAGGATTTTTTTACAAAAAGTTGCTTGGGAAGCTTATCTTCAAAGTATAAGATCTATAAAAGGGGATAATTAATAACCCCCTTTTAAAACTTACAAACCGTAACTGCCGTCTAAATAATAAGGCTTTAAAAAAGAATTATTTTTTTCGACCTTTTTATCTAAAGAATAGTTAACTATTTTTATAGATGGTCTCTTGGTTTTAAGTTGTTTTTTTACTGCGTTTTTAAAACGCATCATTTCCATTTTGGTCATATGACATCTCCTGCATTTAAGCAATAGATGCGTTCCTTCGGTATCATTACCTACTTCCGTCTCTTGCGAGATGAACGATGATAATGCGTTCCTTCGTCATTTAGACTACTTCCGTCCTGTGAAAGGATGAACGATGTAAATAGTTTACATTTATTTAAAAATATCTGTCAAATAGAGTTAAGGAAGAAAAATAAACTTAGCCATAAAAATTAATGCAAGAAACCATGCTCCTGATGAGATGTTTTTTATGTCCCCAGTAAATATTTTCATAACAACATAAGATATAAAGCCTAGGGCTATACCATTAGCAATTGAAAATGTTAAAGGAATCATAATTATCATTATTAGAGCTGGCAGTAATTCAGTAAAATCTGACCAGTCTAATTTCTCCATACCGCTAAGCATCAATATTGCAACGTATATCAAAGCTCCTGCAGTAGCATATGGAGGAACAATTGCAGCTAAAGGCGAAAAGAAAATTGCTACTAAAAATAATGCGCCTACAAATATAGCGGTTAGGCCTGTTCTTCCTCCAGCTTCAACACCAGCAGAGCTTTCTACATAGCTAGTTACTGGCGAGCATCCAAAAAACGAACCTGCAACACTTGAACCACTATCAGCTTTCAAGGCTTTATCAAAATTCTTAATAGTCCCAGTTTCATCAGTTAGTTTTGCTCTATTAGCAACTCCTAATAGGGTGCCTGCTGTATCAAACAAATT
>CAYQIT010000025.1:0-4445 GCA_964417685.1 uncultured Gammaproteobacteria bacterium | reverse complement strand
CCTGAACCCATAGCTATTCTTAGATTTAAAGGTATGCTTTCAAGCATCCACTTTCGTAAAGGAGTAACACTCATAATTACAAACAAGATCCCAGCCAAAAATACAGCTCCCAGAGCAACTTCCCATGAATAACCCATCTCTCCCACAACCGTGTACGTAAAGAATGCGTTTAAGCCCATTCCTGGTGCAAGCGCTACTGGCCAATTTGAGTATAAACCCATCACAATACATGCAAGTGCTGCTGCAAGACATGTTCCTACAAAGCTTGCGCCATAATCCATGCCACTTGCAGACATCATTTGAGGATTAACAAATATGATATATGCCATTGTAATAAACGTTGTAAAACCAGCTAAAAGCTCCTGTTTTACCGATGTTCCATTAGATTTTAGATGAAAAAATTTTTCCAATATTGAGCTCATAAATTTAAATAAAATTGATTTAGCTACAATTTAAACTAATCCTTCAACGAAAACAAAGAATTTCATATTTTTTGGCACATATATTGCATGTTTTTATATATTGTCGTGATAAGATACGGCCTTAAATTTTTATCAACTTTAAAACGGGGAAACCAATGAAAACATCTCTTAATTCAAAAAAATTCTTTAACCTAGCATTTTTTACTTTATGCCTTTCATTTATGTCAATTACTGAAGCTTCAGTTATTGAAGATGTGATTGTTACAGCAGAAAAAAGAAGTGAAAGCGTTCAAGATATTTCACAATCAGTTACTGCAATCACAGAAGACGATCTAGAAGCGAAAAACATTAATTCATTTGTTGACATTAGTGCGATTGTTCCAGGTGTTACGGTAGCAAAAAATGAAGGTTATAAAACTGTCATATCTATTAGAGGAGTTGGAAATGAAACCAACCAAAATGCAATTGCTGCACCATCAGTAGCATTCCATATGGATGGCATATTTATAGCATCGCCATTTTCTCTTCAAACAGATTTTATTGATGTTGAACGAATCGAGGTGCTACGTGGACCTCAAGGTACACTTTTTGGTCAAAACTCAACAGGTGGAGCGATAAATGTTATTAGCAAGAAACCATCTTTAGATGGGTATGCTAATAAATCTGATATAACTTTAGGTGACTATGGATTAACTAAATTTAGATCAGCTAGCAACATAGTTATTAACGAGAATGTTGCAACTAGATTGTCATTTTCAGCCACTAAAAGAGACGGCTTTACTGAAAATGTATTTACCGGCCAAGACCTAGATGATGCTAACAACCTTAGTATCAGAAGTGACTGGTTATATGACATTGATGCAGATTCTTCATTAAGAGCATTTGCTCAGTATTTTGAAATTGACAGAAATGGATCTGCAATAAGAGGTATTGATGATACAACTAATGATGTTCGTAAATTATCACAGGATACTATTTCTAATCATGATCTAACTTCCTTGGTTCTTGGAGCTATTTATGAAGAAGACCTTGGATTTGCAAACCTCAAGGTAATGGCTAGCATCCAAGATGATGATATATCTGTAACTAGAGATAACGATAGACACAACTTTGGTGACTTAGTAACAGTCATACCTGGGCTGGGTGCTGGAGCAACATATCAGCGCGCTGAATTTACTCCAGAAACATCAAAAGTTGAAACCAAAACTTTTGAAATAAACTTAGTTTCTAATGAGCCGTTATTTGGGGCACTTGATTGGACAGTTGGTGCATTTTATATGCAGCACGATATTGAAAATCATATCAGGGGCTACAGAGATAACAACAACGATGGGCAGATTAGCTACGAGTGTTCTAGCCCGCTTGCAGTTGCAACTTCTTGTTATGAACATGATTACGGTATTCCAGGAAGATTTGCTGTATTTGATGCAGAATGGGATTTTGTAACAGATGCTTTTCCAAGCAGAGAGTCTTATTCAATATACGCACAAACCACTTACAGCTTTAGCGATGATGTCAGATTGGTGTCTGGTTTGAGATATTCTGAAGATACTTTTGAAACTGATGTAACTAACTTTTTTAATGTAGAGTCTTTTACCGCTGAAGGAACGTCAGATAAGGTTACTGGAAAAATAGTTGGTGAATATGATGTGTCTGATGATGCAATGGTTTATTTATCTTATTCAAAAGGTTTCAAGCCTGGTGGAAGTAATTTAACTTTTGGTTTTACTGAAGCTGAAGATGTAATTGCTGAAAGACCAGTGGCCCCAGCAATGGTTTTCCCAACATATGAAAGTGAAACAATTGAAGCTTTTGAATTAGGATTAAAGACAGATCTTCTTGATGGCAAAGCTAGAGCGAATATTGCCTTATTCACATATGACTACAGCAATTTGCAATTCCAAGCGACTGACCCAGATCCTTATAGAGGTGGTGTTGCCAACATACCTGAATCAGAAATGTCTGGATTAGAAGTTGAGCTACAAGCTTTATTTTCAGATAACTTAAGCATGGATCTTAATCTAGCATTTTTAGACTCAGAGGTAACTTCAGACTACGAAGTGCTTGATAATGTTGATGCTTACCAATACTTCTTTGGTGAGGAAGACTTAAGATATGGTTTAAGAGAAAATATTAAAGGTAATGAGCTTGCAAAAAGCCCAGAGTTTACTGCTGACTTAAACCTAGTATATGAAACTGAGCTTTCATCAGGTAATGAATTCACTGGTATTGTGCAATTTGTAAGAAGAGGAGAGTTTCAACAAAGGGTATCCAATAACCCCTCAGTTGATGCTATTAAAGCCTATGATATTTTCAATTTAACAGCCAGTTTTGAGCTTGTTAAAGAGAATATTGGTGTTGATTTTATGCTTCTTAATATAGCTGATGAAGGTGGAGTTAACTCAAGCATGACTGATGTGTTTGGTGTTGCTGCTACTGGATTAGAATATATTCCTCCTCGTCAGTTCATGGTAAGAATTAGAAGAGAGTTCTAAATCTCTTTATTCTAAATTTTTCTTAAATTGAGACTATGCTATTATCAAAAAACATAGTCTCAATTTCTTTTTAAAGAGAATGAAAAAAACATTTATACAAGCAGATGAGTTGCTTAAAGACTCTTTTAAATTAGCTTCACAAGTTTTTGATAGCGGATATAGGCCTGATTATATTGTCGGCGTTTGGAGGGGCGGCGCTCCAATAGGCATAGCTGTTCAAGAATTCCTTGATGTATTAGGAATTGATTCTGACCACATAGCAATTAGAACATCTTCGTATGCTGGAATAGAGAAAAGAAATAAAAGCGTCCAAGTACATGGCCTAAGCTACGTTATTAAAAAAATTGAATCTGAAGATTCTCTACTTATTGTAGATGATGTTTTTGACACCGGGCTTTCAATTAATCAAATCATTCTTGATATAAAGAAAGCTTGTAAGAAAAATACTCCTGAAATAAGAATAGCAACACCATATTTCAAACCTACAAAAAATAAAACTGATAGGAAGCCAGACTACTATATTCATGAAACTGATAACTGGCTTGTTTTTCCTCATGAACTCCATGGCTTATCCATCCAAGAAATCTCAGAAAATAAACCAGAATTAAAAGATTTAATACCAAAGATCTCTGAATACATTAAAGAGTAATGTCTATAAAAACTCTCTATCTAACCTCCAATGTCTTTGGTTGAGTTAAGAGTTATATCAATAGTTTATTTAAGTGCCTTAATCCCTCTATTTATTTTATATAAGCTGTATAGATCAAAAAAATTAAAGCAAAGCAATATTAATATCTATATCTTCTCTTTTATCCTCTGCGCCTTATCATGGGAAATTTGGTTTACGTACGGTCTAGTTGATGGGGACCCGGTGGACTTAAGAAGATCGGAGATCTTAAATCTTTATATACCCAAACATCTAAATTGGGTACTTAATTCAATGGCCGATGCAGGCACCGTGACTTTAGGGGGATTATTTTTATCATCTAAAATTACAGGTATAAAATTGTATAACTGGTCTTGGCTTTATTTCTCAATATTTTTTTTATGGTGTATAACTCAAAATTTATTTGTAGAAGTTTTTCTTTATTTTGACCAATTATCAATAGATAAAAAACTTTCATGGGCTCCATTTGCCCCCACCGGGCCTTGGATTAATCCGCTACTATTTGAAATTAATGGGAGAACTATTCATCTTCAATCTCAACTTCCTTGGGTCATAACTGCTCCAATACTTATTCAAGTATCAATATATTTTAATCGTTTAGAAAATTCGTCATATAATTGAATTGATATTCAAAAAAAAAGGGGGAATTATCAAATGTCTATTTTACATAAATTTTTAGCACTAATACCTGGAATCATTTTTTTAATCTTCGGTCTTGGGTGGGTTTTTGCACCTCAAGCAATAGCACCTAATTTTGGAATGACTGTTTTTGAGGGGCTAGGATTAAGTTCTCAAATAGGAGACTTAGGAAGCTACTTTATATCTTTATCAATAATGATTATCTATGCGGTAAAAACCAAT
>CAYQIT010000024.1:0-10100 GCA_964417685.1 uncultured Gammaproteobacteria bacterium | reverse complement strand
ATTCTTTTTCTTACGATTCCAGTAAGCCTTTTGGCTCTTAGCCTTGGCTATAAAAATCATAAAAGTATGAGCTTTATTCCAATCGGGATTATTGGTTTGGCCATTTTAGTTCTTGCCGTACTTGCTGGCGAAAGTCTATTAGGTGAAAACGGAGAACTGGTTATGACTATGTTTGGTTCAATTCTAGTTGTTTACTGTCACTATAAGAATTACCAAATTTGTAAGCTATCAAATTGTGACTGTCACGAAAACTAAAATCTAAGAAAATCCTAATCTAGTTACAGGTATTTGAGTCTTCCTGTAAAATCACTTTTTATAATAATTAATGAAAAAAAAATTTAGCTTAATACTTTCCTTGTTATCGATTTCATTCGCTACTTATGCAGAAGAAATGATTGATGAGGTAATTGTAACCGGAACATTTATTAAACAAACTGAACAAAGATTGCATTCATTAGATACTATTAATGAAGATGCTTACAGAAAATTAAATATTTCAAATGTAGCTGAAATTAGTAAATATATCTCCTCTTCTCTAGGCTCTCACTTTCAAACTAATAGTCTTGATGGGTTTGATCAGGGCATGGCATCTATAAATTTAAGAGGTCTTGGTAGTTCATCTACATTAATTCTAGTTAATTCTAAAAGGCATACGTTTGCTGGAACGCCATCTTCATCAGGAGATAGTTACATTGATCTAAACATAATCCCTGAAATAGCTATTGATAGAATTGATATTCTTAAAGAAGGTGCAACTTCTATATATGGTTCAGATGCATTGTCTGGAGTGGTTAATATCAGTACAAATAATGATTTTGAAGGTTTAAAAATTAGATTTGAGCATCATGGGACGGAAAATTATAATCAGACTGATACCTCTATTAGCGCTCTTGTAGGTTTTAAGTTAAATAGACTGAATTATTCTCTTGGACTTAATATCTTAGATAGAAATCCTTTGTCAGCTTCTGAAATAAATGGCATAGCTGAATTGGCAATTAGTGGCCTTGGAAGGTCCTTTAAGGTTCATGATGATGACATTGTTACCGATGGTCCTTGGGCTGGAGAATATACAAAAGGAGAAAAAATTCCAGATCCAAACTGTCTGGACAATGGTGGAGTTCTTGTGAACCCAACAACTTGTGGTTTTAACTATGGCGAAAGATTCAATATTGTTAACAGCGAGAATCATAAAAAAGCTTTCTTAAATATTGGCTATGCAGCCGATACATATAAATATAATGCGGTACTTTTACTGTCAAGTGTCAAAGTAAATGATAACCCTCAATCACCCTCCTATCCTGCTTTACCTTTTTTATCTAGAAAAATTCAACCAAATCAAGGTGGTAGCCCATTTAATGTTCCTGTGACTTGGTATGGCAGGCCACTGGGATCTGAATATGAGTCTCCTGAATCTCCTAAAGATATTAGTCAATACAATTTCAATCAAACAATTGCTAAAGAATTATCTGGAGGTATTCAGCTTGAGGCCTCTTTGACATTGAGCAATCACTCAAATAAGCATAATAGACCGGACATAATAGACTCTAAATTTTTACAAGCATTAAATGGAGTGACTATTCAAGAAACCCAAGTTGGAGAAGTGTCTTGGGATATCTTTAATCCTGAAAATAACACTAATGAATTAATAGATTATATTTCTGGTGCTGAAATATCAAAAAAAACAGCAAGCCTAAAAAGCTTCGACCTAATTTTCAGAAGAGCTTTCAAGAATAATCAATTGGCATATGGCATTTATGCAGATAAAGAAGAGCTTAAAATTAATTATGACGAAACCAGCGAAGCAAGATTCTCTAATAGTGGTCAAATTCTTAAGACCGCAGATCTTTTCTTTCTGGGAGGTGGTGTAAATATTAATGAATCAAGAAACAGATATGCTGCTTTTGCTGAGCTAGATACAAAATTAAGCAGTCTTCATGGAAAAATTTCAGGGAGATATGAGAGGTTTAATTCTGCCTCATCTTTTGACCCTAAAATATCTCTGCATTATGAAGTTAGTAATAATTTATCACTAAGAGCTTCAAGAGGATCTTCATTTTCAATGCCATCTATGGCTCAAATGTATTCAAGCGAAATAATTCTTGGCAGCGTAAGGGATTTTGATGATGGCTCCTCATTTGTTCGACAGGCTAAGCTAGGGAATGCTAATTTAAAACCTGCAACCTCTTTAAATACAAACTTTGGTTTAATTTATGCCAACCGAAATCATAAGGTTACTCTTGATTTATGGAGTATTAATTTTAAAGATAGAATTGAAGCAGAAAGCGCTCAAGCGATTCTTAATCTTGATCCGTTTGGGAAAAATATTACACGAAATGAAAATAATGATCTTGTAGGAGTTACTTCAACTTATTTTAATGAAGAAGACACCAAGATTTCTGGAGTTGATTTTAAGTACGAGCTTTTAAAAACTAATACAAAAAAACTTGGCTTAATTTCAGCAAAAGTTGAATCAACAACGCTATACGAATTCTTAACTCCCGACGCCACTGATCCAGCCAAGCTTGAGAATAGAGTTGGAAGATTTAACTATGATACACATACCTACTCTCTTCCAAAAACCAAAATAAATGCTTCTCTGCAATTTAAAAAATATGAGTATGAGTATCAAATTAGTGCTAGATATTTAGATGGCTATAAGAATTACAGGACAATTTCAGATTTAGGTCAAAGCCTTGGTTATAAAAACATTGTAGATTCTTTCCTGATTTTTGATTTCTCAGTTGGAAGCTATATCGAATTTAGAGGCGGTAAAATAGATTTCAAGCTATCTATAGCTAATGCTCTTGATCAATCTGCTCCAAAAGTATTTGACGCTCCTGACTTTAGTTTTGATACAAGGGCTCATGACCCAAGAGGTAGAATTATTGGGTTGAGTTTTGAGTATTTGCGTTAATAAAAAAGTTACTTTTACTAATTTTCCTATTTTTTAGACTAAACTCACTAAATGAATAATATCGAGCAAGCAATAACACAGGTAATTGAAGAAAATAATCTGTCTAGTTTATGGAATGAAGGTGTCTGTAGAGAGTTAGATAAATTAAATTTAAATTTGTCAGATAAAAGAAAAGACTTAACTAAAGTTCCTTTTGTAACAATAGATGGATCAGATGCAAAAGATTTTGATGACGCCATTCATTGCATAGAGAGTCAATCTTCATATATTTTGAGTGTTGCTATTGCTGATGTTGCTGGACTTGTTAAAACAAAAAGCGCCTTAGATAAAGAAGCTATGCATAGAGGAACTTCCATATATTTTCCATCTAAAGTAATTCCAATGTTACCTGAAAAAATTTCTAATGACTTATGTTCACTCGTTCCAAATAAGGATAGAAATACTGTTGTATGTGAAATGACAATTTCATTTAGCGGAAATATAGAAAGCTACAAATTTCTTGAAGCTAGAATAAATTCACATAAAAGAATGACCTATGATGAGGTAAATCTTATAGTGAAAAATAGTTCTGGTATCAACAAAAAAATTGGTTACTCTTTGGTAGCACTATCAAAACTTACAAGGATCCTATTGAGAAAGCGACAGGAAAGAAAAGCTTTAGAAATAGAGGCCCAAGAACCATCATTAAAAATAAATAAATTAGGAGATGTTGATAAAATTGACCTCCCGAAAAGATTGTTTTCACACCAAATGGTTGAAGAATCAATGCTTGCAGCAAATGTATGTGCTGCTAATTTTATGCACAAACATTATAAATCTGGTATTTACAGAATTCATGAAGAGCCAGAGGAAATTAAGCTTGATAGTTTAAAAAATTTCTTCTCCATTAAAGGTTTTTCTAAAAAATTTGGTAATAACTCTTTAGATGTATTGGAGCAATGTCTTCAATTTGCGAGATCAAAAGATTTAAACAAATCCCTTCAAACCATTGTGCTACAAAGTTTAAAAAGAGCTGAATACTCTACTCTTGAAAAAGGCCACTTTGGGCTTCAGCTTGATAGGTACTCTCACTTTACATCTCCAATTAGAAGATACCCTGATTTGATGGTGCATCGCCTAATCAAAGATGTCATTCATGGAAATAAGAGCGAGTTTAACAAAGACGAGATCGAGGAAATTTGTAACGAGCTGTCAGAAGCTGAAAGAATCGCTGAGAGATCATCCAGGCAAGTTACTCAACAAATGATATGTTACTTCTTGAAACAATTTATAGGAAATGAATATCACTCAGTTGTTACAGGGGTTACAGACTTTGGGCTGTTTTGCGAGATTGATGACTTTTTTGTTTCAGGCTTGCTTCATGTCTCTGATTTACCCGGTGATAGGTATTACTTCGACAGGGAGGTAAATGTATTAAGGGGTAAAAAAAATGGAAGGCAGTATAAGTTAGGACAAAAGATTTTAGTTACAATAGCTAATGTGAGTCCTGAAGAAAGAAAGATAACCTTAGTCCCAAAGTAGCTTAAGATTCAAGATGGGCATTCAAGAAAAAAATACAAGAGTTGGCTTCCATAGCATTGAAAGTATTTTAGAAAATAATCCTGAGCAAATTAAAAAAGTTTTATTGCCAGCTAACAGAAATGATAAAAGATTGACTCAGTTAAAACTTCTTCTTGATGAGACAGGTATTTCATATGAAAGCTCAAATAAATTAAAACAAGAGCCAAAAGCTATCCTTATAAATAGTCCTGAACTTAATTTGAAAGATTTAAAAGACTTTATTAATAACTTTAAAGGCAGTCCACTAATATTAATATTAGATAATGTTATAGACCCAAGAAATTTGGGGGCTTGTGTCAGGTCTGCTGCAGTAACCCAAGTTGATGCAGTCATCATCAATAAGCATCAATGCGCTCCAATAAACGCAATAGCGCATAAAGTTGCAGCAGGTGGATTTGAATATACTAAAATATTTAATGTAACCAATCTTGTGAATTGTTTTAAATTTTTAACTCAATCCAATATCATTATTAATGGTTTAAGCGAGCATGCATCTGAAAGCTATACAAGTTACGATTTTAAACAGCCTTCTGCTCTTGTGATGGGATCAGAAGAGCATGGAGTAAGAAAAAAAACTTTGGAAAACTGCGACAACATTATAAATTTATCCACCAACAAACTTTTTAAAAGCCTTAATGTATCTGTTGCTACCGGAATAATATTATCTGAGGCAGCAAGGCAAAGAAATAAAGGTTTAACTTGATATGATATTATTTTCTATTAGACTTCTAACATGCTAAACCAACGAACATTAAGAAACGCTATTAAAGCAAAAGGTATTGGCCTTCATACTGGAAAAGTAGTTAATATGGAGTTAATTCCATCAGGACCAAATACTGGAATTCATTTTATTAGATCTGATGTAGATGAAGATATCAAAATACCCGCTAGAGTAGAGAATGTGGGAGATACTAGCCTTTCAACTGCATTAATAAAAGATGATATAAAGATATCTACGATAGAGCATTTACTGTCTGCAATAGCGGGCTTGGGTATTGATAACTGTATTATTAAAGTTGATGGTCCTGAAGTCCCTATCATGGATGGGAGCTCAAGCCCATTTGTTTTTTTAATTCAGTCTGCTGGCTTACAAGAACAGAACTCATTAAAAAAATTCATTAAAGTTACAAAAGAAGTGACTGTGACTAGGGATGATGCTTTTGCAACGATCAAACCCTATGATGGATTTAAAGTTGCTTTTAAAGTGGAGTTTGATCATCCGGTTCATAAAAAGCTTCCATCTGAATCAATAATTGATTTTTCATCTACCTCTTTTGTAAAAGAAGTTTGCAGAGCTAGAACATTTGGCTCTATGAATGATCTTGAATTACTAAAGTCGAAAAATTTAGCTTTAGGAGCAAGTGTATCCAATGCTATAGCTTTTGGAGATGAAGATATCTTAAATGAAGAAGGTTTAAGATTTGAAGATGAAATAGTCAAGCATAAAATGCTAGATGCAATTGGAGATCTGTATTTGCTTGGACATAATTTAATAGGACAGTTTTCAGGTTTCAAATCGGGCCATGCGCTTAATAATGAATTGCTAAAAAAGATTATTGCCTCTGATGATGCATATGAAATAGTAGAGTTTGAAAATTCTGATAATGCTCCTATTTCGTATTCTAGGCCTCCTTTTGGAGATATCTAGGATCCAAGATTGATGTTTAAGTCGCTAACAAAATTATTTAGCTCAAGCAATGACAGAGTCATCAAAAAGATGATGGTGTCAGTTAATAAAATTAATAGCCTAGAGTCTGAGATCCAGAACAATCCTGAGTCATATTTTCATAATTTAAAGGATGAATTGCATAGGACTTATAAAGATAATAATGAGCAAATAGATTCAATTTTACCTTTAGCTTTTGCTGCTACGCGCGAGGCAAGTAAAAGAACTTTAGGCTTGAGGCATTTTGACTCTCAGCTTCTTGGAGGTATGGCCCTAGCTCAGGGAAATATAGCTGAAATGAAAACAGGTGAAGGCAAGACGCTTGTAGCAACTCTTCCCGGCTTCCTTAATGCATCAATAGGAAATAAAACAATATTGGTAACAGTAAATGACTATTTAGCAAAAAGAGATGCCGAGTGGATGAGGCCTGTATATGAATATCTAGGTTTGAAGGTTGGTGTTGTTTATTCTAATCAAAATATTGAGGAGAAAAAAGAAGCTTATAAAGCAGATATTATTTATGCAACAAACAATGAGTTAGGTTTTGACTATCTCAGAGATAATATGGCGCATAGAGTCGAAGACAGGGTTCAATGCTCGCTTGATTTTGCCATAGTTGATGAAGTTGACTCAATCTTAATTGATGAAGCAAGAACTCCTTTGATTATTTCAGGGCCATCAGCAGAGAGTTCTGAGATGTATAAACAAATTAAGAAATTTATTCCAAGACTTACAAAACAAATAAGAGAGGGAACAGAAGAAGAGCCTTTACTTGATGAAGAAAGAGGACATTACCTAATTGATGAAAAGAATAGAACAATTGATTTAACAGATGATGGATATTTAAAAGTTGAAGAGCTACTAGAAGAAGCTAATATTATTGGTGAAGGTGATGGTCTTTATTCAGTATCTAATTTAAAAATAATGCGGTTTGTTCAAGCAAGTCTTAAAGCTAATTTTTTATTTCAAAAAAATGTCCATTATTTAGTTAGAAATAATGAAGTTCTTCTTATTGATGAACATACTGGCAGAACAATGTCAGGAAGAAGGATAAGTGAAGGTGTTCATCAAGCTCTGGAGTGTAAAGAAAATGTAACTATCCAAAGAGAGTCGCAAACACTAGCCTCAACCACTTTTCAAAATTTCTTTAGATTATTCTCAACTCTTTCCGGTATGACTGGAACTGCTGATACTGAGGCTCCTGAATTTAGGGAGATTTATAATCTTGATGTAGTGATTATTCCTACTAATGTTCCTATGGCTAGGAAAGATATGAATGATCTAGTGTTTCAAAATAAGAATGCAAAACTCAAAGCATTGGTAAAAGAAATTCTTACCATTAGAGAAAAGAATGCACCTGTATTAGTTGGCACTGTTTCTGTTGAATCATCTGAACAGGTCTCAGAATACTTAAAAAAAGCTTCAATTCCCCACCAAGTTCTAAATGCTAAGCATCATGAAAAAGAAGCAGAAATTATTGCAAATGCAGGAAAGCCAGGAATGGTAACGATTGCAACAAACATGGCCGGAAGAGGAACTGATATTGTTCTTGGAGGAAAAAAAGAAGATCAAACTATTGAAGAATGGGAAAATAATAATAAAACAGTGCTTGATGCTGGGGGTTTGCATATTCTAGGAACAGAAAGACATGAGTCAAGGCGTATTGATAACCAATTACGTGGAAGATCGGGCAGACAAGGCGACCCAGGATATTCAAGGTTCTTTTTATCAATGAGTGATGATCTCTTAAGATTATTTATAACTGAATCTAGAAAAAACCTATTTGAAAGAATGGGAATGGGGGATGAGCCAATCGAACATGGAATGCTTTCAAGAAGTATTGAAAACTCTCAACGCAGAATAGAGGCTAGAAATTTTGATGCAAGAAAAAATCTTCTTGAATATGATGATGTTTCGAATGATCAAAGAAAGGCCACTTATTCTTTAAGAAATCAGTTATTAGAAGAAAGCTCCATAAATGAAACAATACAAATCTTAATTGAGCAGCAATTTTCTTCTATCTCATTTCAATATATACCCAAAGAATCCATAGAATCACAATGGAAACTTGATGAATTGGATGAATATCTTGAAGAAACTTTTGGTATTAATATTAATATTTCCAAAAAAGCCAAATCCGATAAATCTCTGCTTCCTGAGTCTATATCAAAAATAATAGTTGAATTTGCTAAAAGTCATTACAGGGAAAAATATGCCCCTCTTGGAGAAAACTTAAAAGACCTTGAGAGACAGATTATGTTACAGGTACTTGATGTCCATTGGAAAGAGCATCTTGCTGAAATTGATCATCTTAGAGGAAGTGTTGGGCTTAGAGCATATGCTCAAAAAAATCCTAAGAATGAATTTAAGGCAGAAGCATACAAGATGTTTGAAAGTATGCTTGATGAGATTGACTTTGAGACTGTCAGGGTACTTTTTTCATTAAAAATTTCATCAGAAGAAGAGTTAAATCTTGTTAATAATGAGAAGAAAAATGAAGATCAAGAAATGGTTTTAAATAAGGAACAGGCTTCTCCAATAGTTGGAGAAAAACCTAACTCAGGTCAAAAAAATATTACTTCTGTAAAAAGAGATGAGCCAAAAATTGGAAGAAATGATTTTGTAAAGATTTCTAATGGCACTGAAACCAAAGAAGTAAAATACAAAAAAGCAAAACCGCTAATTGAAAGTGGTAATTGGAATATTGTTTAAGTCTTAATCTTCGTAAAAATCTTCAGAAATCGCAGGTCTTGAGATTTTATTATCTTCATTGGCCCACTCTCCAAAATCAATTAACTTACATACCTCTGAGCAAAAAGGTCTGTGCAAGTTTTCTTTAGAATTTATTGTTTGTTTTTCACACCTTGGACACTTGCTCATGATGACTCCTTTAATAAATTAAGATAAAAGTTATGAATTTCGGTAACAGTATTTCGGAGAGATTCTATGCTCTGACTATTATCAATTATATCGTCAGCAATACTTAACCTTTGACTGCGGGTTGCTTGATTTTGCATTATGTTTCTTATTTCATTCTCGTTTGAAGAGTCTCTTTTTGTAGCTCTTTTGATTTGGAGATCCTCATCACAATCAACAACAAGAACTCTGTCATAGTTTTTAGAGCTATTGGTTTCATAAATAAGAGGTACTTCAACTATATGGTATGGAGAATTTGATGAACTAATTAACTTAGCAATATTATTCCTTACAATAGGATGAATTATTTCTTCTAAAGAAGTTTTTAAATCATTATTAATAAATATCTGTTGTCTTAATTTACTATTATTAATTTTTCTATCTGGGCCAATATATTCCTCTCCGAAAGTATTGATAAATTCTCTATAGCCCAAAGAATCTACATTTAAAGCATTTTTAGCTAAACTATCTGCATCGATTGTATTTATGCCTATAGTATTAAAAATATTTGCTACGACAGATTTGCCAGATCCAATTCCACCAGTTAAACCAATAATCATATAAACATTATCACAGAAAAAAACATAAAAAAAAGGCCCTCACAAGTGAGAGCCTTTTATGTTAAAAAGCCTGACGATTTCCTACTCTCACACAGGGAGACCCTGCACTACCATTGGCGTTAACTCGTTTCACTTCTGAGTTCGAAATGGGATCAGGTGGTACCAAGTTGCTATTGTCATCAGGCAAACTGGTATGTAATTTTTAATTTTTATATTTCACTACAATGTTACTCAAATCATAAACCTGTCTTAAGGTTACATGATCAAGCCTCACGAGTTATTAGTACAAGTTAGCTCAACACTTCACAGTGCTTACACATCTTGCCTATCAACGTCATAGTCTATGACGACTCTTTAGGAGACATAAAGTCTCTGGGAGATTTAATCTTGGGAGAGGCTTCCCGCTTATATGCTTTCAGCGGTTATCCTTTCCGAACATAGCTACCCGGCAATGCCACTGGCGTGACAACCGGAACACCAGAGG
>CAYQIT010000023.1:0-10628 GCA_964417685.1 uncultured Gammaproteobacteria bacterium | reverse complement strand
CTCTTTTACATCTTCAACAGTTTTAATTTTTTTCTTTTTTTGATTCATCTCAGCAGACACATCTGTAACAAAGATAGCTGCACACAAAATGGCAAATAGTTTTATTTTCATAAAGCCTCCTTATGGTTTATATTTATTTAGATCATCAAATTAACTAAAAGTTCAATGAAACTGAAAATTGTTGCAAAGCATGAAAGATAGAATAGATTATGTAAAGTTCATCGAGCGATTACAAATGAGCGATGACTCAACAAGGGCCGAAGCCACATCCAAACGACACAATAAACAATTTAGGACAGCTAGAGAAAATTTAGAACACTTAGTTGATGATGGTTCTTTTTTAGAATTTGGTCAGTTTGCAGTTGCCGCCCAAAGATCGCGGAGAGACGAAGAAGACCTTATTTTAAATACCAATGCAGATGGAATAATAACGGGTTTTTGTAAAATTAATTCAAGCCTTTCTGAGCATATTGATAGCGATGCTATTGCTATTGTATATGATTATTCTGTACTCGCGGGAACACAGGGACTTTTTCATCATCAAAAGCTTGATCGCATTTGTGATAAGGCAAAAGAATTCAAACTCCCAATAATAATTTTCACCGAAGGCGGGGGTGGCAGGCCTGGTGATGTCGATGTCTTAACACAAATAGCTGGATTACATGTGCCAAGTTTTGCTAATTGGGCTTCGCTTGAAAATCAATGCTTAAGAATTGCAATCACTAATGGATACTGTTTTGCAGGCAATGCAGCGCTCTTTGGTGCCAGTGATATAAGGATTGCTACTAAAAATTCTAATATAGGAATGGCTGGTCCAGCAATGATAGAAGGCGGCGGCCTAGGTAAATTTTCACCAAAGGATATAGGCAAAGTTACAGATCATTTAAAAAACGGAGTTGTAGATATAGAAGCTGAGAATGAAGCAGAAGCAACTGAATTGGCTAAAAAAATCCTGTCTTATTTTCAAGGGTCAGCTGATGTATTTGAATGTACCGACCAAGAAAACTTAAAAGCTATTTTGCCCGACGATAGAAGGTATAGCTATGAAATAAGAGACATTATCAAGACTATTGCAGATGTTGATTCCTTTATAGAGCTTAAAAAAGATTGTGGTAAGAGTTTATTAACCGGATTTATTAGAATAGAGGGCAAGCCTTTTGGCTTATTGGCATCAGACTGCAAATTTTTGGGAGGGGCAATTGACTCTGAATCAGCAGACAAAGCTGCTGATTTTTTTGATCTTTGTAATGCTAATAATTTACCAATGGTCTCTTTGGTTGATACTCCTGGATTTATGGTAGGACCTGCAAGTGAGAAAGAGGGAGCGCCTAGGAAAATGGCAAAACTTTTTAGATCCAGCTCAATGTTTAAAAATAACCTAACAGCTATTTTTTTGAGAAAGGGATATGGCCTTGGGGCACAAGCAGTTGTAGGAGGAAGTTTGCATAAACCAACATATTGTTGCTCGTGGCCATCTGGAGAATTTGGCGGAATGGGCTTGGAGGGTGCAGTTAAGCTTGGATACAAAAAAGAGCTGGATGCAGTTTCTGATCCTGAAGAAAGAGAAAAGCTTTACAACAAACTTGTCGATGCAATGTATGAAGCTGGGCAGGCTATAGAGGCAGCTGCCTTTCTTGAAATAGATGCTGTTATAGACCCCTCTAAAACAAGAGAAACAATCCTAAAATCACAAATCTAGCTTCACTCAGTTATTTTCTGTAAGTCCAGCTAATAGCAGCACCAAGCGCTACACCTATGGCAATCCAGACAGGCTCTCCTGTTAAAGCAAAAATGGCAGCGCCAACACCAACGCCAACACCAATCCAGTTACCAGAATTACCAACATTTTTTTTCTTGCTTTCCATTTAACATCTCCATCACCAGCTTAATTGCAAACAGCATTCCTAATTTACTCATACATTCTACTCCTTGTTATTTTATAGCTATTCTGGAAGCCTAAAAATATCTTCAACAGAACACCCAAGCGTTTTGGCTATTTTTAATGCCAGAACGGTTGATGGAACATAAATACCATTTTCTATCGCATTAATGCTTTTTCTTGAAACCTCTGCACTGTCTGATAAAGCCTGCTGAGTCAGCCCTTTGGCCATACGAAGTTCTGCAAGATTATTTAATAGATTTTTATGATGCTTACCCATTTTTATATTCTTTATAATTTTCTAAAATAAGTTATTACTCTCAAACTCTTTTGCAGCATCAGTAATTCTTTTAGCTTCATTTTTTTCAAATTTCTTGCTTAAATAATTATCAAAAGCCTTACTGGCAAGAAACCCAAGAGCAAAGGCAACAGCAAAGCTAATTCCCCAAGAAAAATCCCAAGAAAAATAGAGGATGTAGAAATTTAAAAAACCTATACCAACGCCCAACGCATGAGATAGATTCGACCAGTTTTTTTCAGTAATTAGTTTCATAAATTATGCTTTATCTTTTTTCAAATTCATCGACTGCTTTATTAATTTCTTCGCTCGTATTGGGGTAAAAATATCCTGCAAGAATTTGACCCACGCCAATGGCAGCGACTAAAGCCCCAACTCCTTTTAAGATTGACCCAAGAAAAAATACACCAAAAAGAAACAGACCAATGCCAGTAAAAATTGTAATTACGCCAGTTCTTCTGTAATCAATTGGTTCCTTCTTTCTTTCATCTAGCATGCCTATTAAGCTTTCTATCTTTTCAGGATCATCTATATTTTTAGATATTTCTAGTATGGTTTTATTTTTATCTTTGCTCTCAAGATATAACCAAATAAAAACCGATACAGGTACTATTATTCCTGTCATTATTCCCAATACGGGAAGTATCAATTCGGGGCTCATTAGCTTCTATCCCTTTTCTCAAAGTTTTCAACAGTTTTATTTACCAGCTCAACCTCATTTATATCCTTCTTATATCCAAAAAACATACAAATTAAACCCATGCCAATCACTATTAATCCTGTACCTTTAAACAAAGCCCCTAGCGGATCGTAAAGAACGACACCAACCAATGAGAGCATAAGCCCTAAGTACGTTAATAAATTTCTTCCTTCTTTTCTTGTATAAGTCATAAATTTCTCCTTTTAGCTATTCTTCAAACTTTTCAACAGCATTTGTAAGACCAGCACTATCATTTGGATATAAGTATCCAGCTATCAAAGTACCAATTCCAATTGTGCCCACCAATAAGCCCACACCTTTTAAAATATTGATTGAAGAAACTATCCCGAATAGAAACAATCCAAGGCCTACAAAAATAATAATGGCACCATTGCGTTTATAATCTATTGGCTTTTTTTCTTCCTTAAAGCTGTCTAAAAGGTCTTTTATATCTGACTCATTTTCTAAATTTTTAGATATTTCAACCATTGCATCATATTTAGCTTTGTCGCCTTTAGTGACATAGTAAAAAATAACCCAAAGCAATAAAACAGGCATAAGTATTGCTACATATCCTGTTCCAACTGCAATTAGACCTGTTAGTTCATCCATAATGTTCTCAAAATAAATTAATGTAACGCAAACTTATCATTACTTGAATGAGAAGTAAAGGTTACACTTAATTTTTTTTTGCATACTCTGCAAAGTGAATTATTATATAGCCATATTAATTACATAAATCAATGAACCGATTATCATCTAGTTTTGCTCTGCTTATTCTTATTACAGCCTGCGGGGGTGGCTCAGGCTCGTCTTCAGAGCCAGCCCCAGTTCAGCCGCCAACCAACCCTTCAATACCCACTTTTAATTCATCGTCAAACTCTATATTTACAAATGAATCTATTGCAATAACTTGGAGTAGCAATAATGCAAGCACATGTATGGCTAGTGGCGACTGGGATGGTCAAAAAGCTTCTGCTGGTAGTGAAAGTTTGCAGTTACAAGAAGCAAAAACTTATACATTCATACTAACCTGCTCTGGTGAAGCAGGCACACAGCCTGCCACAGCAAGCCTTGATGTTGTTGTTATTGAGCCACCAGCTCCAGCCCCAAAACTATCAAGCATTTCATTTCTTTTAGAAGACAATGATCAGCTAGAAAATGATATCGCTCTTGAAGAGCAACCTGAAAATGCTTTTTTTGGCAGAGTTCCTTTCAACACATCACTAGATGGACTTGCAGCAACCTATGAATTTATAGGCAGCAGCATTCAAATTAATGATGTTGAGCAGGAAAATGGAATAACCAGAAACAATTTTACAGATATAGTAAATGTAAAAGTTATTAACAAAGATGGCGATAGCGAGACCTATCAAATTAACATAACCAAATTTACTGGCTTACCTATTGTGTACTTAGAAACAGATGGCTCAGTGCAAATCGATTCAAAAGATGATTATGTGCTTGGAGATACCAATATTGATGGCGGCAGAGATTATGAAAATTTTCCAAGCGCGTCCATGAAGATAAGAGGCAGGGGGAATTCCACATGGCAGTTTCCGAAAAAACCTTTCCAAATGAAGCTGGACGATAAAGCAGAATTTCTAGGAATGCCAAATGATAAGAAATGGCTGTTTCTAGCAGAATATGCCGACAAAACAATGCTTAGAAATACAATTGCTTTTGAGATGGGCTACATAAGCAATTTAGATTGGACGCCTGAGGCAAAATTTGCTGAAGTTTATATCAACGGTGATTACAATGGCACTTATAACATAACTCAAAAAGTTGAAGAAAGTGATAACAGGGTTGCTATTGGCGATACCGGATATTTACTTGAGCTTGACCAATTAGAACGCCTTGATTCAGACGATGTGTATTTTGAAAGCGCAGTAACCGAAAGATTTATTATCAATATTAAAGAACCAAGCCTAGATGCTGGATCAGATGAATTTACATACATAGAAAATCTTATTACTAATTTTGAAAATAACTTGTTTAGCCAAAATTTTGCAGATGAGGCAACTGGATACAGGCAATATATAGATATGGATAGTTTCATTGATTGGTTTTTGATTAGTGAAATAACAAAAAATGTTGATTCAATGTTTTTCTCAAGTATTTTTCTAAATGTTATGCCTGGAGAGAAAATAAAAATGGGGCCTTTATGGGATTTTGATTTATCTTTTGGCAATGTTGATTATGCAGATAGTCGATATCCTGAGGGTTGGTGGGTTAAATACAACCCTTGGTATGAGCGCTTATTTGAAGACCCTGCATTCGTTGAAGCAGTAAGAAATAGATTTGAATATTTTAATAACAACAGGAATTATATTTTAAATAAAATTGATACATATGCAGAAAAATTAAAATGGGCTCAGGAAGAAAATGATGACAAATGGCAAACCATTGGTGTTTATGTTTGGCCCAACCCAGTTATATTTGATACTTATCAAGAAGAGGTTGATCATATGAAGGCCTGGTATGAGACTAGGATGGATTGGCTAGAATCAGCTCTCGATGATTTATAATTTAGAATCAATTTAAGCATAACAATTTGAGGTTATAGACATGGTTACATTTATTTCACTAGCATTACTTTTATATCTTATTCAATTAATTTTGCCGAATGCATTAAAGGCTGGAACTGGTTATGCAAAAAGGGCGGGGAAAGCGCTTAAAAATTTAACCGAATCTTTACCTGTTTTTTTAGCACTGGCAATCCTATCAATTATTTTAAGTGTTGATGAAAATACAATGCTTGCTCTTTACTGGTTAATAGCTAGATTAGTATTTGCAGTTATATACGTCTCAGGGCTTAGTCTCGATAATAAATCTGAAGAGTCACAGGGCCCTGACAAACAACCACTCAGATCTTTTGTATGGGCTGGATCAATAGTTATATTGATTGCAATGACCTCAAATCTATTTTAGGTAGAAAAACATAGAAAACTATAGCTTTATATTAATTTATTGAGGCTATAACCTTGCTTAGGAATTCACTTGCATTAAAAGTTGAGCCAACGCTAGCTCCAAGCCCGCCAGGCACAGTTGCAACCCAATTGGAGTTAGACAGATCAGCAGGAAGCAATCTCATTTTTCTATCCGAAGATAAATTAAGAATAGGCTGATACAGACTTGTTCTAACAACGACTAGATTTCTTTCAAAATCAATCATTATATATTGGCCATCAAAGCCTATCGTCGAAATGACCTGATCGTTACATGGTGATGAATTTAGATTGGCGCATAAAGTCCAAAACTGTAGTCCGTATGATTGAATATTTTTAATTGATTCTACATAAGAGCTGATCTTCCGAGCATCATTTTCCCAAACGCCACCCAAAAGAAGCATATAGCCAAATTTAGCAAAATCTCTAGCTGTGGAATCCAAACAGCAATATGCTAAATAATTCCCATTAGACTGGCCATCGAGAGTGAAATCTCTCCACCATTCAGCGCTAATGCCTAGTTTAGAAAATAGATTATATTCAGCATAGGTTTGTATGTCTTGACCAGTTGCCCTAAAAATTATTTCACCTAATACCATAGTGTCACAATTTGAATATTGAAAACTGCCCCTGGTATAGGCAGCACTTCCATTTAGAAACCATGGATGCGTTACCCCATCAGCTGCAAGCCCCCTAGATATACATGCAGCCATTTGATCGTTTGAGTAAACTATATTTCCTCCAGAAGCTGCTCCTGCAGCCGTCCCGCATTCTCCAATTTTATTTTCTTCAAATAGAAAACACATTGGCGTCAAACCAGACCTCATATCTAATAAGTTCTTTATTGTTATTGATGATCTTTGGTCATTAGACCATTCTGTTATGAAGGTTGAAGCAGAATCTTCAATAGAAGTTATATATCCATTATCAACAGCTAAGCCTATTAAGATACTTGTAAAAGACTTAGCAGTAGACCAGGAGGAAACATAACTCTCGGCATCTCTTTGTCCATAAAGGACAATTAGTGAAGTAGCATCAAGAGAAATAGAATCAGCCAAAGAATTCGATTCATTTGATGAAATGCCTCTATAGCCCTCAGATACTAATTTTCCATCTTTAATTACGACCACAGCCTGAGTAAACGAGCCATCTTGAAGAGCGTATTCGAGTGCCTCTTCAAGTTTTGCAGAGCTCATGCCAACAGTCTCTGGTATGGCTGTGTCCCATACAATTGGGTGTGTTGGTGAAGGAGGCGCAGGCGGCATAGGAGGAGTAATGGCTGAGTCAGAGCCACCACCTCCGCCACCACAAGACGTGATGACCAACAATAAAATAAAAAGAAAATTATATTTACCTTTCATTAATTTAATGTAATAAAAACACACACAAAGCTCAACCTTCTAATAGACATACCGCATTAAAAAAACTAACCTTCTATTATGATAAAAACTTTAGATCATTTAATAATTGCCGTAGAGGATTTAGATAAAGCTGAAAGTGATTATGCAAAAGTTTTTGGAGTTGATCCTGTTTGGAAGGGCGAGCATAAAGAACTTGGAACCACTAACTCTTTATTTAATTTCAACAATACTTATTTTGAGCTACTTTCAGCAAGTGGAGATGGGCTTGGAGCTATGCTTGTTAATCATGCATTAGAAGAAAGTGGTGAGGGATTAATTGGGATGGTGCTTGGCACAGATGATATAGCCAAAATCACAAATGAACTTAAAAATAAATCTTTTTTAATTAATGATCCCTCAGAAGGCATTGGCACAAACTTTAATAGCGAAGAGGTTAGAAAATGGAAAAATCTTTTTTTACCACCAGATCTAACAAGAGGTATATTTTCTTTTATCATAGAGCATACACATGGATCATTACCTAAACCAGACCTTTCTAATCCATCTGTAATTTCAGAACTAGATCATTTGGTCATTAACACAAATGATGCCGATGGTTTTATAAAAATTTACAAAGATGTTTTTAATATTAGACTCGCACTTGATAAGCACATAGATCATTGGGACAAAAGAATGCTCTTTTTTAGGTTAAACAAAACGACCATTGAGGTTGTTGAATCAAAAGACGAAAAAGAGCCAAGCGATTCATTGTGGGGCCTTGCTTGGGAGGTTGATAATATAGATGAGGCCCATAAAAGACTTTCTGCCGACGGCATTGAAGTAACGTCAGTCAAAAACGGAGCAAAGGAAAACACAAAGGTCATTACAGTTAAATCGCATTGCCATGGAGTTCCAACGCTACTTATTGAGCATTTGAACTAATTACCTAACTTTGTATATTTCACTAAGACTTCTCTTATAATGAATTTTATGAAAAAAGTAGCAGTTATAGGAGCGGGACCATCTGGAATAACCGCCATTAAAAATTTTGCAGACGCTGGATTCTCAGTTACAGCTTTTGAAAGATGCAGTGGAGTCGGAGGAAACTGGAGGTTTAACGACCCGTCCGGACACTCAAGCGTATTTGAAACAACTCATATTATTAGTTCAAAATATACGTCTTTTTATGAAGATTATCCGCTTCCAGAATCAGCATCTGATTATCCATCACATACAGAACTTCTTAATTATTTTAATAGTTACGCAGATCATTTTGATATTAAAAAATTAATTAAATTTGGTACAGAAGTAAAGCATTGCAGTCAAAATAAAGATGGCTCTTGGCAAATCACTTGGAAAAATCTAAATAATGATGAAATACATGAGAATCATTATGATGGATTAGTTGTTTGCAATGGCCATCACCATGAGCCGAGATACCCTGAATATCCAGGTAATTTTGAAGGTGAATATATTCATTCACATGATTTTAAATCTGCTAAACCATTTACTGATAAAAAGGTTCTTGTTATTGGAGGAGGCAATTCTGCATGCGATGTTGCTGTAGAGACTGCTAGAGTATCGAAGGAAACTCATATTAGTTGGAGAAGGGGCTATTACCTGATACCAAAATTTATGTATGGATTACCCGTTGATATGTATGCCCTTAAAAATAGATGGATGCCATCATTTATGAGAGAGCCATTTACAAAACTTATGCTACAGATTTTTCAGGGTAAAAATAAAGATATAGGTCTTCAAGAGCCATCACAAAATTTATTCGGAACCCACCCAACTGTTAATTCAGAGCTTTATTATGCTGTTAGGCATGGAAAGGTATCTCCCCATAAAGATATAGAGAGATTTGATGGTAATACAGTTCACTTTATTGATGGAACAAAAGATGACTTTGATGTTGTTATAGCGTGTACCGGCTTTAAGATTAAACATAAATTTTTTGACAAAGAATTTTTATCATTTGAAGAGGGCAAAGTTCCTTTATTACATAGAATGATTCCAGCAAATATTAAAAATCTTTATTTCATTGGTCTATTTCAGCCATTGGGCTGCATCTGGCCAGGAGCTGAGCTTCAATCTAAGTTGGCTGCAAAACACCTTAAAGGATCCTGGAAGCCAAAAAGACCACTAGACATTCTTATAAAAAAAGAACTAGATAACCCAGATGTTAACCAAATAGATACTCCAAGGCATACAATTACTGTTGATGATTTTTCTTTTCGACAAAGACTAAAAAAAGAATTAGCAAGGTCAAATTAAATGAAAAAATTAATAGTAGCTTTTTTAGCAATAGTTTCTTTTAGCGCAAACACTTCAGTCATTGAGCAGGATGGATGCTCAACAAAACTAAAACAAGTAATGAGACCAGAGTACCCAGCCGTAAAAATTAGTGGTTATGCCATAGTAAATTTCGATATTAAGACTGACGGCGGGGTTGAAAATATTAAGTCCCATAAATCAATGTGTCTTAGACATAACAGAAAAGATGACACATATAGCTTTAAAAGCTGTGGCGTATTTATTTCTAAAGCTATTGCTGCAACGCCCTACATGGAATTTAAGCCGCCTATCGATATAAATGGAAATGCTTGTGCCATTAAAAATAAAAAACATCTTTATAGATTTATGGCAAATAAGAATGACAAAGCTATAGCCGCTTTTGCAGAAGAATTAGATAAAACTGAAGAAAGCTAGAACGAATTTTTGTGAAAATCAATTATTGCCGAATCAACCATTGCATCGGTCTTTTTAAGTTCCTGATATAAATTAACCGAGCCAAGTGTTTTGCATCTACTCAATGCAACATAGGTTTGGCCAGTTGCAAAAGCCCCTTGTCCTAAGTCAATTGAGCAACTCTCCAAGGTAAGACCCTGGGCCTTATGAATAGTTACGGCCCAACCTAGCTTTATAGGGAATTGGCGATATGAAGAAACTATCTCTTCTTCCATTTCATCATCATAGTCGTCATAAATATATCTGATCTTATTCCATTCTTCTCTTTTAACATTTAATGTCTTTCCATCAACTTCAACCTTTATGGTTTTTCTCTTTTTATCTTTGCAATCAACAACCTTACCAACTGTTCCATTTACCCATCTGCCCTCACTATCATTTTTAATAAACATTACTTTTGCACCTTCTTTAATCCTTAAGTTTCTTGGCGCAGGAAGCTCGCTTTCTTTTAGCTCTCCAAGCTCTTCTGCCTTTGCCGAAGTTGCAGGCCCGTCAATCGTATTGAGCATTTCTTCATTTATTTGGTCTGCTCTATAGCGCCTTGATGTAACTATTAAAGCAGACTCTTCATAATTAGAAGGGTTAAAGCAGGCTCCGTTAATTTTATTAATTGTTTCTTCTATATTATTTCCAAGACGAATGTTATTAAGAAGTTCATAAAAGTTACTGTCATCACTTTGTCTAAATGAATAGGTAAGTTCATAAAAAG
>CAYQIT010000022.1:0-11043 GCA_964417685.1 uncultured Gammaproteobacteria bacterium | reverse complement strand
TCTCCATCCTGTCTAATAATGGAGTTGGAATATTTAAACTATTAGCAGTACATACAAACATGACTTCAGACAGATCATAATCAACCTCTAAGTAATGATCACTAAAGGTTGAATTTTGTTCAGGGTCTAATACCTCTAGCAGTGCTGAAGCAGGATCACCTCTATGGTCCATGCCAATTTTATCTATCTCATCTAATAAAAATAACGGATTCTTTACACCAACTTTTGATAATTTTTGGATAATTTTTCCAGGCATTGATCCTATGTATGTTCGTCTGTGTCCCCTTATTTCAGATTCATCTCTTACACCACCAAGTGACATTCTCACGTACTTTCTATTTGTTGCACGTGCTATAGACTCACCCAATGATGTCTTTCCAACCCCAGGAGGGCCAACAAGACATAGAACTGGAGCCTTCATAGTTTTTACTCTTTTTTGTACAGCTAGATACTCTATTATTCTTTCTTTAACCTCATCCAATCCATAATGATCTTCTTCCAAGATTGATAAAGATTTTTCAATATCATTTTTTATTGATGATTTTTTCTTCCATGGGACCTCTACTAAACAGTCTAAATAAGATCTAACAACAGACGCTTCTGCAGATGATGGAGCCATATGCTTAAATTTAGATAATTCGCTCTTTGCTTTTTTTAATGCTTCCTTAGGCATTCCAACGGAATTGATCTTTTTTTCAAGCTCATCTAACTCATCTCCTTCATCTCCGATTTCACCCAATTCTTTTTGAGCAGCTTTAATTTGTTCATTCAAATAGTATTCTCTTTGAGATTTTTCCATCTGCTTTTTAACTCTTTCGCGGATTTTTTTCTCAACATCAACAACATCTAGCTGAGACTCTATAAATGTAAGAATTTTTTCTGCACGATTTTTTAGATCAGCGGTTTCAAGTATGTGCTGTTTTTTTTCAGTATCTATTGGTAGGTGGCCTGTGATTGTATCAATAAGCTTGGAAAGATCATCTAGAGAGTCAACAGTAGAGACTATTTCGGGGGGAATTCTTTTAGTAACATTAATATAATCTTCAAATTTTGCTTTGATAAATCTCACAAGATTAGATGCATCAGCTTCTTGCAGTTGAACATCACCAAGCTCTTTAACAGTAACAGATAGGTATGTATCTTTATCAGAAAGCTTCTCGATCTCGCATCTTTTATGCCCCTCAACAAGAACTTTCATTGTTCCATCAGGAAGCTTAATCAACTGAAGAAGATTGCTTATGGTTGCATTTTTGTAAATATCATTAAACCCAGGATCTTCGACTGATTGATCAATTTGGCTAACTAGAACTAATTTCTTATTAGCAGCCATAGCTACATTTAAGGCTTCAATAGATTTTTTTCTGCCAACAAATAAAGTGGTAACAATGCCTGGAAAGATTACAACATCTCTTAATGGTATTATCGGTAAGTCTGTTTTTATATCGCTCATAACTAATAGATAGGGACTATTAGTAATTAATCAATTAGCTGATGAGGATTTTTTAGAGCTTGATTTTAAAAGTTTAATAGGTTCAGAGTTTGAGATAACAGTATTTTCATCAATTATCACTTTTTCTAGATTTTTATTTGGAAGCTCAAACATTGTTTCCATTAAAAGATCTTCCATGATTGATCTAAGTCCTCTAGCACCTGTTTTGCGTTTTATTGCTTTTTTAGCTATCTCAATTAATGCTTCGTCTCTAAAACTTAACTCAACATTATCTATTTCAAAGAGATGTTTGTATTGATTAACTAATGCATTTTTAGGTTCTTTTAAAATTCTTACAAGAGCATTTTCATCAAGCTCATGTAAGTTAGAGATGACTGGAAGTCTGCCTACAAATTCTGGTATTAATCCAAACTTTACTAAATCTTCTGGCTCAAGCTCATCAACTTCATTTGATATAGGTAAGACATTTGATTTATTGGCAACATCTGCCCCAAAACCTATACCTAAATTATTGTTCCTTTGAGAAATTACTTTATCTAATCCAGAAAAAGCACCGCCACAAATAAAAAGAATGTTTGATGTATCAATTTGTATAAATTCTTGTTGAGGATGTTTTCTGCCGCCTTGAGGAGGAATTGATGCAACAGTACCTTCAATTAGCTTTAGCAATGCCTGTTGAACACCCTCTCCAGAAACATCTCTTGTGATTGAAGGGTTGTCAGATTTTCTAGCAATCTTATCAATTTCATCAATGTATACTATTCCAAGCTGAGCTCTCTCGGGGTCATAATCAGATTTTTGCAAAAGTTTTTGGATTATATTTTCAACGTCTTCGCCAACATAACCGGCTTCTGTAAGAGTTGTTGCGTCTGCTATTGTAAAAGGAACATTTAAGATTTTTGCTAATGTTTGGGCTAAAAGAGTTTTACCACTTCCAGTTGGTCCTAGTAACAGAACATTACTTTTTTGGAGTTCAACAGAATCTTTTTTCGATGGCTTCTTAAGTCTCTTGTAGTGATTGTAAACAGCAACTGAAAGGACTTTTTTGGCTTTTTCTTGACCAATTACATACTCATCAAGTTGGCTGAAGATTTCTAAAGGAGATGGAAGTTCTTCTAATGGATTTTCTTCGTCACTTTTAATCTCTTCTTCGATAATATCATTGCATAGATCAACACATTCATTACAAATATATACGCTTGGACCAGCAATGAGTTTTTTTACATCATCCTGAACTTTGCCGCAAAAAGAACAATTTAATTTGTCAGTTGTGTCATTTGCCATCTATTTGATCCCTTTCGTTTAATACTTTATCTACAATACCATATTTGATGGCTGCATTAGCATCTAGGAAATTATCTCTGTCTGTATCTTTCTCAATTTTCTTAATGGTTTGACCCGTGTGTTTAGCCAAAATTTCATTAACAATTTTTTTCATGTGTAAAATTTCTTTAGCATGAATTTCAAAATCTGAAGCTTGGCCCTGAAAGCCGCCCAAAGGCTGATGTATCATTATTCTTGAATTTGGCAGGACATATCTTTTACCTTTGTCACCTCCAGCTAAAAGCAAGGCACCCATACTGGCAGCCTGGCCAATACATAGGGTTGAAACAGAAGATGAAATAAACTGCATAGTGTCATATATAGCCAATCCAGCAGAGATGCTTCCACCTGGTGAATTAATATAAATTGATATGTCTTTTTCAGGATTCTCAGACTCTAAAAATAATAACTGAGCAACTACTAAGTTGGAGATATTATCATCAATTGGTCCAGACAAAAATATAACCCTTTCTTTTAAAAGCCTTGAATAAATATCAAAAGATCTTTCCCCTCGAGGAGTTTGCTCTACGACCATTGGTATTAAGGCTGATTTTATTTCGTTCATAATTTTATTTATTTGCTAGTTCAGAAAATTCTATCACTTTATCTTTAGATTTAAGGTCATTTTTTAAATTATCAACAAGTTTTTGTTCTAACACAATCATTCTAAATTGCTCTACTTGTTGAGGTTGGTTCTCAATCCATTGTTTGAATTGCGATGAATCTTTATACTTTTTAGACTCTTCTTCAATAAAATTATCTAAGTCTTCTTGTGTAACTGCTAGAGCATAGTGTTTAATTAATTCAGCAAACAATAGGTCAAGTTTTACTCTTTTTTCAGCATTCTCCATAAACGTATCTAGGGGGAATAGATCATTGGCAGCATCATTTTCTTGCTGCCCTATTCTCATGAGAGAATCTTTTCTCATCATTTCAGCCTGTTCTTTAATAGTTACTTTAGGAGCACTAAAGCTATTGATCTTTAAAAGGGTCTCATAAATAGATTCTTTTGTGAGATCTTTTTCCTGCGTCTTAACTTCTTTCTCCATTCTAGATAAAATTTCAGCTTTAAATTTAGTCTCGTCTTCGATGTCCATCTCGAGTTTTGTGAAAAGTTCTTTATCAATTTTTGCAGGTGTTAACTCTTGAACTGTTTTAAGGTTGATTTCAAAAATTGCATCACTTCCAGCTAAATCTTTTTTGAAATAATCGTCTGGGAACTTAGCATTAATTTTAAACTCAGATTTGCTCTTACCAATCAATTCATCTTCAAAACCTGGAATCATAGAATTAGATCCGAGCACTAACTTAAAATCTGCAGCAGAATTACCTTCAAACTCTTCACCATTTATTAAACCCTTAAAATCAATAATTACCTGATCATCTTTGGCAGATTCTCTATCAACGTCATTCCATTCACCATATCTCTTACAGATGTCTTCAATTGCTAAATTTACATCTCCATCTGAAATATTTATTGAAAAAGTTTCATATTTTGTCCAGCTAGAAACTTTTGGTTTAATGTCAGGAAAAATTTCAAAAGTTGCTGAATAAACCAATGGTTTAGATGGATCTTCGGACTCAAGCTTTACTGTTGGTGATGATGCTGGTCTTAGATTGTTTTCCTTAAGGGCTTCTGGATAAGAGGCTTGAATAAGGTCATTCACAACATCTGCATGAATTGATGTGCCATATTTTTGCTCAAGAACATCATTAGGAACTTTCCCTTTCCTAAATCCATCAAGCTTAGCTTGACCTTTAATGTTGTTAATTTTTGATTGAAACTTATCTTTGTAATCTTCTAATGAAATAGTTACTGTAAGAATCCTCTCTAAGTCTTTTAACTTTTTTAATTTGCTAGACATATTAATTACCTGTAGTTAGTGGGGCGAGCGATGGGGTTCGAACCCACGGCCTCCGGAGCCACAATCCAGCGCTCTAACCAACTGAGCTACGCCCGCCAAGAAACGAGACATTATAGATTAAAAAAACTATAATTTTTCTAATTAGGGGGTTTTTATGAACAATTTTTTGAATGATACAAATAAGTTTGTAGATAAAGCATTAAAACTAACAAACCTATCAAAAGGACTTGCTAAAAAAATTATTACCTGTAATTCAACATATACAGTTCGATTTGGTGTGAGATTAAGAAATGATATATATACTTTTGAGGGTTGGAGATCTGTCCATTCAGAGCATATGGAGCCAACAAAAGGTGGAATAAGATTTGATATCTCAACTCATGTTGATGAAGTCGAAGCTCTCGCTGCTTTAATGTCATATAAGAATGCAATTATTAATGTTCCATTTGGAGGCTCAAAAGGTGGGCTTAAAATAAATCCTAAAGAATGGACTGAAAAAGAAATTGAAAAAATAACCAGAAGATTTGCACAAGAACTAATTAAAAGAGATCTTATTAGCCCCTCGCAAAATGTACCTGCTCCAGATATTGGCACTTCATCAAGAGAGATGGCATGGATTGCAGATGAATACAGAAAAATGTCTCCAACTGACATAAATGCTGCAGGCTGTGTAACTGGCAAACCAGCTAATAAAAATGGACTTATTGGTAGAGAGGAAGCAACAGGTAGAGGGGTTCAATATATCCTAAGGGAGTTTTTTAATAACACTGATTTAGTTGAAAAAATTAAGCTTGATGGAGACATGAAAGACAAAACCTTTATACTGCAAGGTCTTGGTAATGTTGGATCAAATGCTGCCAAATTTTTGACCCAAGATGATGATATGAAACTAGTGGCATTAGCTGAATACAATGGCGGTATTTATAATGATGAAGGAATCAATGTTGAGCATGCTAAAAAGTTCTTTATCAAGAACGGTTCATTCAAAAATTACCCTAAGGCTTCATTTATAAAAGATTCTAGTCTATTACTAAAGAGAGAATGTGATGTACTCATACCAGCCGCAAGAGAATATGTAATTACAAAAAAGAATGCTGCTGATATTAAGGCTAAGCTCATCATAGAAGCTGCAAATGGCCCAATTTCTTATGATGCCCATGCAATCTTATCTAAGAATAAAATTTTTGTAATTCCTGATATTCTTGCAAATTCAGGAGGTGTTGCAGTTAGTTATTTTGAGTGGGTTAAAAACATAAGGCATATTAGATTTGGTAGATTAGAAAAAAGGAAAAATAATATTCAATTCAATACTTTGATTGAAGCCATTGAAACCATGACAGGCAAAACCATGCCATCAAAATTTAAATCAAATTTTGAAGATGGCATAGATGAAATAGACCTGATTAGATCTGGATTGGACGATATGATGATAGATGGATTTCAGGAAGTAAAAAAAGAATTCTTAAAAATGAAAAAACCTGACTTTAGAACTGCTGCCTATAAAGTAGCAATTGAAAAAATTGCCATGTCTTATGATTCTATAGGTTTATAAGGAAAGGTTTGAGGGTCGTCACCCTCCTCCCATTTTTTATATTTATGCATGATATTTTCTAATAATTCTGAATTAAGAAAGTTATTTAAGTATTTTTTTACATTCGAAATTTCATCTAGATTATCAAACCATTTAATGTCTGCAATTCTAAATTGCCTTATAAACGGTAGAATACAAATATCAATTTTCTGAATATTGTCTCCAAAAAAATACTCGCCTTGGATTTGATCATTAATTTTACTAAGAATGTCCAAACATATCTTTCTGTGATGGTCTGGATTTTGTTCCTCGTACCTTTGAGCATATTTATATCTATCAAGATTAAATTTAAAGTCTCCATCAAATAAATTGATTAAAGCATTTGTTTCATGTTCCTGGTCACTATTTAGCTCATCTACAAATATCTTTTCATTTTTTAAAACCCATTCAATGATTTCGATACTTTCGTCAATGACTCTGTCCTTTAATTGAAGGACTGGAACAGTTCCTTTAGGAGATATTTGTAACATTTGAGCAGGCTTATCTCTTAAAAGAACTTCACGAAGCTCACACTCAATATTTGCAATAAAAATTGCCATTCTAGCCCTCATTGCATAAGGACATCTTCTGAAAGAGTAGAGAATAGGTTTGTTTATTTTGAAAGACAAATTTCTTCTTTTGGACCAATATGTTTTTGATTTCTAGATTTAGCTAAATCAACCTGCTTTTGTCTGCTCATATATCTTGCTTTTTGCTCTTCAGTTGTCTTGTCAAAACAATTAGGGCAAGCAACTCCTTTGATATATTTTAAAGAATCTTTATCTTGATCTGTAATTGGCATTCTACATCCGTGACACATATCATATGAACCAGGCTCAAGATTATGATTGACCGAAACTCTATCATCAAATACAAAACACTCACCTTCCCAGAGGCTATTTTCTTGAGGCATATCCTCTAAGTATTTGAGAATACCTCCTTTTAAGTGGAAGACCTCATCAAATCCATAATCTTTCATAAATGATGATGCTTTTTCACATCTAATGCCTCCGGTACAAAACATAGCAACTCTTTTAGATTTTTTATCTTCATCAGAGAAGTTATTTTTTTCTACCCAGCTTGGAAACTCTCTAAATTTTTGTGTATTTGGATTTATTGCATTTTTAAATGTACCAATGGAATACTCATAATCGTTTCTTGTATCAATAACTATAGTATCCTCGTCTTGGATTAGCCGGTTCCATTCATCAGGACTAACGTAGTTACCAACTTTTTTATTTGGATCAATAGATGTATTGCCGATAGTAACTATTTCTTGTTTTAATTTTATCTTCAATCTAATAAAAGGATCTTTATCAGAATCAGAATACTTAACATCCAATTCACTACACCCATTAATTTTTTTAAGGAAATTTATTGCAGCATCAATAGATGAACCGCTTCCAGATATAGTTCCATTGATACCTTCATGTCCAACTAAAATAGTTCCTTTGATTTTTAATTGCTTGAAATGATCTCTGATTTCTTCTTGCAATAATTCAGGCTTATTGATTGAGAAGAACTTATATAAAGCTGCAATTTTAAACATAATAATATTATATATAAAAAGTGGCGCGCCTGAAGAGATTCGAACTCCTGACCCACTGCTTAGAAGGCAGTTGCTCTATCCAGCTGAGCTACAGGCGCACTTGGTCGGGGTAGTAAGATTCGAACTTACGACCACTCGCTCCCAAAGCGAGTGCGCTACCAGACTGCGCTATACCCCGAGGATGCAAATATTAAAGTTTATAAGAAAAATAAGCAATGATGATGTGAATAAATATTTAAAAATGCGATAATTATTTTATGAAAACAAAAGTTTTAGATGGTAAAAAATTAGCTTTACAAGCAGAAATAGAGATCAAAAAACAAGTTGATGAGCTCTTGTCTAAAGGTGTAACACCAACATTAGCAACAATACTTGTGGGTGATGATCCTGCATCAGAAACTTATGTAAAAATGAAAAGGAATACTTGCTCAAGAGTTGGAATTAAATCTATTGCAGTTGAGCTTTCTGAAGATACATCCACTGAGGAACTGCTATATGAGATTGATACCTTAAATAAAGACTCATCAGTCAACGGTATTCTTTTACAGCATCCTGTGCCAAAGCAAATTGATGAAAGAAAATGCTTTGATGCGATAGCTTTGGAAAAAGATGTGGATGGTGTTACATGTCTTGGTTTTGGTAATATGGCAATGGGTTTAGATGCTTATGGTTCATGCACGCCTGCAGGTATTATTAGACTGATTGATGAATATGAAATAGAAATTGAGGGGATGAATGCTGTTGTAGTAGGAAGAAGCCCTATTTTAGGTAAACCAATGGCAATGATGCTTTTAAACAAAAATGCTACTGTAACAATCTGTCATTCAAGAACTAAAAATATCGATTCAATAATTAAACAAGCTGATCTAGTAGTTGGTGCAGTTGGTATACCTAAATTTATAAAGAGGGATTGGATTAAAAAAGATGCAGTTGTAATTGACGCGGGCTACCATCCTCAGAAGTGCGGTGATATTGATTTAGATCAGATTGAAGAAATTGCATCTGCATATACTCCTGTTCCAGGCGGAGTTGGGCCTATGACAATAAATACTTTGATTTTAAATACTTTAAAGTCTGCAAAAAAATCTTCTGAAAAAGCTAGTTAGTTTAAATTAACTAGCAGTCTCTTCTTGCGATTCGTTAAGTGACTCATCTTCTACATCTCCATCAATAATCTGATCATCATTGTTTTCATCTTTTTTAAATGGGAATGGCTTATCATCAGTTGAAAACAGGATAAAAGCTAATGTATCACTAAAAAACTCTATCAAATAAGAATTGAAACTAGCTATTGAGCTGTTTGGTTTAGAGGTGAATAAGTAAAATAGAAATTGAACAAAAGATAGTCCAATAATTATTGGGATAATTATGTTAATTGCAAATGCATACAAAGCCATAAATAAAAATCTTAGCCATTTACTGGTCTTTAGTATTTCATCTTTATCAATATCTATATTAGCCATTATTTTTACCCTCTTTAACAAATTCTACATCAATTTCATTTGAATTATTTACTAAATCTTTAATTAAAGATTCTGGACTTTGCTCATTATGAATAATTTCATACAATGAGTCCACAAGAGGCATATTTATATCCAACCTATCTGATTCAGTTTTTATAACCTCTAAAGTTCTAATACCTTCAGCAACCTGGCCAACATTTTCTTTTGCTTTATCAAGATGAAGGCCGCTACCAAGGTTGTATCCAAGTTGAAAATTTCTAGATAAGGATGATGTGCAAGTTGCAACGAGGTCACCCATTCCAGCCAATCCAAGAAATGTAATAGGGTTTGCTCCTTTGGCAACGGCAAACCTACTCATTTCAGCCATGCTTCTCGTTAAAATTAGGCCCAATGCATTTTCGCCTACATCAAGAGAATCAGCCATTCCACAAATAATTGCATATATATTTTTAAGGGCACCAGCTAATTCCACCCCATAAATATCATTACTTGAATAAATTTTAAAAGTATCAGATGAAAGAATGTGTTTTGTATCATTAATTAAGTCTTCTGATCTTGATGCAATAACTGTTCCTGCTACTTTCATTTCAGCTATTTCTTTAGCTAAATTAGGCCCACTTAAAACTCCAACACTATTTGTATTATTAAAACAAAGATGCTCATTAATCAGATCAGTCATTGTTTTAAAAGGATCATTTTTTATTCCCTTGGTGCAAGAAATGATCTGTACGTCTTCAGCAAGCAATGGTTTAATCCTAATTACTATAGTTTCAAATATAGAACTGGGAGTAGCTATAAAGATTATTTTTGCATTTTTTACAACATCTTCTAGGCGATCAGATGCATTTATATTTTCAGACAATCTTAATTCGGGATGATAGGAAGTATTAGCTCCCTCAGAATTAATTCTAAGTGCTTGTTCTGAATCTCTGACCCATAAAGAAACTTTATTACCATTTGATGCTGCAATATTAGCGATTACAGTCCCAAAACTTCCTCCTCCAAGGACAGCAATATTTTTATTATTAGTTTTCATATCATGAAAGATACTTATCTAATTGGCGTAAATACTTAGAAGGATCTTTTGGTGAACCACCTTCAGCTATTACCGCATAATCGTATAAAAATTCTACAAATGCATTAAATTCTTTATTATCCAAACCTTGAAGTTTCTTTAGCAATTTATGCTTTAAATTTACTTCTAGAATTGGCTTAAAATCACCAAGAGTTTGTCCAGAAGCTTCAAGAATTTTTCTTAACTGAGCCCCCGGTTCATTATTTGGAAGCCTTAAGCATGTAGCTGAATCAACCAGTCTAGTACTCATAACTACATCGGAAATCTTATCATCTAAAGTATTTTTTACTTTTGTTAAGAAATCTTGATCAGAATCCGAAACATTTGGCTTTTCATCATCTACACTTATGTCTTTTGCAACATTAATAAGTTCTTTGCCTTTGAAATTCATTAAAGTGGCCATCAACCACTCATCAATTCTGTCTGTTAATAACAAGACTTCTTTTTTATCAGCTTTTAGGCCCTCTATGTGCGGAGAGTTTGCAGCAGCTTCATATGTATCTGCTACACAATAATAGATTTTATCTTGATCATCATTCGCTCTTTCTATGTAAGAATCTAAGTCAGTCGTATTAGAAGAATCACTAGAGTGTGTGCTTGAAAATAACATCAAGCTAGCAATAAGTTCTTTATTCTCAAAATCTTCAGCCGGCCCTTCCTTAAGAACTAAGCCATATTCCTTCCAAAAAACCTTATATTCCTCAGGTTGATCTTTCTTCAATTTTTCAAGACTATCAACAACTCTTTT
>CAYQIT010000021.1:0-11253 GCA_964417685.1 uncultured Gammaproteobacteria bacterium | reverse complement strand
TTACCAAATAATCGTTCTGATAATATTTTTTTCTATTGTTTGTTTAGAAATAATTTTTACTAATTTTTTCAATAAAGAAAATCAGAGAACAAAAGATGGTGTTGTTGAGTTTTTTAGTTTTTTTCAAGTTCTATTTTTTGCTCAACCCTTGGCTTTTTTATTGGCTTATGGATTGACTGACACTTTTGCTCCAGAGACCAAAGGAATAATTGCTAACTGGAACGTACTCGCAATCTTCGGACTATTATTAATATTTGATGATCTGACTCAATATGCATGGCATAGACTTTGTCACTCTGTTCCAGTCCTTTATAACCTGCATAGGCCGCATCATGATCCAGAATATTTATCTATAAGAGTAGTTTATAGAAATGGATTGTTTTATTACTTGTTAATGCCGGGCCTATGGTTTGCAGGTGTTCTATTTTATATGGGATCAGGATGGGTATATGCTTTTTACATTGTGCTTAAGCAAATTGTTATTTTTGGTGCACATACAGACCTTAGATGGGATAAAAAGCTTTATGAAATTAGATGGATGCATCCAATAATGTGGGTGCTTGAGAGAACAATTTCAACCCCATCAACACATTGGGCTCATCATGGAAAGCATGCCTCGGATGATAATACTCACTACAAAGGAAACTATGGAAACCTATTATTTGTTTGGGATATGATCTTTGGCACAGCAAAGATAACTAGAAAATATCCTAAAGAAATCGGCGTAGAAAATCTTTTTGATGCGCCTATAACCTATCAATTGTTATGGCCTATATTTAAGGCACCTGGTTCAAACAAACAACATAAGCAGAGTGACACAAAAAGTTGACCCTTTTTTCTGGCAAGACCCACCATGGTCTGATGGGAAGCCAAAATATAGATTGGGGCTTCAGCCAATTCCAAGCCCAGAATGGCTAAATAATAAAATAAATCCAAGCCTCCATGGACACAAGAAAAATTTATTAGATGCCTCATATCATAAAGTTGTTGCAACTATAGATGGTTCTGAAGAAGCTCAAGACATTCTCAATAACTTTATAAAAGCAAATACTAACAACTATCCTGATCTAATAGCTGATATGAGTCTTATAATGCAAGATGATTTATGCATAGTAAGATCTGATGGCGATCAAGAACTTATTGCTGCATGCGTTTGTTCTCCTAGTTATTGGGATGTTCAGTCTAAGATTGGCAAATCTCTACATAATATTCATGGCCCAGTTTCAACATTAAATGAAAAAATCGGAGAGAGAATATCTAAATTCATTAGACAGTCTCCGGTCATGAAGCCATTTAAAAGACAAAATTGGCTTGTTCACGGAGATACAGACCGGTTTCATTTAAGAGAAGAGGGCGACCTTAACTCTAATCCTGAAACTTGGTTTATTAGGTCAGAAAAAGAAACCTTGTGCAGGTTTCATGAGAAATACTCTTTGTTTACTATTAATCTAATGTTTCAGCCCTTGCAAGCCATTTTTAAATTTCCTAAAGCAAGAAATGACTTGATTGAAAGCATAAAAACCTTTGATGATGATGAAATAGAATACTTTGGCGGCAAGAAAAAGATAAGAATTTTACAAAATTACCTATCTGGTAAATTGTAGTAAGATAGAAAAACACAATTAAATAGGGGGAAATATGTTTGGTGGAATTTCTTTAATTGGATGGTTCCATACTATTCTTGGAACGGCAGCAATAGTTGTAGGCCTTTATCTTCTCATAAAAGACAAGTTTATTTATATAGACAACAAACTTGCATATTTTTACTTAATCAGCACGCTACTAACATGTGCATCTTCATTTCTTTTATATGGGGCCACAGGCTCTTTTAATACAGCACATTGGCTTTCTGTGATAACGATTCTTGCAGTGATCTTTGCATGGGTATTAGAGAGATTTAATGTTTTTGGTTTTTTAAATATCTACTTAAAGCAACTAGCTTTAACTGGAACCGTATTCTTTAGCATGCTGCCCACTACCGCAGAGATATTGCAAAGGCTCCCTCCGAGCGACCCCTTTGTTGATTCAATTGAAGACCCTTTGGTCATAAATTTCTATATGGCATACGTTGTAATTTTTGGTGTATTTGCTCTCTATCAAATATTCATAATATCTAAAGGTAGAATTAATGGATCATGATTCTTATAAGAAAATAGTTAAGAAATCTAAGGATATTTCGTTTGAGTGGAGAAAAGTTCCAGCACCCCAAAGAGGCGAGATAATTAGAAGATTTGGCGATGAGCTAAGACTTAGAAAAAAAGATCTTGCTGCAATCATCACCACTGAAGCAAGAAAAATAGTTTCTGAAGCCGAAGGCGAAGTTCAAGAAGCCATAGATATGTGCGATTTTGCAACTGGTCTAAGTAGACAGCTTTATGGTTTAACCATGCCAAGCGAAAGACCCGAGCACAGGCTTCAAGAGATCTGGCAGCCTATAGGAGTGGTCGGATGCATAACTGCTTTCAATTTTCCAATGGCTGTATTTGCATGGAATTTTTGTTTAGCTGCAGTATGCGGCAACAGCATTATTTGGAAACCAAGTCCTCACTCAAACCAATGCGCTTTCGCTATAAAAGAGGTATGGGATAAAGTTGCAGGAGACTATAAAGATTTAGTTCAAATATTAACCGGAGGCAATGAAGAGGCTGTTGCTTTATGCAAAGATACCAACCTTCCGTTAATTTCTGCAACAGGAAGCACCCAAATGGGCAAAGAACTAGCACCTTTAGTGGCAGCAAGACTTGGAAGAACCTTGCTTGAGTTAGGTGGAAATAATGCAGCTATAGTTTGCTCAACCGCTGATCTTGATTTGACTGTAAAAGGAGTAACTTTTTCGGCATGTGGCACCACTGGCCAAAGGTGTACTAGTTTGAGGCGCTTATTTGTCCATGAAGACATATATGAAACATTTATGGAAAAGCTATTTGCTTATTATCAATCTTTAACAATTGGCGACCCTTCAAATGTTTCCTCTCAGCTTGGTCCATTAATTTCAGAAGAGAGCTTTAGATCAATGCAAGTAATAATTGATTCACTGCAAGGAAGAGGCATAAAAGTTTTTGGTGGAGCTAGACTTAATATTGAAGACCCTGAAGACTTTTACGTTGAACCAGCAATTGTTGAGGTGGATAGCATTGTTGAAGAGATGATGAATGAAACGTTTGCCCCAATTTTATATGTCAAAAAATTCAATAAACTAACAGATGCAATCAATATGCAAAATGATGTGGCGCAGGGATTGAGTAGTTCTATATTTACAAATGATCTAAGAGAGTCAGAGTTATTTTTAAGTTCCGAAGGAAGTGATTGTGGAATTGCAAACGTAAATATAGGTACCAGTGGAGCTGAAATAGGCGGGGCTTTTGGCGGTGAAAAAGATACAGGTGGCGGAAGAGAGTCCGGATCAGATGCTTGGAAAACTTATATGAGGAGAGTGACAGCTACAGTTAATCATGGTTCTGACCTACCGCTTGCTCAAGGAGTAGAATTTGATGAAGAATAAGGTCGCAATAATTGGAAAAGGGAATATCGGATGGGCTATCAAAGAACTCCTAAAGGATACTTATGAAATTAAACAAGGCGATATAACAGAAGGTTTTGATGCGAGAGACATCAATCAAGTTAGAGAATTTTTAAAAGATGTAGATGCTGTTATTTCAGCTGGTCCCTTTGCAATAAACAAGAACATTGGGACCGTTGCAGCAGAACTGAACATTGGATATTTTGATCTTACCGAAGATGTTGAGACGACTGATTTTATTAGAGGCATAAAATCAAAAAATGTGATGATGCCACAATGTGGATTAGCGCCAGGTGCTATAAATATATGCGCAGCATCTCTTATGAAAGATTTTGACCATGTCACAGAAGCTATGATGAGGGTTGGAGCATTGCCAAGGTTCACTACAAATGAAATGAGCTATTACTTGAGCTGGTCTACAAATGGATTAATTAATGAGTACTGTAATGAGGCAGATGCTATATATGAAGGGAAGAGCATTAAAGTGATGCCTTTAGAGGGCGCAGAAAAAATGATAATAGAAGGGGAGAGCTATGAAGCCTTTAATACTAGTGGAGGTTGCGCCACAATGTGTGAAACTTATGAGAACAAAGTTGATAACCTGAGCTATAAAACAATCCGATATCCCGGTCATTTAAACCACATGAAATTCTTATTTAATGACCTGCATCTTAAAAAAAATAAAGATGTGCTAGAAAAATTATTTGACAAAGAGGTCCCAAGAACAACAAATGATGTAATTATATTTTTTGTTAAAGTTATTGGAGAAATTGATGGAATTCTTCAAGAAAAAACCTATTTAAGAAAAATCTATGGTGATGATAGGTTTAGCGCCATTCAAAGAACTACAGCATCTGGCGTTTGTAGCTGTTTAGAAATGTATTTCAAAGATCAAATACCTAAAAGAGGATTCACAAAGCAAGAATCTATATTATGGAAGGACTTTACTTCAAACCAGTTTGGTAAAGTTTATTTGTAATCTAATCTTTAACTATAAATATTTCTTCAAGAGAGACTTTAAAAAATCTAGTCAGCCCAATAGTTAATGAGAGTGAGGGATCAAATTTTCCATTTTCAATTGAATTAATGGTTTGTCTGCTAACATTTAGTTGGTGTGCTAAGTCGCCTTGACTAATGCCTCTAGCTTTTCTTAGCTTTTTAAGATTATTATCCATTCTAGGAAAGATATGACTTATGAAAACGGTACCCACCTATTATAGTCCCAACTACAAAAGCTAAAAAGAACTCATAAAAAGAAGGGCTGAATGCAAAATATGGTGAAAGTAGTGAAATAACAAGGCCCAAAGCTATGAAAGATAAAGCCCCCCAGCTTAAAGTATATTCTTGATAACGCTTAAATAGTTCATCCTGAGCTTTATAAAATTTCATGTAATACATAATAGCTACCATCCATAGAACAACGACAGAAATTCTGATGATGGTGAGGGGAGTAGATGTATCATTTACATTATCAGCGGCCAATAATCCAATATCAGTTCCGCTTAGATGAATGCCCCAGCAGACTGCTCCTAAAAGGAAAAAAAACATAGACAGTTTATAATTTTTTTTATCTTCTTTGTTAAGGGATTTTAGATCTACCCAGCCACCATAAAATGATATTTTTGCCATAATAATAACTTCCTCAAATAGATTATATTTGAAAAAAAAATCTAATGTCAAGTATACTTTACATACTAAATTAGTGTTTAAAAAAAATGTTTTTTTTCATTAAAAAAAATGCAATACTATTTTCATGAATAAAAAATTACTAGTACTTCCATTTATTATTGTTTTTTTAACATCTAGTTGCGCAATAGTGACAGATGAATATCAAGCCAACCAGCGAAAAGTTATTGCCTACTTGTTAGAGGATCTGCCTCTTCCAGAAGATGCGCAAATTTTGAAAGAACCAACAGTTCTGTTGGGTACTGGGGAATCTATTTCTGGAAGGATTATTCTTACTTCAAATTACAGCCCTGCTGAAAACCTCATTTTTTATGGTACTGAAACCCTTTCTACTGGCTGGCGACTTATTTCATCAAAAGTTGGTGAGGAAGTTACCCTTGTATACGCAAAAAACGGAAGGTTTGCCACAATTAACTTAGTACCAAGAGATACCGTTCAAGGTTTTGTAACTGGAGATTATGGTAGCGATATAAATATATCTGTAGTTCATCCAGATGCTATCGATGTGCAAAATCCATATGATCAACTTCAATACGAGGCACTTCCAGACTCTCCATAATCTATAAGGAGAAAGCAGTCTTCTATGCAGCCGCTTAATCTATTAAGCTTGTCTCATTTTTTAAGTACATTAATTTGTATTTTAGTAATTATCTATTTACCAAGATATTTTATTACCTCCACGGAATCTAAAAAAAATATTTTTAAATTAGCTTTACTTTTCTTAGTAATTATAAATGATGGCTTTGATTTCTATAAGGTTGTATATATTTTTGAAAACCCGTGGCAGCGCGGGCTACCATTACATATGTGTGATTTTTCTGCTTATAGCATATTGGCATATTTATTTACTAAGATAAGAATATTTTTTGTATTTGCTTTTTTTTGGGGAATTTTGGGAGCGGGTTTCGCATTGCTAACCCCAGATGTTATCTATGGTTTTCCTTATTTTGAATATATTCAGTCTCACATTGGGCATTCTTTTATTCTGATTGGAGTTTCATATGCACTTCAGGTTGATAGGCAAAAAATAATAAGATCTGACCCTTTTAGAATTCTAGTCATAACAACACTTCTATTGGCAGCTATTTATGTTATTAATTCATTCATCGGCATGGAGACAAATTACTGGTATGTAAATTTTAAACCAGAAGGTGATTCAATAATGAATTGGATGAGACCAGAGCCATACCACATGATAGATATATACATACTAGCCATTGTTTTATGCTATCTTTTATATTGCATTTATTATTTATTTGATAAAAAAACTTTAAAGAACAATGACTAAAAATAAAATAGTTTCCCCCAGCCAAATACCACAGGTATTTAGAGCTTATAGACCTCGTTTTATTCAACTCTTAGCCAGATTATTATTAAAAATATTTGGCTGGAAGGTTGACGGCACTATTCCTGAAATGAAAGAAAATGAAAACTTAGTACTAATTGCAGCACCACATACTTCAAATTGGGATGGAATTTTTGGCTTTGCAGCAATTCTGGGCTTGGATGTAAAAATATCTTATTTTGGTAAATACACTTTATTTAAAAAGCCTTTGCTTGGAAGATTTTTAAAATATATGGGAGGTATTCCTGTAAATAAAAATAAACCAGGATCTGGCTTGGTCAAAGAAGCAATTGCAAATATAGAAAAATTAAAGGGCTCTCTTATAGCAATGGCCCCTGAAGGAACAAGAGCAAAAACAGAGAAATGGAGGACGGGTTTTTTAAGAATAGCAGAGGCTGTTGATGCAAAAATTTTTGTGGCCGCATTTGATTTTAAAACGAAAAGAATAGTTTTAGATAAGTTCTTTCAACCAAGCGATGATATGCAGAAGGACCTAGAAAGCCTAAAACTTTATTACAAACAATTCACTGCAAAAATACCAGAAAATTTTTAGGTATTCAGAGCTCTCTCAATCATTTCATCAACCTTTTGTTCAACAATAAATAGAGGAGGTATTCCATGGTCTAAAACAGCAGAATGGAAATCTTTGATATCAAATTTATCACCAAGGGCATCCATCGCTTTTTTTCTTAGTTCTAAAATTTTTATCATACCTACTTTATAGCTCAGGGCCTGGCCTGGCCAAACAATATATCTTTCTATCTCAACTCTACACTCAGTATCAGACATCCCAGTTTTAGATTTCATGTAATCAATAGCTTGCTCCCTTGTCCATTTTTTATAATGGATTCCGGTATCAACCACCAACCTGACAGCCCTAAATATTTCACTTTGCAAAATACCAAGCTCATCATAAGGATCAGGCGCCAGCCCTGCTTCAAGTGCCAATTGTTCTGAATAAAGAGCCCAACCCTCAGAAAAGGCTGAAGTTCTATAACCAAAGTTTCTATATAAAGTAAGCTTTTCATTCTCCATAGAATGAGCAATTTGATGATGGTGCCCAGGAGTGGCCTCATGATAAGCGAGAGTTTTCATGCTGTATTTAGGAGTCTGTTTAATATCATAAAGATTTACATAAAATGCCCCAGGCCTACTTCCATCCAATGCAGGGGCCTGATAATAACCTCCCGGAGCTGTTTTTTCTGAATATTCAGGAACAGCCTTAACAACCACAGAAGCCCTTGGCATAGTATGAAAATAACCCTTTATACCTTCTGTAGCCTCATTAACCATATTCATATAATCGTTAACAACAATATCTTTTCTATCAGGAGTATCAGCATAGAGAAAAGAGGGATCTTCATTTAACTCATTCATTAAGATCCCAGCTGATTTTTTAGGATCATAACCAAGGGAGTTCAATATCTCTTTCATCCTAGTAGAAATTCTAGCAACCTCACTTAAGCCAATGTTATGAATTTTTTCAGGACTATAGTCCGTAGTTGTATATGACCTTATCATGAGCTTATAGTACTCATCACCATTTGGTTGCGACCAAATTCCATGATTGGGGTTTGCCTTATGTTTTGTTGCAACCATAAAATCTCTCAATAATACAAATCCAGGAGTGACGCTGTTTTCTATAGAATTTTTTAGATTTGTATCAAGTTCAGCATAATCATTACCAGAAATTTTTAGTAGATCAATTTTTTTAATAAATTCTGTATACAAGGGATGTTCTTCGAATGAATATGAAATAAATTCATTCAGCTGTTCTATCAAATGAGCATAAACAAAATCAGGCGCGTAAATTTCTTGGGCCGCCTGCCTTTCAAGCCAGTCAAGTTGGCCCTTGAAAACCTCTTTAACTAGGTCTGTTCTTTCCACATATCCTCTAGCTTCGTAAAGATTTCTTACAGGATGCTGATCACTCATAAAGCTTATAACATTCTGATGTGCACCACGAACCTGGTTCAAGGGGTAATTATGATAAGGAAATTCTTTTAATTCTTTTAAATTATTTTCAGTATCAAAAATAGCAATTTTCTTGGTAATTTTTTGTTCATCTGAAAGAGAGCCAGTTTTATAGCTTTTTAAAATAGCTAACCTATCCTCTGTTTGAGAAATATCGTTTTCAAGATCTTTGGGGTTAGGGATAGTAAGCTTTGAGTTGTGTTTAGTTATATTACTAAATCTATCAAAAACACCTAAATAAGTTAGTAGTTCAGGTGAATCAACCAAGCTTACGACCATTTCTTTACCTAAATAATGGTCTATTGAGACAGGCTTCATAAAGAATAAATTTCCAAGATACAGGGTTGCCAATCCTGTAAAGAATGTTAGAAATACCGCACAAATTTTTAATAATCTTTTAATCATATAAATACTCCAATAAGCAGATTATATTATATAGGTGAGCATATATTCATATCGACATCACTCACTTTAGAAGATAAAGTTTAAATATATTAATTTTTTATAGGTATTTTTTATGGATAGTCCAAAAGCAGTTCTTACAAAAGAAGGCGAGATCTCAATCATTACCCTTAATGATGGCAAGGCAAATGTTTTCTCTCCAGCTATGATTAAAGATGTTAATAGCTGTTTAGATAATGTTCCTACAGACTCTGGTTGTCTAATTATTAGAGGATCAAAAGGCATGTTTTCAGCAGGCTTTGATTTGAAAGTCATTGGTTCCGGGGATGTCGATGCTATTAGAAGTATGTCTAAGAGCGGATTTGAAATGCTATCGCGGATCCTTGATTTTCCAAGACCAGTCATAGGAGCTTGCACGGGCCATGGTATTGCACTTGGTACTTTTTTATTATGTTGTTGTGATTATAGAATCGGTCTTAAAGGGGATTTTATGATTGGAGCCAATGAAATGAGAACAAATATGGTCATACCAATTCCAATACTTGAATTGATAAAATTTAGAGTTTCACAAGCTCATAAATACAGAGCAATACTTGGAGGTACAATATATCCAATAAGCGAGGCAGTTGAAGCAGGCTTAATAGATGAAGTTGTTGATGAAGAGAGCTTTGAAGAAAAGCTCAGTGAAAAGGCACAAGACTTAGCAACTATGGGTCACCCAAGCTACTCATTAACAAAGGAACTTTTTATCGGTGAGGTTTCAGAAAAAATTAAAAACGCATTAGAAGAAGCAAATATAGAAACTCACTAGCTATTTTTAATCTTTATGCCAGATTCTATTAAAATAGATGAGCTAAGCTTTCCTTACAATAACAAGGATATTCTTTCAATTTACTCTATCAATCAAGCTAGCACCCCAGAAGTCGGCAGCCTTAAATCTGTTGAAAAGTTAAAAGAGCTCTTAAATATGGCTTCCTTAATCTTAGCAGCCAGGATAAATAATGAGATTATTGGCTTTGTTGTATGCTTAGAAGCTGGAGCAGCTTATACATCCTTAAACTATAAATTCATAAGCAAGAAAGCAAAAAAATTTGTTTATATTGATAGGATTGCAATAAAAAATCAGCACAGAAGATCAGGGGTAGGCAAAAGTTTATATGAGATAATTTTTAATTATTCTGAAAAATTTGAGCTGCCAATTTACTGCGAAGTTAACACGAAACCAAAAAACCAACCCTCCTTAGACTTCCATAAAAAAATTGGATTCATCAAAATAGGGAGCAAGGATTTCAATGATCACTCTGTCGCCTATTTTTCAAAAATATTTTGCGACTAAAAATATATATTATTTACATACAATAAATCTTAGATATTAACTAACTAGTATTAAGCTTTAGTTATGGAAACAACACTATTTGCAAAAACAATGATAATTTTGTGTGGCCAATTACTAATCGTATTTGGTTTAGCTTTTTATGTATTAAGAGGCGCAAAATTAGCATATCAAAATAATACTAAATTCATGGGATTCTCTTACAGAGGAGCAATGAACCTAAAAAGAGAGCTAGATTTAATACCTTATATTGAACGAAAGGAAGACTATCCTAGAGAGATGTTTCATCCTGAAAATGAAAATAATGAAACCCCAAATGTTTATGTAGTCAATGAAGAAAAAAGAAATGAATTTTTAAAAAAGGGCTACAAAGACTGCGAGCCATCAAATAAATTTTTTAATGCCCTGATTTTGCCATGGGTTATTCTCCTTTTTTCAACAGTATTTGTGGGTGCTTTATCCGTTCAAATAGGAATGTTTGCTTTTACTGCACAAAGTATTTTATTTGGATTAATCCTTGGCATGCTTTTTCTAGACATGGATGAGAATGATGGAATCAGAGCTCTTAAAATAACTCTTCTGGCAACAATTTTTTGTGGTTTCGTAGGATATAGTGATATTGGCCAGGCTTTAAACTCATCAGGCTATGTCCATGCCTTCTTATTTTTTGGATTGTTGGGCTTAATAATATTTGAATTCTCAAGAACTACATTTAAGTTTTCAAGAAATACAATAAGAGCAAAGGCTTTCTTTGGTATCGGACTTTTTATTTTATTTCTTTTCGTTGATTTCGCTCGTTTAAAAGAGCTATCTGACTCTTCAAATGATTGGTCAACGGCTTTTGACATAGCACTTAATTTATATTTAGATATTATTAATCTTCTATTGGAAATTTTAGAAGCAATGGATTGATCTTAAAGGAGAAAAAATAATGGCAACATATGAATGTAATAAATGCGGAATGTCTGTAAATGCAACATGTGGAAAGTGTGA
>CAYQIT010000020.1:0-11560 GCA_964417685.1 uncultured Gammaproteobacteria bacterium | reverse complement strand
GGAATGTAATAGCTGTAAAAAGAAAAGTTATATATCGAACTTTTAAGATGAAAAAAAAGTGGCCTTTCAAGGTACCAGAAGAATATCTAAATATGAAGATTGTAGACTTAAGAAATATTCATGGAATACGTGTATTAGAAAAGACAGACCACAACTATTCGCCATTAGAATGGGCAGGCTCTATAAATAAACGGGAAATTTAATGTGCCTCGTTCCAGTTAGCTCCTATTTGAGCATCTGCTATTAATGGGATATCAAGCTTTGCAGTTTCTTCCATCATTTTTTTCACTAGTCTAAGAGTTTCTTCAGCAATTTCTTCTGGGGCTTCAAATATTAACTCGTCATGAACTTGCATTATCATTTTCACTTCTTTCATTTCGGCTGATAAATATTTATCAATATCTATCATCGCCTTTTTAATAATATCTGCTGCTGAGCCTTGAAGGGGTGCATTAATAGCAGCCCTCTCTGCCGCCTGTCTTCTAAGACCATTTGCTGCATTAATTTCATTTAGATACAGTCTTCTGCCCATTATGGTCTCAACAAATAAATCTTCTTTGGCTTTAAGTTTTGTATTTTCAATGTATTTTTTTACTCCAGTATATCTTTCAAAATATGTATCAAGATATTGTTGGGCTTCGGCTCTTGGTATATCAAGCTGTCGAGTTAATCCAAATGCTGACATACCGTACATTAATCCAAAATTTATAGCCTTTGCACTTCTTCTTTGTTCAGGTGTTATTGCTTCTATGTCTGTATCAAAGACCTCTGCAGCTGTAGATGAATGAACATCCAAATTATTATTAAATGCATGAGTAAGGTTTTTATCTTTAGATAAATGCGCCATGATCCGTAATTCAATTTGTGAATAGTCAGCGGAAATCATTATGTTTCCTTTTTCAGGAATAAAGGCTTCACGAATTCTTCGACCCTCAGCAGTTTTAATTGGAATGTTTTGAAGGTTCGGTTCTGTCGAAGAGAGTCTACCAGTAGAAGTCACAGCTTGTTGATAAGAAGTATGAATTCTTTTTGTTTGGGGGTTTTCGATCTTGATTAGGCTATCCGTATAAGTTGATTTTAATTTTGCCAATCCCCTGTATTCCAATATTATTCTTGGCAGCTCATATTCTTCTGAAAGCCTTTTTAAAGTTTCTTCATTGGTAGAGGGCTGACCCTTTGGTGTTTTCTTTAAAATTGGTAGCTTTAACTTCTCATACAAAACTTCAAGTAATTGCTTTGGAGAGTCTAGATTAAATTCATCCCCAGCAATGTCATATGCTTGTTTTGAAAGTATTTCAATTTTGTCTGCTAGCTCTTTCGAGTGATTGGATAGCTTTGTTTTATCAACTTTTGCGCCATTTGCTTCTACGGTTGCAAGAACATGCACAAGCGGGTATTCAATATTTTTTAATAGTTTGCTTTGTCCTGGTTTATCTTTTAATAAGGAATTTAGTTTGTTAAATAATCTCAGGGTTATGTCTGCATCTTCTGCTGCATAATTGGAAGCAACTTCTATATTTACTGCAGCAAAGCTAATTTGCTTTGAAGCTGTTCCAGTTACGTCTGAATATTTTGTGGTTTTATAATCAAGATAAAATTCTGCAAGCCTATCCATACCGTGCCTAGTCGCTGTGCTATTTAGTACATATGACATGAGCATGGTATCAGCCAAAAATTTATCTAATGAAATTCCATGTCTTTTAAGAATAGGTATATCAAATTTTAGATTTTGGCCAACTGCCTTGGCAGCATTTCTTTCTATTGCTTTGCCAATGATTGTTTGAACTTGTTTTAAGCTTAATTGTTGAGGGCAATTTTCATACGCATGTCCAATTGGGATATAGCAGCCAGAGCCTTCTTCAACTGCTAGAGATATTCCAACTAATTCAGCTGTGATTGTGTCTAAAGAGTTTGTTTCTGTGTCAATGGCAAAGTGCATGCTTTCATCAAGAAGCTTGGCCCATTCCTTCAGCCCTTTCTCATCGAATATGGCTTTATAATTTGAGTTTAAAGATGTTGTTTCACTTTTATCTTCATGTGTTGATTTTCTTGGTGGGGGGACATTTATTTGATTAGATCTAAATCCAAACTCCTCAAAAAGTTCTGCAAGCCTTTCGCTGTCTCCATTTTGCTCAAGCAAACTTTCAAACGTTCTGCCAATATCTACATCATCTTTCAATGATACCAGGTTAATATTTCTATCAAGATCTTGAAGAGAAGCTCTTAAATTTTCTCCGACCTTGCCTTTTATGTTGTCAGCATTTTGTTTAATTGCTTCGATATCACCATACTCATTTAACCACTTTGCAGCAGTCTTAACTCCAACCTTTGGGACTCCTGGGATATTGTCTGAACTATCTCCAACTAGGGCCAGCAAATCTCTTATTTGATTAGGCTTGACTCCAAACTTTTCAAATACTTTTTGTTCATCAAAGATTTGATGAGACATAGTATTCATCATTGTAGAAATAGGATCTTCAACGAGCTGCATTAAATCTTTATCTAAAGAAGATATCACGGATTTAAATTTTCTTTCTTTTGCTTGCCTTGAAAGAGTTGCTATAACATCATCGGCTTCAACTCCGGGTATCTCAATGAGAGGAAAACCAATTGCTTTGCATATGTTTTTTAACGGCTCTAATTGCTCTCGGAGATCATCAGGCATGGGGGGCCTGTTAGCCTTATATTCTTTGTAGATATCTGATCTAAATGTTTTTCCTTTTGCATCAAAAACAACAATTATGGGAGAGCCTTCGCTATCTTTTTTAAGTGTTGTAAGCATGTTAGTAACACCTTTTATTGCCCCAGTGGGCTGGCCTGATGGTGAGGTAAGCGGAGGCATTGCATGATAGGCCCTGTATAGGTATGAAGAGCCATCAATAATAAAAATTCTATCTTTCATGTAAATGCCTGTCTTGGATATATCATAAAGCTTGTTTTCTTTATAATATGTAAACTAACAATATAAATCATTATGTTTAATAAAGTCATTGGAATTATTAAAACAGTTTATCAAAACTATTTTGAAATAGGCGCAACAATAGGGGCGCTTTTAATAGTTGGAATGGCTGCAGTTATGGATAGGCTTCTCTATCTAGATGCATGTCCTTTATGCATTATGACAAGATACCTTTTTATATTTATTGCTGTTGTTTCATTTGTTGGCTTTCTATTCAAAAGAACAAGAGTATTTTCAAGACTGCTTACAGTTTTTTTTGGGGTATTAGGCCTGATTGTTAATTCAAGACAGATTTATCTTCAAAATCTGTCAGTAGAAGAAATTTCTATGTTGACACCAAATTGCGGTATGCCTCTTGAAACACAAATAGAATATTTTGGATTTTTTGCCGGTATAACCAGGGCTTTTGAAGGCGGCCCGACTTGCGCAGAAGATGGGTGGAGGTTTATCTTTAACTTTGCAGAGTGGGCCCTGATATTTTTTATTGTTTTTGTTTGTGCTTCTGCGCTCAAATTAGTATCTAGAAGATAGTATTCTGTAATAAAACTACATAAAATTTAGCTATTAAATGCTTTAAATAAAGCTTTTTTTAATTTCATTGACACAATAATTCATTTGTTTTTTACTTCACTACATAACTATGTAAATTTTTAACAATTTTAACTATTCTATATGAATAGTTATTCTTAATACCTATAATGAAAACAAGATGACAGATTCAACAAATATACAGCACGAGCTTTCAAATGAAGAACTTATAAGCATCGCGATTGATAATAATGAGGGCGTCATTGCAAAAAATGGAGCCCTAACCACAGAAACAGGATCTAGAACTGGAAGAAGTCCTAATGATAGATTTATAGTCAAAGAAGAGACAACCGAAAACTCTATTGACTGGGGAGAAATCAACAAACCCTTTGATAAAGATAAATTTAAACCTCTTTGGGATAAGGTAAAAAAATACCTTGATTCAAAAGATACATATGTTTCAAAGGTACATGTTGGATCTCATAAAGATCACTATCTCCCTATCAAAGTCAGGACTGAGACAGCGTGGCATGGGTTATTTTCTAAACTAATATTTGTCGATCCTAATATATATAACCCAGGTGAAAAAGATGAGTGGCAAATCTTAAGTGCTGCAAACTATGAGTGTGAACCTGAGTTAGATGGGACTTATTCTGAGGGTTGTGTAATTATAAATTTTGCTGAGAAAAAGGTTTTGCTTGCAGGAATGAAGTATGCGGGAGAGATGAAAAAATCTATGTTCTCAGTTCAAAACTTTTTACTTCCTGCAAAAGACGTGCTCCCTATGCATTGTTCTGCAAATGTAAATAAAAATGGTGATGTAGCCCTGTTCTTTGGTTTGTCGGGTACGGGAAAAACAACACTATCTGCAGATCCATCATGTGCTCTTATTGGAGATGATGAGCATGGCTGGGGGCCTGGAAGTGTATTTAATTTTGAGGGAGGATGTTATGCCAAAACTATTGATCTCTCGGAAGAAAATGAACCTGTTATATTTAAAGCAATAAAACATGGAAGCATTATAGAAAATGTATTTTTAGATGATGATTTAAATCCAGATTATTCAAACACCTCATTGTCAGAAAATGGCCGTGTATGTTATCCAAGGTCTCACATTGATGATGCTGTTCCAGAAAATGCTGCTGGTGAGCCAAAAACTGTAATTTTCCTTACCTGTGATTTGACTGGGCTAATACCTCCAGTTTCAATTCTTTCAAAAGAAGCTGCCGCATATCACTTCTTAAGTGGCTATACCGCAAAGGTTGGATCAACAGAAATAGGATCAACTTCAGCAATTGAGTCAGCTTTCTCAACATGTTTTGGAGCTCCTTTCTTTCCTAGGCCAGCCGGTGTCTATGCTGATTTATTAATGAAAAGAATGGAAGAATTTGGCTCTCAGGTTTTCCTTGTTAATACTGGATGGACTGGGGGACCTCATGGCATTGGGTCAAGATTCTCAATTCCTACTACAAGGAGGATTGTTAACGCCATTCAAAATGGAGAGCTTGTTGATGCTGAAACAACTCATCTACCTGGCCTTAACTTATGGATTCCAAATCATGTGGAGGGAGTTGATGAAAAAATACTAAATCCAAGGAATACCTGGGACAATAAAGATTCCTATGACAATGATTTAAAAAGTCTCATATCAAAATTCCAAGAAAATTTTAAAAAATTTAATTTGGGTAATAATATTATATCGGCTGGTCCAGGTTTCTAATGTCACAAGCTGATTTTGGGTCAAAGCTTAATCAGCTAAAACTAGCAGGATTTTTCGATTCTCTCGAAATTAATAGGGGGATAGAAAAAGAGTCTCTTAGAGTAAGTGCTGATGGTAAGATAGCCTCAACTCGCCACCCCCGAGCCTTAGGATCTCCTCTGACAAACCCCTCTATTACAACTGATTTTGCAGAATCCCTTATCGAGTTAGTTACTCCAGTATTTCAAGACATTGATGATTTATATGAATATCTATTAATGTTGCATGTATTTGTAAATCAACACTTAAATGATGAGATTTTGTGGGCATATTCAATGCCGCCCAGCATTGATGATGAAGATTCAATTAATATTGCTCAATACTCTGATACCAATGCTGGCAAAATTAAAGAAATTTACAGAAGAGGCCTTAAAGAGAGATACGGTTCGTCTATGCAATGCATAGCAGGAATCCACTTTAATTTTTCCTTGGGATCCAGTTCTTTAAAACAACTTGAGAATAATTCTAATCAAGAAAATATTGATGAAATCTACCTCGGCTTAATAAGAAATTTTAAAAGGTATTATTGGTTTGTCTTAAGCGTTTTTGGTGCATCCCCTGTTGTGGATAAAACTTTCCTTAAAGGAAGGGACCATGATCTTGATGTGCTGGGTGACAAGAATTTTTATAAGCCTTTTGCCACATCTCTGAGAATGAGCGATATTGGATATAAGAGTTTTGCTCAAAAAGACATGGATATCAGGTATGACTCATTAGATGAGTTTTTGCAAAAGATTAAAGATGCTATTTTGATTCCTTTTAAGCCTTTTGAAGATATTGGTTTAAAGAAAAATTCTGAGTGGCTTCAGATATCTACTGGCAGACTACAAATTGAGAATGAATATTATGATTCAATAAGGCCTAAGAGGGTTGGCAATAAAGACCAACGGCCCTATGAAGTTCTCCTATCATCTGGCATAGAATACGTTGAGGTAAGAGGAATAGATTTGTCGCCAAATGAGCCGGTTGGTATTTCCAAGGATCAAATTAGGCTTTTGGACTTAGTATTAATATATTGCATTATTTCAGATAGCCCTTTAATAGACGATGCCGAGGCTAAGAAAATTAAGCAAAATGAATCTGCAGTAATCAGTAATGGAAATAATTCTGAAGCTACAATATTTTTTGATGGCAAAAAGCAATTCATAGGAACAGCAAAACAGAAGGTAGTAGAAAAACTTAAAATGCTTGCAAGTGTTATGCCTAATAGCTCTAAATACATAAATGCACTAAAGTCTGTTGAGAACAAGAATGGGATTATAGACTCTTTAAATGATGGTGAAATTGCATTTACTGATTATGGAATGCTTACATCAAAGTTGCATAAATCATATTTAAGTTCTTTAGAATATAGTGATTTAGAAAAATTTAAAGATGAAGCTAGGGAATCCTTGAAAAATTTTGATAAACTCAATACTTTAAAAGAGCCGAGCATAGATGAGTTTATTAACTCATATAACTCAAAACTATAAGAAGGGGGAAAAATGAAAGCACTACAATGTGTAGAACTAGGTGGTCCAGAAAAACTTCAATTCAATGAGGTGCCTGACCCTGTCATTGCTCCGGAGCATGTAATTATTGAATTAAAGGCTGCAAGCATTAATTTTCCTGATGTCCTTATGATCCAAGGGCTTTATCAGTTTCAGCCCCCTCTTCCTTTTATACCTGGCGGAGAGGCCGCAGGTATTATCACTGAGGTTGGTGAAGGAGTAGAGGGATATAAAGTTGGTGATAAAGTTTTCGCTGCGGCAATGGTCGGAGGTCTTGCTGAAAAGCTTCTTGCTCATCAGTCAATGTTGCGACCAATCCCAGAAAATATGGACTATGAAATAGCTTCAGCCCTCTCGGTAACATATGGAACATCTTTATACGCACTAAAACAAAGAGCTAACCTACAGCAAGGGGAAACATTACTGGTACTTGGAGCATCAGGAGGTGTTGGTCTTGCAACAATTCAGCTAGGCAAAGCCATGGGTGCAAAAGTTATTGCGGCAGCTTCAACACAAGAAAAGATTGATATATGCCTAGCTAACGGAGCAGATGAAGCATTCATATATCCATCTGGTAATTTGTCACGAGATGAGCAAAAAGAATTATCAACAAAAATAAAAGATTTAACTGGGGGCAAAGGTCCAAACGTAATATACGATCCAGTTGGGGGTAGTTATGCTGAGCCTTGTTTGAGATCAATTGCATGGGACGGTAGGTATCTTGTTATAGGGTTTGCTGCTGGAGCTGATCAAATTCCTAAAATGCCATTAAATCTTACGCTGCTTAAAGGGTGTCAAATAGTTGGTGTATTTTGGGGGGCTTGGGTTGGAATGTTTCCTGAAGAAAATAAAAAGAACTTTGAAGAACTATTTTCTCTTTTTTCAGATGGAAAAATTGATCCTACGCCTTCCGATAGATTTACCCTTGAAGACTCAGCAAATGCCATAGCGCATCTAAAAGATCGGAAAGCTAAGGGGAAAGTTATAGTTTCTATAAATTAGTTTGATGTAACTGATTGATAGGTTAAAGATAGCCTTGGGGTTGTGAATGGCGGCCTAAAAAAACCTGCAAATTCAGCATCAGGATTTATAAGAATTATATTATTCACATGATTGTCCAAGTGACTATGATCCATATGTTTATGAGAGGGCATAACATTATTAACAGCAAGCTGTGTAGCAAGATTTAAAAGCATTGGTCTACTTCCTCTTACGCCTATAAATTCTTCTGCAAATCCTTTTGCATACTTATCAATAGATTCTGCTGTATCTCTCTCCGGATCAATAGTGACCAAAACCCATTGCTTATCCTCTAATGGATAGTTTTTGTCTTTCAAAACACCAAGAAGCTTTGACATTTCATACATGGTAACTGGGCACTCCTCTGGGCAATTGGCAAAACCAAAATACATTAAAGTCCATTTATCCTGAAGACTTGCCTTTGTAAAAGTGACTTCATTTGATGTTAAAAATGAAAAGTCAGAGATTTTCTTGGGTTGGTCAAACATAAATAACCCATTTATAAGAAGCTCATTTTTATCAAGGGTTCTTGGAGTTGTTAGCTTATTAACAAACAAGAACATAACAACAGCTATAAATACAAAAATTAAAATTATATTAAGTTTTATTCTGTTAGATTTCATAAAATAAAGTGGTCCGCTAGCAAAGCTATGAAAATTAAAAATATATAATAAATTGAGAAGGTAAATGTTTTCATTGCATAATCATCACCTTCAGCGAAGTAGAGTTTAATAGAATAATATAAAAATAAAGAGCTCAGCATTAGTGCTGAAAATAAATAAATTACACCTGACATTAAAACAATATAAGGAAGCAAGCTCACTAAATACAAGATAATTGTATAAAGAACTATTTGCAGTTTTGTGAATGCAACCCCATGTGTAACTGGAAGCATTGGTATAGATTCTTTGGCATATTCGTCTTTCCTATATATTGCCAATGCCCAAAAGTGAGGCGGGGTCCAAATAAAAATTATTAACACCAAGAGCAGAGCATAAGCATCAATAGAGTTTGTAATTGAAGTCCATCCTAATAGAGGCGGGGCTGCTCCAGCCAACCCTCCAATAACTATATTTTGGGGTGTAGCTCTTTTTAAATAAACTGTATAGATGAATGCATACCCTATTAATGAAGCTATTGTTAAATACATGGTGAGTGTATTTACAAAAACATAAAGAATTAGCGCTCCAAGAAGTCCGATAATTGTTGCGAAAATAGTTGCATGAAAAGGGGTAAGATCCCCTTGTGGCAAAGGCCTTTGATCTGTTCTATTCATAGATGCATCTGCATTTCTATCTATTACTTGATTAATGGCAGCAGCAGACCCAGAGCATAGTGCTATTCCAAGTAAAGAAATAAAAATTGTATATAAAGAAGGGAGTTCTTCCTGAGCTAAAAGCATTCCAACTAATGCTGTAATAAGCATCATATAAACCACATTTGGCTTACATAAATTGTAATAGCTTTTTAAAAGGCTCATTTTTTCCAAGCCAAATAATTAACTGTAAATGTAGCTAATAATAATGTTGCGGCTATAAGGTTGTGAGCAATTGCCACATATAAAGGCAACACATAGATTACATTGATAATTCCGAGCGATATTTGTGTAAGCAAAAGTATCCCAATAGTTGAAGCAAGCGGCGCTGCAGATGAGAACCATAGCTTTGAAATAAGTATTAAAAAGACTATTGTCACAATAATTGCAGATATCCTGTGTGAATAATGAATTGCCACTCGCGCTGAATTATCCAATAAGCCATATAGATAGTTTGGCCCAACTTCTTGGCTAAAATCAAAGCCTTGTTTAAAGTCCATATCTGGCAAATATGATCCTTGGCAGGTTGGAAAATCAACGCACGCCAACGAAGCATAGTTTGTGCTTGTCCATGCACCTAGAAAAATTTGGAATAACAGGAAGATTAATGCAATTAGAGATATAGACTTTAGTTGAGGCACTCTCATTTTATTTAATACTTCAAAATTGCCTGCTTTTATAAATATAAAAAAGAAAAGGCTGAGAGTAAAAAAACCTCCGAATAAATGGCCAGTAACAATGATTGGCAAAAGTTTTAAGCTTACTGTTAGATATCCAAACAACCCCTGGCAACAAATAAAAACCAAAAGTCCTAGTGACCACCATCTTAACTTCTTGTCTTCTTTTGTTTTGAATGAGATATAGGTTAATAGGATTGCAATCAGCCCAAGAGTCGCAGCAAAATACCTGTGCACCACCTCAGGAATAGCTTTATTTATATCATAGGGAAAAGCTGGATATCTACTCTCAGCGAGTGCAATTTCAGCAGCATCAGTTGGAAACACAACAAACCCATAACAACCTGGCCAATCAGGGCAACCTAATCCAGCGTCAACTAATCTTGTCCATGCACCTAATGCGATAACTACAAAAGCAAAACACACTCCGAACAGAGATAAATTTTTTATATTGTTCATTAAATTAATACCTTCAAGTCTTTAAGAATTTTTTTTGGGTCTGTGCCCGGCGGGAAAAACATTACCGCTCTACCATATGGATCAATTATAAATATAGGATTTTCTATATTCATGTCTATTGAAGAATTTCGTTGTAAAACATTAAGCAACATGCCGTTTTCGTCAATTAGTTTAGACGTCCTTGGGTAATCTTTTAACAATTCATCCAAATCTTGTTCTATTAACTTATTTGAAAAGAAGGCAACTCTTTTTAATTTATAGATGTCTCTATTCAAAGCGACATTGAGCTGCCTCATGAAATATATAGACTCTTGCGCTTTTTCAATATCCGTAACATAGACGCTTAATACCCATTTTCCATCTGTAAAATTAAATTCTTCTTTGTCTTCTTTAATTGAAAATTGTTCAAAATTAAAGTAGTCCTTAAAGAAAACTCCATTATTGTTTGTATTGGTTGGAGAAATCCCAGCAGAGAAAATAATTGACGAGGCAACCACTACGGCAATAGGGGTTAGAAGTATTATTGCTGCTAATATTTTATTTTTCATTTCTACTCCCTATCCATAGGTACATAAAACAAATTGCCAAAAACATTGTGAACCACTGTACGGCATAGCCGAAATGTTTCGCAGGCGTCATGTTTGTGGGTGTAATTTTAATATATTCTAGGCTATCTTTCAGCGTTGGCTCTGCAACCAAAATAAATGGAAAAAGCTCTTGATTGAATGCAGTCTGTAATACTTCAATGTTTTTTGTTTGTGATACTTTTGGCAAACTATTGGTTATTAAATTTTCTGAAAGAACAAAGCCCAACTCCGGCCTTTCCAAAGTTCCAAAAACCGTTACTTCATCTTTGGTGGTATTGAGTTGAGGTAACTTGCTTCGATCATTTCCTGCAGAGAACCAACCTCTATCAACAAGTAGTATTTTTTTAGTATCTTCAGAAATTAAAGGGGTAAGGACCTTATACCCTGCTACGCCTTTATTTATTACGTTATCTACAAGGACCTGTTTACTAGGGTCAAAATAGCCTTTAGTCACTATCCTTTGCCATTTAAATGAACCGCTAGAGAGTTTCTGAGGTAGCTCTTCTCCGGCTTGCTCATATGCTGTTAATATTTTTGATTTAGCTTGGCCTCTCTCAATTTGCCAAATACCTAAAGCAAAAAAAGAAATTGCAAAGAATACAAAAAAGAATGAAAGTCTTTTACCTGGATTAAATCTTCTTTTACTCATATCTATGTTTGTATTATTAATCTAAAATAAAATTATGCTTAAAACAATTATTATTATTGTAGTGGTACTTTTGTTAATTTCTCTTGGTGCCAGTCTAGTATTTTTGTTAATAGATCA
>CAYQIT010000019.1:5439-11964 GCA_964417685.1 uncultured Gammaproteobacteria bacterium | reverse complement strand
TTTGATCAAGATCATGCTCTAAAGGAGTAGTATTTTGTCTACTAAAAATTAAACATGTAGGTTTGTCTTGGGATGATACTGCCTGCTTCCAAGATACAGCAGTTTCTACTAGATCAGCTGGTCTCCAGTTATGTAAATTTGGCGTGGCTCTAAGAGTGACCAAATGTTCTATAGGTTGATGAGTCGGACCATCTTCGCCAAGTGCAATTGAATCATGTGTATATACAAATATATTGGGAAGCCCCATAAGAGCCGATAGTCTTAATGCATTTCTAGCGTAATCTGTAAAAACTAAGAAAGTTGCTCCATATGGCTTAATACCGCCATGCAACACCATCCCATTCATCATGGCAGACATGCCAAATTCTCTCACGCCATAATTTATATGGTTGCCTTCTGGAGTCTCATTAAAAAATACTGAGCTAGCTTTTGAAAAAGTATTGTTGGATGGGGTTAGGTCTGCTGAACCTCCCATTAGCTCTGGTAGCTCGCCTACAAAAAAATCAAGACAAACCTGAGATGCTTTTCTTGTAGCCATGCTGGTGTCATTTGCTACAGCTTCATTTAAAAAATGAGCATAGTTTTCATCAAAACTCTCTGTAAGCTTATTACCCATCCTTCTTGAAAGCTCAGCATGTTTATCAGGATAGTCTTTTTTATAGAGCTCCATCAATGAATCCCATTCCTCATTATTAGTTTTACCCACCTCTCTAGAATCCCAAAAATCATATACGCTTTGAGGAACTTCAAATGGGGCATATTCCCAATTCAATGCCTCTCTTGTTTTGACTATTTCTTCATCTCCAAGAGGTGATCCATGAACTCCAGAGGTTCCAGATTTATTTGGAGACCCAAACCCAATTGTTGTTTTGCAGAAAATCATAGAAGGCTTCTCAGACTCTTGTTTTGAGGATTTAATTGCTTGAGATATTTCTTCTATATTATGACCATCAACCTCTATGGTTTGCCATCCATAACTTTCAAATCTTTGAACTGTGTTATCAGTAAACCAATTATCGACCTCTCCATCGATTGATATGCCATTTTGATCATAAAAACAAATTAGCTTGCCAAGCTTATGGGTTCCGGCAAAAGAACATGCTTCATGAGATACTCCCTCCATAAGGCACCCATCTCCAACAAATGCATATGTATAGTGATCTATCGGCGATAATTCTTTTGTGTTGAACTGAGCAGCAAGAGATTTTTCGGCTATAGCCATTCCCACCGCATTGGCGATACCTTGTCCTAAGGGTCCCGTTGTTGTTTCAACACCATTTTCAATGTCATATTCTGGATGGCCTGGGGTCTTGGATTTAAGTGTTCTGAAATCTTTGATATCTTCTATGCTTATTGAATAGCCAGTTAAATGAAGCAAGCTATATAGCAACATAGAGCCATGGCCATTTGAAAGAACAAATCTATCTCTATTAAACCACTTTGGATTTAATGGGTTGTGTTTCAGATGGCCTTTCCATAAAGCTACAGCTATTTCCGCCATTCCCATTGGCATTCCTGGATGACCAGAGTTAGCCTTTTGAACAGCGTCTATTGAAAGAAACCTAAGTGCATTTGTTGATTCTGATGGATTCAATTTTTTTCCCCAAATAAAAAGAATCATAATATTTTGAGAACTAAATTGATAGAAAAAGAAATCAATTTTCTATAAAATTCAACAATCGTTACCGATTATTATTTTTTACTTTCAAATACTGTAATAATAGCAATCTAAACCTTATTAAGCGCTAAGAAAAAATGAGTTATATTTTTACATCAGAATCTGTATCAGCAGGTCATCCTGACAAGGTATGTGATCAGATATCAGATGCCATACTCGATGCATATCTCTCAGCTGATCCTGAAAGCAGAGTTGCCTGTGAAACAATGATAAAAAATAACTTGGTTTTTGTTGCTGGCGAAATTACTTCTACTGCAAAACCAAATATTGAAGAGATAGTTCGTAAAACTATTGTTGAAATTGGATATGACGATGATTCGCTTGGGTTTAATGGAAGCAACTGTGAAATCAAGAATTTATTATCTCAACAGTCTCCTGATATTGCTCAAGGAGTAAATGAGGGCGAGGGAGAAAATCTTGAGCAAGGCGCAGGTGATCAAGGTCTCATGTTTGGATACGCATGCAATGAAACTGATACTTTGATGCCGCTTCCTATTGATCTGGCCCATAAGCTTGTTAAAAAACAAACTGATCTAATGAGATCTAAAGAGTTAGAATGGCTCAGGCCAGATGCAAAAAGCCAGGTAAGTGTTATTTATGAAGATGATGGCAAAACTATTAAAGGCTTGTCAGCTATAGTTTTATCTACTCAACACTCTGAAACGGTATCTCAAAATGAGATCAAGGACTCTGTTATGAAAAATATAATAGGGCCAACTGTTCCAAAAGAATGGTTGCTAGACTCAACTGATATATTTATCAATCCAACTGGAAATTTTGTTATAGGGGGTCCTGTTGGAGACTGTGGATTGACTGGCAGAAAGATTATTGTTGATACATATGGCGGCATGGCAAGACATGGTGGTGGAGCTTTTTCCGGAAAGGATCCTTCAAAAGTTGATAGATCTGCTGCATATGCATCAAGATACGTTGCTAAAAATATTGTTGCAGCCGGCCTTGCTGATTATTGTGAGATTCAAGTTTCATATGCAATAGGAGTTGCCAAACCAACATCTATAAATATAAATACCTTTAACTCTGAAAAAATCCCAATGAGCAGAATATATGAACTGGTTGATAAATACTTTGATCTGAGGCCAAAAAGTCTTATAGAAATGTTGCAGCTTAAAAATATATCTTATCTTCCAACTGCCGCCTTTGGTCATTTTGGCAGGTCTGGGGAGGTATTTACCTGGGAGAAAACAGATAAAGCTGAATTATTAAAACAAGAAGCGTTCTAAGGAAATATTTAAATGGAAAAAGATTATAAAGTTGCAGATATTAATTTATCTGAATACGGAAGAAGAGAGATTTCATTAGCTGAAAACGAAATGCCTGCTCTTATGGCATTAAGGGAGAAATATAGAAATGAGCAGCCTTTAAAAGGAGCAAGAATAATTGGTTGTATCCATATGACAATCCAAACAGCGGTACTAATGGAAACGCTTGTTGATCTCGGTGCAGAAATTAGGTGGTCCTCATGCAATATATTTTCAACACAAGATCACGCCGCCGCTGCTATGGCGAGCGCTGGAATTCCTATCTATGCATGGAAGGGTGAGACAGAAGAAGAGTTTGATTGGTGTATTGAACAAACAATTCTTAAAAATGGTGTGCCTTGGGATGCTAATATGATTCTTGATGATGGCGGTGATCTCACCATGATGATCCACGAAAGATATCCAGAAATGCTTGAAAGGATACATGGCATCTCAGAGGAAACTACGACAGGGGTCCATAGATTGAAAGAGATGCTTGAAAAAGGCACTTTAAAGGTCCCGGCAATTAATGTTAACGATTCAGTAACAAAAGCTAAGAATGACAATAAATATGGCTGCAGACACAGCCTGAATGATGCATTAAAAAGAGGAACAGATATGCTTCTCTCAGGCAAAAAAGGTCTTGTCATTGGTTATGGTGATGTAGGCAAGGGCTCTGCTGCAAGCTTAGCTCAAGAAGGAATGATTGTAAGAGTTGTTGAGTCTGATCCGATTTGCGCAATGCAGGCATGTATGGATGGCTTTACGGTAGTTTCTTGCTATAGGGATGGAAAGGTCACAAGAAATATTGATGATATTAATATAGATCTTATGCAAGATACCGACCTTGTTGTGACAACAACGGGTAATGTAAATGTTTGTGATTCAGCCATGCTTGCAACTCTAAAAAATACTGCTGTAGTTTGTAACATTGGGCATTTTGATAATGAAATAGACACTGCGTATATGAGGAATGAGTGGCACTGGGAAGAGATCAAACCCCAAGTTCATAGAATATTCAGAGACACAAAACCAAACGAAGTTCCTGATCTAAGTAGTAGAAATTTCTTAATTCTTTTGTCTGAGGGAAGACTAGTTAATCTTGGTAATGCAACAGGACATCCAAGCAGAATAATGGATGGCTCATTCGCCAACCAAGTCCTGGCCCAAATCTATCTCTATGAGCAAGGCTTTGCCAATATTAATGATGATGAGGTAAAAGCATCAATGATAAAAGTGGAGGTGCTGCCAAAGAAACTTGATGAGGAGGTTGCTTCGTTGATGGTTTCGGGTTTTGGAGGAGTAATAACTAAGCTCACCGAAGACCAGGCAGATTATATTAATGTACCTGTAGAAGGCCCTTTTAAAGATGATTCATACAAGTATTAAAAATTCTCTTTTATTTCTAGTGACAATATTACTGGTTATTATTTCTATTTCTGCGTGTGGAGTAAAAGGCCCTATCTTGGAAAGCTCAACTATGATAACCAAGGATGCAAAAAGCTAATGGATTATTTTGAATATAAAGATAATGAGCTTTTTTGCGAGGAGGTTAATCTTAAAGATATTGCTGAGAACTATGGCACTCCGACATATGTCTATTCAAAAAAAACACTTGAAAGGCATGCTCGTGCTTATATAGATTCTTTTTCAAGCCAAAACCACTTAGTTTGTTTCTCTGTAAAATCTTTAAGCAACATCGCCATTCTAAAAGTTTTAAAAGATGTCGGTTGTGGTTTCGATATAGTCTCTGGTGGCGAACTTCATAGAGCATTAGCAATAAAAGCTGATCCAGCTAAAATTATTTTTTCTGGTGTTGGAAAAACATCTGAAGAAATTGAATATGCAATAAAAAATAAAATTCTTTCGTTCAACATCGAGTCAGCCTCTGAGCTATATAGAATTGAGAAAATTGCTAAGCGGCTATCAATTCCAGCATCTGTATCTATTCGCTTTAATCCCGAGGTTGATTCTGGCGGTCATGACTATATTACTACCGGAAGAAAAGGCGATAAGTTTGGCGTATCATCCTTAGATGAAGTTATGAGCCTTGCTGACCACATATCTAAATCAGACGATATAAGTATGATTGGTTTGGCTTGTCATATTGGATCTCAAATATTAAATCTGGAAAGTTATGAGGCTGCTGCTAAAAAAACAATTGAACTTGCGGACAAAATAAACTCTCTTGGAGCTAACTTAGAATTTCTTGATATGGGTGGAGGCCTCGGAGTTCCTTATAATGGAGAAAATCCTCCAAATCCTAAAGATTTAATTGCCTGCTTGGAAACTGTAATGAGTGAAAGAGCAGAAAAGATTGTGCTTGAACCAGGTAGAACGATTTCAGCAAACGCAGGCATTCTATTAACTACTGTTCAATATGCAAAGGATGATTTTCTTATTGTTGATGCTGCAATGAATGATTTGCTGAGGCCATCATTATATGGAGCAAAACATGATGTATGGAATATCAAAAAAGACATTGGGTCTCCAAAGAACTGGAATATAGTTGGGCCAGTATGCGAATCGTCTGATTTTATTAGAAAAGATATTTCGCTAAGCGCAGAGGAGAATGATGTTTTAGCAGTAAAAACAGCCGGGGCATATGGTTTTGTAATGTCATCAAACTATAACTCTAGAACTCGTGGTGCTGAAATTTTGATAGATAAAGATGTTTCTCATGTGATTAAAACAAGAGAGTCATATAGTAATTTGTTAGATCTTGAGCATATCCCAAATGATTAAATTTAAAAAAATGCATGGCAATGGCAATGACTTTATTGTTATTAATGCCTTGACTGAAAATATTAAATTTACAAAAAATAAGATTGCAAAGCTAGCTTGTCGCAGAAAAGGCATTGGCTTTGACCAACTTATATTGGTCTACCCGCCAACTAAAATAGATACAGATTTCTTAATTAAGTTTTATAACAGCGACGGAAGCTCTGCGAAGATGTGTTTGAATGGAATTAGGTGCGCTGCTTTGTTTATTTGGCAAGAAGAGCTTAGTCCTCACAAAACCATTAACTTGCAAACTGCATCAAGAAACATTGAGTGCACGAAAAAAAATTCTAATGTAGAAGCTTTAATTGAAAAGCCATTTGAAATATCTGAAAAAGCTTTGATTATGGAATTTTCAAAAAAACTATCTGATCAGAAATTCTCTCTTGTAGATTGTGGCAATAAGCATCTTTGCATCAAGCAAAGCTCTATAAAAAGCTTTGATTTAGAAGCTCTATATGAGAGGTTGCAGCCGGCAATATCAAAACATAATTTTAACTTATCCATATATAAAAAAATAAAGGGGCAAGTCCATATTCGAACATTTGAAAATGGTGCTGGTGAAACCCTTTCTTGTGGATCTGCTTCAGCCTCGGTTGCATCAATTACATTAAAGAAAGATAAAAAAATAAAAATTTCTAGCAAAGGCGGAAATTTGCAATTTGCTAGCTTCGAAGACAAACTTAAGATGACAGGGCCTGCAGCTAACGTATTTTCTGGGACAATAGATTAATGGCAAAAAAACTTGATCCAAAACTTGATCCAAAAGATGTCGAGATTTTCTTACTAGAAAACTTAGATTTTTTT
>CAYQIT010000019.1:3575-5339 GCA_964417685.1 uncultured Gammaproteobacteria bacterium | reverse complement strand
AAAACTTGATCCAAAAGATGTCGAGATTTTCTTACTAGAAAACTTAGATTTTTTTAAAGAAAGAGAGGCTTTGGTTACAGAACTAAAATTTTTTCATCCTGAAACTCAGGGAGCCTCCTCTTTGCTTGAAAGACAAATTCATAAATTGAGAGATGAGCAAAAAGAATTAATGGAGCTCCTTACAAATTTTATGGAAACAGCCACCCTCAATGAGGATCTTTTTAATAAATCCAAAGATTTAACATTAAATATTTTGGGCACTTCATCTAAAGAAGAAATGATAACTATTGTAGAGAGTGCGTTTCATAAAGATTTCAATGTTGATTCCTGCCAGTTATCTTTTTACAACAATAAAGATATTGAAAATCTTGAGAATAAGATTGGGCTATCGCTTCATAAGGGTGCTGTTCATTGCGGCCCTTATTCCAAAGAAAAAATTTCTATGCTTTTTGAAAATGAAAGTGTTGAATCAATTGTCCTGGCGATTTTTGCTGTGAATGGAGAAATAGGTATATTGGGTTTGGGTGGTTTTGATAGAAGCAAATACCTTGGAGATGAAGACACTACATTTATCCAATATATCAGAGATGTTATTGAAAAAAGATTGGTGACTATTAAGTCTAATGCCTAATTCCCAATATTTTGTAACCACAGATATAAACCAATACCTAGAATACATTCAGCAAGTTAGAAATCTATCTATCAATACTGTGAAGTCATATAGCAGAGATTTAGCAAAACTATCTAGTTATTTTAAATCTATAAATATTTCTTCTTATGATGAAGTGGATGAGAGTATCTGCTCAGGCTGGGTTGGCAGCCTTTATCAAAATGATAATAATCCCAGAACAATTCATAGACATTTGTCTGCTGCCAAAGGTTTCTTTAAATTTTTAAAAAAAAATGGTGTCATACGCTCTTCTGCTTTTGAGTTAATCTCTGCGCCAAAAGCTTCATCTCATTTGCCTGAAGTGCTATCGCCTGAAGATGTAGAGCAACTCCTAAATTTTAGACCTGAAAATAGTATTGAGATAAGAGATCTGGCATTAATAGAGCTCATGTACTCTTCTGGTCTAAGGGTTTCGGAGGTAGCAAGTATTAATTTAGCTGACTTTGAGGAAGAGATGACTTTCTTAAGGGTGATGGGAAAGGGCTCCAAAGTGAGATTGGCTCCAATTGGAAGATATGCGATCAGGGCTATTAATAATTGGATTGAAGAAAGAAAGAAATTCTCTGAAATTGATATGCCTGCTCTTTTTATAAACCTCAAGGGAGGGCGCCTAACTGTTAGAAGTATTCAGCTAAGATTAGAAAAAATCTCTATTAAACAAGGGCTGCCTAGAGTTAATCCGCATATGCTTAGACATAGTTTTGCAACCCATATGTTAGAGTCAAGTGGTGATCTGAGGACCATTCAGGAACTATTAGGCCACAGCTCTTTATCAACCACTCAAATCTATACAAAGCTTGATTATCAACATCTTGCAAAGATATATGATAAGTCTCATCCTCGAGCAAAAAATGCCTAATATAAAATTAATTACTTTTGACCTTGATGATACTTTTTGGGATATATCTCCAGTAATTATTAAAGCAGAGATGGCAACCAGATCTTATCTTGAAAGTCATATTGGTAAACAAGATTGGGGATCAATGTCTGATTTTTTAAGTTATCGAAAAGAGCTCATTAAAGAAGATCCAAGTTATGAGTGGGATATCGGAGCATTAAGAAAAAAAATCTATGAAAATAAGATAAAAAAAGCT
>CAYQIT010000019.1:0-3475 GCA_964417685.1 uncultured Gammaproteobacteria bacterium | reverse complement strand
GTGGGATATCGGAGCATTAAGAAAAAAAATCTATGAAAATAAGATAAAAAAAGCTAACTTGTCCCATTCTGAACAACAAAAACTTGTTAAGCGGTGTTATAAAATGTTTTTAAAGCTTCGCCATGAAGTTGGGTTTTATGACGGGGTCTATGAAGCAATTGAAGAATTATCTAAAAACTATTCATTAGGTGTTTTAACAAATGGCAATGCGGATATCTTTTCTTTTGAAATTGGAAAATTCTTTGATTTTTCAATAAGTTCCTATGACGTTCAAAGCAATAAACCTAAAAAAGATCATTTTGTTATGTCTAAGAATAAATATAAAAATTTAGAATTTGATCAAATCATCCATATTGGCGACCATCCAGTAAATGATGTTTATGGCTCCCATGTGCTAGGTATTAATGCAATCTGGTTTAATAAAAATAATGATGGGTGGGATAATCATGATATTGAAAAACCTATACAATTTAATAGCTGGAAAAGTATTGTTAAATTAATAAGTGATAACTATGAGCGATAAAGATATTACAGATGCAATTATCAGGATCTTTAAAAAGGAGCTTGGTGCTGTTTCAGATGTATTCCCGGATGACCTTCTAAAGGATATTAAAAAAAGAATCTCCCCAGCTATCAATGAGCTTATTGAGTCACAGGGTTTTGTAAAAAAATCAAAATATGAATCTATTTATAAGCTAGCAGAAGACTTAGAGAAAAGAATTGAAAAGTTAGAAAAAAATTAAGTAGACTTTTCTACCATATATTTAACAACAGCAGCTATTTCTTCCTTTGAGCAATCGACACATAAACCTTTTGCTGGCATTGCGTTATATCCGTTATAAGCATTATTAACTAACATTTCCATGCCTTTAGGCATTCGTGAAGCCCATTGACTAACATTGCCTGTTACCGGAGCACCTGCAACACCTGCATCATGACATGCCGCACAGCCTGATGCATATATTTGCTCATTTGATCTGACTGCTTTTACTGAACTAGCTTGAGACGCTTGACCACAATCTTGGCCCTCAACGCAAACATTAACTTGCAGATGGATTCTCTCTATAACTGATTCGTCGTACTTCTTTCCGTTGAAAAGAAAAAGAACGCAGATCGGTAATATGATTAAGTAGTATTTATTTTTCATAATTCGCGTGCATTATATATTAAAAAACTAAAAGTTTTTAAGATTTTGTTTTTTGTAATTCGATAACATATTCGGCCACTTTGAACATCTCTTCATATGATCTTTTGGGCTGAATGATATATGTGCCATCAACTATCAACATTGGGGTTGATCCAAGTTGAAGTTGTTTTGATATTTTTATTCCTCTGCTAACTTTTTGCTTAACAGCAAAAGAGTTTAGGTATGCTGATGCCGTTTCAGGAGCAACACCAAAGCCTTTTAAAAAATCTGTGATTGCTTTTTCATTCCGTAAGAGGTTCTTTTCTTTGTGTATTGTAACAAACACCGCTGAATGTGCTTTTTGAGTTAGATTTAAAGCCTCAATAGTATGATACAAGGCAGCATGAGACTGATGAATAGGTCCCCACGTTACAGGAAACTTTGTGAAATTTACATGATCGGGTAATGTTTTCTTCCAGCCATTTACTGGCCCCTCAATTGAATAACAAGCTCCGCATCCGTACCAAAAAACCTCCATAACATCGACAATTCCATCTTGCTTTACAGTTAAAGGATTACTAATTTTTGAATAGTCTCTTCCTAACTTATATTCAGCAAAAGTGTTTGCTGAAAAAGAAGTTATTAAAACAAAAATTAAAGATAGTTTTAAAAGCTTAAAGTTTTTCATTTATATAGTCCGTGCATATAGTTTGCCAAGGCATCAATTTCTTCATCAGAAAGATTTCTTGAAATAGATTGCATTACAGAGGCATATTGTCCAGTATTTCTTTCGTTGGCTCTGTAAGCCTTAAGTGTTGTTGTTAAATAACCAATTTGTTGGCCAGCTACAGCAGGGAATCCAGCTAAAGCATTTCCATTACCATATACAGAGTGACATGCGGTGCATGCAGGTATGCCTTTTTCAATATTTCCACCTCTATATAGATTCATACCAAGCTCCAAAAGCTCTTCATCATTCTTTGCTTGTCCTACTGAAGTAGGGTTAGATTGATAGAAAGCAGATATATCTAATAAGTCAGAATCAGTTAATGTATTAAGGTATGGAGTAACAGCCATCATCAATGCATTTTGCCTATCTCCACTTTGAAATAGTTTAAGCTGTTCATATAAATATCTCTGATTTTGACCTGCAAGTTTTGGCCAATCGGCATTCACATTATTTCCATCTGCGCCATGGCATGCTGCACAGGTTGCAACTAGCTCACTTCCTGCATCTGCATTACCCATTTTGGCAACTTCAGGCATTTCAACCTCTGCTGCATTTAAGGAAATTCCAATAATAGATAAGAGTACTAAAAATAATTTCATTTTAAATATTTGGTTCTTGTGGTGTGTGTATTATAAACATAGGTTGGTATGATATAAACGATTAAATGAAAAACCTTTTTAAAAAAACTGAATTCATGCTTGGTGTAACCAAGTATAAAAACCTACCTGAAGATGTTGGTTCAGAGGTATTGCTTGCCGGAAGATCAAATGCTGGTAAATCTAGCGCATTAAATGCTTTAACCGAAAACCCTAAACTAGCAAGAATAAGTAAAACTCCAGGCAGGACCACTGAAATTAATTTTTTTGGTGTGAATGAATCATTAAAGCTTGTAGATCTTCCGGGTTATGGATTTGCAAAATCCAGCTATCACAAAAGGAAAGATTGGGCTCCGCTCTTAGAAGAATATTTTGCAAAAAGAGAGTCATTGAAAGCTGTGGTTATCTTTATGGATATAAGACATCCTCTAAAGGATAGCGATAGAGACATGATAGGTCTTTGTAATAGCTCTGATGTGCCTTTTATTCCTGTTCTAACCAAAGGTGATAAGCTTTCAAATAATCAAAAATTTAAAGCAGTTGCCGAAGTAAATAAAAAAATGAAAGGCTGTGAGGCAATTATTGTATCCTCAAAAGATTTAAAGGGCTTTGATAGACTTTCAAAATCTATACTAGAATTTTGCTGATGCTTGAATACCAAAAACAAAATTGTGATCTCACTTTAGCTCAAGGACTTCAGTGCTATTATGATTCATTTCCAGAAGGTAAAGAAGTTTTTTATGATGCTCCTGGGTCAGGAACCCTGCTCAGAGATCATGACTGTACCCATGTTATTTTTGGTTTAGACATAAGCTTAGATCAAGAAGCTATTTTGGATACATGGGTTTTATGGGGATCAAGATTTAAATGGAGCTATATGCTTGGCTATAATAGACTTCCTCAAATTAAAGAGCTAACTAAATCCCTTTTCAAAGAATTGGGTATATCAGGCTTCTTAAGGCTCTACTGGAATGTAATAGCTGTAAAAAGAAAAGTTATATATCGAACTTTTAAGATGAAAAA
>CAYQIT010000018.1:0-12894 GCA_964417685.1 uncultured Gammaproteobacteria bacterium | reverse complement strand
AATTTCTTTTATTGGCATGGCCGGTTGTGGCAAAACTACCATTGGGAGATTATTTTCAATAAAACATGGGATTAATTTTATTGATACTGACCATTTAATTGAAAAAAGACTCAACAAAACTTTGCAAGATATTAAAGATGAAAAAGGTTATATGTATCTGAGAGAAATTGAGCAAGAAATAGTTCTTGCAATAAGTGCAAGCATCCAGATTATTTCAACAGGCGGAAGTGTTATATATTCAGAAAAAGCAATTGCACATTTAAAACAAATTTCATCAGTTGTCTTCATCGATACTCCCTATAAATTAATCAATAAAAGAATAGGTGATGCAAGCAAAAGGGGGTTTTCTGCTCCTGATGGATTTTCTGTAAAAGAAGCTTTTGATGAAAGGATGCCTCTGTATCAAAAGCATCAAGACTTCACTGTTGATGGCACTAATTCAGCAGATTACATAATTAAAAGTATAGAGCAGTGGATATAGAAAAAAATAAGAAGATACTTCTCATTGGTGCCTCTGGATTGGTTGGTGGCTTAATAGCTAAATTCTGTGAAGAGAATAAGTATCATCAAGTCCAAATTAACAGAACTAGTCTTTGTAAGAATTCAGATCTTATTGAAGAGATAGTGACAGATTATAATGATAATGAATATCTAGAGGATATTCCAAGTACTGACCATGTATGTATTGCTTCAGGATCAAGGCTTAGCCTATCTCAATTAATACACATAAGAAAAAAAGATAGAGAATTATTTAGAAATATTGATCTAAAGATGCCGGTTGAAATTGCAAAAAGCGCTTTCCTGAAGGGGGCTAAAGAAATATCGATTATTTCTGCGGTGGGTGCTGATGAAAATTCTATGAACTATTACCTCAAAATAAAAGGCATCCTTGAGAAAGAAATTAAAAATATTGGCTTCGAAAAAATTACATTTGTCAGGCCTGGTCATTTGCTAGGAAAAAGAAATTCAAAAGTGGCATGGGAGGTAAAATTTTATGAGTTTATCTTTATGATGATGAAGCCTTTGATGATTGGTGTTTTTAAAAAATTCAGGAATGTCCAGGCTGAAGATGTAGCGCTTGCTGTGGTATCTTCAATTGAAAAAAACTTTGATGGTTCGAAAATTCTTGAATATGATGATATTGTTAAAAAGTAGTTTATTTTAAAGCAAAAAAATAATGGAGGCTTCTATGAAAAAAACATTGCTTGCGATATTCGCAATTACATTCTCGTCTTCTCTTATCGCCGATCATCATAAGGCTGGTGACAAACAAAAAGATGTAAGAATGCATCATCCAAACCACTTGCTGAACTTTAAAGAATGCAAAGAAACCAAAGATGCTGTTGGAGAACTTCTTTTGCTAGCAGATGCGTCATGGAAAGAAATTGAAAATAACCCTGAAAAAAAAGAGGAATGGGCAAAGGCAGGCTTTTTGGCTGAATTATCTGCTAATTACTCTACTGTTTATGATGTTTGGTGCAAAGACATGGTAAACAAGAGAGTAAAAATGGGTATGATGAAAAAGAAGAAAGAAAGCAAGAAAGACTAAAACTTACCTCTTTGGAATCTCATTCTTATTGAATAAACCCTTATCAGTGCAACAAACGTTAATACTGACTGAGTAAATATTGAAATAGATAAAGGATTTGACCAATGCCAGTTATCTATTGTTAGCCATAGCAAAAAAGTTTGCAGCGGAAAATTTATTACTGCGCCCATCAAGACAACTATTATTGCTTCTCTAAAAGCCGTTTTTTCAGTTTTATTCATATTTATTCTCTATTTATTTTTATTGCGGTTCCGTATGCAAGAATTTCAGAGGCTCCTTTCGCAATAGAAGATGTCTGAAATCTAAAACTTACAATTGCATTTGCGCCTCGCTCTTCTGCATCTTGAATCATGCGATCATAAGCCTGACTTCTAGCAGATGCAAGAAGTTTAGAATATCCAACCAACTCTCCTCCAATGATGGTTTTTAAAGATGCTATAAGGTCGCTGATAAAGTTTCTTGACTTAACAGTACTTCCTTGAACGACACCAAGATACTCAATTTGTTCGTAGCCCACAATTTCATTAGACGAAACAACTAAAATTTTTTGATCCATGACAATTTTCCTAAAATGTTTTACTTTATTAATATAATGCATGACTTTATAGAAGCAAAGTTCTCAATTGGAGTAATCGTAAAACACAAATATCTTAATTTTCGTGGAGTGATATTTGATGTTGACCCTGTTTTTAATAATAGTGAAGAGTGGTACCAGGCTATACCAAAAGAAATTAGACCTCATAAAAACCAGCCCTTTTATCACCTTCTTGCTGAAAACAAAGATATTTTTTATATAGCTTACGTATCTGAACAGAATTTGTTAATTGATAAATCGAATAGGCAATGTTCTCACCCTGATATTAAAAAAAATTTTTCAAATTTTAATGGAGAAAAGTACATCCCTCACATCAGAACGAATAACTAAGAAAGAAGATCGTGATGGGCAACTTGAACAGCTGTAATAAATACATCCATAGCTAATGCTAAATTTTCTTCATCCACAAATGTAGGAGCAATTCTAATAATATTATCTAAAGGATCCTTGCCATATGGAAATGTTGCTCCAGCTGGGGTGATTAGAACTCCAACGGACTTACACAGATCAACGACTTTTGTTGCTATTGGTTTATTCGTTTTGTATGTGATGAAATAACCACCAGTTGGCTTAGAGAAGGTGCCATAGTCTGAAGATAATGTTTCAAGGATTTTATATGAAAGCTCAAATTTAGGCCTTATTAAATTAGCATGATTTTTCATATGTTCAATAATAGAGTTTTTATCTTTAAAGAAGTCTATATGTTTTTTTTGATTTATTTTGTCTGGGCAAATTACCATAGAAGCTCTCATTCTTTTAATTAGTTCTAGGTTTTTACCAGATGCAGCTAAAAATGAGAGGCCGCCGCCGCCAAAAGTTACTTTTGAAAAGGAGGTTACTACAACAGCATTGTTCTCAGCATTTACCTGTTGAGCAAGTTTCCATACATCAGATTGACTCCTTGTTGGGAGAAAGTCATGAACTAAGTAAGCATTATCAAATAAAACCAAGAAATCTTCAGAATAGTTTTTTGATACTTCAAAAATTTCTAAAATATTGTTATCAGAATAAACTTCTCCTGATGGATTAGAGTGCCTTGGCACACATATCATGCCAACAACATCTTTCTCATTTTGAAGAACCTCTGATAAGCTTTCAATACAAACACCATCATCTACAAGTGGAATTGTTATCATTTCAATACCCAAATCTTCAAACATCCTAAAATGTCGGTCAAAACCTGGTACAGGACATATAAACTTAGGCGAGTTGATGTTTTTCCATGCTTTTTTTGAACCAAATAAATAATGAGATAACATCACTTGATAGGAAAGCAATAAACTTGATTGCTCCCCAGTAATAATATTTTCAACAGGCGCTCCTAAAAGATCAGCGCCCAAGCTCCTTGCTTCAATTAGGCCAAGAGGCTCTCCATAATTTCTTAAATCAACTGCTCCAAGATAGGGGTCAACCTCCATTTTCAAAAGATTATTAGATAAATCTAACTGTTTAGATTCTGGCTTTCCTCTTGTTATATCGATATTAAGACCTGAAGACTTTAAATTATTAAAATGGTTTAGAATAGAGTCTGACATTATGATTATTAAGTTGTTTTAAAAAATTATTATGAATCAAGAAAGTTTATATTTTTTGCTAATAATAACAGTACTACTGTTAATTATAATTCCAATTGTTTATTTTATAAGCAAAAGAAGGAATAAATTTATTGAATTAAGCTTTTCAAACTTAGCCAATGAAATTCTTAAAGAAAATAATGAGACTTTAAATAAAAATAACTTCGAAAGGTTGCAAGAAACTCTTGCGCCATTCAAAGAACAAATTAATCAACTTAATGCTCAGATAAGCGATCTTAAAAAAGAACAAGCAAGAGCAAAAGAAAATTTTTCACTTCAAGTAGAAAAGGTTGTAGAACAGACTACCAAGATTAGCGTAGATGCAGATAACCTAACTAACGCCTTAAAATCTGATTCAAAGGCACAAGGAACATGGGGAGAAATGGTTCTGGAGAGAACATTAGAAGAATCTGGTCTTAGACAAGGTATAGATTATGAATTGCAAAAGTCCTTTAAAGATAAAAGCGGTAAAAATTACATTCCTGATGCAGTTATCTATCTCCCAGACAATAGAAACATTATTATAGATTCAAAAGTTTCATTAACAGCATACTCAAAATATATTGATACAAAAGACTCTCAAGAAGGTGAGGCTTTCTTAAAAGAGCATATAAAATCTATCAAGAGCCATATGAAGGGCCTTGTTGAAAAAGACTATAACTCTCTTGAAGGCATTAATGCTCCAGATTACGTTCTTATATTTGTTCCTCTTGAATCTGCTTTATCATCTGCACTTAAAGCAGACTGGGATATTCAAAGACTTGCGATGCAAAATCAGATGGGATTTGTAACTCCTATAAATCTTATTTCTATTTTAAGGATGGCTGAAAGTTTATGGAAATTAGATTCGCAAAATAAAAATGCGCAAGACATAGCTAAAAGAGCAGGTCTCATGATTGATAAATTTAATGGATTAAATAATGATATAAAAGATCTTAAAAGGTATTTAAACCTATCATTCTCAGCCCTAGAGGGAGCTGAAAACAAACTTATTAATGGAAATGGTAATTTATTTAGTCAAGCAAAGGAGTTAGAACAACTTGGCGCCAAAACTAAGAAAAAACTTTCAGATAATTAATAATAGAATCCTCTCCACATTCTTAGACCAAAAAACAATGACAGAAGCCATAGCACTAATTCAGGCAAATTAGGGTTGCTGTTATATCCAAAAAAGCCTTTAAGAAAAACGCCTACACTTCCCTTGTCATGAAATAAATGAACGTACTTTTCTTTTGATCCATCATATGTATACATAAAAGCTACATCAGATTCTGACAAAGAGTCTTTTGGTTGAAGGATATCCCAAGGTCTATAAATATCATCTGAGTTAAAGTCCTCAATCATCTCAGACTTTACTATATATTCTTCTACCTCATGAGTACCATAAGCAATCATTCCAGATGCTAAAAAGACTAATAACAATGTTGAGTATTTAAATATATTTCTAATATCGACCTTTCGCCCCTGCATGACAATCAAGTAACCAATAAGGATTGCTAAAATAGCACCGAGAAAAAATCCTAGATACGAAAAAGTTCCTGTAATTGATAAGCTAGATATTAAAAATATAGCTGTCTCAAATCCTTCCCTGAGTATTGCAAAGAAAACTACAAAGAATACTCCCCATGAGGAAATCTTTATTGCACTTAGGGTGCTGGATTCTAATTCTTTTTTATCGGATACATTTTTTGAAAGCCAAAAAATTACATACCATATTAAAAACGCTGTTAGGTAAAGAAAAATACCCTCAAACAAAGCCTGTGTTGAATTATTGCCTAGAGAATTTTTAGCAAGTATTACTAGATACCCAACTGCAATACTTGCAGCTATTGCTGCTCCGACGCCAAGCCAAAGTTTTTTGAAATGATCCTTTAGATTAGATTTTTCTAAAAGAAGATAAATTATTCCAACAACCAAAGAGGCCTCTAAAACTTCTCTAAAAACTATAATAAATTCACTCATAATGATTAAGATTTAAAAATAATGTCACAATAGTAAATGATTCTCATTTACTTAGCAATCTTCTCTTTTTTTTCAAAGAAATACTTGTTAATTTAATTGATGCCAAATACTTAAATAAAGATATATGAGATAATGAAATTATGAAAAAAATTGCTGTGATTGGCGCTGGTATTGCCGGAGTAACTACTGCATATGCTCTTGTAAAAAGGGGCTTTAGAGTAACAATAATTGATTCAAGAAGATATCCAGCTATGGCTACAAGCTATGCTAATGGCGGTCAATTGAGTGCAAGTAATGCGGAGACATGGAATACACCTAAAAATATCGTAAGTGGCCTTAAGTGGATGTTTAAAGCTGATGCTCCTCTTCTCTTCAACCCTTCCCCAAATATTCAAAAATATAAATGGATGTTTGGTTTCTTAACAGAAACACTTAGAGGAACTCACAAAGATAATACTCTTCATACCATTGAACTGGCTAAAAGAGCACGAGATGTTTACTTTACAATTGCTGATGAAGAAAATATTGAGTTTGATCTACTTAAAAAAGGGATCTTAAGATTTTATGATTCGCAGAAAGAGTTTAAAGAGGATGCTGAGAAGAAAAGCTGGATAGAACAACCTGGCATGGAATGGGAGGTAATGTCACCTGATGAGGTTGTTGCATTAGAGCCCTCTTTAACTACAGCTAATAGTAAGAATAAGATAGTAGGTGGCGTCTATACAAAGTCAGATGCCAGTGGAGACATACATAAGTTCTGCGTTAATCTTGAGAAAGTGCTAGTTGAAAAATATGATGTTCGTGTTCTTACAGACACTTCGGTTAGCAACCTATCACAAAGGAGCCATAAAATACTTGTCGAATACGATGATGGAAAAAATCTTGACAATGAAGAGTATGAAAATGTTGTAATTTGTGCTGGTGTTAATACTCAGAATTTTGCAAACAAACTTGGAGATTCTATGAATGTCTATCCTGTTAAAGGCTATAGCGTGACTATAGATCTTAAAAATGAGCAATCACAAGAAGGCGCTCCAATGGTTTCTTTGATAGACCAGCCAGTAAAAATTGTTGCTAGCAGGCTTGGAGATAAATTTAGAGTAGCTGGAACTGCTGAGCTTGCTGGAATAAATACTGATATTAGACAAGATCGAATCAGACCATTATTAAGATGGGTAAAAGAATTTTTTCCTGAGGTAAGCACAGAATCATACACCCCATGGGCAGGACTAAGACCAATGACGCCTAATATGATGCCTCTAACTCATGAAAGTAAAATGCCAGGAGTTTTCTATCACACAGGGCATGGCCATTTAGGGTGGACTTTAAGTGCTGCAACAGCAGAAATTGTTGCTGAAAAAATCAGCTCTACAGATTAAGGTAAGTCTATTATTTTCCAAGAATTTTTAATAGATATTTCCCTTAACTGATTGTCTGGATTAACAGCAACTGGATTTTCAACAACATTTAATAATGGAAAATCATTGATTGAATCAGAGTAAAAAGTACTGCCTTCGGTAATCGAGATATTTTTCTTATAAGCCCACTCTTCAACTTTTTTAAGTTTACCCTCTCCAAGAGCAGGTGTGCCTAAAATTTTGCCCGTATAAAAACCATCACAAATCTCTGCCTCGCTTGAAATAATATTTTGAAAGCCAAGTCTTTTAGCTATTGGTTCAACAATCACAGAATTAGTTGCAGAAGCAAGCAACATAATGTCATGTTCATGATTATGGTTATGAATTAATCTAAGTGCATAAATGTTTATCATCGGCTCAATGATCTTGTTCATAAAGCCTGATATTAATTCCTCTATCTGATCAGGGCTTTTACCTTTAATTGTAGACAAAGCAAATTCTGCCCATTCATCATAATCAAGATTTCCCTCATAGTACTTGTCATAGAAGTATTGGTTTTTTTCTCCATAGGTTTTTTTATCAACCATACCCAAATCAATTAAATAATTAATCCAAGAATAGTCTGAATCTCCTTTGAGGATGGTATTATCAAGATCAAAAATTGTTAATTTCATATCGTATTAAAAATGAAAAAAGATAATGCTTATAGGTTAAACGTAGGACTAATTATTGTAAATGATAGTGGGAGGGTCTTGCTATGCAAAAGAAAAGATAATCATCAATGGCAATTTCCTCAGGGCGGCATCAATAAAGATGAAGCAGCTATTTCAGCTGCTAAACGAGAAATGTTTGAAGAGGTGGGTATTAAATTTCAATCAACAAGAATTCTAGGCGAAACAAAGACTTGGTATAAATATGAAGTACCTAAAACTAAAATAAAACCTCTTTTTAAAAAAAGGGGTATTGTTGGTCAAAAACAAAAGTGGTTCATGTTGAAGTTAAAAAATCCTATTAAAGTTTCTTTTGATAATAATCCTGATGATGAGTTTAATGATTATGCCTGGGTATCATATTGGCATCCGTTATCTAAGATAGTATCTTTTAAAAAAGACGTTTACCAAAACGTATTGATAGAATTACTTAGTAAATATAATAAAGAGTTTAAGAATGTTGGTTGAGTTGATTTCATATCTGATTGCTGGTTCTATGGCAGGCATTCTTGCTGGAATGTTTGGTGTAGGTGGAGGAATTTTAATTGTTCCGATATTAACTTTCATTTTCTTATCTTTAGGTTTTAATGATTCATATGTTACGCATTTAGCTGTTGGGACTTCCTTGTCCACAATTATCTTTACAGGCTTATCATCAGCTCGAGCTCACTTTTATAAAAATGCTATTAATTTTCAAGCCTTTTATCCTGTGGCAATAGGCATATCAATTGGCTGTATTGCTGGAGCATTTGTGGCTAACTTACTTGATGGAATAGTCCTCAGAAAAATAATTGGGATTTTTGCTTTATTGATAGCTATTCAGATTTATATTGCTAAAAATCAAATTAAGACTTTTAAAGCCTCAAGCGGTATTGCCTTTATAAGCGGCTCTGGCATTGGTGTAATTTCAACAATTCTTGGTATTGGGGGCGGTAGCTTTACAGTCCCTTTCTTTAAATATTCTGGCCTAGATATGAAGGTATGTATTGGGACTGCTGCTGCATGCGGTGTTCCTATAGCTTTGTTTGGTTCTATTTCTTTTATTGTGCTTGGTTTGGATAATTCAAATTTACCTGAGCATAGTCTTGGTTATGTCTACCTTCCAGCATTAATTGGCATATCATTAAGTAGTGTTTTTACAGCATCGATTGGTGCAAATATTGCACACTCTATATCAGATAAGATGTTAAGTATTTTATTTTCAATTATGATGGTTGTAATCTCAGCATACATGCTTTTTTAGACATAAATATGATTATAGAATTATCAGATTTTTTTAATAACCCGAGCCTATTTGAACTAGGTCCAATAAAAATTCAATACTATGCCATTACTTGGCTACTTTCAGCGGTATTTATTTACCTGTTTCTTAGAAACCATGAAATTATAAAAAGCTTTAATTTTTCAAACGAAAAAGTCAGCGATCTTGTATTCACCTATGGTTTATTCCTTGGAGCATTCGCAGGAGGAAGAATTGGCTACATGCTTTTTTATGGAACAGAGCAACTTATATCAAATCCGCTATCACTCTTTTATGTTTGGCAGGGAGGGATGAGTTTTCATGGGGGGTTGCTTGGGGTTGCTTTAAGTTTTTATATTTTTTCAAAACAGAATAATATTTCATTTTTAAAATTGTGTGATGCGCTAACACTCTCAATGCCAATTGGACTTGGTCTAGTTAGAATTGGAAATTTCTTAAATGGCGAGCTTTATGGAAGACAAACAGATGGAAATTGGGGCTTTATATTTCCCACTGATTATTTAGGGCTTACTAGACACCCTTCTCAATTATATGAAGCTTTTGGAGAGGGTCTTATTTTATTTTTTCTTTTAAGATTCATATATTCAAATAATAATAAAAAAGGCATCGTTTGCTCATCTTTTCTTATCTTTTATGGATTGATTAGATTTATAATTGAGAATTATAGACAGCCTGATTCGCATCTAGGGTTTCTTGTATTTGATTTAAGTATGGGACAAATACTTTGTATACCTATGATTATTACTGGCTTAATAATATTTAACTATTCCAGGAAAGCTTAATGAGAGCATATCTAGATCTTTTAGAATATATTTTAGAAAACGGCGAGGTCAAGGATGACAGAACGAAGACTGGCACCATTTCATCTTTCGGCCATCAGCTTAAATTTGATCTTTCGGATGGATTTCCTGCGGTAACTACAAAGTCTCTTGCATGGAAAGGAGTGGTTTCAGAACTCTTGTGGTTTTTAGAAGGCTCTAGTGATGAAAGAAGACTGGCTGAAATAAGATATAACAAGCCAAGAAGTGAATTAAAAGACCTTTCAAAATTCTCTACCATATGGACAGATAATGCTGACAATCAAGGAAAAGAACTTGGCTATATAAATACAGATACAATTAAAGAGCTTGGTCCGGTTTATGGTGTGCAATGGAGAAATTGGTTGGGTACTGATCAAATAAAAAAACTTATAAATGACCTTAAAGTTAATCCAGATGGAAGAAGGCACATTCTATCTGCATGGAATGTAAATGAACTAGATAAGATGGCGCTTCCGCCCTGTCATGTTATGTCTCAATATTATATAAGTAACGGCACTATAAGCTGCCATATGTACCAAAGAAGTGCTGACATGTTTCTTGGTGTTCCATTTAATATTGCCAGCTATGCCCTATTATTATCTATTCTTGGAAATATTCTTGATCTAAAGCCAAGATATTTTGTTCATTCATTTGGTGATGCTCATATCTATAGCAATTCTATAGAGCAAGTAAAAGAGCAGCTATCAAGAGAGCCTCTTCCTCTGCCTAAATTAAAAATGCCTAATATAAGCTCTATCGATGAAATAAAAGATCTATCAATAGAAGATTTTAAGTTAGAAGGGTATGAGCATCATCCTCCAATCAAAGCAAAAATGGCTATATAAATGATAGTATCTCACCTAGTAGCAGTTTCAAAAAATAATGTAATAGGCAAAGATAATGACCTGCCTTGGAAGCTAAAACGCGACCTGCTGCACTTCAAAGAATACACAACAAACAAAACAATTTTAATGGGAAGAAAGACTTTTGAATCCATTGGGAGGCCCTTGCCAAATAGAACTAATTTTGTAATCTCAAATACTATTAAATCAATAGATGGTGCATCGGTATTTACAAATATGCAGGACGCTGTTGATAACGTGCCAGATGGAGAAGAGGTTGTAATCATCGGTGGCGGATATCTTTTTAGAGAGTCTGTAGACTATTTCAACAAACTTGTTTTAACAGTTGTAGATTGCGAGATAGATGGCGATGTTTTCTATCCTGAAATTGATTTAACTAATTGGAGTCTTGAAAGCACAATTGACTATAAGAAAGATAAAGAAAATGAATATGACTTCAGCGTAAAGACTTATATCAAGAATTCTTAATAAATTCTCTTCTAAGTGCGAGATTCTTAACCCTTACTTCTTCATTCTCGGTGTATCTTATCCAGTTATTTGCAGTTGCAATAACTTTTTTATCTTTATCTCTAGCTGCGATTCCAAACTGCTTTTTGGCGTCGTCAAACTGCTGCAACTCAAAATATGCCTGTCCTAATGTGAGATGAACTTGAGATACTTTTGAAATTTTTCCTTTCTTGAGACCTTTTTTAATTGAATCAATTGCAAGTTCTAGCTTATCTTCAGCCAGATATAAATTGCCTAAAAGCACATAGTTTTTACCCTCTTTAGACATCTTTGCTGCTTTTTCTAAAATAGGAATAGCTTTATCAATTTCCTGTGACATTCTCCAGGAATCAGCAAGCAATCTAAGATTTTTTTCGGAGTCCTTTACAACACTAACCAAGCTTTCTTCTTTTGTTTCATCGTCAACTCGAATAACTTTTTTTATCCTTCCAGCTTCGAGGACCTTGGCAGCCTGGTATGGATTTTGATTAAGCAATAACAGTTGAGCTAAAGTCACGTATTCAGTTTCTTTATCAAGCAAGTCTTTTAAATATGCCGAATTTAGTGTCACCATGAAATCCTTTTCTCTATCAAGCTGTCCATAAGTCTGCCCAAGCCTTACAAAATATGATTTTTTTGGATATAGATTTACAAGTATTTCATAGATATCAACTTGCTTCAGCATGGCTTTTTTAGGCCCGATCTTGTTTTTAAGTTCTTCTACAGATGCAACAATTACTATGTACCAGTTTTCTTTTGGTTTATAGCCCTCTTCCTCAGCAAGTGTTATGGCTTTCTCCATATTAAGCAGAGCCTTATCAAAATCACCAAGCTGATAATAGGCTGTAGCTAGTATTGACCATGATTGAGCTGTAACTTTTTCAACTTGCGTCATCCACTCTAGTAAAAAATCTACTGATTTCTGGAATTCTTCATTAGCCATGAATAGCTGAGCTAAAGTTAATAGACCTGCATTTCTTAACCCCAGGGTTACCTCAGGCTCGTTAATTAATTTTGTATATGCGTCAATTGCAAGATCTACCTCTTCATCAACTATGTACATGTAGCCCCATGAATTCCATACAACAGACCTGTCATAGCTTCTTAAGTTCTCGGCGTCATCTCTAAGGTCTCCCAATAATTCTTTGGCAGTTTCGTAGTCAGGATCTTCTTTGCCAGTTTCTTCATCAATTCTTTCTAAAGCTTCATAAACTTTTGCCATACGCTTTGCGGTAGAAGATTGAAGTGCTCTTGCTTTTTTATACTTAATTTTTTGATCAGATTTTGCTGAGCTTTGTGCATTCGATTCAATTGGGATAAATAAAAGTGAAAAGGATATAAAAATTGCTTTGAATAATTTCTTATTTAGTTTCATTCTAATCATCCTCCGCCAATATAAATGTAAATCTATGAAGCACATCATCAACAGCAACAGCCTTTCCATCAACTATTTTAGGCTTATACTTTAATTTTAATGCAGCCCTTGAAGAGGCGCTATTAAACATTGAACATGTTCTGAACTCTGTATCAGGGTTTGTAGGATCTCCACAAAAACCCTCTACAGGCTCTACATTTTCTACAGTGCCACTTTCAGTAATAGTAAATTTAACCAAAGCATAACCTTGAGTACCTCTTTCCTGAGCTCTTCTTGGATATATAGGAGTTACTTTAAATAATGGTATATATTCACCATCCCTAAAAAAACTTCCTCCTGTCATTTTTTGAGCTTTAGGCTT
>CAYQIT010000017.1:0-16230 GCA_964417685.1 uncultured Gammaproteobacteria bacterium | reverse complement strand
AAGCGCACCACTCTTCGCCTATTATTAGCTAATTTCTTTTACTTAGAGATCTCCATGCTCTATTCGCGAGGTTAGAGCCAAGAATTGGGCTGGCTAATTTATAGACTATTCCTGGTATAACTGAACTTTTACCATTTATAGAGGCCTTTTCAGTTTCATAAACAACTTTCTCAGCAGTCACCCACATCCATGAAGGTATTTTTTTATTTAAATGATCAAGGCCTGACTTTAGATGAATATCTGTTTTTACATATCCTGGCAAAGATACTGTAACATTTACATTTTTTAGCTCTTTGTTTAGTGATCTTCCGTAAGCATATATAGCTGCCTTAGCGCTTGCATAGATTGATGATTTTGGCATAGGTGAAATAGCCCCTATGCTTGAAATAATTACAACTCTACTATTTGTTTGAGCGCTTAGGTGAGGAATATATTTTTGAATTAAATCAATTACCCCACCACACATTAAGTAATATGCATTGTCTTTTTCTCTATCCGAATAGTTATCAGCTTTGCCATTTATAGCCTCGCCTGCACAAGCAACAATTAAATTAGGTTTGTCTGCTTGCTCAAATAACTTTTCAATTGAATCTCTTTTAGTTAAATCATAAATATAGTTTTTTACATTAGGGTTATTTAGCTTGCTTACAGCTTCTAATGATCTATCTTCATTTTTGGATACAATTTGAACAGCCCACCCTTCATTAAGGAGGTATTTAGCATAGGCAAGGCCTATACCCGATGAGCCTCCAGTAATAAGAGCAGTTTTTTTAATAGCAGACGCACTCATTTTTAAAGCATATCAAGTTTTTTATTAAGAATATCTTTGAGATGAGGACTTTTTTCTGAATTAATAAACGCGTCATCAATATCCTTAAACCTTTTTTGAACTAACTGACGATAATTCGGGTGAGTAAAGATATATAGTTCATTATTTAAAAGTGCTTCTATGACTCTACTAGCTACAATAGAAACATCTATTCCACTCTCAACCATGGCCTTTGATTTTTTTGAGAAGCTATTTTCAGCCTCACCGTCATCATGGCTTAATTTATATTTTTCAGGTCTATTTCTTTCAGAGTCATAAATTCTTGTTTTCACAAAAGCAGGACATAACACTGATACATTAATATTTTTATCCTTAAGCTCTTCTGACCAGCCTTCAGATATAGCAATTACAGCAGCCTTAGTTGCATTATATGCAGCACTATATGGCACTCCGCCCATTCCAGCCATTGACGCTACATTTAAAATCCATCCACCCTCTCCATGCTCTTTAATAAGAGGAACAATTGTCTTTGCTCCGAAAACAACTCCCATCAAATTCACATCAATTGCCCATTGCCAGCCTTTTGCATCTTGAGTATCTACTGGACCAGAGTCACCACCAACACCAGCATTATTTACAACCATATGAACTTTTCCAAACTGCTCAATTGATTTTTTTGCTACTTGCTGCCATTGCTCTTCATCTGATACATCTAAAAGAACTGAATGAGTTGGAATGCCAAGTGTTTTTAATTTATTTGCAGCACTATTTAAATTATTTTCATCAATATCAGTTAGAACAATGTTCATTCCTTGCTCTCCTAGTGCTTTTGCAATTGAAAAACCAATGCCTTCCGCTCCTCCAGTGACTACAGCAGTTTTACTTTTAAAATTTGACATCTAATACCCTAATTTTTTTCCCGTTAATACCAAAGTGCCAGCCCATTCATCTGATTGATTGGCTCTCCATGATTCAATTTCTTGAAAGCCAGCTTTTTTAAATAAATCAATCCATTCTGACTCTCTAAGCATTAGCATAGGGGTTCCAACTTTTTCTTCCCAATCATGAGAATCAACATTTTCATGATATAAATCTATACCGACAATGAGTCTGCCGTTGGGCTTAAGCCATGACTGATAAATTTTTTCTAAAGTGCTTGCAGGATCTTGTAAGTAATATAAAACCTCCATTGAGTGTATAAGATCAAATTTATCCTTTGGCTCATAAAGGTCAATATCAGTGTTAATGTATTCTTCAGATCCTCTTGATTTTGCATTCTCTATCATTTGACTTGCACCATCGATACCAACAGCTTTTGAGCATAACGCAGAGCTTGAGACTTTTCTTACAACCCAACCATTTCCACAACCAACATCTAAAAAGCTAAAATTTTTATCAATTTTTTTTATCGCATATTTAAGCATTTCATCAACAGGTTTAGAGTGACCCTCTTCCATGCCGAGATCTTTTCCGATTTCTGCCCATTGCCCAAAAACGTCAGTTGCTTTTTTCATAAAATATTTAATCTCTTAAATTCTTTACTGCATCGTAATCGAGATTTTTCCAAAATGCTTATTATCTATCTGATGTTGAAATGCATCTGCCAATTTAGATAAAGGGAAAGAATCGCTTATTATTGGTTCTATCTGATTGTTTTCTAAATAATCAATCATAGCTAATTGAGATTCTTTATTAGCCATAGATATGCCACTCATCCTAATTTGCTTAAGGAAAATCCTAGGAAGAACAATCTCACTAGCATTTGGGCCACTAAGAACGCCTATTAAAGCAATATGTCCTCCGAGCTTTGTAGCCCTTACTGACTCTCCAAAGGTTCCCCCTCCTCCAACTTCAATAACATGATCAACGCCTTCATTGTTTGTTTTAGCTAACACCTCTTTACCCCACTCAGGAGTCTCTTTGTAATTAATCACCTCATCAGCACCTAACTCTTTTAATCTATTTAATTTTTCCTCTGAAGATGATGTAGCTATCACTTTTGCTCCCATTGATTTTGCTAATTGAAGTGCAAAAATTGATACTCCACCAGTTCCTTGAACAAGAACTGTTTCACCAGCTTTTAAATTTCCGTCATCAACTAATGCTCTCCAAGCTGTTAAGCCGGCACAAGGAAGTGTTGCTGCTTGAGCAAAATTCATATAACTAGGCATTCTTGTTACTGCTGTTTCTTGGATTGCAATATATTCAGCTGCATAACCATCTTCATGATCACCAATAAAGCTCAAAAGCTCATATTTTGGAGCTCCATTTTGCCAATTTGGAAAGCATACACTCATAACATGATCGCCAACCTTCCAGTCTTTAACATCAGAACCAATCTCAACTATTTCTCCTGCTGCATCTGATAGCGGAACCCTTCCATCCTCTGTAGGAATGAATCCCAATGCAACTAAAAGGTCGTGATAGTTTAAGCTGCTTGCGGCAATCTTAATAACGATTTCATTTGAATTAGGTTTAGGGATATCAGCATCGCATAATAAAATATTATCCAAACCCCCTGGTTTTTTTAATTGAATCTGTTTCATATTTACTTTTCCTTAGTTTTTTAAATTATGGCATTTTTTATGATGCTAATCTCATTGATCTTAGTAGTCTTGGAATCAACCAAGTTACTAAAATAGCAAACATCATGCCAAGTAAATAGCTATAAATAATTCCAAGCACTCCTTTGTATTGAATGCCCGCTTCAAGTTGGGTGATATATATTAGTGAGATGAAGATTATTGCTGTAGCTGATATAGATAAGAAAAATCTCTTAAAGGAATTACTTATTAAACTTATATTAGATAGGCCTACAAACCATCCAGTCATAACTCCTAAAAACCATATGCTAAGCTCATGACCTTCATGAGATGGATAGAAAATATAAAGTATTAACTGAAAAAGAATTATAAGAATAAGCCAATGCCTTTTAGTTAATTTCTCATACCAATTATTAATAACTGCATAGTGCCAAACAGACAGAATAATACCTCCGATAAGCAAGCCAGCAAAGACATCGCCAAAATCATGCACGCCTAAGTACATCCTACTAAAAGCAATTAAAAGTATTGTTGAGATTGCACCAACAGTTATCCATTTATTTTTAAGCTCATATGCTAATAAACCCCAAAGAGTAACTGCTATCTGAGAATGCCCACTTGGCCATCCATAAGAAGTTCCGACCTTAGGATCTAACATAAGCTCTATTGCAGGTCTTGGGTCTTGAAAAAAATCTTTTAAAAATGTGTTTATAAGAGCTGATATAAAAAGCATCATCGCAATTCGAGAGAATCTAGCTGGTGACCAATAAAAATATCCAAATGATATAAATAGGATAAGAAATGTTGGGTAGCCAGCTAATGAAATTGTGTCAAAAAAAATGTTTAAAAAAGGCGATCTGATGCTTTCAACCCAAGATAAATCATTCCAAACTGTCACAGACATTAACTACTCAAGTGGACTTGGAACTATAAGCACCTTACCATTTCTTCCGCCCTCCCAGGCACGAGTAACAGCTTGTTCAATCTGATCAACAGTATAACGAGAATCAATATTAGCTTTTAAAGTACCGTTAACAATAAGAGGTATTACCTGCCCAAAAGCTTCTTGTTTTTCTTGCATAGTTGCAGTTTGATACCATTTATAAAGCCAAAAACCTCGAAGACGAGTATCGTTAAAAATAACCTTTCCTGTATTTAAAGTTGCTGGCTTACCAGAAAGAACTCCGTAAGTTACAAGTGTGCCGCCATATCCCAAACTATCTGCTAAACGACCATATGTGTCACCGCCAACTGGATCAAGGGCTAACATAATTGATGCATTGCCTGTTGCCTCTGCAATTTGTTCAGCAAGATCAGGCCCATCAATTAAAACAACATCTGCTCCTTTGGACATTAGATCATCAGCTAAACCTTCACGACGAACAATATTGACTGTTTTTATGCCTCGCTGTTTTGCTAGCTGAATTACATAACCGCCAACTGCTGAATTTGCAGCACTTTGTGCAATCCATTGGCCCTCTTTTATGTCTTCAAAAGAAGTAAGCATGAGTAATGCTGTAAGAGGATTAACAGCTGACATTGCAAGCTGCTCAATCACATCGGCACCAATAGGCCCTAAATCAGGCAAAGGTAAAAAACCCGCTGCCGGACCAACTAATTCTTCTGCCCAAGTATTCCCACTAGCAAGAAGAACTAACTGGCCTTCTTTTAAAGTTTTAACACCAGCAGATATCTCAGTAACTCTGCCCACACCTTCACTACCAGGTCTTGCAGGTAGTTCAGCCTTAACACCATATAAACCAGCTATTTGTAAAAGGTCAGAAGGATTAATTGGCGTAGCCAATACTTTGACCCTTACTTCACCGCCCTTAAGTTTTTGAGACATTTCTGTCTTTAATTCAAGAACATCTGCAGGATTACCGATCTGACTGTAGCTAACATACTTTGTTGTAGAGGCATGATCATGGCTAGTGCTCTGATCAGCTAAAACAAAGCTGCTAAGAGTAAATATAAAAATAAAGTTTTTATATATAGAAAAATTTCTCATGGTGATCCCCTAAATTATTGTTATTTTTTAAATAGCAAAGGTTGTATTTAATTATCGTTACGATGCCTTAAATTAATATTATATGCAACCAAGACGGATCAACCATTTTCTTATACCGGTGAATTCTTAGCCTTAATACTATCCCGCTCAAACCACTTTCCAAGATAAATGCCTATAAATGACCAAAATGCAGCCATACCAGCACCCACAGCAGCAACAGCGCCCAAGCCCAAACCCAAACCTTGTGTGAGCCCAGTAAAAATCCAAGCCATTACCATGTCACTTCCACGATAAGCAACAATATCTATCACGGGCTTTGCTTTAAAACGGCTTTCTTGGTCAACTTGGGTGAATAGCATTTCACGAGCAGGTCGAGTAATCGCATAGTTACCAGCACGGCGAATAATTTGCAGTATAACCACAACACCCAATAAGGGCGATATAGCCAATACCAGCAAACCAATGCAAATCATCACAGGAACCAAAGCAATAGTTAATGGCATACCAAATCTACTGACAATCCGACCGGTTGCAAATAATCCAGTCAAAATTGCAAGAATATTAACCGCGAGATCCATTTGGGCCCATATTACAGAGCGCTCAGGGCGACTAAGATCACTTAAGAGATTTTTTAATTCAAAGTATACAAAAGAGCTAATGCCAGTATATAAAAAAATAAACACACCAATAGACAGTAAATATGGATTTGAGAAAAATAATTTAAAGCCTGCCAGCGGATTACCGCCTATAGAACGATTAGATGCGGTTTTACGAAATTCCTCTCTGTTTAATTCAGATATTTTTAACGATTGAAGATAAAAAATTATTGGAATTGGTATTAAGAGCATCATGCTAGCAATTAACATTAAATTATCTGTACCCAGAGATAATGAGAAAAAAGCAGTTACAGATGGTCCAATTAAGCCACCTACACTAGCACCTACAGCTATAACACCAAAAAGTCTTCCTGATTGTTCCTTATTAAATAGCTCTGACATAAAGCTCCAAAAAACTGAAATATGGAAAAGACTAAACACACTCACCCAAACATAAAATGATTTATCAATAAGAGTCCTATCTTCAAATACAGAGCCTAAAAAATAAAAAATTATGAATGAGCCAGCAAAGACTCCATACATTGCTGGCACTAACAATCGAAAATGAAACTTTGAAACCATAATTCCATAAAACGCCACGATCGTTGTACTAATAAAAAAATTAAGGGTCCATAATAAACTTACTTCTGCATCAGTCCAATCGCTAGCCATCGCATCGCGAACCGGACGCAAAATATAATATGCCGACATAAGCACAACAACAAACAAAAAAGAAAAAACCACAGCTTTGATCTCACGCTCTTTGATCATTGAGATCTTTTTTATGAAATTTTTCATTTAGTTTTCTTCTTCAAAGAAAAAAACGACTGAATAGCCTCTGTCCTCAAGACAAGTTTCAAGGTTCTTATACTCACTTAACTCAGAGACTGCATCTGCAGAAGCATAGGTTACCCATCCAGCAGCAGTAATAACAGCCATGCCTGGTATTAATAGTGAGGAAATAACGCCTCCGGTTGTAGCTAGATCAATTAAGGCTACCACTCCTGCAACCCCATAAATACCTCCAACAACTTTCATTGGGGTTTTTATATTTCTAGCCTTTCCTTCAACTTCCGCTAAACAAACATAGATATGATCATTAATTAAGTCTACTGACTTATCAGGTTCAATTAATACATATGCTGGAGTGCCTTCAATATGAACAAATTTATTCTTTTCTGGAGCAGAACTTGCTGTGTTAACAGCACAAGATGTTACTAACAACAATGAAAGTACACCAAATAATACATGTCGTCCAAATAAACTCATTTTAAAATATTATCAATTCTATTAATTTAGCTGATTCTCAATATATACTAATATTTATCATAAGGGGTATTATTTTAATGAACTTACTTAATAATAAAAATCTCAAATGGAAGCGCTACACTGAGGGTGACAAATTTGATTACCCCATTGACTATTCTGAAGCTATTTTGGATGCCAGAGAAGATGGACGCTTGGAGATTTTAGTTAGATGGGAGCCAAATTGTTATTGTCATTTCCATAGACACACTGCAGAAATAAGCTCTTTGGTTTTGGAAGGTGAGCTTACGGTCACAGATATAGATATCGAAACAGGTAAAGAGTTAGGTAAAAGAGTTAGAGTTGCAGGAGATTTTGTACATAAAGAACCAGGCGATGTGCATATGGAGCAAGGGGGAGAAAATGGTGCGTTGGTTCTCTTTAATATCTATGCTCCAAAAGGTGAAGGAAAGCTAGCAGAATCTTTGAAAAAAGATGGAAGTGTTATAAGCACCTCGACCATGGAAAGAATTTTAAGAAAACGCAAGGTTAATAATTAGTCCTTATAGATTTTTTTATTCCCACTCAATAGTTGCAGGCGGTTTACTAGAAATGTCATAGACTACTCTACTTACTTCCTCTATTTCATTAACTATTCGATTGGACACATGTTCTAAAAACTCATAAGGTAAGTGAGCCCATCTTGCGGTCATGAAATCTACTGTTTCAACTGCTCTAAGACCAATTACTTCAGCATATCTTCTCTCATCTCCAACTACTCCAACTGATTTAATTGGAAGATAAACAGCAAAGGCTTGACTTACTTCATCGTATAGATCTGCTTTTATAAGCTCTTGGATAAAAATATGATCTGCCTCTTTTAGTACAGTTGTTTTTGCTTTTGAAATTTCACCAATTATTCTTACTCCAAGACCAGGTCCTGGGAAAGGATGTCTATTAAGCATCTCAGCAGATAAACCAAGCTCAACCCCCATTTTTCTGACCTCATCCTTGAATAAGTCGCGAAGAGGCTCGACAAGATCCATCTTCATTTCATCAGGTAATCCGCCGACGTTATGATGAGATTTTATTACCCTAGCCTCTTTAGATTCTGAGCCAGAGGACTCAATGACGTCTGGATAAATAGTGCCTTGAGCTAAAAAATTAATATCTTTTAGTTTTGTTGCCTCGGCATCGAATACATCAATAAAAGTTCTACCAATTATTTTCCTCTTCTGCTCTGGATCTGATACTCCCTTTAGATGCCTTAAAAAAACTTCTTCACTGTCAGATTTAATAACATTTAGACTCATATTTTCTTTAAAGGTTGTCATTACCTCTTCAGCTTCTCCTTTTCTTAAAAGGCCGTTATCAACAAATACGCAAGTTAGATTTTTTCCAATTGCTTGATGCAATAATGCAGCAGTAACTGAAGAATCAACTCCTCCAGACAAACCTAATAAAACTTTTTGATCTTTTACTTTATCTTTGATCTCTTGAATTCTTTGGTTGATCAAATCATCCATCTTCCAATCTTGTTTAGCACTGCAAACATTAAATATGAAATTATTTAAGATCACATGACCATCATTGGTATGGGTAACTTCTGGGTGGAATTGCAAAGCAAATATTTCTTTATTTTCGTGCTGCATAGCAGCAATAGGCGCATTAGTTGTTGATGCAATTAGTTTAAAATTATCAGGCAGGTCTTGAACTTGATCGCCATGACTCATCCAAACATTTAACTTATTACTTATGCCATCAAATAATTTTGATTCACTTTCAATATTTAATTCAGCATGGCCAAACTCTTTATGACTTGATGAAATGACTTGGCCTCCCATTTGCTCTGCTAATGTTTGCATGCCATAACATATGCCAAGTAAAGGTATATCTAAATCAAAAACTATTTGAGGAATTCTTGGTGTATAGCTTTGGGTCACTGACTCGGGTCCGCCTGAAAGGATAATGCCAACTGGGTTGATATCTTTAATCTTATTCTCATCAATATCCCAAGGAAGAATTTCTGAATAAACATTAGACTCTCTTATTCTTCTAGCAATCAACTGGGTATATTGAGAACCAAAATCAAGAACTAATATGGTATCAATACTTTTCTTACTAATAGAAAGATCAGACATGTAAGCTTTTAACCTCTTTGATAATTTGGCGCTTCTTTGGTAATCATTACATCGTGAACATGACTTTCTGCCATACCGGCATTTGTAATTTCAATAAATTGACTATCCTTTTTCATTGCATCAATAGTTTTACAGCCAACATAACCCATACTTTGTCTAACTCCGCCTATTAATTGATTAATAACATTTATGACTAAGCCTTTGTAAGGTACGCGCCCTTCAATACCTTCTGGTACAAGCTTTTCTGGATCAATATCATCTTGAAGATACCTATTTGAAGCGTCTTTTCTATCTGTCATAGCTCCAATTGAACCCATACCTCTATAAGTTTTGAAACTTCTGCCTTGAAATAACTCAACCTCACCTGGAGCTTCTTCAGTTCCAGCAAAAACACCACCCATCATCACAGAATCTGCTCCAGCAGCTATAGCTTTTGCAATATCACCAGAGAATCTAATGCCGCCATCAGCAATAATTTTTACACCCTTTCCTTCAAGCGCATCTCTAATAGTTAATATAGCTGTGATTTGTGGCACTCCAATTCCAGCAATTATTCTAGTGGTACAAATTGAACCTGGGCCCATGCCAACCTTGATGGCATCGGCTCCTGCATCTACTAACGCCAAAGCGCCTTCGGGAGTTGCTACATTGCCGCCAATAACTTCAATATCTGGAAAATTGTTTTTTACTTCTTTTATAGTTTGTAGAACATTCTCAGAATGACCGTGGGCGCTATCAATTACAAATAAATCAACACCAACTTCATGCAGGGCTTTTGCTCTCTCCAGGGTATCTGAACCAGTGCCAAGCGCTGCTCCAACCATCAATCTTCCTGATGAATCTTTTGTTGCATCAGGGTGTTCAGCTGATTTTTCAATGTCTTTCATGGTTACAAGACCGCTTAATGAATCATCACCATCAAGGACCAAGATCTTTTCGATCCTATTCTCATACATCAATTTTTTAACTGAATCTTGAGATGTACCTTCTGCAACTGTCACAAGCTTTTCGCGAGGTGTCATAATGGACGAAACGGTATCTGTCATATTATCCGCGTACCTAAAGTCTCTACTGGTAACAATACCTTTTAGCTCACCACCATCAACAACAGGCATTCCAGAAATATTTAGCTCTGTTGTTAGCTGCTGCAATTCACTTATGGATTGACTAGATTCAATAGTAATTGGGTCTCTGACAACACCACTCTCATATTTTTTTACAGCCCTAACCTGGCTAGCTTGCTCTTCGATCTCATTATTTTTATGTATTATGCCTATGCCACCAGCTTCAGCTAAAGCAATAGCCATCCTAGATTCTGTAACCGTATCCATAGCTGCAGAAATAAGAGGTATCTTTAAAGAAATATTTTTTGTGAGTTTTGTTTCGGTTGATGCTTCGCTTGGAATAAAGTCACTATAACGCGGTAGCAAAAGTACATCATCGAACGTGAGAGCTTTTAATTTTACTTTGTCCATGTTGGATTATACCAAGACTATGTGGAAAAAAAAATTACTTGTGATTGTTTAGTCTAGTATTTTTAAAAAATAAGGCCAAGAATATATATCAAGGTTAGACCGGCATTGAGAACAACTAAGGATTGTTCTTTCCACAAAACACCCACTATCACCCATATTGTATTAGCTGAAATAAATGCCCAGTGATGCAATTCAAGTTCTGGTACAAAACTAGCAAGAGAAGCAGCTAGAATAAGAATTCCAGTGGCTATCCAAGCAAGAGATTGATATGGTTTTTCGTTTTGTTCCATTTTTTTGTTCCTTATGATTGAAAAAGTTGATCGGTTTTAGCTGCACATATGAAATCATTTTTATGCAGCCCATTGATTTTATGCGACCACCAACTCACAAATACTTGGCCCCACTCTAAAATAATTTTAGGGTGATGTCCTTCAGCTTCCGCCATTTCTGCAATAGCATTTGTAAATGAAACAGCTTCATCATAACTTTCAAAGTTATATTTTTTTACCAACATATCGCACGGATCGGTATTAATAGCCCATCCATCTATATCCTTTAACAATGTTTCTTGCTCTTCAGCACTGACCTTAGGAGCATCAGCCCTACATGCTTCGCAAGTAAGATCACATAGGTCAGCCATTTAATTTACACCGCCTTTAGTTAATTTTGATGGGTCTAATAACTTATTCAGCTCATTTAAACTTATTCCAGTTTCTTCGTGCGCAACATCAATAATAGATCTTTGTTCTTTGTAAGCTTTTTTAGCAATAGCTGCAGCTTTGACATAACCTATTTTTCTATTAAGGGCGGTAACTAAAATAGGATTTTTTGATAATGACTCTGTAATATTGGCTTGATTGACTTTAAATGTCTTTATTGCTTTATTTGCAAGCAAAGGCATTGAGTTTGCCATAAGAGTTATGCTCTTTAGTAAGTTATATGCAACCACAGGAAGCATTACATTGAGCTGAAAATTTCCACTTTGCCCTGCTACAGTAATAGTTGCATCATTACCAATAACATCAGCACATGCCATAGCAACTGCTTCTGGAATCACAGGATTAACTTTACCAGGCATAATGCTGCTTCCTGGCTGCAGTGCTTCAAGCTCTATCTCGGACAAACCTGTTAAAGGCCCGCTATTCATCCATCTTAAATCATTAGAAATTTTCATTAGAACTACACTGAGATTCTTGACTGCAGAGGACAATTCAACAGCGTTATCTACAGAACTTAAGCCTTGGAAAAAATTTTTGGCTTGTTTGGTTTTTAAGCCAGATAAAGAATTTACTTCATTGCAAAAATGTTTTGAAAAATCTTTATGCGTATTTATCCCTGTTCCAATAGCAGTTCCGCCTTGTGGAAGTTCAAGCATCCTATTACTAGCTGCTTTTAAAGATTTTTTGACGCTTGTTAGTTGAGCTTTCCATCCTGAGAGTTCTTGAGAAAAATCAATTGGCATAGCATCCATTAGATGAGTTCTTCCAGTTTTAACATTACCCCTAACTTCTTTCATTTTTGAATCAATTGCATCAATAAGAATATCTAAATTAGGAAGCAGCAATCTTTCCATATCTAGCAATGAACTTATACAAATAGCAGTAGGTATAACATCATTTGAACTTTGGCTCATATTTACATCATCATTAGCTCCAATATCTATTTTAGATTTTTTGGAAGCAATATTTGCAATAACCTCGTTCGCGTTCATGTTAGTGCTTGTTCCAGAGCCGGTTTGAAATACATCTAAAGGAAATGAATCATCATGTTCGCCTTTAATTACAGTTTTTGATGCAGATTTAATAGCATTTGCTTTTTTTGCACTTAATAGTTTTAGTTTTTGGTTTGCTGCAGCTGCAGAAAATTTGATAATACCAAGTGCCTCAATAAATGATCTACCAAAAGGAAAAGCAAATTTTATTCCACTGATTTTAAAGTTCTCCAGTGCTCTTTGCGTTTGCGCGCCCCATAAAGCATCTTCAGGGACTTTTACATTTCCTAGACTGTCTTTTTCAATTCTATATTTCATATTTAAACCAATATTTGATAAGCTATTTTATCATTCAAACTTATTTGGTGGAGAAAAGAATGTCAAATGTTACGCCTATTAGAATTAACTTAACTGATGGTAGATTGCCTTTAAAGAAAAAAGGCCTTGAAATGAAGGAGTTTGCTAATGTTGCTGAAATAAGAAGAGATCAGCTTGAAAAATTAGCGGCTGGTTTTAGGTTCTTTGCTCACTGTGGTTTTAATGAGGGTGTTGCTGGTCATATTACTTACAGAGACCCTGAATTCCCTGATCACTTTTGGGTTAATCCACTAGGTGTTCATTTTTCTCAAATATCTGTATCAGACCTAATTCTTGTTAATCACGATGGAAATGTTGTTCAGGGTGATAGAGATGTAAATGTTGCTGCATTTGCTATTCATTCAAGACTTCATAAAGCAAGGCCAGATGTGAATGCAGCTGCGCATTCTCACTCTATTCAAGGCAGAACATTCTCAACACTTGGAAAACTGTTAGACCCTATCTCACAAGATGCGTGTGCATTTTATGAGCAACAAGCAATTTATAGTGATTTTTCTGGTGTTGTTGAAGAGGTGGAAGAAGGAGATGCAATCGCCAAGGCTCTTGGTGATAAAAAGGTGATTATCCTTCAAAATCATGGCATTCTCACCACAGGCCCCTCGGTAGATATTGCTTTGTGGTTTTATACTTCAATGGAAAGGTGCTGCCAAGCTCAATTAGCTGCAGAAGCTGCTGGCGAGCCTATCATTATTCCACATGATACTGCTGTTAAAACCAGAGAGTTTATTGCCAACGATATAGCAGCATGGGCTAGTTTTCAGCCAGCATTCGACATGATTGTAAAAAAAGAGCCTGATTTATTAGATTAACCTAAAGGGCTAATCATAGCCTTAGTTTCTAAGTAGTCTTCGAGCCCATGAGTTCCATGCTCTCTTCCATTTCCTGAAGCTTTATAGCCTCCAAATGGAGCATTGTTCTCTCTATTTCCACCATTAATAGTAATTTGACCTGCTCTAATATGCCTAGCTACTTCTTGAGCATGATTAATCTCACCTTGCACATAACCAGCTAAGCCATAATCAGTATCATTAGCTATTTCAATGGCTTCTTCTTCCGTTTCATATTTTAAAATACACAAAACAGGACCAAATACCTCTTCTCTTGCTATTGTCATATCATTAGTTACATCAGCAAAAACAGTAGGTTTAACGTAATAACCCTTTTCTAAGCCATCCGGAAGCTCTGTGCCACCAGCAACTAAAGTTGCACCCTCTTCAATACCAATCTCAATCATTCTTATGACTTTCTCATATTGAGCTTTATTTGATATAGGTCCCATCTTTGAATTTTCATCCATTGGGTCACCTACTGTTGTTTTTTCAACAACTGCTTTAGCAATTTCTAATGCCTTATCATAATTTTTAGCTGAAACCAGCATTCTTGTTGGAGCTGTGCATGTTTGACCTGTATTTAAAAAGCATTGAGATATTCCTGAAGCAATAGCCTTTTCAATATTTGCATCATCGAGAACTATATTTGCTGACTTACCACCAAGCTCTTGAGCAACTCTTTTCACAGAAGGTGCAGATGCTTGTGCTACAGCAATTCCAGCTCTGGTAGAACCTGTGATCGAAATCATATCTACATCTGGATTTTCTGATAATGCAGCTCCTGCTATAGGTCCATATCCATTTACTAAATTGAATACGCCTTTTGGAAGCCCTGCCTCATCAATAATTTCAGCCAATAAAATTGCACAATAAGGAGATATTTCACTAGGCTTTAAAACCATAGTACAGCCAGCTGCAATAGCAGATGCTACCTTTGTACACATCTGATTCATAGGCCAGTTCCATGGAGTAATCATTCCAACAACACCAATTGCCTCTTTTCTTTCAATATAATTTTCTGAATTTCTTTCAAATTGATAGTTCTCTAGAGTCTTTAAAGTTCCTATGAAATGACTTAAGCCGGTTGTAGCTTGTGCCACTTGAGATAACCACAAAGGTGCACCCATCTCCTCTGTTACAGTAGTTGCAACCTCATCCATTCTTTTTTCATAAATTTCTATAATTGCTTTGAGGTAATCTGCTCGCTCCGCTGGCGAAGTTTTGCTAAATGTTTTAAAAGCCTCTTTTGCATGACGAACCGCAAGATTTACATCTTCTTTTGTACCCGCTGATATCAAGCCAATAACCTCTTCTGTAGAAGGATTAAAAACTTCAATAGTTTCTGCAGTTGAAGGCTTAGTCCATTGTCCATTAATGTAAAAATCTAATTTATCTTTCATAGTTATTTCCTGTTTGTATATAAATTATAGATATATTGATGCTTTTGATAAAGCTATTCTCTAGATTCCTTGAATGCCTCAATAGCTCTCAATCTAGATTCTTTAAGATTTAGCATCGGTTCTGGGTATCCTAAATGTTTTCTAAGAGAACTGTCAGGATCGTGAATAACTTTTTTATCTAAATCTTTTAGTTCTGGAACAAATTTTTTGATAAATTTTCCATCTTTGTCAAAATTAGTCGACTGAGTTATAGGATTGAATATTCTAAAGTATGGGGCTGCATCAGTACCAGTAGAACTACTCCATTGCCAACCGCCGTTATTTGAAGCAAAGTCTGCATCAATTAACCTCTCCATGAAGAACTTTTCTCCTAGCCTCCAATCATGCAACATATTCTTTGTAAAAAACATTGCTACGACCATTCTTAATCTATTATGCATCCAACCCTCAGCTTTTAACTGCCTCATTGCAGCATCAATAATGGGAAATCCAGTCATGCCATTTTTCCAGGCATTGAATTCATCCTCATCATATCTCCACTGAATAGCATTTGTATAATCCTGAAATGGCTTGCCTTTACTAACCTTTGGGAACGAATGCATGATATTTCTATAAAATTCTCTCCAAACTATTTCATCTATCCATTTGGTATAACCCTTATTGCCAGAAGTAAACTCAAAATTATTAAGTTTTAAAGCTTCTAAAATGCATCTTTTTGAAGATATTATTCCAGAAGCAAGGTATGGAGATATTCTGCTAGTTCCATCCAAGATAGGATCATTCCTATTCGCACTATAATCCTTAGCTTTATCGTCAAGGAATATTTTAAGTCTGCTTAAAGCCTCCTCCTCACCAGCAGGCCATAACTGCATATCAACCCCATGGGTATCATTAAAATTAAAATTAAATTCACTAAAATTTTCTTTAAATGAATTCAATAATTTTTTCTTATAGACATAATCAATGTCTAAAGATTCCATATTAAAGTTTTCAACCCATCTTCTTTTAAAGGGTGTAAAAACTGAAAAAGGATTGCCCTGACCTGTCTTTAAGAAGCCGGGTTTGTATATTATTTGGTCATTAAAATAATCTATTTCAACTTTATTACTTTTAAGTAAAGCTTTGGTTTCTTCA
>CAYQIT010000016.1:0-16710 GCA_964417685.1 uncultured Gammaproteobacteria bacterium | reverse complement strand
AATTCTTTATAAATAACTCTGATTCTTTCATCAGAAACAGGACCTTCATTAGATTTAAGAATATTACGAAGAATTGAAGATTCTCTTTCAGGTTTGTATAGAGTTTTTCCTGGATTGGTTTTATTTTTAATATCGCCAACTTCTATAGCAATATTAGCTCTCTTTTGAATAAGCTTTAATATATCCTTATCTATCTTATCTATTTTATTTCTTAGTAAGTTGAGATCTTTTCCTGACATGATTTATCCATTCCTGTTCTCGAAGTCTTTCATAAAATCAATTAATGCATGAATTCCTTCGATTGGCATTGCGTTATATATACTAGCTCTCATACCCCCCACAGACCTATGACCTTTTAAATTTAAAAGCCCAGCAGAAGTAGACTCTTCTAAGAATGCAGCATCATGAGAGGAATCTCTTAAGATAAATGGTACATTCATTATAGAACGGTTATCTACTTTTACAGGGTTGTGATAATAATCTGATGAATCAACATAATCATATAAAGTTGATGCTTTAAGATTATTTTGTTCCTTGAAATAGTTCAGCCCACCAGATTTTTTAATCCATTGAAAAACTTTTCCTGCCATATACCATGCAAATGTAGGTGGCGTATTTAGCATTGAATCAGAAGCAGCATGTTTTGAAAACCTTAAAATATTTGGTAAGTCTTCGTTATCAGAGTCCATAAAACTTTTTTCAATTATTGCAACTGTTAGTCCTGCAGGTCCAATATTTTTCTGAGCACCAGCATATATCATTGAGAAACGAGAGACATCTATTGGTTCGCTTAGAATTACTGAAGACATGTCAGCAATTAAAGGTTGAGATATTTTAGGTGCTTGGTGAATAGCTACTCCATGAATTGTCTCATTTGGACAATAATGAACATAGGATGCATTTGATGAAAACTCCCATGAATCTGGGTGAGGTGCATAGTTAAATGATCCATTGTCTTCAGATGAAGCAATGGTATTAACCTTAATAAGTTTTGATGCTTCTGCTATTGCCTTTTTTGACCAAGTCCCAGACAAAATGTAATCTGCTTCTTTAGTTTTATTAGCATAATTAAGTGGGATAGTCGCAAACTGTTGAGTTGCTCCTCCCTGGAGAAAAAGCACATCATGAGTTTCAGGGATTGATAAAATATCAATTAGATCATTTTTAGCATCGACTGCAACTTTGTCGTAAATGTTAGACCTATGACTCATTTCCATAATAGACATACCAGAGCCTCCCCATTCAAGGAGCTCATCTCTAACTTCAGTTAATACCTCTTCAGATATTACTGCAGGTCCGGCACAAAAATTCCATTTCCTCATTGATGATCATCCTCATCATCTTCTTTGGGGATGGTTACGCATTCAATTAGCTTCTCTCCATCTTTTGGAGTAATTATTTTTACGCCCTGTGTATTTCTGCTTAGTGTTGGTATTTGTTCAACAGAAGTTCTTATCATTGTACCTTTATCACTAATCAACATAATTCCATCATCATCTTCAACTAGAGTTGATGAAACCATAACTCCATTTCTTTCACTTGTCTTCATTGAAATTACGCCTTGGCCACCTCTATTATGAGAAGGAAAGTCGTCAAGATTTGTTTTCTTGCCAAATCCATTTTCGGAGACGCATAAAATAGTTTTAGATGGATCGCCTAGCATAAGTGATATTAATTTCTCACCTTTTTTCAGCTTGATACCTCTTACCCCTCTTGCTGTTCTACCCATTGGCCTAACATGAGATTCGGAGAATCTAATTAATTTACCTGATGAAGAAGCAAGAAGTATCTCATCTTTTCCTGATGTTATTGCAGTTCCAATTAGCACATCATCATCATCTAAATTAATTGCTTTAATACCTGATTTATATTTCTTAGCAAACAAACTCAGATTAGTCTTCTTTGTTGTGCCTTTTCTAGTTGCCATGAAAATATATTTATCATCTGAAAATTCATCGACTGGGAGTATTTCACTAACTGACTCATCATCATCTAAATTCAACATATTGACTAGCGGCCTGCCCTTAGAGATCCTAGATGCTACTGGAATCTCATAGACTTTTAACCAAAAAACCTTACCTTTTGTAGTGAAACATAATATTTGGACATGACTGCTTAACACATATAGATTCTGAATTAGGTCTTCCTCTTTAACACTTGCTGCTGCTTTACCCTGCCCACCTCGTCTTTGCTCCCTATATTCATCAAGCGGTTGCGTTTTTGCATACCCACTCCTTGAAACAGTCAAAACTCTAGTCTCTTCAGGTATCAAGTCTTCGTTAGTGATACCTCTTCTTGTATCATTTATCAGCGTTTTTCTTTCATCACCAAAAGTAGCTTTTATTTGGTTGAGCTCGTCAATAATTAGAGCTTGTAAAGTAGCTTTATCATCTAGTATTTTTTGTAACTCAAGTATTTTAGTAATGATGTCATTAAACTCATTATTTAAATTATCTTGCTCTAGACCTGTTAGCCTACCAAGCCTTAATTCTAGAATTGCTTTTGCTTGAAGAGGAGAAAGTTTATATTTTTTTCCTTTGATTCCTACATCTTTTGGAAGACCTTTAGGCTTGCATGCATCTTCACCAACTTTTTTAAGAATTGCATGAAGTGGTCCTGCATCCCATTGCTTTTTACACAAAGCCTCTGCTGCAACTTTCGGATCTTTAGATTTTTTTATAATGGCGATAACTTCATCTATGTTTGCTATAGAAACCATCAAACCTTCAACAATATGGCCTCTTTCTTTTGCTTTTTTAAGATCAAATTTAGTTCTTTTTACGATTACATCTTTTCTATGCTCTATAAATGCCTCAAGAATCTCTTTTAAATTTACTTCTTTAGGCTGACCTTTAGACAAAACAGTCAAATTAATTCCAAATGATTGCTCAAGCTGAGTTTGAGCAAATAGATTATTTTCTAATACTTCAACCGAATCACCTTTTCTTACTTCAATTACAACCCTTAAGCCATCTTTATCAGACTCATCTCTAATTTCTGTAATTCCTTCTATTTTTTTGTCCTTAACTAACTCAGCAATCTTTTCAAGCATACGAGCTTTGTTAACCATAAAAGGAATTTCGTTAATAATTAATGATTGCTTGCCTGACTTATCTTCTTCGATGGATGTATTTGAGCGAATATGAATAATTCCTCTTCCAGTTTTATAAGCCTCGTATATTCCTGCCCTACCATCAATAGTTCCTCCAGTAGGAAAGTCTGGTCCAGGTATATCTTTAATCAGTTCATCAATTGAAAGTTTTGGATTTTCAATCAAATTTATACAGCCAGTGATTACTTCGGTAAGATTATGTGGAGGTATATTCGTGGCCATTCCAACAGCAATACCTGATGAGCCATTAATTAATAAGTTTGGAATTTTTGTAGGCAGTACATCTGGTATGTGTTCGCTTCCATCGTAGTTAGGAGAAAAAGATACTGTGTCTTTTTCAAGATCTCCAAGCATTTGATCAGTAATTTTAGCCATGCGTACTTCCGTGTATCTCATAGCTGCCGGAGGATCTCCATCTATTGAGCCAAAGTTACCTTGACCTTCAACCAATGTATATCTCAATGAAAAGTCTTGAGCCATTCTTACCATGGCATCATAAACAGCTGAATCACCATGAGGATGATATTTACCTATAACATCACCAACAACTCTGGCAGACTTCTTATAGGGCTTGTTGTATGAATTTTTTAGGTCATACATAGCGAAAAGAATTCTTCTGTGGACTGGTTTTAGACCGTCTCTTATATCTGGAAGCGCCCTTCCATGAATTACACTCAACGCATAACTTAAATATGACTGCTTGAGTTCATCTTCAATATTTACTGAAATAATTTCTTTAGCAAAATCGCTCATTTTTAGGCCTAAATAATAGTAATAAATAACTTAATTAATTAAGTTAATTTTATCACGAATATATTGATTTTATGCGAATTTATTCAGGCTTATAGTAGTCAATTCTCTCTATATCTTCTTCAGTAACCTCTTGACCATATTGAATCTCAATTAAATGGCATGGTTGATCAAAAGGATTTGTAATTTGATGCCACTCTCCGACATTTGCTAAGTATTTATCAAATTTATTTAGTGTTATATTTTCTCTATTATCTGGATCACTTTTACTGAAATTTACTTCACACTTGCCTTTGCTTACGAGCCAAATTTCACTCCTCATTTTATGACGCTGAAAGCTCATTCCCTGACCAGGAGATACAATTAATTCTTTTACTTTTACATCATCATCTTTAAACAAATTATAATAACTGCCCCAAACTCTCTCTTCTTGAAAATACTTCCATTTTTTTAAAATCCACGAGGAAGAATTTCTTTTATCATCTCCACCAACTCCAAATACAAACTCTATTTCAGATACTGTCATTTCTGGAATATTGTCTTTACTTCTATCACCTCCATTAGCAAATATTATTTCTGAGCTTGGATATAGATTTTTTATATTTTCTAATGCATTGATAGCACTACCGAATTCGTCATCTTCAAACCCTATTACATCATCAACAAAATAAAGATTCTCGATAATTGTTTTTCTTTCATTAAATGGCATAAAAAACTTATCTTTCTTTTTTTGCAACCATGCGTCGCTGTTCAAAGCAACAATTAATTTATCGCCAAGTTTTTTTGCAGATTTTAAATAAGATATATGTCCAGAATGTATTGGATCAAATCCGCCACTTACAATAACAATTTTCATTAGAAATTTTTTTATATATAAGTATAGATCAAGTTATGTTGAATTCATTATGAAGAAACAAAAAATCAATCTTTAAATTCTGAAACAACTCCGCCAATTGATTCTTTCGCATCACCAAATAACATTCTTGTGTTTTGCTTGAAGAAAAGTGGGTTTTGAACACCTGCAAAGCCAGATGACATTGATCTTTTGAGAACGAATACAGTCTTAGCATTATGAACCTCGATAATTGGCATGCCGTAAATTGGGCTTCCAGGTTCCTCAGTTGCTGAAGGATTGACTACATCATTTGCACCAATGACAACTGCCACATCAACTGAATCCATAGTTGGATTTACATCTTCAGGTTCTGCTAAAACATCATAAGATACATTTGCTTCTGCCAGCAGAACATTCATATGCCCCGGCATTCTTCCTGCAACAGGATGAATACCATACTTAACCTCTGTTCCATTTTCTTCAAGCAACTCTCCAAGCTCTCTTACAACGTGTTGAGCTTGAGCTACTGCCATTCCATAACCTGGAACGATCAACACTGAGCTGGCATTCTCTAGAATTAAAAATGCGTCAGCAACATTAATAGGATTAACTTCACCTTGCTCTTCTGAACCTTTAGTTGTTGATGAGCTTGCATAACCTACAAACAAAATATTACTGATAGATCTATTCATAGCTTTAGCCATGATTATTGTAAGTATCAAGCCGCTTGCCCCAACAAGAGAACCAGCAACTATAAGAACATTATTCAGTAACAAAAGCCCTGCTAGTGCAGCAGCAATACCTGAAAATGAATTAAGCAATGAGATTACGACAGGCATATCTCCCCCACCAATTGGTAAGACAAAACCAATACCAGCCAACAATATCAGAACTAAGAAAACTGAGAAAAAATTAGCGCCAAGCAAGTTTACAAAAGCAGGAACAAATGATGCAAATAGAAAAATTAAAGAGATGTAAAATATTGTTGTAAATAACTTTGTTACAAAAGAAGTTTTTGCAATATTTATCTTCTCAGCAAGTTTTCCATATGCTACCAAACTACCTGAAAATGTTACCCCACCAATATAGATTGTTATAAGAATAAGTGCATATTGGAATATTGGTATATTTATCCCAGAGGCATATTCAGACCATGCTATTAAGAATGTCGCAAGTCCTCCAAAACCATTAAATAAAGCCACCATTTCTGGTATTGAAGTCATCTTTACTTTCAAAGCAATAAGTGAACCTACTACAGCTCCAAGACCTATTCCAGCAATAAGAATTAAGGGATTTGTAACATTTATAAAAGTGACTAGAACAGCTACAAGCATTGCAAGAGCAGATAAAAAGTTACCTTTGACTGCAGTGTCTTCTTTGCCAAGCATTTTAATGCCTGATATGAAAAGAATTGACGAAATTATATAAACTATATTTTGTACTATTGAGATATCCATTATTTCTTCTTAAACATTTTAAGCATTCTGTTTGTGACTAAATATCCACCAAATACATTAATTGAAGCAAAAGTTACTGCAAGAAAAGCTAAGACTGTTTGAAGCTGATTATCAACTGATAATAATAATGCGCCTACTAAAGCAATCCCAGAAATAGCGTTAGCGCCTGACATCAATGGGGTATGAAGAGTGCTTGGTACTTTAGATATAAGCTCAAGACCAAGATAGATCGATAATATAAGAACAAATCCTAATAAAATGTATGTTTCCATTAGCTAAACCTCTCGTTAAGTATTTTGCCATTATGAACAAGCACGCTGCTTTTAATAATTTCGTCTTCAAAATCAAAATTTATTACACCTGAATCAGTATCATAAAAATCAGTTATCCAATGGTTAAAGTTATTTGATAGAGCAAGTGATGCATGAGAAGAAACTGTTGAAGATAAATTAGAAATACCAATTATTTTTACTCCATTTTTAATTACAACCTCATCTTGAATTGAGCCCTCAACATTACCTCCAGACTCAACAGCCATATCAAAAATAACGCTTCCAGGCTGCATTTTTGAAATTGTATTATTATCGATAATCTTTGGGGCTGGTCTTCCAAAGAGCTGTGCAGTAGTTATGACAATGTCAGACCTTTCACATACCTTAGATTGAAGATCCTTTTGTTTTTGGATTTGTTCTGGAGTTAATTCATTGGCATAACCTTGATCATTTTGACCTGTTTCGCCTAAATCTATTTTTACGAATTTTGCTCCAAGTGACTGCACTTGTTCCTCCACAACATCCCTAGTATCAAAAGCTTCAACTCTTGCTCCCAATCTTTTGGCTGTTGCAATTGCTTGAAGTCCTGCTACACCAACTCCAATTACAAAAACTCTAGCTGGCTTTAAAGTACCAGCAGCTGTCATCATCATTGGCAAGCCTTTAGAAAGATGTTTAGCAGACTCGATAACTGCCGAATATCCTGCAAGATTTGCCTGAGAGCTTAAAACATCCATTTTTTGGGCTCTAGTGATTCTTGGGATAAACTCCATACTCACTAAATTTATATTTTTTTCCTTGCATTTATTGATATGTTCTTGACTATTAAACGGATTAACCATCCCAAGAATTGTAGATCCTCTTTTAATCTTTGATAAATCTTCTTCGGTGAGTGGTTGAAGAGTAATAATTAAATCAGCTTGAGATAGGCAAGTTTCCCTTGTTTCTGACTTAAGGCCATTGCCCTCAAATTGGGAATCATTTGTATAAATACCATCTCCAATCCCTTTCTCAAATAAGATTGTTGCATTAAGTGATGTAAGAGACTGAATTGTCTCAATGTGAATTGGGGATCTCTTATCAGAGGACTCGGAGGATTTTAATGCTGCTATTATCAATTTATATTAAATAAAATTACCTTGTAGTGAAGTAAATAATAAGTATATTTAAAAGTCAATTGAAAAAAGAAATCCTTATATATTAAGCTTTTTATAGTTTTTAAATGTAGTTTTACTACACAAACAATAAAATTAAAGTTAATTAAAATATTAGAAAAAATATTGTTAAACTGTGCACATGAATGTAGATGAGAATGAAGTAGCTAAGTTTGCAGAGCTTGCTGATAAATGGTGGGATAAAGACGGTGACTTTAAGCCATTGCATAAAATTAATCCTCTGCGTGCAAGCTATATTGATGGTATTGCATCTGTAAAAGGGAAAACTTTTCTTGATGTAGGATGTGGTGGTGGAATTCTTGCTGAAGCTATCTATGATAAAGGCGCAGAAGTTACTGGAATTGATGCGGCTGGACCAGGAATTAATGCAGCAAAAGTTCATGCAAGTAAATCCTCAAAAGATATCAGATACATTGAAGGCACTGCAGAAAGCTTTTATGCAGATGACCATGAAAGATTTGATATTGTTTCCTGTCTTGAAGTACTAGAGCACGTCCCAGACCCAAAAAGTTTAATAAATGTTTGTGTGAAGCTTTTAAAGCCGGGAGGGAATTTATTTTTATCTACTATTAATAAAAATCCAAGGTCTTGGATTACAGCAATTGTTGGTGCTGAGTATATTTTTAATATACTTCCAAAAGGAACTCATGAATATAATAAATTTATTAAACCATCCACTTTGGCCTCATATATAAGGGATGCTAATGCTGAATTAATGGATACAAAAGGAATGTTCTATAATCCGCTTACCCACAATGCTAGCTTAAATAATGATTTAGGCGTTAACTATATAGTTCATGCAAAAAAATCCTCTAGCTAATATAAAGCTTTTTCTATTTGATCTTGATGGGACGTTGATTGATACGGCCCCTGATTTTTTAACTTCTCTTAATAATGTCCTCGCAGAAAATAATCGTGATTTGGTTCATTTGGATGATATAAGGCAATTCATATCTGATGGAAGCGGTAAGTTGGTTGAGGTAGGTTTTGGAATAGATAATGATCACGAACAATTTCAACAGCTTAAGTCAGCTCTCTTAAGAGAATATAAAAAAAATTTAACTTCCTTATCTAAATTATTTGATGGGGTTAAGGATTTAATCGATTATCTCAATGATAAGAATATTGTTTATGGCATTGTGACAAATAAACCCCTTGAATATGCAAAACCAATAATTGAATTTTTTGATGAATTAAGGGATTGTAAAATTCTTATTTGTCCAGATCATTTAAGAAAAGCCAAACCAGATCCTGAGGGTATAAATTTAGCTTGTGACAAGCTCGATATTGACCCAAATTTTGCATGTTATGTTGGTGATCATGATGTTGATATTGCTGCCGGATTAGCAGCAAATGTTCCTGTCTTTGCATGTGAATATGGTTATGGATCCTTTGAAAAAGGATCTCAATCAAACGAAATAAGAATTATGCATCCAAGTGAAATCATTCAATTTATAGAAAAAATCAATGAATAGTTTAATTAATAAAAATATCTTGGTCACTGGATCAAACAAAGGGATTGGTAAAGAACTTGCAATTGGCCTAGGTTCACAAGGGGCAAATATTATTCTGTTAGGAAGAAACTCTACTGGTCTTGATGAGGTCTATGATGATTTGCAAAAAAGTAGAAACACATCTCCAATGATAATAGAGTGCGACCTAGAAAAGTTAGATGAAAAGCAAGGGCAAGAAATAAATGATTCAATTCTTGGGTCATATGGACATTTAGATGCAGTTATTAATAACGCATCCATTATTGGTAAGATGTCTTCCTTATCAGACTACGATTTAAAAACTTGGAACAGTGTTTTAAATATAAATTTAACAGCATCTTTTTTATTAACAAAATCTTTATTGCCAGCTTTAACAGGCTCTAAAATGCCAAGAATTATATTCACCTCATCTGGAGTTGCTTTAACTGGGAGGGCTTTTTGGGGAGCCTATGCTATTTCAAAGGCTGCAACAAAATCAATGGCAGAAATATTTAAAGAGGAATTAGAAGGAACATCTCATATAAAAGTTTTTAATTTTGATCCTGGAGCAACCAGAACTTCAATGAGGGCATTTGCATACCCTGCAGAAGATCCATCAAAACTTAAGGAACCTAGAGAGCTCTTAAAATGCTACGAATGGCTGTTGTCAGATGAAAGCAAAGATGCAAATGATCTTTACTTTACATTTAATTCATTTAATTAATTTCATTCCTGCCCATAAATACAAGCAAAAATAAGTCCTGTAGGGTTTATATAATGATTGAATGAAGTTTAAGTCCTGTTCTTTAAAAAAATGTGTAGCACTTTTTTTTATTGCTAAATCCTCCGGAAGCCATATATCTTCATCGCCAATATAAAACATTCTAATTATATTTAGTGTCCAGGGTCCTATGCCTTTAATGGAGAGAAAAATATCCTCTAACTCATTTATAGAACAATCTCTTAAATATTTTTTTGAAATTTTTCTTTTAGAAAAAGAATTAAATATTCCCCAGACATATTCTTGTTTCATTTGAGAAAGGCCTATATCTTTTAACTCAGATTTCTTAAGCGTTCTTTTATTCACAATTGGTTTGACTTTTTTCCATGTAGCATCTGCAGCTTTTACTGAAACTTGTTGGCCAATAACTGTTCTAATAATAAATAGTTTTAGTGATGTTTTCTCATTCATTCGCGAGCTCAGATCAGGAGGTTTAAATGAATTTAAATGAGACAAAAACTCAATATGGTGATTTGATCTTGCTATATGAATACAGTGTTTTAAAGCCTTCTTATCTCTTTCTTCCATATTGTGAAAGTTCGGAAATTTCTTTCTCTGTTAGAAGTTTTGTTTGACCTTTTCCTAATGTGGATGGAAGAAATATTGGTCCGAATCTTGTTCTTTTTAATCTACTAACTTCCATATCAAAGTAATTGAATATTTTTCTAACTTCTCTATTTTTACCGCTTATTAAACAGACTGAGAACCACTGATTTGAACCTGTTTTTTCGCCTTCAACAATATCTGTAAATTTATACCTACTTCCATCTATATTAATACCTTCCAACATCTTCTCTTTAGTAGCTTGAGAAAACTCACCTCTTGCTCTTACAAGATACTCCTTATCAACTTGATAAGATGGATGCATGCATTTGTTTGCAAAATTACCGTTATTTGTGAAAAGCATTAGTCCAGAGGTATTAATATCTAATCTTCCGATTGATATCCAGTTTCTTTGGCTGCCCTCTTTTGGCAAATAGTCAAAAGTTATCGGGATTTTTTTCTCTCTAACATTAGATGAAAGAACGCCCTCAGGTTTATTTAGTATTATAACCTTTAGCTCTTCTTTGCTAGATTCAATAACTTTAGCATCATACTCAACCTCGTCCTTTTCAGATACAGAGGTGCCAATTTTTGCTACCTCACCATTTACTTTTACAAGTCCTTCTTTGATAAGTGATTCACAATGGCGTCTTGATCCTATTCCTGACTTTGCAAGAAATTTTTGCAGCCTTTCTGCCATACTAAATTAAACTACTTCAGATAAAAGTTCTTCGTTATTGTGCTCAACCGGCTCAGGAAGCTCTGGCAAGGAAGAGATGCTTTTCATATTAAAGTCGTCTAGAAACTGTTTAGTTGTGACATATAAGGCAGGCCTACCGGGAACATCTCTAAAACCAGAAACTTTAATCCATTCTCTTTCCAAAAGGGATCTTATACTAGAAGTACTTACATGAACTCCTCTTATATCCTCTATATCACCTCTAGTAACAGGTTGCTTGTATGCAATAATTGATATTGTTTCCATAAGAGCTTTTGAAATTCTTGGAGCTTTTTCATTCCATAAACTTGATAAACATGGAGAGTAGCTTTCTTTAATTTGAAGTCTATAGCCTGATGAGACTTCTTTGATTTCAAGCGAAGTATTTTGATATCTCTCTTCAATTAAATTGATTGATTTTTTTATTGACGCTAAGTCTTCACTAATTCCACTATTATCAAGAAGTGATCTAATTTCTGATAACCTTAATGGCCTCCCAGCCCCAAAAAGAAGTGCTTCTATGGTATTTACTACTTCATGATTCATTTCCAATTCTCCCTTTGGATTTTAAAAAAATTTCATTTGATTCATTTTGTATTAATTCAAGATGGCCGTCTTTTGCAAGCTCAAGTGAGGCAAGTAAAGTAACAACAACTCCTTGCCTTCCCTCTGACTTCTTAAGAGTCTTAGAGAAGCTAATAATATTTCTTTTAGAAAGAATATCTAGAATGATTTGAATCCTTTCTTGAGTTGAAAGCTCTTCGAAATCTATAAGGTGGTCTGATTTTAAATCTGGTCTACTTATGACTTGAAAAAATATATCTCTTAAATCCTCAGGTTTTAAGTCTAGGGATGGAATTTCTGTTTTAATTTTAGGCAATGCTGAAGATGCAATAAAAAAATCTCGATCAACCCTTGGCAAAGCTGCAAGGCTCTCAGATGCTGCTTTATATCTTTGATATTCTTGCAATCTTTTAATAAGAGCTAATTTAGGATCATCCTCTTCTTCCTCATTTTCTTCTCTAGGAAGCATCATTCTTGATTTTATTTCGGCTAGAGTAGCAGCCATAACTAAATATTCAGCAGCAAGCTCAAATTTTAAAATATCCATTAGTTCAATGTATTGAATATATTGCTCAGTTATTTCAGCCACATCGAGCTCTAAGATATTTATATTTTCTTTTTTAATAAGATATAAAAGTAGATCCATAGGACCTGAAAATGATTCCAAGAATAGCTCAAGTGCGTTTGGAGGTATAAATAAATCGTCAGGGAGGGTTTCGTATGGCTGACCCATTACCATTGGAATTTCTAACTGTGTTTGCGTGCTATTTATCATAGTAAACACTACATAGTGTAAGGTTAAGACATTATTAATACAACATGTTGTGTCTATATAAAATATTAAATATTGGCCCTTCGGAACACCTTTTTTTTAAAATAAAAAAATAATTTTATTTTTTTTAACTTTGTATATTATTTTTTTATCATTCATTTAATATGGACTAGTAAATTTTATAAAACTCAAACATGAACTACTTAACTGATAACACCAGAATAATCGATAGGCAGAAGGTTCCTGCTCCTTATGAATTGGTCAATAAGCACCCAATCAATGATGAAATATCTAAATTAGTTTATGGAACTAGAAATGAGATTAGCCAAATACTTCATAACAAAGATGATAGGCTTCTTGTGGTTTCTGGACCTTGCTCAATTCATGATACTGAAAGCGCACTTGAATATGCTTCATGGTTAAAAACTCAAAGTGATAAATACAAAGATAATTTACTTATTGTAATGAGAGTTTATTTTGAAAAACCAAGAACTACAGTTGGCTGGAAGGGTTTAATTAATGATCCAGATCTTGATGGTAGTTATAAAATTTCTAAAGGTGTAGAAATGGCAAGAAAGCTCTTAATTGATATTGCTGGCTTAGATATGCCAGCAGGCACTGAATTTCTAGATCCAATTTCGCCTCAATATGTAACAGATCTAATTTCATGGGGAGCTATAGGAGCAAGAACTGCTGAGAGTCAAATTCATAGAGAGTTAGCATCAGGACTTTCTTGTCCGATTGGAATAAAAAATGGAACAAATGGAAGCTTGAAGGCAGCTATAGATGGAATTCAGGCTGCTAATCACTCGCACGTATTCCTTGGTGCAACAAAAGAAGCAGAAATTGCTATGCTAAAAACTGCTGGTAATAGTGATGCCCATATAATTTTAAGGGGTGGCAAAAGCCCAAACTATGATGAGGATTCAATTAATCAAACATTAACTGCTCTTAAGGAAGCAGAAGTAAATGAATCAATTATGGTGGATGCAAGCCATGGTAACAGTCAAAAAAAGTTTAAAGAACAAATCAATGTAATCAAAAATATTGGTGATCAAATTTCTTCTGGAAATCATAATTTGAAAGGAGTTATGATCGAAAGTCACATTAATGAAGGAAATCAAAGCATTTCTGCTAATTTAAAATACGGCCAAAGCATCACTGATGCATGCATTAATTTAGATGATACTAGCAAATGTTTAGAAATTTTAAATAAATCTGTTTCAGACAGAAGAGAGAAATAATTTTCATATGTCAGACGACAAAATATCCTTTTCAAAGGAGGTTGCTGAAACCCTCTCAATTGAGAGTGCTATTATTCTTCAAAAAACCAAAGAAAATAAATATAAGAATATCAGTTCTATAGATAAATTAATCACAACATTAAAAAATGAGCTGTCATTTATAGATGATTCTGTGATAAAAAATAGTATTAATGAGTTAGCTAGATTTAGATTATTAGATAATGATTTGACTGAAAAAAAAACTGCATCCTCTAACTTAAAACTTCCAAGAGCAAGTAATTTTGAAAGAAATATTATTACAGATAAATGGAAGCCCTCTGATGAAGCGATAGAGGTTCTAAGAATGGGATCTGTGAATAGCAATTTTATTGAAAGTAAACTAGCAGAATTCAAAATTTATTGGCTTGAAAGAGGACAGCAAAGAAATAACTGGAATAGCACATTTATTGATTACATTAGACGCGAATGGGCTAAAGAAAATAACTCCAACAAAAACCTACCTTTCCCAATAACAAAAGACTGGTTACCAAGCGAGGATGTATTTGAAATTCTTACTCTTTCTGAGATCTCAAAAGAAACTGCGATAAGCTACCTTGCAGAGTTTATATTATACTGGACTGATAATGGTGCAGCTTTCAATACATGGAACTCTAAATTTATCGATCATGTAAAAAGAAGACACCTTATTAAAGATAAAGATCAAAATGAAAAAAGCAAAAACCATTCTGAACCAGGGTCTTTCCAAAAAGAGTTTGAAGAAAGAAAAAAGGATAAATCCTGGGCAGAGGAACTTAACTTTGAATAAAAAAGAGTTTATCGATGCAATTGATGCCTTGTTTTTAAAGCTTGAGCTTGCATATCATTATCAATTTTATAAGGTTTTCGGCACTGATCAAAGGTTGTCTGAGGGCAAAAAGTTGTGGGCCTCCAGCTTAAAAAAGTTTAGTGCTCAAGTGATTCTTGATGCAACTGATGCAGTGGTTGAAAGCCAGCCATATCTCCCGACACTCACTGATCTTATTAAAGCTTGCAATGATATATCTTCAATCGATGGTTTTCCGTCTGTTGAAGAGGCGTATATAGAAGCTCGCAAATCATACTCTCCAAGACAAGAATACAAATGGTCACATCCCATTGTTTATTTTTCTGGAAAAAAGATAGGGTGGAATCTTATGGATGAAAAAGACTCCAAAGAACTTTTTCATGCTTTCTCAAAAATATATTCAAAACTAAAAGAAGATGCTTTGTCAGGATCTGATTTTTCATTACCAAAATTAAAAAATGATGAAGAAATGCTTACACCATTAAACCCCAGCTTACTTGAAAAGTTGAGGAAAAAGCACAATATATAGATTATGAACAAAAACATAAGAATTTCTTTAGCAATTTTTATAATTGCTCTTTTAACCCTACTATCTGGGCAATTTGAAGAAGAAAAAAAGGCTCTGGTTATTAAGAAAGATCTTTTTACGGTTGCAACATATGTTAGCACTGCAGTGGCATATCAGCCCTTAATTAAATTAAAATCAACAACCGTTTCAGAGACTAGAGTTGAGGTAAAAGCAAAAACATCAGGTGAGGTTGTAAAGATAGGCTCTAGGCAAGGTGACTTCATTCAAAAAGATTCTGTCTTGTGCAGTCTTGGAATAGTAGAATTAAATAGAACCGAAGTGAAGGCACCCTTTTCGGGTTATATCGAAAAGATTGTTAAACCAGGAAACTTTCTAGAGAGAGGTCAAATTTGTGCGACCATAATTCAATTAAATCCAATAACATTTGTAGCAGAAGTTCCTGAGTCTGATATTAATAAAGTTACCGAAGGTCAACAAGTGGTTCTTAATTTGATAACTGGCGAAACTATTGAAGGCAAGCTTACATTTGTTTCAAAAAGCGCTTCGAGCCTAACTAGGACATTTAAAGTAGAAGCAGAAATTGAAAATAAAAATGGTGTTATAAGGGATGGAATCACTTCTGAGATGATAATAAAGACATCTAAAATCAAAGCCCACAAGATTTCACCATCAGTGTTAATGTTAAATGATAAGGGTATTCTTGGTATTAAGATCATAAGAGATCAAGAAATTGTTAAATTTTTACCTGTAACTATTTTAGAAGATTCTGAAGATGGGATATGGGTTACAGGCATCCCAAATCAAATTCAATTAATCACTCAAGGGCAAGGATTTGTTGAAGATAATCAAAAGGTATTAGTCAGTAATTCATGACATCAATAGTTGACTTTGCTCTTAAAAAAGCTAAAACAACATTAACGATAGCGTTTTTAGTTGTAATAGCTGGAACCTTTGCAAGGCAGGAAATACCCATATCTGCTTCTCCAAATGTCCAGTTACCTTTTTTATCAATATCTGTTTATCTAGATGGAGCATCTCCTGCGGATACATCGCGACTAATAGCAAAACCATTAGAAAATAGATTAAAAACTGTTCCTGGTTTAAAGAATATCTCATCAACTAGCTCGTTGAGTTATTCAAGAGTATTTACAGAGTTTGAAGTCGGTTATGACATGGAAAAAGCTCTTGTAGATGTTAAGCAAGCGGTTGAAGAAACTAAATTTGAACTACCTAAAGAGGCAGAAGATCCCATAGTTAGTGAATATAACGAGTCCAGTTTTCCAGTAATGAATATAAGTATTGTTGGAGCAAGCTCAATTAGGCAAAAAGTTTTTTACTCAAGAGAGCTTAAAGATAGAATTGAATCGCTTGAGGAAATACTCCAAGCTGAGATGGCTGGAGCACCTGATGAAGTTTTAGAAGGAGTCTTCAGTAAATCAAAATTAGAATCTTATGGGGTAACTTTATCTGATATATATTTTTCAGTTGCGAATAATAATCTCATAATTCCTGGAGGAACTCAGGATACAGGTAAGGGAAGTTTTAATATCGAAGTACCAAGCGTAATTGAATCAGCCCAAGATGTGTACTCGATCCCTATTAAAGTGACAAAAGATGCGATAGTTACCTTGGGAGATGTTGCTGATATCAGAAGAACTTTTAA
>CAYQIT010000015.1:0-18368 GCA_964417685.1 uncultured Gammaproteobacteria bacterium | reverse complement strand
AGGTTGCAGGCATAAAATCAGCTTCAATTCATGTTGAGGGTGATCATGCATACGGATGGTTAAGAACAGAAACTGGAATACATAGGCTTGTAAGAAAATCACCTTTTGATTCAGGCAATAGAAGGCACACTTCTTTTGCCTCTGTTTTCATATCTCCTGAGATTGATGAATCTATTGAAATAGAAATCAATAATGCTGATATTAGAGTAGATACTTATAGGGCTTCAGGAGCAGGAGGGCAACATGTAAATAAAACTGATTCAGCTGTTAGATTGACACATGTCCCCACTGGAGTAGTTGCTCAATGCCAAAGCGATCGATCACAACACAAAAATAAAGAAAATGCTTTTAAACAACTCAAATCAAAGCTTTACGAGTTAGAATTACAAAAGCAAAATAAAGAAAGACAAGAATTAGAAGAAAGTAAGTCTGATATTGGGTGGGGGAGCCAAATTAGATCTTATGTTCTTGATCAATCTAGAATAAAAGACTTAAGAACTGGTTATGAGACTGGAAACACGACAGCAGTTCTTAATGGTGAAATTGATGAATTTATAAAAAGTAGTTTAAATAAGGGTATATAAATGTCTGAAGAAAATATTGGTGGAGAAGAAAGTCTAATTGAAGAACGAAGAAAAAAATTAGAGATTCTTAGATCAGAAAATAAAGCATATATAAATAATTTTTATAAAGAAAATTTTGCAGCTGATTTATCAACTAAATATTCACAACTTTCAAAAGAAGAGCTTGAAAATCAAAACATTTCTGATATCTCCATCGCTGGAAGGATCGTGCTTAGAAGAATTATGGGTAACGCAAGCTTTGCCACAATAAGAGATGCAAGCGGAGATATCCAAGTTTATATAAGCAAAAACACTGTTGAAAAAGAAATCTATGAAGACTTCAAAACCTGGGATCTTGGAGATATAGTTGGAATTAAAGGAAAGCTTTTTAAAACAAGAACTGATGAATTAACTATAGAAGCATCTGAAGCAGTATTAATTACCAAAGCAGTTAGACCAATGCCTGATAAATTTAAAGGATTGGCTGACATAGAAATAAAATACAGACAAAGATATTTAGATATCATGAGTAACGATGATTCTAAAAAAGTATTTATTGATAGAACGCTTATTTTAGAATCAATGAGACAATCTTTAAAAAATAGAAATTTTATTGAGGTTGAAACACCCATGATGCATCCAATTCCTGGCGGTGCAGTAGCTAGGCCTTTTGTAACACACCATAATGCTCTTGACCGAGATTTATTTTTAAGAATAGCGCCAGAATTATATTTAAAAAGACTATTAGTTGGCGGCTTTGAAAGGGTTTTTGAAATAAATAGAAGTTTTAGAAACGAGGGATTATCTACAAGGCATAATCCAGAATTTACTATGTTAGAGTACTATGAAGCATATTCATCATTAGACAGAACAATTGAGTTTACAGAAAATATGATCAAAGATGCTACTCAAAAAATTTGTGGATCATTAAATATTACTTGGGGCGATGATAGCTTGGATTTAGCAAATTTTAGGAAAGAAACATTAGCCAACCTCGTATTAGAACAAAATACTAATTTAACAGATACAGACCTTGCTAAATTTTCTGGTAAAGAGCTACTTGACCTATTTGAGGAAACTGTAGAAGACAAGTTAATACAACCAACATTTGTCTTAGGATATCCAGTAGAAGTTTCGCCGTTATCGAGACGTAATAATGATAATCCTGACATAGCTGACAGATTTGAATTATTTATTGGTGGAAAAGAAATAGCAAATGGGTTTTGTGAACTTAATGATCCTGATGATCAGGCAGAAAGATTTAAAGCCCAAGTTGCTGCAAAAGATGCAGGCGATAATGAAGCAATGTCATTTGATGAAGATTACGTTACAGCCCTTGAGCACGGCATGCCACCAGCAGTAGGTGTTGGAATAGGAATAGATAGGCTTGTAATGATGATTACTAATCAGACATCAATAAGAGATGTTATTTTATTTCCTCAGCTAAAAAACTAATTAAATTTATATCTGAACTCAACTAAATTTACTGAAAAGTTATTTTTGTTAAGCGGATCATAAGAGTTATGGTTAGACAAACTAAGCACATCAAATGCATATTTCTTTGAAGGATCTACTAGCTGTATTCCACTTTGATATGTATTCTTATCAATTGTATAAACATAACCATCATCTCCTCCGGTTCCAGCAGAACCAGCTACAGAAATAACTATAGCTGCAACAACAAAAGGTACCATGTCTTTGGCTACCTTGTCACCAACATCCTTGACTCTATCAAGAGCAGGACATCTTCCACCACTGCAATCAGCAGTATCGGCTTGAGCTGATGCAGAAAAAGTAAAGAGGAGGCAAAGAATAAATGTGTTTAAAATTTTCATATTCTCATAATAATGCTTTTAGCAGCATTCATGTTAAAAAAAATATTCAGATTATATATATAGATTTACCACCTAAATTTATTAAAGTTTTCAGGATTAGCCCACCCATCTGGATTATTCCATGATCTCTTATTGTTGTAGGTATCTAGATTATATGAATAGCATCTATATGAATTCTCTTTTCCAGAAAGCTCTTTCTGAAGACCCATTTTAAACATTACATCATCTGTCATATTTATAGATTTTGTAAAAATGATAATTTTAGTGCTGATAAGGTTTTTTATTGTTCCTATATGAACTTCACTTATTTCAATATCATCCATAACTACAAAAATGTCAGAGTGCTTATCAACCATCTTGGAAATAGATGGCAAAATGGAAACTTCTTCAATATCAGAATTTTCTAAATTCTTTATAAGCGAAGAAACGTCTTTATTTGTTGCAATAACTACCTTTGATAAATTTTCGTTACTAAGGATATCTATGAGAATAATTTCTTTATCCTTAGCTAATTTCATCTCAATAGGTTTTTAACTGCTTCTTTTTCTGAGATGAGTTCATCAATAGATTTTTTAAACTTAGATTTTGCAAATTCTGACAAAGTTACATCTCTTTTTATCTCAACTGTGCCGTCTTCTAGAGTGATTAATGGGTATCCACATATAAGACCTTCAGGCACACCATAAGACCCATCACTTGCAACTGCTGCACTAAAACAATCACCATCCTCTGTAAGGTTTTCACAAGCAATTATAGTATCTAACGCAGCCTTTGCAGCAGAAGTTGCAGAAGAGGCGCCTCTAGCGTCAATTACAGCTTTTCCACGTTGTTGCACCGTTGGAAGGAAGGTGTTTTCAACCCAATCACTATCATTAATAACATCAGCTCCTCTAGCTCCCTCGACAAAAGCATTTTCAATATCCGGATACATCGTTGGGCTGTGGTTACCCCATATGATCATGTGCTTAATATCCTTAACAGTCTTGCTAACTTTTTTTGCAATTACAGACTTAGCTCTGCTTGAATCTAGCATTGTCATTGCCATCCATAACTGCTTATCATTGCTTGCTGCATTTTTGCCAATCAAAGCGTTTGTATTAGCAGGATTACCCACCACAAGTATTTTCGCATTTGTTTTTGCATTTTTACCGATAGACTCTCCCTGTTTCACAAAAATACCACCATTTATTTTTAAGAGATCAGACCTTTCTTCAATTTTTTTACCCTCATAAACAATTCCTCTTGGAATACTTCCCACCAATAAAAACCAATCAGCATCGTGAGAGGCATCATCAAAATTATCTGTGTAACTTACATCACCCATATGGGGAAAGTAAGAGTCCTCAAGCTCCATTACCAAACCTTCTAATTTATCTACGACTTGTGGTATTTCAACTAAACATAGGTCGACTATTTTGTTACCAAAAGTTCTTCCATCAACCAATCTAGGTATTAGTGAGTAAGCAATCTGACCAGCAGCACCTGTTACAACAACTTTAATTCTTTCGCTCATTTTTATTCCTTGAGATTTTATAAATATTTAGCCAATTATATTCCTAAAAGTTAAATTTACCCTAGGCAATAGAACCTTTTTTTCTTTTTTTATTTCATGTTTCCAAAATGATTGAGTTTGACCACTCACTATCAGAAGGTCTCCTTGATTTTGAGCTAGTGAAAAGCTAATTTTTTTATATTTGTGTTTAAAAAATATTTTTCTTGATGCTCCAAGTGAAAGGGAAGCAATTACAGGGTTAGAACCTAATTCCTTTTCATTATCAGAATGCAAACCCATAGAATCCTCTCCGTCTCTGTAAAGATTAGCTAATACAGAATTAAATTTTATGCTTGTTTCAAGCTCAACAACTTTTTTAATCTTTAATAGGATTTCATTCCAATTATTTCTTTTCAATTTTTTACCTGAATAGGTGTAGTTTATATCTGTATTGGCATACCAGGCTTGGAGTCTTGGTATTTTTTGAGTTTTGCCAAAAATCTTAATAAAACCTTCTTCCCAACAAATATCTTCTAAAGTTCTCTTAAACCAATTTTCAAGGTCATGCTCTTCTGTATTTAATTTAATATTTTTAATTAAAAGGTCTGGGTAATCTTCCATATTAATATATTAAATATTTAAGCAGTCAATTTGTATAGATTATTTTTTTGATATATTTAAAAAATAGTATTGGGGAGGTCTTTTGTATAAAATAATGTAAAAAATTTAAGGAGTTTGAATATGTCTATAAGATTTGATGATCAGGTTGCTATTGTCACAGGAGCAGGTGGCGGATTAGGAAAAGAACATGCATTAGAACTTGCAAGAAGAGGTGCTAAAGTTGTTGTAAATGATCTTGGTGGAAGTGTTGATGGTGATGGTGCTAGCGACGCTGCTAATGCTGTAGTTGATCAAATCATTTCAGAGGGCGGAGAAGCAATCGCGAATGGGGCGAGTGTTACTGATTTAAATGCGGTTCAAGACATGGTAAAAACAACAATGGATAAGTGGGGAAGAATAGATATCCTTGTTAATAATGCTGGCATTCTTAGGGATAAAAGTTTCCACAAAGATACCATTGATAGTTTTAATATTGTAATGGGTGTGCATTTTCAAGGAACTCTTAATTGCACTCATACCATTTTCCCAATCATGCGTGAACAAGGTTATGGAAGAATTATATTTACTAGTTCCTCAAGTGGAGTCTTTGGTAATTTTGGTCAGGCAAATTATGGTTCTGCGAAGATGGCAATGATAGGTTTGATGAATACATTAAAACTGGAAGGTCAAAAATACAATGTTTTCACTAATTCAATTACCCCTGTTGCATACACAAGAATGACCGAGGGTTTAATCCCAGAAGATTTTGGTAAAAATCTTCAACCTGAATTTGTATCTCCAGCTGTTTTATATCTAGCAAGTGACCAAGCTCCAAATGGCACAATTATGGCTGCTGGTGCAGGAGTATTTTCAAGAATACATATCCATGAAACCATGGGTGTTTCCCTAGGTACTGGACAAGATATGACACCTGAGAATATTGCTGCAAATTGGGATAACATATCTGATATGAAAGACGCGAGAGCTCTTCAAAATGGTGGAGAGCAGACTCTTATGATATTTGAACTGTTAAATAAAGACTCTTAAGAAACTGAAAAGCTCGGTCGAGCATTTAACATTTCAATGTAATCATTTAGATGTGGATAGTCACCAATATTTATTTTGTTTAGTCTAATTAAAAAATGCAGAGAAACTCCCATCTGAATATCTGCATATGTAAATCTCTGGCCGGCAATGTATTTTGTGCCGCCAAGCAATTTATTGAAATGTATAAGTGACTTCTTTGCATGCTCTCTTTGATTTAAGCCGTATTCTGGATACTGATCTTCCATTTCTCTCATAGCTGGATGGGTATGCCTAAAACCAATCATCAAAGGGTACATAAGTTCATAGGTAACTCTGGAGTACCACATTTCTATTGATGCTATTTCTATTGGGTTTTCTCCGAAAAGGTTTGGGGTAGGGTATATCTCTTCTAAATACCTGCAAATAGCAGTTGTCTCAAGTATTATTGTTTGATCATCAAGAACCAAAGCAGGAACTCTAGAGTTTGGCGCTATAGCTTTATATTCAGGTGTTTTATGCTCAAGCTTGGCTAGATCTAAATTAACTATTTCAATGTTATTTATGTCTTTTTCTTCGAGGAAAACTAGCACCTTTTTTGGGCTTGGTGCTAGTTTGCTTGAGTAAAGTTTCAGGATTTATTCCCAGTTTAAGGCGCCACCTGTTTGATATTCAATAACCCTTGTTTCAAAGAAATTCTTTTCTTTTCTTAAGTCCATTATTTCTGACATCCAAGGGAATGGGTTTGTAACACCTTTAAATTCTTCTTCTAGACCAATTTGAGTAAGCCTTCTATTGGCTATAAATTTTAAGTATTCTTCCATCATAGAGGCATTCATACCTAGAACTCCACGAGGCATTGTATCTCTTGCATATTGGATCTCTAATTCTGTCCCTTCAAGAATCATTTGAGCTGCTTCAGCTTTCATTTGCTCATCCCATAAATGCGGATTTTCAATTTTGATTTGGTTGATTACATCGATTCCAAAGTTAACGTGCATAGATTCATCCCTCAAAATATACTGAAATTGCTCTGATGTTCCTGTCATCTTGTTTCTTCTTCCCATGGAAAGGATTTGAGTAAATCCACAATAGAAAAATACACCTTCAAGCACACAATAGAAAGCTATAAGATTTCTCAATAATTGCTTGTCTGTTTCTTCGGTGCCTGTTTGGAAATTAGGGTCTGATATTTCTTTTGTATATTTGAGACCCCATGATGCTTTTTTAGCAACGCAAGGTATTTCTCTATACATATTAAAGATTTCTCCCTCATCCATTCCTAGTGATTCAATACAGTACTGATATGCATGAGTGTGAATTGCCTCTTCTAAGCTTTGTCTAAGGATATACTGCCTGCATTCAGGATTTGTGATTAATCTGTATATTGCTAAAACAAGATTGTTTGCAACGAGAGAGTCAGCTGTTGAAAAAAACCCAAGATTTCTTTTTACTATTGTTCTTTCGTCTTCTGTTAGTCCATCCTCTGATTTCCATAGAGCAATATCACTTGTCATATTTATCTCTTGTGGCATCCAATGATTAGCACTTCCGTCTAAATATTTTTGCCAAGCCCAATCGTATTTAAATGGAACCAACTGATTGAGGTCAGCTTTACAATTAATCATCGCCTTTTGGTCTACTTCAACTCTTCCACTGCTCATCTCATCAAGCTCTTTTATACCGGCTTCGACATCAAGGCTTTCTAAAGATGATCTTGCTTGCTCAGCTCTATTACCTTCTTCTGAAGTTGCTTGAAAAGATTCCTTTGGTGTTTCTTCAAGTTTTACTACAACTTCTTTTTCTTCTTTAGGTTGAGCAGGGGCTTGAGCAACTGCTTGTGTTGTTTCTTCTGTATTATATTCATCCCAATTTAACATTCTATTCTCCTATTATTGGCATGCTTCACAATCTGGGTCATCCAGTGAGCATGCATCTGGAACTGGAGCTGGTGCTCCAAGTTCTTCCGGCGCTTCTGTGACTTCTGCACTTACCGCGTTTAAGTTTCCTTGTTTTACTGTTGATTTTTCGGTTGTCGTTGCTGCTAAGGATCTTAAGTAATATGTAGTTTTAAGTCCTGAGTACCAAGCCATTCTATAAGTGATATCTAGTTTCTTACCATCAGCATTATTAATATAAAGATTTAATGATTGAGCTTGATCAATCCATTTTTGTCTTCTGCTGGCAGATTCAACAATATATTTTGGCTCTACCTCAAATGCAGTTGAGAAAAGTTTTTTGATGTCATCTGGGATTCTTGATATTTGAGATAAACTTCCTTCAAAATACTTAAGATCGTTTATCATTACATCATCCCACAATTTCAAATCTTTTAATTTTCTTACTAGGTGAGGGTTAACAATAGTGAACTCACCTGACAAGTTAGATTTAACATATAGGTTTTGATATGTTGGTTCTATTGATTGTGTTACACCAGTAATATTTGAGATTGTCGCTGTTGGGGCTATAGCCATAACATTAGAATTTCTCATTCCATCACTTATTACTTTCTTTCTAAGCGTATCCCAGTCTAACGTTTCTGAATCATCAACGTTAATATATTGGCTTCCTCTGTTTTCAACCAATATTTTGATAGAATCTTTTGGAAGAATTCCTTGACTCCAAAGCGATCCATCATATGTTTTATATGATCCTCTTTCTTTTGCCAGCTCAGTCGATGCATGAATTGCATAGTAACTTATTAATTCCATGCTTCTGTCAGCAAACTCAACTGCTTCATTACTGCAATAAGGGATATTTTGAGTATATAGAGCATCTTGAAACCCCATCAATCCTAAACCGATTGGTCTATGTTTCAGGTTTGAGTTTTTTGCTGTATCAACAGAGTAGTAATTAATATCAATCACGTTATCGAGCATTCTTATAGCAGTTGAAACTGTTTGTTTAACTTTCTCTTCATCAAGTTTGCCATCTTTCATATGCCTTGCTAAGTTAACCGAGCCAAGGTTACATACAGCTATCTCATCAGCAGATGTATTTAATGTAATTTCTGTACAAAGGTTTGATGAGTGTATTACACCGGCATGTTGCTGAGGTGATCTAAGGTTGCATGAATCTTTAAATGTTATCCATGGATGACCGGTCTCGAAAAGCATAGTAAGCATTTTTCTCCATAGCTCTTTAGCCGGGATAGACTTAAACTGATCCAGCTCTCCTGCTGCTGCTTTTGTTTCATATTCTTCATACTTCTCTTCAAATGCTTTACCGGTCAAATCGTGAAGCTCAGGTGTTTCACCCGGTGAAAACAAAGTCCAATTCGCTCCTTCTTCAACTCTTTTCATAAATAGATCTGGTACCCAGTTTGCGGTATTCATGTCGTGCGTTCTTCTTCTGTCGTCACCTGTGTTTTTCCTAAGCTCCAAGAACTCCTCTATATCCAGATGCCAAGTCTCAAGGTATGCGCACATAGCACCTTTTCTTTTACCACCTTGGTTAACCGCAACAGCTGTATCATTAGCAACTTTAAGGAAGGGCACTACTCCTTGGCTTTTACCATTTGTTCCTTTTATGTAGGAATTCATTGCTCGAACCGAAGTCCAGTCATTGCCAAGTCCACCCGCCCACTTTGAGAGCAGTGCGTTATCTTTCATTGCTCCGAATATTCCATCTAAGTCATCTGGTATGGTGGTTAGATAACATGAAGATAGTTGTGGTCTTTTTGTGCCTGAATTGAAGAGAGTAGGTGTTGAACTCATGTAGTCAAAGCTAGAGAGTAATCTATAAAACTCTATTGTGCGTTCTTCTCTGTCTTTTTCCTCTATTGCTAAGCCCATGGCTACCCTCATAAAGAATACTTGAGGTAACTCATACCTAACTTCATCAGAATGAATAAAATATCTATCATATAAAGTTTGCAAGCCTAGGTATGTGAATTGATTGTCTCTTTGATGCTCTATTGCATTACCTAATTTTTCTAAATCATAGTTTTTTAGTTCTTCATCAAGAATGTCTAGCTCAATACCTTTATCAATATATGCTTTAAAGGCTTGAGGGTAATATTGTTCCATTTGTTCATATGTTGCATCTTCTGCTACACCAAGAAACCCAAGTGCTTCATTTCTTATTTGGTCCATCAATATTCTTGCCGTAACAAACGAATAATTTGGTTCTTTTTCAACTTTTGTTCGAGCAGACATTATCAAACTAGATCTCATATCATCTACAGAGACCCCGTCATATAAATTTCTTAGTGCCTCATTTAAAACTTCTTCTACAGAAACATCCTCTAATCCATCACATGCATCGTTTATAAGCGAGGCCAATCTTTCAACATCTAAAGGAACTTTTGAACCATCACTCTTGGTTATATTTATCTCTGGAACATCAGGAATATCTACAATTGGAGCAACTTTTTTTCTTTCTTGTGTTCGGCTTGCTCTATACAAGATATAACTCTTCGCAACTTCTAGCTCTTCTGCTCTCATTAACTGAAGCTCTACCTGATCTTGTATTTCTTCAATGTGCAGCGTGCCACCTGATGGCATTCTTCTCTCAAATACCTCCATAACGCTTTCAGAAATTTGACTTACTTTTCTATGTATTCTGTCGCTGGCCGCGGCATTACCAGACTCGATTGCAAGAAATGCTTTAGTAATAGCAACTTTAATTTTGTCTTCTTCAAACGCAACAACTTTGCCGTTTCTTTTTATAACTCTCAGTCTTCCAGGAGCCGTCAACTCAACCTCATTAACCTCTTGACCTTGATCTATTTTTTTTTCTATATTTTCTGTTTGTATTGTTGTTTCCATTTCCAGTTCCCGTTTTCCCCTAAATTTGTACTCAAAAATTTTCCACTCCACTAAGAGTTGTTTCTAACTTTTTGGAAAGATTTTGTGTGTCTGCAGTTACACTTACCTTTTATTTCGTTACTCCCTAATATTACAAGTTGTGGATAAAGAATCAAGTAAAAAAACACTATATATTGTGACAATTTACTTTTTTTTCACTATATAGTGTATATATGCTGTTTTTTTGCTGTTGGAAATCAGTGAATAAATTGTGGATAATTAAGACAAATGGAGCAAATATATGAATAAGTTTTTATCTATAGACCAAGGCACAACAAGCTCAAGAGCAGTCTTATTTGATGCTAATTTAACAACTTTGAATAGTTACCAAAAAGAATATGATTTGATTTATCCACAAAGCGGGTGGGTTGAGCTAGACCCAAAAGATGTTTTGTCGACTGTAAAAGAATCAGTAGAAAATTTATTAGGTGAAGTAGATGGAACTGATATTAAATCATGCGGTATAACCAATCAAAGAGAAACAACGATTGTTTGGGAAAAATCGACAGGGGACCCAGTCTATCCCGGGATAGTTTGGCAAGATAGAAGAACAGCGGACTACTGTGAAGAACTAAAGCAAAAAGGCTCCGAAGATATTGTTAAGGACAAAACAGGCCTTCTTTTGGACCCATATTTTTCTGCAACTAAGATTAAATGGATTTTAGATAACACCCCTGGTGCTTTAAGTATGGCTAAAAACGGCGAACTGTTGTTTGGAACCATTGACTCATATCTAATATATAACTTAACAAAAGAAAAAAACCACTTAACAGATATAACCAATGCATCTAGAACCTTGCTTTATAACATCAAGGAAGAATCATGGGATCAAGAGTTGCTTGATTTATTTGGTATACCAAAAGAAATGTTGCCCGATGTATATGATTGTGATGCAGACTTTGGAACACTTATATTCGGAAATCATCCAATTAAGATAAATGGAGTGATTGGTGATCAGCAAAGCGCGCTAGTAGGTCAAAGATGTTTTAAAAGTGGTCAGATGAAATCAACTTTTGGAACTGGATGCTTTCTTATGGTTAATACTGCGGAGGAAGTTCTTAAAGTTAAAGAGGGTCTTCTAACTACAGTGGGTTATAAAATAGATGGACAAATTTCTTATGCCGTTGAAGGAAGTATTTATTCGTGTGGCAATATTGTTAAGTGGCTAAGAGATAGAATGAAGTTTTTTGATAAAGCATCTGAAAGTGAAAAGATGATTTTAAGCTCAGATGATAATGATGGTGACATTTTATTCCTACCAGCCTTTAATGGCTTAGGGGCTCCATACTGGAATTCTTCAGTTAGAGGTGGGTTTTATGGAATAACTCAAGATACAAGAAGAGAGGAAATGGTTACAGCGGCATTTGAATCAATATGCTTTCAGGTTCTTGATATCATCAAGATATTGGAAGACTACAAAATTTCCTCAGAAGAACTTCGGGTTGATGGGGGAATGATTGCAAACAATGTTTTTTGTCAGCTTCTTTCAGACACTTTAAACAAGGAAATTATCTCACCAAAAAACATTGAATCGACAGCACTTGGTGCATGTATTGTTGCAATGATTGGATCTGGTACCATCAAGGATTTTAATGATGTAAATATAGAAAAGTCATTCCAATCATCCATTGCAACCAACACGAAACTGCTTAAAAAATATGATAATTGGAAAAGATATATAAATAATTCCTTATCTTAATTTTGTGTAATATATAATATAGTTTTTTTAATTCCAAACAAAAATGTACACTTACAAAATTTACAACAATATAGCCCAAGAGGGCATAGATATCCTTAATGAAAACGGCCTAAAAGAGGATCAAGTAAATCCAGATTCGCTCTTACTAAGAAGCCAGGTTCTTAATGATAGTGACTTTAATGATTCATTAAAATGCATCGGAAGAGCTGGTGCTGGAACAAATAATATCCCAGTTGGTGATGCCACTGATAGAGGTGTTGTTGTTTTTAATACTCCAGGGGCAAATGCAAATGCTGTTAAGGAATTGGTTGTTTGCGGGATGCTGCTAGCATCTCGAGGTATCATCCAAGGTAGTTCTTATGCAATGACCTTAAAAGGAATGGCAACAGATGAGCTAAATAAATCAATGGAATCACAGAAGAAATTCTTTAAGGGTTCAGAACTTAAAGGAAAAACTCTTGGTATTGTAGGCCTTGGTGCCATAGGATCTCTATTAGCACAAACAGCCAACATCATGGGCATGAAAATAATTGGATTTGATCCATATATTTCAGTTGATGCAGCATGGAGACTTCCAAAAGAAGTAGAAAAAGCTGATTCTTTGGAAACTTTACTAGCTAATTGCGATTATATTTCTTTACATGTACCTTTGGTTGATTCAACAAAAAATTTGATATCTTCAAAAACTTTATCTTTTCTTAAAGATGGAGCAAAAATAATAAACCTATCAAGAGGCGGTATAGTAAATAATGATGACATACTAAATTCCCTTGAGTCGGGAAAAGTTAACAGATATGTTACTGATTTTCCAACGCCAGATCTCATCAAAAGAGCTGATGAAAATGGTGATGTGATTTTACTCCCACACTTGGGAGCAAGTACAAAAGAAGCAGAAATAAATTGTGCAAATATGGCATGTGAACAAGTGTCAAATTTTCTTAAAAATGGGACTATAGTTAACTCTGTAAATTTTCCATCTATTAGGCTTGGCAGAACAACAAATTTTAGGTTGATAATAATTAATAAAAATGAACCAGGAATGATAGGAAAAATTGCAGATCAAATTGCTTCTTCAAATTTAAATATCACAGACATGACTAACAAGAGCAGGGATGAGATAGCTATCAACCTCATCGATCTTGACGAAAATCCTTCAATTGAGATTATTAATAATATAGAAAAGATAGAACATGTCTTAAGCGTTAGGCTTTGCAAATAATTTGTTTTAACTTGCAAATATAGCGTTTTCAGCTAAGTGACTACTATCAATTTGCTTTTGTATATAATTTACAAGAACAAATACTTGTCAACAGAACAATAAAGTGTTTTCAGGACTGTTGTCTTGATTTTAAATGTAATTGCGTATCAATATATAAATTTATATAAAATACTGATATGCGGTAATTTATATTTAAATTGTACAATTTTTGATCAATATCTAAAAAACCTTTATAAATAAGGCTTTTATGTGTTATAAATAAAGTTATCCATAACTTTATCCACAGTTTCTGTGGATAAAAAATTTCTATAATTATGACTAAAAACTATAGTTTGAATATTAATAAAAATTGGCATGATTGCTTAATAGATTATGTTAATTTTGATGAATTAGAAAAGGTCATTACTTATCTCAACTCAGAAATAAATAATGGTCTAGAAATATTCCCGAAAGAAGACTTGTTATTTAATGCCTACAACTTGTGCGCATTATCTGATATAAAAGTTGTAATCTTTGGGCAAGACCCTTATACAAAAAAAGGCCAAGCAAATGGTCTTTCATTTTCTTCAAATTTTAACAATGAAATACCAAAATCTTTGGCAAATATTTTTAAAGAAATAGAGTCAGATTTAGGAATAATAAATACTTCACCAGATTTAAAAATATGGGCCTATCAAGGAGTGCTTTTACTAAATAGATATTTGAGTGTTGAAGAAGGAAAGCCTCAATCTCACTCGTGTATTGGTTGGGACAAATTAACTATAGCTACCCTAAAATTATTAAATGATAAGAGGCAAAATATTGTGTATTTATTATGGGGCAACGAATCTAAAAAATTAGCAGAATTTATAAATGATGAAAAAAATCTGGTTTTAAAATCTCCTCATCCATCACCGTTATCTGCTTATAAAGGCTTTTTTGGATGTAAACATTTTTCTCAAGCTAATAATTACTTAAAAAGTTGCAACAAAGAACCAATTAACTGGTCTACTTAACAAAAATACTCGCAACTGAGCTTATTAGGGCATCAACTAGATTTTTATTACCTAACAAGACATTTACATGCATTGCTTGAGTTTTATATGAAAGAAGATTAGTTATTTTTTTATTCTCTATCTTTAGAGTATTTGAACTGATAACAAGACGCATGCATGTCTTTTCTTTGCCAAGATACTTCATTCTTGCAATTATTTCTTGCCCTCTAAAACATCCCTTATTAAATGATATTCGAGTTTTATCATGCTTAATTTCAGCTGGTCTAAATTTTCCTGAATCACTTGCGCTAATATTATAATTTTCAAGTAATAAATTGCTTGTAACCCACTCTTCTTTTGTAAGCGTGCTATCTATTTTGTCCTTACAACATTTAACTGAAAGGCCAAAAGTATCGTTTTTTAACAAAGTTCCTTCAAGTTTTCTTTCGATTATATAGCCATGAACATAATCTTTATTTTTCATAAAGTTTACTGAGAAAAATTTTGCGTATGGTTCTAGATCGTTTATAAATAATTCAACTAATTCATTTTTAATAATAATCTTATAATCGTTTCCAGATCTATTAATTATAAAATCTGCAACAACCTGTCCTTTCTGATTGCAGATGGAAGATAATTGATAGCCATTATTCTCACTTAAGCTTGATATATCTGAAGTTACTTGCCCTTGAAGAAAATCAAATGCTTTATTCGATTTACTATGCACTTCTAATACAGACATGTCATCAAGTATTATTTGACCCGGGACCAATAAATTATTTTCTTCTATTTTTTTCAAGTAAAATGCTAGTTATAAAACCTTATTTTAACCAATGAACAAAGAAATAAACAGAATCAAATGGAAATGTAGGCGGGGCATGAGAGAGCTTGATCTTTTGTTGCGTGAGTTTGCTACTAGGAATCTTGAAAAGCTTGATGAGACTAAACTAAATATCCTTGATGAGGTTTTGGATTATGATGATCAATCTCTTTTTGATTATATTTTTAAAGATATCTCTCTAGGCAATCCTGAGCATGAGTACTTTATTAATAAATTTTTAAAAAAATTTACAACAATGGGAAACTTTTAAAATAAAACGCTGTCATATGAATAAAGGAATCAATGCTAATGAATAAAAATCATACTGAAGATTCTTTATTAATAGAAAAAGCGAGGCAAGGTAATAAAGAAGCCCTAAATATTTTAATGACTAAGTACTATCCAAGAGTTTATGCATCTTTGTATGCATATACAAAATCAAAAGAAGATGCTGAGGATCTTGCACAGGCAACATTTATAAAAGCATGGAAAGCGCTTAAATCTTTTAGAGGCGATAGTGCTTTTTTTACATGGCTGTATAGGATTGCAATTAATCTTGCTAAAAATCATTTTCAAAGCTCAGCATTTAAAAAACAAAAAATGAACATCTCTGAAGATGAGAGAATTTTTGAAATTGAAGATTCATCAAATATTGAAACCGATTTAATGCATGAAGATTCTCTTAAAAAGATTAATAGTTTTATAAAAACTTTGCCTGAAAATCTTAGAACCTCATTTACTCTTAGAGAGGTTGAGGGTAAGAGTTATGAGGAAATAGCAACAATTACTGATACCCCAATAGGGACAGTCAGATCAAGAATTTTTAGAGCACGGGAAACAATTCTTGAGTATATTAATACGGAGTTAAATTATGGATAAATACGACGAGGATATTTCATCTTTTTTTGATGGTGAATTAGACCAAGATAGTTTTGAAAAATCTTTATCAAATTCAACTGATAAAAGATTTAAAGAGAAAATTTCAATGTATGGAGTAATCTCTGCAGCAGCCAATCTAAACAATACAAATGTTGTTCCTATAAAAAACATTAATCTAAATAAAAACAGAATCTTATGGTTATCTAACGGACTCACAGCTGCTGCCTCTATTTTGCTGACCGTTTTGTATATAAACCAATCAGATTTTTCTAGACTAGGTGTAGATAAGGATGCTCAGGATGCATTGAACCTTGCAATCAAAAGTCCAGAGGCGCAAGAAATAGCAGATTCTAGAGAAGACAATTTGGTTAATCATGTACTCAGTGTGGTTAATAATTCAGCTTTAGGCTCGTCAGATCCTCTTATGGACCTAAGAAATGTTGGCTTTAATTTAAATGATGCCTCGAAAAGACATTATTCAAATGGTAAGCAAAATTTTACTATGCATATTGAAAAAAAGAATTTTAATCTTAAGAAGGTTAGATATTGGAGATACGGAAATAAAAATATTTATTTGATACCTCTTCAAGATGGTAGAACTCTTACATTGTATGGAAATTTAGATCAAAAAAGTGCTCAGCAAATCATAAATAATATTAAATCAAACCAAGGATAAAGATGAATAAAATAATAAGAAGCATACTTTTTTTAATAATCATAACCTCTACTCAATTGATGGCTGCTGGTTTGCCAGAAAACATTTCAGAACTTGTAGATGATTCTGCTCCTGCTGTTGTGAATATAACTTCAAAAAAAGAGATTACATCAAGACAAATGGGTGGTTATGGAGGAATACCTGATGAGATTCTTGAGAGGTTTGGCATGCCAAGACAATACGGACAGATGCCGCAACAAAAAAGAGAATCAACCTCATATGGCTCAGGGTTTATACTTAAAGACGATTACATATTAACTAACTTTCATGTGGTTGAAGATGCTACAGAAGTTGTTGTATCTCTCTCCGATAGAAGGGAATTCAAAGCTGAAATTATCGGAGTAGATCCACTTTCCGATCTAGCAGTTTTAAAAGTTGAAGGGAAGAGGCTTCCAAAGGTCATAATTGGTGATAGTGACAAGCTTAAAGTTGGTGATTGGGTGGTTGCAATAGGATCTCCTTTCAGTTTTGATTTTTCAGTTACAGCCGGAATAGTCAGTGCAAAAGGCAGAAGCATTCAAAACAATAATATAGGTAATTATGTCCCGTTTCTGCAAACAGATGTAGCTATTAATCCAGGCAACTCTGGCGGCCCGTTATTTGACTTAGATGGAAAAGTGGTTGGTATTAACTCTCAAATATACTCAAGAAGCGGGGGTTATCAGGGCCTAGCTTTTGCCATACCTATAAATGTAGCCACTGATGTTGCCGATCAAATTATACAAAATGGTTTTGTTTCAAGAGGCTATTTGGGTGTCAGAATGAGCGAGGTTGATAGCGATCTTGCTGAAGCCTTGGGAATGAAAAAACCTTATGGAGCTCTTATAAATGATGTGGAGTCAGGGCAATCGGCTGATTTAGCTGGCCTCATGCCTGGTGACGTTATTATTGAATTTAATGAAGAAGAAATTAAATTTAGCTCAGATCTTCCCCATGTTGTTGGTCAATTGAGACCAGAAACTGAAGCTGAAGCAAGAGTAATACGAGATGGAGAAGAAATATCTATTGAGTTTGTTCTTGGCGAGCTTCCAACTGATAAAGACTCTTTTATACCTGCAAAATCAAGCAAATCAAAAGATCCGCTAGGATTAAAAGTTGCTGAGATTGATAGAGACAACCCATCTATGGACAATTTACCGGATGGAGTAATTGTTTCAAGAGTTACTCCTGGCTCACCTGCTTCAGGTAGGATTTTTAGAGGTGACGTCATTACTATGCTTCAATATCGCGGTGACAAGTACGAGATATATGAAGTTGACGATTTTAAGGATGCTTTAGAGCAATTTGAATCTGGTAAACGTGTAGCAATTCACCTCAATAGAAAAGGTTCAAAGTTTATTACTTCAGTGAAAATCAACTAAAAATTTAGTAACTTACTTTTTTAGAATTCACCATCATTGGCTCCTTTGGCTGTAAAATGTCACTCATCTATGAAGAACATTAGAAACTTTTCTGTCATTGCCCATATAGATCATGGTAAGTCCACCTTATCTGACAGACTTATTGAATATTGCGGAGGTTTATCTGCAAGAGAGATGTCTGAGCAAATTCTTGATTCAATGGATATTGAGAGGGAAAGAGGCATAACAATTAAAGCTCAGGCAGTAACCTTAAACTATGAAAGAAACGGTGAAACTTATCAATTAAATTTCATTGACACTCCAGGGCATGTTGATTTTTCTTATGAGGTATCTAGATCATTGTCAGCCTGTGAGGGTGCATTATTGGTAGTTGATGGCTC
>CAYQIT010000014.1:0-18993 GCA_964417685.1 uncultured Gammaproteobacteria bacterium | reverse complement strand
GTATGTACTGCTAATAGTTTAAATATTCCAACTCCATTATTAGACAGGATGGAGATTATAAGAATCCCTGGATATATAGAGGATGAAAAACTAAATATTGCAGAAAAGTATTTGCTACCTAAGCAAATTGAAAGAAATGGTCTCGACAAGAAGGAGATAAAATTAAAAAAAGAAGTGCTCTTGTCTCTAATCAGATATTACACAAGAGAAGCAGGTGTAAGAGGCCTTGAAAGACAGATTGCAAAGATATTAAGAAAAGTAGTTAAAGAAAGGTTGATTAATAAAACACCGATAAGTAAACCTACAACCATCACAGATAAAAAGCTCGAAAAATATTCAGGTGTTAAAAAGTTTAAATTTGGTATTGCTGAAAAAGATAATTCTATAGGACAGGTTACTGGGCTTGCGTGGACCCAGGTTGGAGGAGAATTATTAACAATTGAATCATCCTATGTTGATGGAAAAGGAAGGATTATAAAAACTGGTTCTCTAGGCGATGTGATGCAAGAATCCATTCAAGCTGCACTAACTGTTGTTAGGTCTCGCGTTGAATCATTAGGTATTCAGCCTAACTTTTATGAAAAGTTTGATATACATATTCATGTACCCGAAGGTGCTACTCCTAAGGATGGCCCAAGTGCTGGTGGCGCTATGGCTATAGCTCTTATTTCAGTACTGACAGGTATTGCTGTTAGAGCGGATACAGCCATGACTGGCGAGATTACATTGAGAGGACAGATTTTAAAAATAGGTGGCTTAAAGGAAAAATTACTTGCTGCAAAAAGAGGCGGAATTAAAAACGTTATTATCCCAAAAGATAACGAGCCAGATCTTCAAGAGATTCCTGATCAAATAAAAGATTCATTAAATATAATTCCTGTAGAGTGGGTAGATGAAATTGTCTCACTTGCTCTTGAAAAAGAACCTTTACCACTAAAGAAAGGTAATAAGGCAAAGAAGCAGAAGGCTATAAAGTCATCAGATGAAAAAAATCAAGAAAAACAAACTCATTAATAAAGCCTTTATTTGCTTGACTTTTAACCATAAAAGGCTTTTCATAGAGGAGTATTTATCAATAAATTTACACGAGGAGTATTTAGTATGAATAAATCAGACTTAGTTGATGCAGTTGCAGCAGGTGCGGATCTTTCAAAAGCTTCAGCAGCTAGAGCAGTTGACTCAGTATTAGGTGGCATCGGTGATGCTTTGGGGAGTGGTGATTCAGTATCACTAGTTGGTTTTGGAACGTTTTCAGTAAGGCATAGAGCTGCTAGAGAGGGTAGAAATCCTCAAACTGGTGAGTCAATGCATATTGCTGCGTCTAAAGTACCTGGTTTTAAGGCTGGTAAAGGTCTTAAAGATAAGGTTAAAGGCTAAACTTACTAATCTTTTTAAAAAGGGTGCTTCCGCACCCTTTTTTTATTTTATAATACAAACATTATGATGGAATCACTAAGAAATTTTTTATCTGGCCCAAGGCTGGTAGTTATTATTGCTTTACTGGCGTTACCTTTTGTATTTTTAGGAACCTCTAGTTTAGGAACTGTTTTTTCAGGATCTTTGGGATCTATAAATGGGGAAGAGGTAACAGAATTAGACTACACAGTAGCTGCAAATATTAGAGCGAATAAGCTTAAAGAAACTTATGGAGAGCAATTTAATTTCAATGAATTAGACTCACAACTACAAGTTGATTTAATTAGACAAGAACTTATTACTCAAAAAGTATTCCTTTCTGAAGCTAGATCCCTTGGCCTTCTTAATAATGAGGAAGTTGAACGAGCGAAAAAATCTATAGTTCAAGATCCTTCATATAGAGATGAAAATGGTAATTTTGATGAAGCTTTATTCGAGGCTGTTGCCAACCAAAATGGATTCTCAAAAAATGATTATATTAATTTAAGTGGCAACATTAATGCTATTGAGAAATACAGGTTCTCTCTATCTGACTCTTTATTTCAATTACCCAATGAAATTTCTAAATTAGTTAATATTTTAGAAAAAAAAGCAGATATTGATTTTGTTAAGATAGATTCTCAATCTCTTAAAGACTCAATAAAAAATACTCTTACTGAGCAAGTTGAGTACTACAATAATAATCAAGAATTATTTTATGAAGATGAGTTAAGAAGCTTTCAATTTTTCTCCTTATCCAGCTCAGATTATATGGATAAGGTAGAGATTCCAAAAGATTATGCAACAAATTATTATGAAGATTATTTGAACAAAACCCAATCTAATACCCAAAAGAAGTTTTCTCACATAATGGTTGATAAGACAAACTATGGAAGTGACATTGATGCTTTATCAAAAATTGAGCTCATTAAATCCCAGCTGGATGAAGGCTCATCTTTTGAAGATCTTGTTGCTGAGTATAGCGAGGATATTGTTACTAAAGATCAAGGTGGAAATTTAGATTATTTTGAAGAGGACGTATTTCCAGAAGAATTTGGCAGCGCTCTAAGAGATATGCAGAATGCTGATGTAAGCTCAATTATAGAAATAGATTCTTCTTATCATATTCTTAAAGTAACAGAGGTATTAGAAGAAAAAATCAAAACCTTTGAAGAGGTATCAAGTGAAATTATTGACGAGCTTATCAGTGCTGAGGCATTGGCTTTACTAAATGATGACTTTAATGAGCTTGATCAGCTATCTCTTGAAGGTTCAACCATCAATGATCTTGCAACTTTTGTATCAAAAGAGATCAAGAACTCTTCGTTGCAAAATCTTTCTAGTATCAGCGCTGAATATGATACTTTAATAACTGATATTGTCTTTGATGATTCGCTTGAGCTAAACACTCCAAAGGTAGTTGATTTAGATGGAACTATATACGTTCTATCATTATCAGAAATCAAAGAGCCTGAATTAAAACCTTTTGCGTTAGTTCAGGAAGAGGTTAATTCAAGTCTGATAGAAATCAATGCTTCTATTAAAATAGCTGAATTGGAAAAAGATTATCTAAACCTATCCTTAGAATCTGAAAAGAAAACTTTTATAGAAGAAAATATATTTGTTTCAAATGAATCATTTAAAGATATAAAAAGATATTCATCACTGCTTCCACAAGATGTTCTTAGAAGTTTATTTGAATCAAATCCAGGATCTGAGTTATCACTATCCTCTATGAATGGAGATCATTATTTTATAACTTTAAATGCTTATACCTATCCAACAGATATAGAAAAACAAGAGGTGGTTGATCAATACACTCCTTTTGATACCCAAAGACTCGCTGACAGAATGAATGATATTATGAACGATGATCTTTTTAATACTGCAAAAATAGATCTTAATGAACAAATTTTTACTCAGGAGTAATCAAATGAAAAAATTCTACCTTTTACCTATTATTTGTTCTTTATTTTTTATTTATTCCTGTTCTGAAAATATTTCTCCTGTTGACTCAGGCTTAGACGATAAGATTTTTCATTTTGGTAATGGAACTGAACCTCAAGGTATTGATCCGCATATCGTAACTGGAGTGCCTGAGCACCATCTATTGATTGGTTTGTGTGAAGGTTTAACAACCGCAAACCCAAAAGGTGGTTCAAGTATCGCAGGTGCAGCAGAGTCATGGGATATCAGCGAAGACGGTAAGATCTATACTTTTTACTTACAAAAAAATGGTAGATGGTCAAACGGAGACCAGCTTACTGCGCATGATTTTGTGTGGTCTTGGAAAAGATTGCTAACACCATCACTTGGTGCCCAGTATCCAGATATGCTTTATTATGTGGTTGGAGCTTCTGACTATCATAATGGAATTACAGATGACTTTGCTGAAGTTGGGGTTAAAGCGGTTGATGATCTAACTCTTGAAGTACGACTAAATAATCCAACTCCATTTTTCCTTGGACTCTTGAGTCACTACAGCACATGGCCTGTTCATAAAGATACGGTTCTAAAGCATGGATCTATTGATGATAGAAATGGAGAGTGGACTAGACCAGGTAATTTTGTGTGCAATGGAGCATTTAACCTAAAGACCTGGGAATTAAATAATAAAATAGTTGTTGAAAAAAATCCTTTGTACTGGGATGCCTCAACAGTTCAATTAAATGAAATCCATTATTACCCAGTATCAAATGTGATGACTGAAGATAGAATGTTTCGCTCAGGCCAGCTTCATGTAACAAGCACGCTTCCTTCTCAAAAATGTCCAGTGTATATAGAAGAGCAAAATCCAAATCTGAGAATTGATCCGTATATGGGCACATACTTCTATAGATTTAACACCAATAATCCAGCTCTTGTAGACCCAAAAGTTAGAAAAGCATTAGCATATTCAATTAATAGAACACAGATTGTTGAGAAAGTAACAAAATGCGGTCAAATTCCAGCATATTCATTTACGCCTCCTGGGTCTAATGGGTATGAACCAGATACTGAGATTCCTTTTGATCCTGAGCTTGGAATGAAGCTGCTTAAAGAAGCGGGCTACGATGAAAATAACCCTTTTCCTAAACTAGAAATATTATTTAATACCAATGAAGATCATAGAAAAGTTGCTCTTGCCATTCAACAAATGTGGCAACAAAATCTAGGTATTGAGGTTGAATTAGTTAATCAAGATTGGAAGGTTTACCTCAACAGAGAAATGATTGGAGATTTTCAAGTTTCCAGAGCTGGATGGATTGGAGATTACGAAGACCCCAATACATTTCTTGATCTGCTCAGGCCTAATAGAGGAAATAATAAAACTGGGTGGGGTAATCCCGAATATGATCGACTAGTTCAATTGGCTAACTCTAAAAATAATCAAAGCGAAAGATATGAGCTGCTCAAGCAAGCTGAAAGAATTTTGATTGATGAGATGCCTATCATCCCTCTTTATACATATGTAAGAGTCTATCAATTATCTGGAGACGTAAAAGGCTATTACCCAAACTATCTTGACCATCATCATCCTAAGTATTTTTATTTAGAAAGAGATTAAGCCTAAATGATAAGAATAATCTTAAAAAGAATTCTTCTTGCTATTCCTGTCCTTTTAGCAGTTGCTACAATAACCTTTTTTTTAATCAAACAAGCTCCTGGAGGTCCATTTGATGCAGAAAAAGCAGTATCTCCACAGGTCCTTAAAAATTTAAACGCAGCTTATAATTTAGATGCATCTCAATGGGAACAATACACTGACTATATGACAGGTATAGTTCAAGGTGATTTTGGACCATCGTTCAGATACCCTGGTCGATCAGTTACTGAGATGATTCTAACTGGACTACCGATAACCTTTGAACTTGCTATATATGCAATATTAATTGCACTAGTTATAGGTGTTTTCTCGGGAGTTTTAGCAGCCCTTAAAAGAAATACAGCATTAGACTTCATACCGATGGCAATTGCTATGATTGGTATATGTGTACCAACCTTTTTAATGGGCCCATTACTAGTATTAATCTTTGGTATTAATTTAGAACTTCTCCCAGTTTCTGGCTGGAACCAAATACCTGGAGACAAGATACTGCCTTCTCTAACATTAGGTTTTGCTTACGCAGCATATATCGCAAGATTGAGCAGGGGTGGCATGCTAGAAGTTTTAAATCAGGATTTTATCAGAACAGCAAGAGCAAAAGGGTTATCAGAATCTTCAATAGTTATAAAGCATGCTATGCAGGGCGGACTTTTGCCAGTTGTTTCATTTTTAGGTCCTGCAATAGCAGGATTATTAGCCGGTTCTTTCGTCGTTGAAACTATCTTTCAAATACCTGGGTTAGGAAGGTTTTACGTTGAAGCTGCTTTTAATCGTGATTACACAATGATACTTGGAACAACTATTTTCTTTTCTGCAATGATCGTTTTCTTTAATCTTATGTCAGATATTGCAGCCTTGTGGTTAAACCCAAGATCAAGGGATGAGTCATGAGCAATAATTCATCATTATGGTCAGATGCCATTTCAAGGCTTATTAAAAACAAAGCAGCAATGATTGGTGCGATTATTTTGTTTGTACTCATTTTATGTGCAATCTTTGCCCCATACATAGCTCCTTACTCATATTCTTTTCAAAATCTTGATCTAGGGGCATCACCACCATCAAGCGAGCACTTGTTAGGAACAGATATACTGGGCAGAGATCTGCTAAGTAGAATCTTATATGGTGCCAGAATTTCTCTGATGGTAGGCTTTGTAGCCACAGGTGTAGCTTTAGTTATTGGAGTTAGTTGGGGTATTGTCGCTGGTTATTTTGGCGGAAGAATTGACTCAATAATGATGAGAATCGTTGACGTTTTGTATGGGCTTCCCTTTATTATTTTTATTATCTTGTTAATGGTGATATTTGGAAGGAATTTATGGTTACTATTTGGTGCTATTGGTGCTGTGGAGTGGTTAACCATGGCCAGGATTGTGCGCGGTCAAGTCATGAGCTTAAAAAATCAAGAATTTGTTCTTGCAGCTAAAGCTATGGGGGTAAGTAACTTAACAATGTTCAGGCGCCATTTACTTCCTAATATTCTTGGCCCAATTGCTGTTTATGCAACTCTTACAATCCCTCAAGTGATGTTACTCGAAAGTTTTTTAAGTTTCCTTGGGTTAGGTATTCAACCACCAATGAGTAGTTGGGGAACATTAATAAAAGATGGAGTTGAATCTATGGAAGAGTTTAGCTGGCTTTTAATATACCCTGGCATAACATTTACAATAACACTGTTTGCCTTAAACTTTTTTGGAGATGGGTTAAGAGATGCTCTTGATCCTAAAACCTCAGATAATTAAAACGCTCTAATTGCAATTTTTATAATTTGACCAGGTTTTAAATCTGAGTTTTTAAACTTATTAATTTCTTTAATACTTTTAACAGAAACATCAAAAAGATCAGCAATTTTATATAAGTTATCACCTTGCTTTACTGAATATAGAATTGTTCTTTTTCTTGATTCAATATTTCTATGAATATTTTTATTACCAATACTAAGCTGCTGACCAAGTTGAAGATATTGATTATCAGATATACTATTCATCCTTTTTAAATCTGTTAGGGTGACATTGTATTTTTCAGCAATCCCCCATAAGGTATCTCCCTCAGAAACAATATGCATTTCTATCGGAATAAAGTTATTTGATTTGGTTTTGCTTAGGGGGATTAATAAGGTCATATCAAGGGTTAACATGTCATTATTTAAATAGTTTATCTGTTTTATGATTGGCACTTGGGTATCATATTTTTTAGCCAAATCCCACAAATTATCTCCACTTTGAACATTGTGAGAAATCCAATTAATTTTATTTACCCCATTGATTGGATTTTCAGGGTTATTGAATAAATCTAATTTTTCGATTGGAATATAGAATTCACTCTGGTTGGTTGGGGCTGAAGCCCACTTTGTATACCCTGCATTAAGTTTGTACACCAACTCAGGCTTTAGTTTGAGATGCTCACTTATAGTGATGATTTCAATTTGCCCAGGAACTTCAATTTTAACTACTCTTGGGCTGAAATTTATATTCGGCAGCTTAATATCATATTGCTCACTATTAATTATTAACTCTCTTAGCGCAATAAATTTATAAACATATTCAGTAGACTGATCTGATAATTTTAGAGAGAAAAAATCAGTATCCAGACCACGTCTCTTATTTCTTCTAATTTGTCTATCGAGGTAAGTTGGACCTCCATTATATGCAGCAATTGCTATATATAAATCATTATCAAATCTATCTAATAAATATTTAAAATATCCAACAGCCGCATCTGTTGATTTAAATGGGTCATGTCTATCCTCATTCCACCAAGTTTTATTTAGATCAAATAAATTTCCTGTTGCAGGCATGAATTGCCATATTCCAACTGCACCTGATGCAGATATGGAAAAAGGATCATAATCACTTTCTATAAATGGAATCAATGCCAGTTCCAAAGGTAGACTTTCGTCTTCAAGTTTCTTAATAACATGATAAATAAAGTATTCTGACTTCATTAAATAACTTTCAAATATATCAAGATTTCTTAGATGTCTATTCATAAATGAAAGAGCTTTTTCATTTAACTCAATTTCTTCATAGCTAGAATTATTTTTGAGATAATCCCAGACATTATTAATTACCACTATTTCAACTTCTTCTTTTTTAATAATTTCTGGTTTTGGATTTATCTCTTTATTATCCAGAGTTACACCTACCTGATTTCCATTTGTATCTTTTGTGAACTCGGGCAATGAAGAGCATCCCAAAAAAGAAAAAGAGATTATTATTAATAATAATTGTTTTAGAATGTGTCTTTCCATTCTCTTACTGCCTTAAAAGTTGTTGGGTTATCTCCAGAAATATCATATTTTTCGAATATTAATTTTTTGATATCATCCTCGTCACATCTAAGAAATGGATTTGTTTTTATCTCAATATCAATATTAGATGGTATTGTAATTTTATTTTCAGACCTTAATTTTTTTACATTTGCATATCTAGCTTGAAGGTCATTATTTTTAGGTTCTACCATCAAAGCAAACTCTAAATTTTGTTCAGTGTACTCATGCGCGCAATATACTTTTGTATTTTTTGGTAAGTTTTTCAATAGCTGCAATGAATCGTACATTTGATGAGCAGTGCCTTCAAAAATCCTGCCACAACCACCTGCAAACAAAGTATCTCCACAAAATAAAAAAGGCTCTCCATCGTTTTCACAGTAAAATGCAATATGATCAAGCGTATGCCCAGGAACTGCTATTACATCAAACTCTAATCCGACAATGTTAACTTTATCTCCATGTTTAACAATTTTATTGATTTCTGAAATATTATTTTTTGGACCAATAACAGGAATCTCATAATCTTTTGTTAATTCTTTAAGACCGCCAGTATGATCAAAATGATGATGAGTTATCAAAACACCAACCAAATCTTTATTATGATTTTTAATATAATCACTTACTGGACCAAAATCACCTGGGTCAATAACAACAGACCCTTCATTAGTTGACAGTAACCAAATATAATTATCTGAGAACGCATGTATTGCTTTAATTTCTAACATTGGTGAATTTTAATTTAAATTTATGAAAACAGTAAATATTTATACAGATGGAGCTTGTAGAGGAAATCCTGGAGTAGGTGGCTGGGGTGTATATATTGAATATGGTGAAACTACAAAAGAGTTGTACGGTGGAGACGAGCTCACAACCAATAATAAGATGGAGCTTACTGCAGCTATAAAAGGTTTAGAAGCTCTCAACACAAAGTGCCAAGTTAATTTAATAACTGATTCAAAATATGTCATGGATGGGATAAATGGCTGGATAAATGGCTGGAAAAAAAATAATTGGAAAAATTCACAAAAAAAAGATGTTAAAAATAAGGATTTATGGATTCAATTAGATAAATTAAATTCTCATCATGATGTAAAATGGTCTTGGGTTAAAGGCCATTCTGGTCATTTACAAAATGAAAAAGCTGATCAATTAGCAAATAAAGGAATCGACACTTTATAAATGAAAAAAAAATATATTATTCTTGATACAGAAACCACCGGTCTGGAAGTTCTGCAAGGCCATAAAATTATTGAAATTGGTGCAGTACTACTCAATGATAGAAGAAAGTCAGACCAACATTTCCATACATATATAAACCCTCAAAGAATTATTGATGAAGAAGCATCAAAGGTCCATGGCATTACCAATGCTGACCTTGAGGGTAAACCATTATTCGAAGAGATTGTTGAAGAGTTTCTTGAATTTATAGATGGCTCTACTTTAGTTATCCATAATGCTCCTTTTGATGTGGGGTTTTTAAATAATGAAATTAAGCTTGCATCATCAAAATTGCCGTTATTAGAAGATATTTGTGAAATTGAGGATTCTCTAGTTATAGCAAGGGATAAGTTTCCAGGACAGAGAAACTCATTAGATGCACTTGCAAATAGGTTTGAAGTAACTGGATATGACAGAAGTTTTCATGGCGCCTTGCTTGATGCAAATATTTTAGCTGACGTTTATATGATGCTAACAGGCGGTCAAAGTAAGTTTGAATTCTCAGAGAGCGCAAAAAATCTACCAGGCATTGAAAAAAATATAGCTAATGATTTAAAGCTAGATAATATCAATCTTGTTAGATTAAAAACCGGCGCTGATGATATAGAAAAGCATGAATCTCGATTATCAGAAATTGCCAATAAACATTCAATTGAAACAATCTGGAGTAAACATTGAAAGTAGTTACAAGATTTGCACCTAGTCCAACAGGAACCTTGCATATAGGTGGAGTTAGGACCGCCTTATTTAATTATGTGTATGCAAAAAAAATGAATGGACTATTTCTTGTTCGTATAGAAGATACCGATAGAGAAAGGTCAACTAAAGAGTTTGAAAAAAATATTCTTGATAGTTTAAATCTAATAGGTCTAAGTCCCGATCTTGAGCCTATAAATCAATCAAACAGGACAGAAATCTACACTAAAGCTGCTCAAAAGCTTTTTGATGAAGGGAAGGCATATTATTGCAATTGCACAAAAGAAAGACTGGATGAGATGAGGGCGGAGCAACAAGCAAATGGAAAGAAACCCCAATATGATGGAAGGTGTAGGGATTTAAATCTTACAAAATCTGACAACACGGTTTTAAGACTAAAGACTCCAACTTCTGGACAGGTTGTTATGAAAGATTTTGTCAGAGGAGAAATCAGCTTCAACAATGAAGAATTGGATGATTTAATAATTTTAAGAAGTGATGGCACACCAACTTACCACCTTTGTAATGTTGTGGATGATTTTGAACAAAATGTAACGACCGTTATAAGGGGAGAAGATCATATATCAAATACACCAAGACAAATTCATATTCAAAAAGCCTTAGGGTATCCGGAGCTTGAATACGCGCATCTTCCGCTCGTTCTTGGTGCGGATAAAAAAAGATTATCTAAAAGACATGCAGCGACAAGTCTAGAGGAATATAAAAATGAAGGTTACCTTGATTCTGCAATATTAAATACTTTAGCCAGACTTGGATGGTCAAAGGGCGAAAAAGAAGTTTTTTACCTTGAAGATCTCATAAGAGATTTTGAAATAACAGAAATTCAAAAGGCCGGAGCTATTTTTGATAAAACAAAGCTTGATTGGCTCAACTCACAACATTTAGCAAATATAGAAATTGATGAATTCAAACTTCACCTCAAACCTTTCCTTGAAGCTATTGATATCAATATGAACGAACACGAGAGACTTGATCTTTTGCTAACTGCAATGCGCTCGTCTGAAACTAATCTATCTGCAATCGCAAATGCCCTTAAGCCTTATTTCAAAGGAGTAGATTCTTATGATGAGAAAGCTGTTAAGAAATTTTTATTAGATAGTAATGACACTCTTACAACCTTAATTAACTTGATGGATAATCTAGAAACATGGGATGAGAGCTCATTAGATCTGCTTTTAAAAAACTTCCAAGATAGCTCAGGACTATCAACTCCCAAGGTAAATCAACCGATAAGAATAGCTTTAACTGGAAGCACTAAATCTCCATCTTTAGGACTTACTCTTGAAATTATAGGAAAGGATGAGTCTTTAAAGAGAATGAAAATAGCCTTAGATTTTATTAGCTAGGCTTCTAACAAATTCATAAAAATCTTTAGCTTTATCACTCATAGCTTTAGATTTATCATGAAGAAGGACAATCTTATAAGGCAAACTTTCTTCTAAATTAAAAATATCCACTTTAGAAGGATCGCAATTTTTAGCAGTATAGATATCAACCAAAGCATTTCCAATGCCCAATTCAACCAAAGAGGCTGCTCCCGCATAAGATGATGATTTAGCAACAATATTATTTGTTATAGACTCATTTCGAAAATGTTCAGTTAAACTCTTTACCCCATAGAATGAAATTAAATTTGTTATCTCAATAAAAGGATGATCTGCAAAGTCATAGAGATTCTTGTGAGATTTATTTTTAAACATATCTTTTGGCGATATCATTACATGCGTTCCTTGATGTATTATTTCTTTTAATAGATTACTTTCTTCTAGTTGATTTGAACCTCTGCTTGATATAGCTGGATCGAAACAAATAACAATATCTAGACTCTTATTAACCAGTCTATTCAAAAGCTCATTACTATTTAAGTTAATAAAATTAAAACCAGTCTTAAAAGAGGAGTTTTTATATTTCCTAAGGATTTCTGGCATTAGAGTCTGCATAATTGAAGGGGTAGTTCCTACATTTATATCATTAGAATTGAGAGGCATTAATTCTTTAGCAGTGTTATTAAAATTATCTAATTGAAACATCACCATTGCAGCATATTCATATAATTCATTAGCTTCATCAGTAGGAACAAGTTTTTTTGATGCTCTCTTGAATAATTTAAAACCAAGTTTATCTTCTGTATAAGATATAGACTTGCTAAGTGCTGGTTGAGATACATTCAAAACCGAGGCTGCTTTTGTTATAGATCCTTCTTTATAGATATGGTAGAAGATTTCAATTTGTTTAGAATTAAGCATATTCTGTTAATAATACATAACCTTAGGTTATTTTAATACAACATTTTATTATGTTCATATTTATAGACATACATTTGTTAATAGTCTTATAATCAAGTCAGTTAATTATTTTTTAATTCATGGGGGATAATGAATGAAATCTTTTAAATCTTTGATGGTATTGGCTCTTGCTTTACCTTTTATTTTAATAGCTCAAGAGGATGTTGCAGGTACTTCTGATGTTGAAGAAGTTGTTGTTGTTGGTTCTCAAATTAAGGGAGCTAATATAGCAGGCGTATTACCTGTAACTGTTATAACTGCTGAGGATATCGAAGCGCTTGGTGTGGATTCTGGAGACGAGCTCTTAGAAAATATTGCAGAGCAGGGACTTAATTATTTTAACGAGTCTGAAATGGCATCTGGAGGAGTTAATGCTGCTAGGGGTGACATGGGTGCATACAACCTTAGAAACTTAGGCGTTGGTAATACCCTTACATTATTAAATGGAAGAAGGCTTGTGACATCACCCGGCTACCAGACTGAGTTGATTGGTGGTGATTATGTCCCAACCACAACTGTTAACTCTCAGTTAGTTCCAGTTTATGGTTTGGAGAGGTTAGAAATTCTAAGAGACGGTGCCTCCGCTATTTATGGTGCCGATGCTGTAGCTGGTGTAGTAAATAATGTTATGCAAAAAGATTACGAAGGACTAGTTATTAGAGGAAAAGTAACAGCATACGATCATTTTGAGACAGAAGATAAAACAGTTTCTATCAAATGGGGTAAGAATTTTGGAAATACTAATGTGAGCGCATTTTTTCACCATTATGATAGAGGTTCAATTGAAGCAAGTGAAGATCCAAGATGGGGCGACTCTGATCACAGACAATGGGTCCCTGAAGATTCCCCTTGGTTTGGAAGTACTAGTTTTAGAAATAATTCAACAAACTCTCTATATGGCCAGTTCGACATGGTTACATCTTCTGAGCATGGAAGCAGCAATCCCTATAACCATGATTTTACAGATAGCAATGGTGAGTTTGAGATTTTTCCATTAGGAGACCCTAGGTGTTCTAATCGATCAAGCCAAAATGGAATCGTGTTTGATACAGGGTATGGAACATGTATTGCGCAGGATGGTAATGGTGTAGAAAGATATAACCTTTGGGGTCTTACTCAGAAAAGAGGAAAGCTTGAAAGACAAAACCTATTAATTTTTATTAATTCAGAGCTTGCAAGTGGTGTAGAAACATTCACTGAGATTGGTTATTACACATCTGATAGTGAAAGAAGAAATCATCCTTCTTATGCTTTTAGTTCTTCAAAACATAGAGTTGGACCAGATAACTACTGGTTAAACCAAATGACTTTACCAGATGGAACTGCTCATTTTGCTGGCTATGAACTATATATCGATAATTACAGGTATGCTGAAGTTCCTAGAATGACGTATGTTGATAAAGAAACATATAGATTCCTTCAGGGTTTTAGAGGTACTACAGGTAACTGGGATTGGGAAACTGCTATAGTATATTCAAAAGCTACAGCTGATGACCTTACCAAAAATAGAATATCTAATACCCTTTTAAAAGAGGCTTTATATGATGATACCCCTGCAGCTTATAACCCATTCAGCGCAGGTGTTGCATCTAATATAGAAAGAGTTTTGGTTGATGTAACTAGGCTTGGGACAAGCAGCTTAACTTCATTTGACTTTAAAATGGTTAACCCTGAAATGTTTACACTTCCTGCAGGCCCGGTTGCTATGCTTCTTGGTTTTGAAATTAGAGATGAGGTAATGACTGACAATAGAGATGACAGACTTGATGGCACAATTGATTATTGTGATTATGAAAATGATTGTTATCCGTTAGTTGCTGATGTTGTAAATTCCAGTCCAACTGGAGATGTTTCAGGTGAAAGACAAACAACATCATTATTTGTTGAGATTAATGCTCCAATAACTGATTCTATTTCAACTCAACTAGCAGTAAGGCATGAAAGTTCAGATGATTTTGCATCTGCCACAGTTGGAAAGTTTGCGATAGGTTGGGAGATTAATCCTGATTTATCCTTTAGAGCATCTACTTCAACAGCTTTCAGAGCACCTAATATCATTCAGCTTAATGAGGGTGGTGTTGTCAGATCTGGAACAAGAGATGACTGGGTTGTTCAAAGAGTTCAAGATGTATTGAACGCAGCTGGGGGTTATGATGGAGATTCCAACATAACAGATTCAGATATTGACTCAGCATATACCATACAAAGAAGAGCAATAGGCGGAAATAAGTTAGATGCTGAAGAGTCTACAAACAGCTCAATTGGTTTTGTATATACACCTGAGGCACTTCCTGGATTAATGGTAACTTTAGACCAATGGGCTATTGAAAAAGAAAAAACCATAGGTCTGTTCGGTCGTGAAAACCAAATTGTTAATGATATGTTATTGAGATTTGAAAATGGTTTAAATAACTGTGACTCATTTATGGGAGATCCCCTAGTAGTTCGTGAAGCTCCAGATGCAGGAGATGCAGGTTACTTCACCGCAGCTGGAATTTGCCCTGCAGGTGTTGTTAAGTATGTTCAAAATGATTATACAAATATGGCAACTAGAAACTTAAGTGGAACAGATATTGGTGTGTATTACGATATTGATACAAAGTATGGTGATTTTGGTATTAAATACATTGGAAGTAAAACCGATGAATTTACTCAAGATGCTTCAGGCGAATTTGCATTTTTGCAAGCTCAAAAAGATGCAGGACAAATACCAGCAAATATTCCTTTGGCAGGTTTTGGGGACTTATTAGGAATGGATGGAAATTACGATACCAAGCATACTGTAAAGGCTTCATGGAGATTGGGTAATTGGGGAGCTACTATGTCTATGTTGCAAAAGGGAGAATTTTATCAAAACTCCTTAACACTCAGTGACGGTACAAAATATGTTATTCCTGAGATGACAACTATTGACGCAACAGTATCATACAACTTCAGAATGAATGGAAATAAAGCAAGATTAAGATTTGCTATTAAAAATCTTGAGGATGAAAGAGCTCCATTGGCTGATAGATATTATGGTTACTATGCGGATGCTCACCAGGATTACGGAAGAAATTATTACGTAGATCTAAGAGTTACATTTTAAGATAGTGTAATATTAAAAGGGAGCAACTTGCTCCCTTTTTTATTTATATAATTTATGCAAGCATACAAAAATAAAGGATTTTGGATAGGTTTAATTGCTTTTTTCTTCATATTACTTTTAGGAGTTAATAATCATATTCCAGCAAGCCTTCTTGAGCTAAACGGATCATCATTTGAAACTAATAAAGGTATTCAATATATTGATAGTAGATCCGCTTGGTTTGTTTTGGCAGTGCTTATCCTGATGGCAATATGGTGGGCAACTGAAGCTCTGCCAGTTGCAATTACCTCATTACTGCCTTTGGCTTTATTTCCTTTATTAGATGTGACTAGCTTTCAATCTGCAGCTGATCCATATGCAAATAAAAATATTTATCTGTTCCTTGGAGGCTTTATTCTTGCTTTAGGTATTGAGCGATCAGGGTTGCATAAGCGTATTGCATTGATGATGATTTCTGCAATAGGCTCTTCTGGTGAAAGATTAATTGGTGGCTTTATGTTAGTTGCCGCATTGTTAAGTATGTTTGTAATGAATACATCAACTACTTTAATGCTTCTTCCAATAGGCTTAGCTGTTTGTACTGTAATTGCAAAAACAACACCTGGAATTAGTTCTATTCAGAGAAAAAACTTTGATACAGCCTTGATGCTTGGTATTGCATATGCTGCAACTATTGGAGGCATGTCTACTATCATTGGCACTGCACCAAATATAGTTTTTGTCACTTTTATGAGTGAAACCTATGGAGTGGAGATAGATTTTTTAAGTTGGATGAAGGTAGGTGTACCAGTGTCAATTTTAATGCTTATTTCTGCATGGATAATTTTAGCAAAATACATATTCCCAACTAATTTTATTTCATCAAATGAAACAAGAACTCAACTTAATAATATGGTCGGCGAACTTGGTCCAATAAAAAAAGATGAAATTAAAATAGCATGTGTTTTTGGACTTGCGGTAATAGCATGGATGACTAGCCGAGTTGTTAGAACAAAATTAGGTATTGGTCTAGAAGATGCAGGTATTGCCATTATCGTCGCAATATTACTATTTATAATTCCATCATCTAAAAATAATAAAGATTTAATGGAGTGGTCTGAGACATCAAAACTTCCATGGGGCCTTTTATTATTATTTGGCGGAGGCCTATCTTTAGCAGCTCAAGTCTCTAGTACAGGTTTGGGCATTTGGATTGGTCAAGGACTAACAATTTTAAAAGATGTAGAACCTATTATCTTAATTTTTGCTATTGCAACTTTAATAATATTTTTAACAGAAATGACCAGCAATGTTGCTACAACCAGCACCTTCTTGCCAGTTATTGGTTCCTTGGCTATTGCGCTTGGTGTTGTTCCGGTTTCTTTAACCATTCCGGTATGTCTTGCTGCAAGTTGTGCATTTATGCTGCCTGTGGCAACACCTCCAAATGCAATTGTTTATGGTTCTGGTAAATTTACCATCGCAACTATGATGAGAGCAGGATTCTTCATAAACATCGTTGGTATATTAGTAGTAACATTAATGTCTTATTATTTAGCGCCATTGGTTTTTTAATATGAAGAAATTGCTTTTCTTGTCTATTTGCTCAGTAAATTTATTAGCTCAAGAAAGTTATATTGATTATGTGTCTCCATTTCATCCTACAGCTGTAACTGGAAAAAATGGAATGGTTGTTTCACAGAATTATCTATCATCAGATATTGGTATTGAAATTCTTGATAAAGGTGGCAATGCAGTTGATGCTGCTGTTGCTGTAGGCTTTTCTTTAGCTACTACTCTGCCAAGAGCTGGCAATCTTGGCGGCGGCGGATTTATGTTAATTTATTTAAAAGAGAAGAATGAAATTTTCTTTATTGATTATAGAAGCAAGTCCCCTTTAAATTCTAATATCAAAAAGTTATTTAATAAAAAATTACCTAGAGATTACAAAAGAATTGATTTCAATATAGTTAAAAAAGGATACAAAGCATCTGCAATACCAGGAAGTGTAGCAGGCTTACTTGATGCACATACTGCATTTGGCAAGTTGCCACTTGAAGAAATTTTAGAGCCGGTTATAAGACAGGCAAAAGAAGGCATTATTGTAAGTTATGATTTAAATAAAGCTATTGAAAGCAGCTCTCAACTTGCAGAAGATCCTGAATCAAAAAGAATATATTTTGAAGATAACAAACCTATAAAAGTTGGCTCTTTAATGAAGCGACCAGATCTAGCAAATACATTTTCTATAATCTCTCAACAAGGTAGTAAAGGTTTTTATGAAGGTGAGATTGCAGAAAAATTTATCAAGGCAATGGAAGCCAATGATGGTTTTTTTACATTAGATGATTTTAAAAATTATGAAACAGCAATTAAATCCCCTATTGTTGGATCTTATAGGAATAATTTAGTATTCACTGCAGGCCCGCCTTCAGGTGGTGGTGTTGTTCTTTTAACCGCGCTTAATGTTTTAAGTTTCTTTGATTTATCAAACATAGGAAGCAATTCTGCAAAAACATACCATCTACTTGCTGAGTCATTAAGAAGAGGGCACAACAATAGATCGCATCAAGTAGGGGATCCAGCTTTATACAATGTACCAACAGATACTCTTCTCTCAAAAGAAAGAACTCAGGAGTTAATAGAAGGCATTAGTATGAGCAAAGCTACCCCTAGTTCAAAAATTAAACCTCTTAGAGTAATTAATGAAAGCAAAGACACAACGCATTATTCAATAATTGATAGTGATGGCAATGCTGTATCTAATACCTACACCCTTGGTTACTCTTTTGGGTCAGGTGTAACAATTCCAGGTACTGGAATCTTAATGAATAATCAAATGAATAATTTTGCATACAGATATGGTGACTCAACTATTGAAGGAAGAGTTGCTAGCCCAGCAAATAGATTTGAGCCTGGAAAAAGACCAATGAGCACCATGGCTCCGACAATGGTTTTTGATGAGAGGGGTGATTTAACTTTAATAACTGGGTCACCCGGGGGTTCGTATATACCTGCAGCCATCCTTAGGGTTGTATCAGCTGTTGTCGATTTTGATTTGAATATTGGTGAAGCTACAATGCTGCCAAGAATTCATAAGGATTGGCCATATTCTGGACTTGATTATGAAAAAACTATTAGTAGAGATACCATATCAATCTTAGATAGCCTAGGTCATCAGCCTGAACCTAATAAAACAATGGGAAGCACTCAAAGCATTCATATCAAAGATGGCGTCATTTATGGATATGCTGATCTAAGACGACCAAATGCTGGCGTATCTATTCAGCAGTAATTATTTCCTATAATCCAGTGGAGGCTTTCTGTTTCCAAGCAAAGGTTTATAATTAAAATCTTCTCCAATATTAATCTCATGTTCTTTTTTAGCTTGACTAATTAGATTTGGATTTTCATACAATTCAATAGCCGTAGAAGCCAATGTTTTTGCAGCAAG
>CAYQIT010000013.1:0-20785 GCA_964417685.1 uncultured Gammaproteobacteria bacterium | reverse complement strand
TATCAAATATTCTCATATAGGTTAATTGATCATGCTCAGAGTTATTTGTAACTTTTGCATAATCGCCTGACTGAACCAAAATAACATCACCAGCAGATAACTCATAGGAATCTTCGTGCTGAATACCATATGACGGATCAGATCCATGCCCTTCAGTAGAGTTCATATATTCAATAACTTCCATAGTTCCTCTACCATTCGTAACAATATAGACAACATCAGAATCAATTAATTTATGGCCTTTAGTTGATTTGCCTGGTTCAATAATAGTTCTACTTGCTATAACTCTCTCTAAAAGACTATTTGTCCACACAGAGTATTCAGAACCTACTGTTTTTGGTGAACCGCCAACTCTAAAATTATTGTATTTCTTTGCCATTTTTAACCTCTTTTAATGTAACTATAAATTACTTACAAACTTTATTAATTGATGATAGTACTGTTGTATTTGTTTGTAAAATGATTATATAATCATTTTCCACGCTTTTTGATTCAGCTTGCTAGCGTGTAATAAATAAGCTAAAAAGAAGAATTCTTAAAAAAATTCCCTTTTTTTACGCTGATAATATTAATTTTTATTATTAGGAAAAAATATCATGACAAAATCTTATACAAACCCTGCAACAATTGGTTTACATGCTGGTTGGAGAAAAGACGAAAACACTAACTCAGTAGCCGTGCCAATTCATCAAACAACAAGTTATCAATTTGATAATACAGATCATGCTGCTAACTTATTTGGCTTATCTGAGCTAGGAAATATCTACTCAAGAATAATGAATCCTACTTGTGATGTGCTTGAAAATAGATTGGCTGCTATTGAAGGCGGTGTTATGGCCCTGGCAGTTTCTTCTGGCCAGGCTGCCTCAGCATATGCAATACAAAATATTGCAAAAAGCGGAGATAATATAGTTGCTTCCTCTCATCTATATGGTGGAACATATAACCAGTTTAAAAATACTTTTAGTGATATGGGGATTGAGGTAAGATTCGTAGATCCTGCTGATCCACAAAATTTTTTAAATGCAACTGATGATAAGACAAGAGCTTATTATGGAGAGGTTCTTCCTAATCCAAGCTTTGAGGTTTTTCCAATCCAAGAAGTTGCTGACATAGGAAGACCTTTAGGAATACCTCTAATTGTAGATAATACAGCTGCTCCAATTATCTGTAAGCCAATTGAGCACGGTGCAGCAGTAGTAATTCACTCAACTACAAAATTTATTGGTGGTCATGGAACATCTATTGGCGGAATAATTATTGATAGTGGAAACTTTGATTGGGAATCTGCTGGAGCAGAAAGACAGCCTGCTCTAAATACTCCAGATCCTTCTTATGGTGGAGCTGTTTGGGTTGAAGCAGTTAAACCGCTAGGCCCCATAGCATACGTATTAAAAGCTCGAGTTACTCTATTAAGAGACATGGGTGCAGCTATGAGCCCATTTAATGCATTTATGTTTATACAAGGTCTTGAAACTCTTTCATTAAGAATTAGAGAACATTCTGCCAATGCTGAAAAAGTAGCAGCATTTTTAGAATCACATGATGCTGTTGACAGGGTAATTTATCCTTCTGTACAAAAAGGTGTGGCAAAAGAAAGAGCTGAGAAATATCTTAATGGTGGAAATGGTGCTTTGATGGGCTTCGAACTTAAAGGAGGCTTAGAGGCTGGAAAGAAATTTATAGACTCATTAGAGCTACTCTATCATGTTGCTAATATTGGTGACTCTAGATCATTAGCTATTCATCCAGCAAGTACAACACATAGCCAATTATCACCTGAAGAACAACTTTCAACAGGTGTAACACCTGGATTTGTTAGGCTATCTATTGGAATAGAGCACATTGATGATATTATTGATGACATTAAGCAATCATTAGAGAATATTTAAAACTTTGAGCCAAGAATTAGTTACATATATCATTCTTGGCTCAAAAGATCGTCTCTCTAAGGTAAAAAAAATTAGAGTAGATGAGCATGAGCAATGCTTACATTTAAATTTTGAATCAGAAATAGAGAAAACTTTAGACAACTTGGTTGCTAAAGCAAAGGGTGGAATAATAGTATTACTTCCTCCATCCTCAACTCCTAATCAAGAAACTAGAGAAATACTAAAAAAAATATCTCTTGTGAATGTTTCAGCATGGGGCTGGTTTAAGTTTAATAAAAATCGAAAAAATTTACTGCAAAGCCTTGGAAAAATTACAACTTTAATAAGCGGGGTGCCTTCTTTCGAGCAAGGCTTGTATTTTAGCAAAAGGTTATATTTTTCTGTTGGAGGGGTAGGCTCTGTAGGTATTTCTCCTTTCTCAGAAATCTCAAAACGACTTCAATCACGACTAGACCCCCAAAAGCCACTTGCAGCACTTTCAATAAGGACAAAAAACCTTACACTTAATTAATGCAAGATAGTTTATTAATAAAAGCTGACAATCTTTCTTATAAAATTAACGAAAGTAAATTGTTTTCGGGCATATCATTTGCCCTAAATAGTAATGAAGCTCTTCATATAATGGGTTCTAATGGGTCTGGTAAATCAACTCTAATAAGAATACTTGGAGGCATATCAGAGCCGTCTAAAGGCAATATTACAAAAAGAGAAGGTCTCACAATCTCATATCTTGGACACAAAAACGCTCTGAAGAGCTATTTAAGCGTAAGAGATAATCTTGATTTATTAGACCTCTGGGATAACGATCAAATTAATAATTTGCTTGGCACATTCGATCTCATGAATAAGCTTGATGTAATGTTAGGTAATTTATCATTTGGTCAGCAAAAGAAAATAGCTTTATTGCGTGTATTTATTAATGAAGCAGATTTAATACTTTTAGATGAACCGTTTGTTGGTTTAGATAGTGGTATGTGTGAAATTTTATCTGATCATCTAAATAAAAAGGTTGAAGAGAGTTCTGGCTTAATTTTTACCTCTCACATTGCATCAGGCATAAGAGCAAATAATTTTAATTTAGATCAATGAAAGTTAAACAAAGCTTAAAGCATGAGTTAATTAAACTCCTTAAAAAGACAAGAGCATGGCTTGGCCCTATTCTTGTATTTATATTAATTATGGTTGCTTATCCTCTTACTGTAGAACTTACAAATCAAAGCCTTGCTGATGCTTTTTTTCCAGTTTTATTTATATCTTGCCTAATGGTTATGATGCTAGCTACTGAAGGAATTTTCCTCGAAGACTATGAAGATGGCTCACTTGAACATCTCTTAATTACTGGTGAATCAATTTATCAATCGGTATTTATAAAGATTTTGGTTCATTGGTGCTTTATTGGTATCCCTGTCTCTATTTTTGGAGCTTTATTCAATATCGGAGCAGGCAACACAGTTTATTCATCTATTTTGCTTCTGCCATCTTTATTGGTTTCGACATATATTTTTCTTATCTTATTTTGCTTTGGAAATTCATTAAGCTTAACAAAAGGATCTGTTCTAGGAACCTTAATCACAATGCCTCTTTTGCTTCCAATGCTTGTAATACTTGGAAAATTAACTACAGCAATTATGTTTAATATTAATTATTTTGGATTTTTGATTCTGCTTTTTGGCATCTTATCTATTATAATGTTCATATTTCCTGCAATTATTTCGAAAATCATTAAAACCCATCTGGAGTAATTGTTAAGAGAAATCTTAATTATTGTGATTAAAAAATTTATACATCAATTTGCATCGCCTAAGACTTATTTCTATCAAGTTAATAGAATTTATCCATGGCTTTTGTATATATCATTAGCAATATATTTAACAGCTATTGTATGGGGGCTATTTTTCACCCCTAAAGATTTTGTTCAAGGGAACTCTTATCGAATTATTTATTTTCATGTCCCAGCATCATTTATTGCTCAATCATTATATGCAGCTATGGCAATAAGCAGTCTTGTTTATCTTGTTTGGAAGGTTAAATTAGCTGCTTACCTTTCAAGATCTATAGCACCAGTTGGTGCGACAATAACATTTATTGCTCTAGTTTCAGGTTCAATCTGGGGTATACCTACATGGGGTACTTGGTGGGAATGGGATGCAAGAGTCACTTCAACTTTGATATTATTTATAATGTATCTAGGTTTAATTTCTCTTCATAATTCATTTAACAATTTTGATAAAGCAGACAAATTGTTTGCATACCTTTCGATAATAGGATTTGTTCAAATACCCATCATTAAGAAGTCTGTTGATTGGTGGAGCTCATTGCATCAACCAGCATCAATTACATTAACAGAAAAACCTGCAATAGATGTGATCATGCTTTATCCGCTTTTTATGGCAATTATTGGTTTTTCAGGTTTGATAGCTTGCCTAGTGATACTTTCTTCTAAAGTGCAGATTTATAAAAGAGAAAAAACTAAAAACTGGATAAAAAACTATGTCTAATTTAGCATTTAATTCTATTAGTGATGCATTAATTATGGATGGCCATGGTGTTTTTGTATGGCTAGTATTTTTAATTTTTCTTGTAGCGATTTCTCTATCTTTTAAAATTTTTAATTCTTTAATTAAAAAATATAAATCACAAATAAGATGAAGCAGCATAGAAAAAAAAGGCTAATTAATATTTTGTTGATATCTTTGTTATCAGGTTCAGGTGTTTTAATGGTTCTTTATGCCTTAAATACCAATCTTGATTACTTTTATACACCTAGCGAAATAATTTCTGAAAAATTACCATCCAATAAAAGGGTTAAAGTTGGCGGTATGGTACGTGAAGGTTCTGTTACAAGAAATGGAGAAGATATATCTTTTGTGATAACTGATTATGAAGAATCTATAAGCGTTCAATATAAAGGAATAGTTCCAGATTTGTTTAAAGAGGGTAGCGGAGTTGTTGCTTTAGGTTATATGGAAAATAACCGCTTGAAGGCAGAAAAAGTTCTTGCAAAGCATGATGAAAATTATATGCCACCAGCTTTAAATAAATAATGTTAGTAGATTTATCCCACTTTTTATCAGTACTATCGACTACTTTATTTTTATTAACATCAACTTTGGTGTTGGTATTAGATTGTGATAAAAAACATTCATCAATATTAATTAAAAGAGCATTTTCTCATGCTTTTATACTTTTATTTTTTTCATTTGCAATATACGTTTATCTTGCTGCTACAGATGATTTCTCTGTAGTTTATATATCGCAGCATTCTAACTCCATGCTCCCAACTTTTTATAAAGTAACATCTATTTGGAGTGCTCATGAGGGGTCAATGTTCCTTTGGATATTATTTCTAAGTGCATGGGGTTTTGTATTTAATTTAAATAAAGATACTAATTTAAAAATTAAAAACTTTGCCATTGGAATCATCTCAATTATCATTGTTGGATTCCAGTTATTTCTTTTAATAACTTCTAACCCATTTGAAACCAACCTTCCATTTTCTCCACCAAATGGCGCGGATATAAATCCTGTATTACAAGATCCAGCACTAGCAATTCATCCACCATTTTTGTATATGGGTTATGTTGGATTTGTAATACCATTTGCTTATGGATTAGCATTTCTTTTGAATGGAAATGCAAGCATTAATTGGGAAAAGGTCGTTAGATCTTGGTCTGTTTCAGCTTGGATATTTCTTACCATCGGCATATGTTTAGGCTCATGGTGGGCATATTATGAGCTTGGTTGGGGAGGTTATTGGTTCTGGGATCCAGTTGAGAATGTCGCATTAATGCCTTGGCTTGCAGCAACAGCATTTGTTCATTCACTAAGTGTAGCTTCAAAATCAAAATCTTTGAGAATTTGGACTCTATTACTTTCAATAATAGTTTTTTCTTTAAGTTTATTTGGTGCATTCATCGTCAGGTCAGGAATAATAGACAGTATTCATTCATTTGCAAATGATCCGCAAAGAGGCATGTATCTTCTTGTATTTATTGGGATAATACTTTTTTCATCATTGTGGTTATTCACATCAAGATTTGATCTTTTAACATCTAAAATAAAGATTAAATCCTTTTCTAAGGAATCGTTTGTTTCTTTAAATAATATATTTTTTGGTGTTCTTATTTTTGCCACTATGATGGGAATTACTTATCCATTAATTTATGAATTAGCATACGATCAAAAAATAAGTGTTGGAGCTCCTTTTTATAATGCTATATACGCACCGGTTGCAGTCCTTGCTTCAATAATTTTAATAATATCCATTGAATCAAAATGGGGTAGGAGCTTTAAAAAATTAGAAAAATTTAATCAATTGAACTTATCACTAGCATTAAGTTTAGTTGCAGCTATTTCCTTATATTTTTATGCAAATAATGGGTCAGCAATTATTTATATATCTGCATTTGTTGGCTTTTTATTGTTGATCAGATATTTGATTTTATTAGTGTTCAACACTTATCAGAAGAAACCCATCAATATTCCCAGCATGCTTGCTCATATGGGTTTAGGTATGTTGATTTTATCTGTATCAGCTAATTCTATTTTTAGCTCAGAGAGAGTTTTTAATATGTATCCTAATGATATAAAAAGTTATAAAAACATATCTATATCTTTTGACGATCTTCAGCTAATAAATAATTCTAATCATGACTCAATCAGAGCTGTCTTTAAAGTTGTTGATTCAAATGGTAAAAGTTATTTACTTTACCCTGAGAAAAGGAAATATTTTGTAAGAGGACAGATCACTTCTGAAACTGCTATAAAAGTAACCCCATTAAAAGATATTTATATAACCATTGGCGATCAGCTTGATAATAAAAGCTGGGTAGTTAATGTTCAGCTGAATTACTTTATTAGGTATGTTTGGCTTTCTGCAATAATGATGGCACTCTCTGGGTTAATAATTGTCATTAGTTCATATAGGTCTAAATCATGAAGCAAATGCTAAAAATTCTTGTATTTATAGTGCCTATTTGTATATTTGCATTTTTTTATACTTACTTGTCAAAAGATAATTCATATCCCGGAGCGGATTACAGAGTTTTCGAAATACCATCTTTTGATTTGACTGAGTTATATAAAGAAACCGAGCTTTCTAATGAAGATTTGTCTGGTAATTTCCTTATAAATGTTTGGGCTAGCTGGTGCATTACATGCAGAGTTGAGCATGGGTTTCTTGAAAAATTATCTAAAAATGGTGTTCGTATCGTTGGGTTAAATTATAAAGATGACAGAAGTGATGCTATCGATTGGCTAAAAAAATATAGAGATCCTTATGAGTTAGTAATACATGACTTCAATGGTAGTTTAGCTTTAGATATGGGAGTTACCGGCGCACCTGAAACTTTTTTAATTTCAAATGGAAAAGTTATTGCTCATTACAGAGGAGAGGTTAATCAGATGATATGGGAAGACGTATTTATCAGGGTTATAAAAGATAGTGAGATTATCCTGTGATAAAAATCGCACTATCTTTCTTATTCATTCTTAGCACTAATCTATATTCTGAGGCATATTACGAGTTCGATGATGTTGAAAATGAAGCTCGTTTTTATAATTTAATAAAAGAAATTAGATGTCCAAAATGCACTAGTGGTTCATTAGCAAGCTCAAATGCTCCAGTTTCAGAGGATTTAAAAAAAGTGATCTCTCAAATGATTGTAGATGGCAAATCAGATACCGAGATTAAAAATTATATATCCGATCGTTTTGGAAAAGATACTTTATATGACACGCCTCTAGAGCCAAATACCTATGTTTTGTGGTATTCACCTTTTATATTTTTAATATTGTGCTTGATAGTATTTTTTATTAGAGAGAGGGCAAAATGATTCTTTATATTGCTTTAGCTCTTTTTGCTTTTATACCTTTTGGTGCATATATCCTCCATCAAAAAACAAAAAATAAAGGCCTTGTCCTTGGAATTTCTTTTATTTATTTGCTTTTAAGCCTGTTTATTTTTTTGAATGATAGCTTTAAGTACAATAAATATTCTTTAAAAGAAACTAATAAATTAATAATAGCTTTAATAGATGCAAATGAGCCTATTAATACATCCACATATTTAAAGTTAGAAGATTCTGCAAAGCCATGGATACAGTCATATCTTCTTGATGCTCTCGATAAGGGACATTTCAATTCTGCTGAGAGCTTAATATCGATAGCTGAAGGTTTGTATGTTGAGCCGGATGAAAAATTAATTTTTTATTCTATGTATACCCTGTTGAGAGATACAAGATTCCCAGCATTTGCATCTGCATCTATTGAAATAGAATCTTCTAATCCAGAAAACTGTCTTGATAATTCGGTGGATATTGAATTAGAAATTGTTAATGGGCCTGGAGTTCCTATAGGTAAGAAGAATTTAAATAATACAAACATATTTTCAATCTCAAATAATGATTCATTAATCCCAGGTTTTGATATAGCCTCGGCTCTCCTGAATAATGAATCCATTGAAATATTCATTAACCTTAATTGCATAAATTCTGGTCAAAATTATAGCTTCAATTCGATATTTATTTTTGATCCTAACACCCCTTTAAATACCTATAAAATTAACCAAAATCAATGGTCTAAAAGTTAACAATAGTTTAATATAAGTAGTTGTTAACAACTTATAAAAATGCAGCTTAAACACATTAAACTAGCGGGTTTCAAGAGTTTTGTAGACCCTACAAAAATTGCTTTTCCTACCAATTTAGTTGGTGTTGTTGGTCCAAATGGCTGCGGTAAATCTAATGTTATCGATGCAGTTAGATGGGTGCTTGGAGAGTTGTCTGCTAAGAACCTTCGTGGTGAGTCTATGGTAGACGTAATTTTTAATGGAACTGACTCTAGAAAACCATCTGGCCAATGTAGCATAGAACTGCTTTTTGATAATGCTGCTGGGAAAATTGGTGGTGAATATGCCTCTTTCAATGAGATCTCAATTAAAAGAGTGATGACAAGAGATGCTCAATCGAATTATTTTATCAATAATACAAAATGTCGCAGAAAAGATGTTCAAGACATTTTCCTTGGTACTGGTCTTGGCCCAAACTCTTATGCAATCATTGAGCAAGGGATGGTTAGCAAGCTAGTAAGCGCAAAACCCGAGGAGTTGAGGACACATATAGAAGAAGCCGCAGGCGTATCAAAATATAGGGAAAGAAGAAGAGAAACTGAATCCCGTATAAAGAAAACAAAAGAAAATCTTTCTAGGGTTAAAGATATCAGAGATGAAATCTTTAGACTCATAAAGCGACTAGAGAACCAAGCAAATGCAGCTGAAAAATATAATGAATTGAAGAAAAACGAGGCTGAGAATAAATTTGACACCGCAATTCTTCTTTCATTAGAAGCAAAAGAAAGCAGAGATAAATTTCAAAAAGAACTTGATGCTTTAAAAAGAGATCTTCTCATTAAAGAAGCTGAAGCAGAAACCAAACAATCTCAAATAGATGATTTTAGAACTCAGAATGAGTCAGTGGTTAATGCTTATGAGAATGCTCAAAAAAACTTCTACTCCATTGGTGCTGAAATAGCTAAATTAGAAGCAAACTTAAAAAATATTAATAGAGATGAAGTAAATAATAAATCTAATCTTGAAAAAGCGGTTATTGGTTTTGATGAGGCAACAAAAAAACAAGCAGCCTTTAAAGATCTTAGCCCTAAAGAAAAAGAGCTAAAACTCAACATAGCAACTATAAAAGCATTTGAAGCTATGAAGAACCGAGACAGGATAAATGCAGAACTGGAACCTCTTGTTAGCAATAAATCTTCAATACAAGTAAAAATTGATTCTCTTGACTTAACTATAAACCAGATTAATGAAGAAAATTCTTCACTTCCAGATAAATTAGAGAAAGCTCAAAAAAACGTCTTCGCACTTGAGGCATCTATTAATACCCTTAAAAGCAACCAAAGTAGACTATCTTCTTCAAAAGAAAAAACTAAGATAGATCTTGAAAATGCTAAAGCAAATTATGAAGAAGCAAAAAGAAAAGAAGAGAGCATGGAAAATCTCAGCCCAAAAGAGAAAGCAATAGCTGTTCTTGATAATATTATTAAATCTCTTTCTGAAAACAATATTAATATTGGTAACATCCAAGAAAGGGCTAAAGAGCTTAAAAGTCTCTTGAAAGACATTCTTCAGATTGCATCTGCCCAATCAAAATCGCTAACCGATGAACTGCTAAAAAGACAAGATGAACTTAATGCTCTATTAATAACTATTGAAGATGATATAACCAATTCGAGCTTAAAATTAGATGAACATGAGTCTAATTTAAATACAGCAGATAAAGAGCTAGAAGAATTTAAAGATTTAAGAAATAAAGTTGATAATGAAATCAGCAAAATAGAAGATCAAAAATCTTCAGTTGTTCATGAATTTAGATTGCTAACTGACCAGATAAATCAATTTAACTTAGAACTAAGAACATATGAAATAAACTTAGAAAATGCTCTAAGTAGCCTTTCAAGGGCAGGGGTTAATATATCTGATATGAATCCAAGTGATTTTGAGGGCATGGACCTCGACTTATTAGAGAATACCTTGGATGAAGTTCAAGAAAATATTTCTAAACTTGGTAATGTGAATTTCACTTCACCAGAAGAATATAAAAATAGGCAGATTGAGCTTGAGAAGTTAATCGAAGATGGAATAAAAGAGAAAGCATTAACAGAGTCAGCTATGGCAGAGCTTGTTCAAAAAAGCTCGGAAGCTGAATCAGTTTTAGTTGATATTAGAAAAAAACAATCACACTTTAACGAAAACCTTCGAGAGCTTGAAACTAAAAAACAATATGCTGAGCTAGATGTGAAAAAGCTTGCAGATAAAATTACTGATACTAGATTAGAGCTTAAGACGTATGAAATAAATCTAGATAATGCCAACAAACAAATTCAAGACTCGGGAATTGAAATGGGTGATATTGATCTCGATAAATATAAAGAAATGGATATCAATAATCTCCAAGATGAATTGGCTAAAATACAATCAAAAATTATTAGACTTGGAGCGATAAACTTAGCAGCTCCTGACGAGATAGCTGAAGAATCTAAGAGGAAAGAGGAGCTAGACATACAATACGACGATCTTACTCAAGCCTTAGAAAAGCTATCCTCAGCAATAAAAACGATAGATAACGAGACCAAGTCAATGTTTAAGGATAGTTTTGATTCTGTTAATGCTCGCATAAAAGAAGTATTCCCTAAATTATTTGGAGGTGGGTTTGCTGAACTTACTTTGACAGATGATGATCCTTTAAATGCTGGAGTGGTGTTAATGGCTAGGCCTCCTGGCAAGAAAAATTCTTCAATATCTCAATTATCAGGTGGAGAGAAGGCTCTGACAGCATTATCTTTAGTTTTTTCTATATTTGAGCTTAATCCAGCCCCGTTTTGTATGCTTGATGAGGTAGATGCGCCTTTAGATGATTTGAATACTATGAGATTTATAAATATGGTAGAGGAAATGTCAAAAGAAGTGCAATTCATATTTATTACTCATAACAAAGTATCCATGGAGAAGAGTGATCATTTAATGGGTGTTACTATGCAGGAACCTGGAGTATCTAGATTGGTTTCAGTTGATATGAAAGAAGCCTTAGAATTTGTAGAAACATAATATGCAAAGCAATGTTGAAATATATTTAATAGGCTTATCTGTATTAGTCTTTTTAATACTTGTTTTTATTTTAATCAAAAAAATCTCCTCAAACGGTGAGCTTAAAGTGAAAATTGAGCCTGTCATAGATGATATTGATAATGATGTTGATATGAATGCAAAATCTCAGAAATCTTTTGATTTTGAAGCTCCTGCTCATGATGAAGAAAATAATGATGAAGAGCTAGCAATATTAAATCTAATTTCAATTGATAAAACAAACTTTGATATTGAGCAATTGTTTGCATTTATGGCTAATTGTAATGCTCAAGTTAGACATGGATTTTTTATTCTTAAAAATACTGAAGGTAAAGAGCTTTTTAGAGTTGCTAATGCTCTTAGCCCAGGAATATTTGATGATAGCACTAATACATTTGCAGTTGTTATTGCAACTAATTTATCAAAAGTTGATGATCCTCCTAGTACATTTAGAGAAATGTTAAATTTTGCATATAGTTTTTCTGAAAAATTTTATGCAAACATATGCGATGAAGAGAGAATGCCTATAACAAAGCAAATGATTTCTCATATTGAATCAAAAGCTCAGGAAATTATGAGACTGAAGCAACTTAAGGAATTAGGTTAGGTGGAATATTGAGCATAGAAGACTATGAGAAGTTAAAAAATATAATTAGATCTCATGATTATAACTATTACGTATTAGATGATCCTGAAATAACAGATATTGAATACGATAATCTTTTTCGATCTCTAATAGAGTTTGAAAATAAAAACTCATCACTCATAACATCAGATTCACCTACTCAAAGAGTGGGTATTTCACCCTCATCTGGTTTTATAACTTATACGCACAAGAAGCAAATGCTTTCTTTATCGAATGTTTTCTCAAAAGATGAGTTAGATGAGTTTTTCACTAGATTAAAAAAAAGACTTCCTGATGTTAATGAGTTCGATATTTTATGTGAGCCTAAAATGGATGGAGCTGCAGTTTCTTTAATTTATAAAAATGGAATCCTATTCAAAGGCGTTACTAGAGGAGATGGCTCTGTTGGCGAAGACATAACCTCAAATATTAAAACCATTAAATCCATTCCTCAAAAAACTTTATTAACTAACAAATTAGCTACCCCAAATTATTTAGAAATAAGAGGTGAGGTTTTTATTTCAAAGAATGATTTCATAAAGTTAAATCAAAATGCAATTAAAAATGATGAAAAGACTTTTGCTAATCCAAGAAATGCCGCTGCTGGATCATTAAGACAATTAGACCCATCTATAACATCAAAAAGACCATTGTCATTTATTGCTCATGGCTTTGGTGAGTGCGATGGAATAGACTTTACAGGGTTAGATGACTTCTTTAATAAAATAAGTCTACTCGGTTTGCCGGTTAATAAGTTAAATCGATTAGTAAGAAGTTCAAGCGGATGCTTGGATTATTATGAGGAAATTCTAAATAATAGAGAAACTATTCCTTATGATATTGATGGTGTTGTTTATAAATTAAATTCTTTTGATTATCAGCATAGGGTTGGAGAGATTTCTAGGTCTCCAAGATGGGCGATAGCTCACAAATTTCCTGCAGAAGAAGCATCAACAGTAATTGAGGACATACAATTTCAGGTTGGCAGAACAGGAACTCTTACTCCAGTAGCGAAACTTAAGCCAGTTTTGGTTGGTGGAGTTACAGTTAGCAACTGTACATTGCACAATATTGATGAACTTGAGAGGTTAGATCCTAGGGTTGGAGATACAGTCATTATTAGAAGGGCTGGTGATGTTATACCTCAGATAGTTAAGGTTGTTACATCTAATCGTGTTAATGCTGATAAAGTTACAATACCAAAGAAATGCCCAACTTGTGAGTCTGAAGTTGAACAATTTAACGCTTCTGACTGGAGTATTTATGACAAAAAAAACTTGAAGAAAATAAAAACTTTTGGAAGTAAGATAGAAGCAGAATATTACTTAATATCCAATGACAAGGAAGGCCTTGCATTAAAAGAAATTAAGAATAAAGCTGCATTCATTAAGTGCTCATCTAACTATAGCTGCCCAGATATTTTAAGAGGAAATCTCATTCATTTTGTTTCAAGAAAAGCTTTTGATATAGAGGGTTTAGGACAAGAAATTATTAATACTCTAATAAATGAAGGTTATATAAAGGATCAGTCTGATATATTTAAACTTCATGTTCATAAAAGTGAACTTGAAAGGATGGATGGTTTTGGTGTGAAATCAATTAATAATCTCCTTGATGCAATTGATAAATCTAGGAATATTGATCTATCAAAATTAATTTACTCACTTGGAATTCCAGAAGTTGGAGAGGCAACATCAAGGAATTTAGCCGCTAGTTTTTTAGCATTTGAAGTTATCAAGAGTGCATCATTTAAGGACTTGGTTGGAATTGAAGATATTGGATCAAAAGTTGCTGCAAATATCATAACCTTTTTTAAAAGCGAAGATATGAATAATATTATAGATAAACTTCTTCCAGAGCTATCTATAAACAAACTAGAAGTTTTATCAAATGCAGAAATGCCTTTAAAAAACATCTCAATAGTTCTTACAGGAAAATTAGCAATGTTTTCAAGGGATGAAATAAAAGAAAATTTAATATCCATGGGCGCCAAGGTATCCTCAAGCGTATCTAAAAATACTAATCTTGTAATTGCTGGTGATAAGGCTGGATCTAAGTTGAAAAAAGCTAATGACTTGGGTATAAATATAATAACTGAAGAGGAGTACTCAGATTTTTTAAATGAACCAAAAAAATATATATAAATTAATAATCACACTTTTTGTTATTACATCTTGCGCATCATCGCCTCCTCAAAATCCTGATAATATTTGTTTGATTTTTGAAGAAAAAAGAAGTTGGTATAAAGCAGCAATTCAAACTCAAAAAAAATGGAAACTTCCACCACATGTATTAATGGCAGTTGTATATCAAGAATCAAGTTTTGATTCAAATGCAAAGCCTGAAAGAGAAAAGTTATTAGGTTTTATTCCATGGAAAAGACCATCTAGCGCAAAAGGCTATTCACAAGCCTTAACTGATACATGGGATGATTATAAAGACGAGACTGGAAATTCAAGGGCTAGCAGAAAGAACTTTAAAGACTCTGCTGATTTTATTGGGTGGTATGCAAGCAAGGGATATTATCAAGGTTTTAATAAGAATGATGCTAGATCGTTTTATCTTGCCTATCATGAAGGTTACGGCGGATTTAAAAAGAAAACCTATAGAAAAAAACAATGGTTAATAAAAGTTGCAGATAGAGTTCAGCTTCGTTCAGGAAGATATGAATCTCAGTACTGGAAGTGCTCCAAAGAATTAAAGAAAAAAAGATTTTTCCTTTTTGGCTAGATTTCTTTTATCTCAAAGTTAAGAGCATTAAATTCATCAATAAACGATTTACCACCAATAGCAGATTTAGCTCCATTATTTAATAGATATTTTTCAGCCACTTTTTTAAGATCCGACAATTTACATTCAATTACATTAGATCGAAATTCCAATCTTTGCTCTATAGTCCTATTATCTAATCTATTTATAAAATCATCTTTTGTTTCACCGCTTGGTGAAAGGGGCTTATCTATGTTAGAAACAACTCCAAGAATTCCTTCTTCAAGCTGAGATTCATTAATATTATTTAAAGCCCATTCTCGAGATTTTTTAAATTCTTTAAATGTATCAATACATTTTGGATCCCTGTATGAATAAAATCTAAATATTCCTGAATGAAGATCTTGGCTAGCCCCGGCACCATAAGCGCCTCCTTTTTCTCTTATAGCTGAGTGCAAATAGCCATTCCTTAAAACAGTAGAGAGGACTAATAAAGCTGCAGCATCTTCATGATGCCACTTAACAGTACTAAAGGCTTCTGAGCAAAAACAGACTTGTGATCCAGTAACCCATGCAATTGGATTGCTTTGATTAGAGTTTAAATCCTGATCAAACCAATCAGCACACCCAAGGTAATTATTTTTTAGATTAAGAGTGTTTGTATCTAGTGAACTTGCAAGATAAGAAATCGAAGGGGATTCAACAACCTTCTTATGCATTGATTTAAGCAAGTTAGAAAAAATATCAAGATTATTATCTTCACCTATGTGTTTAGAAATATTATTTAAGTTAGAAATAAATCTAACACCCGACATCATATCTATTGTTGATGCATAATCGTTTAGTTGAGATGCTGCATTTCCCATGGCAAGCATATGACCATTCTGAATGATTGATCTATCATTTGAAGATGAAGTAAATTCTATTAATTCTTTAATTCTTTTATTTTCAGAGAAGATTGCATCTTCAACTGTTTCAAGAATCAAATCTTGCATTAATGCTGCATTTTTTTCTAAAGATTTTGCACTTATCTTAAGACCTAATTTAAAAGAATCAGCATTCGATCCTGGTAAGAAAATAGTGGATGCATTTAGACCCCCAGTTATTGAGGATTGATACTTTTGAACTTCTTCATAGTCTCTATTTCCTACTCCCACGTTGGTTATAAAGTTTGCATATAGATTCGCATTACTTAATTCTTCTTTAGTTAGATTATTAATCGGATATATCATTGAGTGATAGACAAGACCATTAGTGCCAGTTTTGTATATGTAATTCTTGGTTGATTTATCTGTTATTGATACAGGTTCAGCATAAATGCGTTCTTTTGGGATATCTGATATACCCACCTTAGGAAGGATCTCGGGATTATCTTCAGACTCTTGTCTTGATTTAAGTCTTTTTGCAAGAGAACTAATTTGCTCCTTTTCATTTTCAGATAGATTTTCTGCTTTTTCCTTAAGCTCTTCTTTAAGCAATTGCTCATTTCTTTTATTTAAATCACCATCAGGTATTAGAGAAAATAGAAGTCTATGATTGTTATTTAAAAGCCTGTTTTGAATTAAATTTTCAATATATCTATCTGTTTTAAGGTTTTTTTTCAGAAGATTAAAACTATTATCAAGATCAAGTATCTGCAATGGATCATCTCTATGTATACATGCAGGCAAACAAGAGAGCATTAACTGCAAACCAAATGGCATTCCGTTGCCGCCAATCTCTCTCTGCGAAATCTCCAATTGATGAATTGATGAATTTATCAGATCTTCATTAACACCATCTTTAACTAGATTTTCAAGACAGTTGATGATTAAATTTTCAACATATTTTTCTTGATTGCTGCTAACACCCTCAAGACCTGCAGCAAATACTAATTCCTTTTGATCCGAATCAAGACCTGTTAAGGGTGATAAAGATTTACCAAGACTGGTATTTTCTAGGGCTTTTCTTAAAGGGGATGCTGAGTTATCAAGCAGTATGGATGAGAGCAGATATGTTTCTAAAAGCTCTTGTGGTTTATGACTTTCTCCTAGCAACCATGACAAAACGACATGATGGTTCTCTTCATCACCTGGCTGTGGATTATAAATTTCACTTGCTATCTTAGGTGATGTAAATCTAGTCTCATTATTAACAGATATTTCTTCTTTTAACGGATTGAATTGAGTTAATACATTTTCTTCAATATAAGATTGAATTTCTTTAGGATTTAAATTGCCAGAAGTCAAAAAAATTGCATTAGAAGGGTGGTAATGGGTTTTATGGAATTCGATTAGCTCATCATGAGAAAGTTCAAGAATATCTTCTGGATTACCTCCGCTATTAAACTGATACGTTGAAGATGGATACAAATGTTTCGACATTCCATGCCAGAGCTGGCTTGTAACAGAACTCATTGCACCCTTCATTTCATTATATACAACACCCTTTATTTCAATTTCTTCAGAGCCTTCTTTAAATTCAACTCTATGACCTTCTTGAGCAAAATCTAATTCATGTAAATTTGGAAAAAAAGAAGCATCCAAATACACTGATAATAAATTATCAAAATCTTTTTTATTTTGTGTAGCAAAAGGGTAGGCAGTCCAGTCACTTGATGTGAAAGCATTCATAAATGTATTCAATGATCTTCTTATCATCATAAAAAAAGGGTCTCGGACAGGGTACTTCTTAGAACCACACAAAGCTGTATGTTCAAGGATATGAGCTACTCCTTTAGAGTCCTCAGGCATAGTTCTAAAAGCAACCATAAAAACCTTCTCATCTGAATTAGAACCAAGATGTATGTGTGGAAAATTAAATTCAGAATGGTTATAAATCTCTGCATTAACATCCAGTAATGAAATATATTTTTGATCTTGTAAATTAAACATAATAAAATTAGTTAAACCCTTAAAAAAAATTTAATGAAAAAAATAACACTACTAATAACACTTTTTGTATTGACTAGTTGCAGTCTCAATCCTCAGTCATTTATTGAAGTTGATAGAGTAGAAGCCTTCTCAATTGATAATTATAGCGACTTTTATGTAAAGATAAATGAAACTAGTTTGAGTACTGAAATCAACCCTATAGCTCTTGAGAGTTTTAGAGATGATCTCAAAAATGCATTAATTGATAGTGGCTTATCTTTCTCAGAAGACTCTAAATTGATATTTGAAATAAATATAACTTCCAAGGACGAAATAGAAAGTGATAATCTAAATCATTACTATTCTAGATATAATTGGGATCGATATTATCGAGACAACATCAGAACAATATCAAAATTCATTCTTAGAGTTAACCTTAAAGATATTGAATCTAATAACACTGTGTTTACTGCTTATGCTGACTGGAGAAAGGGGTCATCAAGGTCTCCTGAAAAAGAAGATGGCTCGAGCTCAATTGTAGAAGAAATAATGGCTACCCTCTAAACCGATTTGGTTGAATAGCCTTCTCAATATCTTTGCTAATTGGAAGAAACAAATCTAATATTTTTGAACTAATGTAGTCAGCTAAAAGAGGCGCAAAACTTAGACCTCTTGAAGCAAGGCCCCCAATAATAAAAACATTTGGATTATCTAAGTTTCCTGCTATTGGAAGTCTATCAGGAGTTGTTGATCTTATAGCGCTCCAAATTAGTTTATCTTCATCTGCAATAAAAGACATAATAGATTTAGATTTATTAATTATTAAATCTTCTAATTCACCATCATTCAGTCTAGCATTCCCTTTTTCATATGATGAACCAATCCAGTTAATCCCATCTTTAATTGGCAAAAAATATCCTGAATGGTTAATCGGATAATTAATATTTACGAGATTCTTTGATTTCAATCCAACAATTGCTCCCCTCATTGAATTAATTTGTGGAAGATATTTATCTAAATTTGAACCAGTGCAAATTATTAAATCATCATATTCATCATCCAAATAATCATCATTAATTTTTATAAAAACTTTTTTAGATTCAGCTTTATAGTCCTCAAAACTTGAATTAAGGCGAACATTAATATTTTTATGACTCAAAGTTTGCATACATAATTCTTTTGGTGAGAGAGCGCCACCAAACCTACAAAAAACACCATCATTAGTCTGCTCTATTTCATTATTAGAATTTATATCCTCTTTACTTATTCGTTCAAAAATATCATCACGTCCAATTTTTAATAATCTTTGCAACCATTCTTTCCTATGTTCAGAATTTGATAGAAAAAGAATTCCTGTGTTATCAAAAAAATCAAAATTTCTTTTGTAATAATTAAATGCGTAAAAATATGATTGAATAACAAAAAATGACCTTGCATCATCTCCTAAAGCAAACTTTGGATACATTGATGCAAAAGGGTTACTTGATGTTCCAGCTGCCAGAGCATTCTCCTTCTCAAAAACATCAACAACACAATTTTTTGATGCAAGTTTATTTGCAAGTATAGAAGCCGACAAACCAGAACCAATTATGGCTATTTTTTTACTTCTAAATTTATTTTTATTACCTTTTGAATACTCTCCAGATAGCATATGCCTTTTATTAGCAAAACCCTTAGACTTTTTGATAGTAAATCCATTTTTAATAAGATTTTTTTTAACAAAACCTGAAGCTGTGTATGTTCCAAACGTAGTATCCTCATTGCTCAAGATACCAACCATCTTAAATACATTGTCATTCCACATATCTTCATTTTTTCTTGGATCAAACCCATCAAAATACCAAGCATCTATTTGACTAGGATTGTTAGATAATTTTTCAAGCCCTGTTTGCACATCGTCTATTACAAGTATCAATGATGCATTTAGAGCTTTTATCTCAAATTTATTTACACCCCCAAAAATAGCGGGTGTATTTTCTAGAAATAAGTCTATTACCTCACTTAGCTGAGGATAAACTTCTTTAACTTTTTTTATATCATCCAGCTTGGGGGCAAACTTATCAAAGCTAATAAAATTTAGTCTCTTTACACCATTAGAATCTTGATTATCAATCCATGTTTGAAGAGTAATAAAAAAATTCAATCCAATACCGAATCCAAGTTCCCCAATATTAAATTCATATTTTTTATTGGCTTTCCATCTCTTGACTAAGTTATTAGGACCTAAAAAAACATGATTTGTTTCCTTAATTACATCTTTTTGACAAAAAATATCATCATATTCTTTTGATAAAGGAAAACCATCACTCCAATCAACTTCATTAAATAAAGGTTTTATTGGTTTTTGATTAGAGTTAGACTTTGTAGAGTTAACTTGAGACATTTATGAAATTTTATTCCATTTTTATAGTTCTTGCTATTGTAACTTCTTGCTCTAGGGAGGTGAATGAATTATCTAGTATCCCTCAATCATCTGACCTACAGGGCCTAATTAGCCACACAAATGAGTTTAATAAAGAAATATATACATATAAAACACCAGGAGGGTTGATTCATATTGCTGTTGGTTTTGGGATTGCTAATTCAATAATGATAGAAGGTGAGGATGGCAACATAATTGTAGATGTTACAGATAGTGTTTCAGAGGCAGAAAAGGTCTATTCAATCTTCAAAAAGAAAAATTCAAATCCAATAAAAGCAATTATTTATACTCACAATCACGGGGATCATACATTTGGAGCTGAATATTATATTAAATCTCAAGAAGACAAACCTTTAGTAATAGCTCACGAATCTACTGACTATTATGTTCAAAGAATTATGGGGATTATTAACCCAATTATATCTAAAAGAAGCACAAGGATGTTTGGTACATTGTTACCTGATGATCAGTTTATTAATGCGGGCATTGGACCCAGCTTAAATGTTTCAGATTCACCAATTGGATATATAGAGCCTAATACAGTTTTTAAAGATGAACTGAAAATAGAAATAGCTGGCATTAACCTAGAACTCTACCACGCTCCAGGTGAAACTAATGATCAAATATTTGTATGGCTTCCAGACCATAAAG
>CAYQIT010000012.1:0-24367 GCA_964417685.1 uncultured Gammaproteobacteria bacterium | reverse complement strand
CCTTCAAGAGAATCTAGAGAGAAAGGACACTATGATGTGTTGTTTTGTGCCGACACTGAAGACGGAGTAATAAGGGCTTCAGTTGCAGGAGATATGGATCCTGGTTATGGATCTACTTCTAAAATGATTACGGAGAGTGCAATTTGTCTTGTAAAAGACTGTCAAGACCTTAAGGGAGGGATATATACTCCTGCCGCTTCAATGGGATTGAAACTTGTTAAAAGACTTGAAGAAAATGCAGGACTAACATTTAGAAAGGAATAATTCATAATGGCTGAATATAGAATTTTTCATAACCCCAGATGCAGCAAATCTAGGCAAGCTTTGGAGATATTAGAATCAAATAATAAGGATTATGAAATCTTTCTATACCTTCAAGAAACGCTTGACAAAAAAACCATTAAAAATGTTTTAGATATCTTAGAATTAAATCCAAAAGATATTTTAAGATCTGGAGAGGCGGACTATAAAGAAAATAAATTGTCACAGCATGATGATGAAGATGAAACGCTTATAGAATTTATGATCAAATACCCAAAAATTATTGAGAGACCTATAGTGATAAAAGGAAATAGGGGGGTAATAGGAAGACCACCAGAGAATGTGCTAAAGCTATTTTAATTTACCTTTTTCTCTAAGATCCTCTCTTATTTTAGTAGCGCTAATAGAGTGAGTTGCTTCATCAAAAATTTCTTCTTCAAATACGTAGCCCACACCTCTTCCATATGAAATGTTTGTTATATTTGGAACGAGCATGATTTCATAATCTATACCTCGTGAAAAACCATCTTTTGATAAACCCGATTCAATATTTTTGCATACATCATCCCAGTTAAATGGGTTATCATCTTGACCAATTCCCCCTGAAGCACCTTCAACATCTCTAACTTGGATAATAACTTGCCCAGTTTTTAATATGCATCTCTTAAAAAGAGCTTGATGTCCATCATGCCATGGCTGCCACCTACCAAGCATTTGAACTGTTGGTTTTTTCCAATCAAACACTTTTTAAAATAGCCTCTGCAATTTTTTTATGATTGGTGTCATTTCTTTCGGTAATATGAAATTCAACATTTTCAGGTTCTTCAAATATCTTATTTGTATCGTCAAACCTACCTTCGGTAATTGTATCCATCCATATAACTATATCAGCACTAAAGTTTTGCCTTGTATTTTTTGTAGGACATACAAAATCACAAATAACCATTCTTCCATGAGATTTTTCGAAGTCAGCAAAAGATCTCATTCTTAAGCTCTGTCTTAATCTTCCTTCATCAGAAAAGTCCCAGTCATTTGCCATTTCACGGGCGTTGTCCGCATTATACCAAGCTGCTTTTAGAAGAGGCTGAAGTCTTGCTGCAAGATAGGTCTTGCCGCTTCCAGGAAGACCCATAATTAATATTTTCATAACTTTTTAATAGAAAAAATTTCGTTATTAAATATTATCCTATCTTGATTGAGGATTAATTTCTTTAATTTATTAATTTTTTTCTGGTCATCAAGAATCAAATTTTTTTCATCATTAGATAACTGACCTATATAAAATAAATTAGATATTTTAGAATCCAGGCTTGAGCTAGACATTTGATTTACAATTTCGCTTGGAATTTTTCTAAAACTATATGAATAATTTTTAGGTTTAGAGAATTGGTAGGTGTTTCCATTCAAAGACTTATTCTGATTTATAAATTTTAAAATTGAACGACCATCATCTGGAAATAAATCAGCTTTTACAAATCGATTATTTAGTATAGAAGTAACCGAATCATTTCCAGCAGAATGAGTAATTATCAATGTTCCATTCTTTTTTAGAGCACATGCCAATGGTTTTATGACATTAGCAATTTTTGATTTAGTTAAAGACCTAGATCTGTAGGCCTGAGAGGCAAGAATAAAATCATATTCATTTTTCTTATGAGTTTTTGGAATGTTTTTTTCTATTAATTCTTTGCAATCTTCTCTGTAAATATTAATTAAACAAGGCCTTACATATGCCGTTCTTCCATTGTCATCAATATCAAATCCCCAGTTTTTATTAATAAAGCTATCAAGTTTCTCTAATTGTTGTTCAAACTCATAAGCATTTTTTCCCTTTAGCACTATATTTTTCTTAATTATTGGTAAATTTTCATTTGTGGGAGACAGCAAGCCTAATTCTGCAAACTTCATATTTGTTAAAGTTATAGCCAATTTTGGATGCTCTACAAATCTATCTGGGAATTTAATTAATGAATTAAATACATCTTCAAAGCTTATCTCTTTTCCAGTAATTAATAGAAGTGAGTTTGGGTGAACATCATGGAATCTTTTAATTATATTCGAAGTGATAGTTCCATCACCAATTCCCGCATCCAAAAATCGAGTTACCTTCTTCTTAGGAAGCTTTTCAATATATGGATAAATCTTTTTTGAGATTATTTTTTTCTCATTAGTATTTTGAACAAAAGAAAGATAGCTAAGTCTTGAATCGTAAAACCTGTTTTTAGACATGATAGATTAATTTTGATGCTCTGCATCATAATTTATATTAAAGTGATATCTTAATACGTAAGAACAAACATAAAAAGTACTAACGAGAGACATAGTATGCATATTAAAGATATTTTCGAGCTAGAGACAGGAACAACTTTCAAGAATAGGCTTTGTAAGGCTGCCATGACTGAAGGTATTGCTAACAGTAAAAGCTTTTGCAATCAAAGGCATATAAATTTATATGATAAATGGGCTAAGGGTGGAATTGGGCTATCAATAACAGGCAATGTTCAAGTCGATAGAAGATTCATGGAAGGTCCAGGAAATGTAGTTATTGAAAAAGAAACATATAAGGACCAATTAGATGAACTAATAAGTTGGGCAAAAGCTGGTAAATCAGATGGCACAGAGTTTTGGATGCAGATAAGTCACGCGGGAAGACAAACACCCGCATCTATTTCCAAGGAACCATTTGCTCCATCTTCAGTTCAATTGAAAATTCCTGGTAAAGCATACGGCATTCCTAAGGCAATGACTGTAGAAGACATTGAGGATGTAATCGAAAGATTTGTATTCGTAGCAAAAGTTGCAAAAGAAGTAGGATTTACTGGCATTCAACTCCATTCAGCTCATGGTTATTTATTATCTCAATTTTTATCTCCTGATATAAACCTTCGAGAGGATGAATGGGGTGGTTCAGTAGAATCAAGATCAAAACTTCTAGTAACAATAATTAGAAGATGTAAAGTTGAGCTCGGTGATCAATTTCCAATTTCAGTTAAATTAAACTCTACAGACTTTCAAAAAGGTGGTTTTACTCCAGAAGATTCAATCAATGTTGCAAAAATATTAGAAAGAGAGGGCGTACATTTGCTTGAAATTTCTGGTGGTACTTATGAGCAACCAAGATTAATTGGATTGGATGATGTCAGCATTAATCCAGAAAGAAGTATTAAGAGAAAGAAAAGCACTATTGCACGTGAGGCATTCTTTTTAGATTATGCAGAAAAGATTAGAAAAAATGTAAGCATGCCCTTAATGGTAACTGGAGGATTTAGAACATTGGAAGGTATGAACAATGCTCTTAAAAGTGGAGTTTGCGATATTATAGGCATTGCTAGACCATTATGTGGTGACCCAAATTCAGCAGGAAACTTAATCAAAGAGAACATTACCGAACTTCCTTCTTACGAAAAAACACTTCAAATTGGTAGAGGATTTCTCTCAACATCAAGCAGGTTTCTCCTTATTCAAGCTTTAAATGCATTTTCACAAATGGCTTGGTTTTATATGCAGATTAAAAGAATGGGAGATGGAAATGATCCTTCAATGAAATTGGGGATATTAAAGGCCTACAGATTAAATGGCAAAGATGAAAAGAGAGTTCTCAAAAGCCTGGATGTATAATAAATTTATGAATAAGTTAACAATTGCAACTTTATTTTTTTTATCGTTAACTGGGTCCTCAATGATTATTGATAATGTAGATGATATTCGTGCAGACTGGAGAATAAACTCAGACCGAGTCATGGGAGGGGTCTCTGATGTATTTCTTGATGAGCTTAATGATAGTGATATTAGTTTTTATAGACTGTCTGGAGATGTTAGAACAGCTAACAATGGAGGTTTTATACAAGCTCTCATGATAATCAATGATGATCTTGGACGATATAACGGCATCAATCTCAAAGTCAGAGGCAATGGAGAAAAATATTTAATTTGGATTAGAACACCAGCTGCAAGATTTCCTTGGGATAGATATTCATATGAATTTGAAGCAAAAGCTGAGTGGAGTGAGATAAAAATACCTTTTGATGAGTTTACAAAAACAGCATTTTATATGCCAAAGAAATTAAATAAGAATAAGGTAAGAACAATAGCAATTGCAGCTTATGGAAAAGATTTCTATGCTGAGGTTGATATTGCAAATGTAGAACTATTCTAAAGAATAATGTTTTCAGATGATGATAGGACATTCATGCAGAATGCTATAGATTTAGCGCATCGCGCTTCATCTGAAAATGAGGTTCCAGTAGGTGCTGTTTTAGTAGATGGCAATAAAATTGTTGGTAAGGGATACAATAAAGTCATTCAATCCAATGATGTCTCTGCGCATGCTGAAATAATTGCAATTAGAGATGCCTCAAACAAACTTGGGAACTATAGGTTAAATGGCCTCAAAATGTATTTAACATTAGAACCTTGTCATATGTGTGCAAAAGCAATAGTTGATGCAAGAATTGATCATTTGGTTTTTGCTGCAAAAGAACCTAAAACTGGCAGCCTTGTTTCAGTTGATAATTTCTATAATAGAGTTAATTTAAATCATCATGTGAGCTTTGAGCATGGTCTTTTAGAAAAAGAATCTTCAGAACTGCTCAAGAATTTTTTTAAAGATCGCAGAAAAAATTAAAAAATTTTTTTCATTTGCGTATGTGGCAACCCTGTCTCAGAGTTATATGTCCTTATTTTTTTATACCCACTTGAAAGGTAAAAATTCATAGCTATGTCTCGTGCATTTAGCATTACTTCAGAACAACCTCCTTTTAGAGCATGTTTTTCAAGTTCTGATAGTATTTTCGATCCTAGCCCCTCTCTTCTAAAATCTTTATCAACACACATGAATCTAATTTGAGCTTGATTAGAAGAATTGAAATGAACTCTTCCAGCTGCAACTATTCTTTCAGTAATTACGGCTATTAGATGAATGCTTGATTTTTCCAAGTCATCAAACATAGATTCTATTGGCATTTTTAAGGGCTTTCTAAGGTTCTCCCAACGAAAATGACTGTAAGCTTCAAATTCTTTTTTTGATTTTGGAGTTCTTATAATGAGATTTTTCAATAATCTAAACTTATGTTTAAAGCTTTAATTCAATCCAGATTGGGCAATGATCAGAGGGTTTTTCCATTGCTCTAGCTTCATAATCAATTCCTGTTGAAGACATTTTATCAACAAGATTTTTAGTGATCATAATATGATCTATTCTAAGACCTCTTTTAGGATCATCATCAAACATTCTAGATCTGTAGTCGAACCATGAATATATAGAATCTTCATTTGGGTTTTGGAATCTCCATGAGTCTACAAAACCAAGGTCTTTAATACTATTCCACATATCTCTTTCTTCAGGTTGAAAAGAGGTTTTTCCATCTCTTAGCCATCTTTTCATGTTCTGCTCGCCAATACCAATATCAATATCTTCTGGAGAAACATTAAAATCACCCATGACAATAATATTTTTTTTAATTTTTTGGGCTTCAATAATATGATCTTTTAAATCTTTATAATATTTTCTTTTTTTTGGAAATTTGGTCTCATGATTAATATTTTCACCTTGCGGGAAATATCCATTCATAATTGATATTTCTTCTCCATTTTCCTCAAAAGAGCACTCTATAAATCTTTTTTGATCATCCTCAGTATCATTTACAAAACCTTTAGTGACTGAAATTGGTTTAATTTTACTTAAGATTGCAACGCCGTAATGACCTTTTTGCCCCCAATACTCTGCGTGATAGCCAATTTCTTCTATAACCTCTATTGGAAAATCTGGATCATTGACTTTAGTTTCTTGAAGGCCTATAACATCAGGATCTAAGGTATCTCTTAGATGGATTAATTGATGTGGTCTTGCCCTAATACTATTAATATTAAAAGAAATTATTTTCATAATTTTATTTTACTTAACTGCAACTAAATTAATATCTAATTTAATAAAATCTTTAGCTATGTTTATAGTTTCTTGAAGCATTAAATCTTTCTCAAGATTAATTTTATCTTGATCAGACTCTTCGTTATTCCCTTGAAAATCCTTATAGCTAGCAAATTCCTCTAAGCCAAGAGAGGATCTTCTTAAATTTTCTGCCTGCAACATCCATTCTCTATTAAGACGCTTTTGATTTTTTCTTTCCTCGATATTTAGGCTAAGAAATTTTTTATTCTTATTAAGATCATATCTGTTTCTAATAGATTTTAGATACTTTAGATTTGGATCATTATCTAGTCTTTGGACAAAACTATCTTGTAAAATATCTAGATTTTCTTCATTAAAAGCAAATTGTTGATGTCTATATGGTCTGATAGTATCCCACTCTAAAGCAGTTGGATATGAGCTCTCGCCAATTGATTCAATATCCCATGTAGCGGGAATTTCAATATCAGGCGTTACTCCTTTATTCTGGACACTTTTACCATTTATTCTATAGTACTTGGATTCTGTTACTTTAATAGCTCCCTCAGAAAGATCTTGAAGACTCTGAACTGTGCCTTTACCAAATGTTCTTTGCCCGACAACAATTCCTCTTTTGTAATCCTGAATTGCTGCAGCAACTATCTCCGAAGCAGAAGCAGAATATCTATTTACAAGAACAATTAGAGGTTTTTGCCATACTTGATTATTTTTTTGACTACCCCATGGCCTAACATATCCAGACTTAAGTTTTACTTGAACAGTTGGTCCTCTTTCAATAAATAAACTTATTATTTTATTTGCTTCATCAAGAGCGCCACCACCATTACTTCTCAAGTCTAAAATAACCGCATCAACATTCTTTTTATTAAATTCTAAAAGAATATTTTTAATATCTCTGCTGCTGCTTTTATATTCAGGATCTCTTTTCATGTATGCATTAAAATCCATATAGAAGGAAGGCAAATCGATCACTCCAATTTGAATATTATTATCAAAATTTAAGACTTCTGATTTAACTGCTCTATCTTCTAACTTAACTTCTTCTCTAGTTAAGAGAACTTTCTTTTTTATATTTTCATTTAGGGAGTCGCTTGATAAAAACTCTATCTCAACCTTTGTTCCTGATTTACCCCTTATTAGATCGACTACATCATCGATTCTCCAGCCAACAACATCTTGAACAATTTCTTCTTCACCTTGCCTAATGCCAATAACTTTATCCTCTGGCTTAATCAATCCTGATTTTTCAGCCGGGCCTCCAGGTACAAGACTAACAATTTTAGTGTAATCATCCTCAGAGCCTAAAAGGGCACCTATGCCTTCTAATTTTAAGCTCATATCCATATCAAAATCTTCAGAGGATTTTGGTGATAGATAAGATGAGTGAGGATCAAATTCTTTTGTAAGGACATTTGTTACTAATGAATATATATCTTCCTCTTTTTGTTGCAAAACTCTTTTGATCCTATTCTTATATCTTTTTACTAAATTATCTTCTGGTTTATCTGGAGGAGAATCAGAAATCACTAGCGACAGGTAATCGTTTTTAGTTTGTTTTTTCCATAGCAGTTTTAATTCCTCTATATCAGCAAGCCATTTATTATCATCTTCAAAAATATCTAACTTTTCTGCTTTCAATAGATCAAAATTATTGTTTTCGATTAAATTGATTTGGAAATTTGAGTAATTTATAAGTCTTTCATAAAAAAGATTTGTTATTTTAAATGCTAGCTTAAAATCGTATGTTGATTCTGCCTCAGAGGCGCTTGCAATAAAATCTTCAACCTCATGTTTAAGAAAATAACTTTTTGTATCATCCAGTCTATCCAATAAGCTAATTATGAATTCTTTATTTGATGTTGAGCGCGTAATATTTTTAACATAATGCTCTTTTTGGAATTTAAGAATTATTTCTTTAGTTAGAAGCTCTTTATCATCTGATAAGTCTATGTTTGCATAATCAGAATAAACTACATTAGCTATTAAAAATAAAGAGATTATTTTTATATAGCTATTCTTACACAACATTTTTGATTTGATTGGTTTAAAGATCTTGAATTTTAGCAGATTCTTCTCTAATTAATTCAGGGGATCCTAATAATTGTCTATTAACACCTATTCTTTTGAACCAATAGTGAATTCCCATTAAATCTGTAAAACCCATACCTCCATGAACCTCAGTTGCTATTTTTGCAATTAATTTTGAAGCTTCAGATACATGCGATTTTGCATGGCAAGCCATTACTCTTGATTCATTAGTTATGTCTTTATGTGTATGAGCAGCATGCCAAGTTAGAGCGTAGCATGGCTCAAGCTCAGAAGTCATTTCTGCACACATATGTTTAACAGCCTGAAATGACCCAATTACTCTTCCAAACTGCTTCCTTTCTTTAGAATATGCAACAGCTTTATTTATCAGAGCTTGCGATGCTCCAATACTGTCAGCAGCTAAGATTATTCTTCCTGCATCTATTGATTTTAATATTGAGGCTTGATCAGACTTTGTTTTTTCTAGAATTTCTATATCTACATTGTCTAACTGGATTTCAGAAAAACTCCTCGTTTTATCAACTGTAACAAGCTTAATGATTTTTAAGCCTTTATCTTTGCTATTACAAATACCAATTTTTCCATGGCTGTCTGAAAAAATTAGATGTGATGAGTTTTTTGCATCAAGCACAAAAAGAGATCGCCCAGATATTTTGTTATCTTTAATTTGTATAGATGATCCATCTCTTGAGCCAATATATTCAGAAAGACCAATCCCAAATTTAAAAGAATTATCTGCAATTTTGGGTAAGTATTTTTGTTTTTGTGTTTCACTCCCACCTTCAGAAATTGCAATTGGAGCCATGATATATGATCCAACATATGAAATTGGAGCTACTCCCTCGCCAAGACTTTGGGCTATAGCAGCTGCAAACAACAGGTCGAGACCTAATCCACCATAATTTTCAGGAACAACTAAGCTATTTAATCCTAAATTAACTAACCCTCTTTCAATATCAGTTTGCATTTCATTATTATCATCGTCTGCAATTTTTTTAATTACATCTAAGGAAGCATGATCTGCTAGAAATTTTGAAACATTTTCTTGGAAAAATACCTGATCTTCTGATAATCCAAAATACATGATTATGCCTCTTTTGCCTTTGGTTCTCTGGGCATTCCCAAACCTCTTTCAGAGATAATATTTTTCTGAATTTGGTTTGTTCCTCCGCCAATAATTAATCCAAGATAATACATATAAGTAAATTGCCATGATCCATGATCTCTAATGTTTGGGCTATCTTCATATAATGTTCCTAAATCTCCCATAACGTCTATAGCCAGCCCCTCTAACTCATGCCTAAGCTCTGTACCAACAAGCTTTTGAATCATTGAGGCAATTTTACAATCTTGATTCTTATTTAATTTTGATGAAAGAACTCTCAAGGAATTAGATTGAAATGCCATTACCTTTGCCTGAACCCTCATTAATTTATCCCTGTATACAGGCATATCAATTAACCTCTTGCCATCAATGGTTTCATTTTTCATCATTTCGATTAATGCATTAACTCTATTCATTGTTGCGTTAGGGTTTGTTAAAGAGCCTCTTTCATGACCCAATGTTGCATTTGCCACAGCCCAGCCTTCACCTCTTTTGCCAACAATATTTCCCTCTGGAATAGTCACATCAGTAAAGAAAACTTCATTGAAACCAGCTTTTAATGTCATATCAACCAAAGGCCTTACCTCTATACCTTCTGAGTCCATGGGGATCAAAAGATAGCTAATTCCTGCATGTTTTTTTGCTTCTGGCTCTGTTCTTACTAGGCAAAACATCATTTGAGAATATTGAGCAGTACTTGTCCAAATTTTTTGACCATTAATCACCCAATTCCCATCAATCAATTCACCTTTTGTTTGCAAGCTAGCAAGATCACTTCCCGCATTTGGTTCTGAGTATCCCTGGCACCAAATAATTTCACCAAGCAAAGTAGGTTTTATGAATTGTAATTTTTGTTCCTCAGTGCCTAATTCCAATAGAGTTGGGACCAACATATCAATTCCTTGTCCTCCCATTGCAGAAGGTATGTTTGATTTTGAAAATTCAGTAGCTAATATTCTGCTCTTAATAATATCTGCTTCTCCACCAAAACCTCCATATTTTTTAGGAACTGATCTAGCAAAGTATCCTTTATTAATTAAAATAGATTGCCATTCTGATCGTGTTACAGTCTTTTCTTTATTTTTAGATGCTTCATCAAAAGGCATAATGCCTTTGTCAATAAAACTAACACCCTTCCATTTATTACAAAATTCTTGGACTTCTTTTCTAAAGCTTTCATACTCTTGACCGTAGTCTAAATTCATAAACACTCCATATTTTTCATTAATCCCATTTAGGGTCTCTTTTTTCAAGGAAAGCCGCAATTCCTTCTTTAGCATCATCACTGTCAAAACATTTTGCAATTTCATTTTTAAGATAGGGCAGAGCTTCATCAAAGCTTTGACTATCTTGCTTTTCGTATGCCTTAAGACCCATTTGCATGGTTCCTGGCGCAAGATTTTTTAATTCATTTGCAAGTGCGCTAACTTCAGCATCTAATTTATCAGCATCAACAGATTTATTAATTAATCCCCATTCTTCAGCTATAGATGCGTCTATAAAATTACCTCTCATAATAAAATCCAATCCAGCTCTTTTTGGCATAACCCTAAATAGACCTGCCATTACCATAAATGGCCACAAGCCTCTCTTAATTTCTGGAGCAGAAAATTTAGCATCTTTAACAGCTATAGCATGTGTTGAATTAGCTACCATTAATAATGCTCCAGCAAGAACTGATCCTTGAATCTTGCATATAACCGGTTTGTAGATATGTCTTAGAGATAAACTTATGTCATCAGCGAAATCTAACTTTGGAACATTAGAACTAGATTTTTCTCTACTTAGATCGGCTCCAGCACAAAAAACATCCCCCTCTGCATCAATAACAACTACTCTAATGCTTCGCTCCTGTTTGGCATATGCAAGAGCATAATTTACCTCATTCATCATAACTTCATTAATAGCATTTTTCTTATGAGGCCTATTTAATGTAATTGTAATTATATTTTCAGATACTTTTACTTTAGTAGTTTCAAACTGAAGCCCATCTAGTGATAATTTTTTAGTCATTTTTAATCTCATCTATAATAATTTTAGGTACGCTAATTGTCTTAGCTCTAAGATACTCTCCAAGTGATTTTGCTTGGCCATCCATTCTGTTGTTTGATGAAACTCCATCTTCAAGAATCCCATGGATATAAAAATTTAAAGAATTTATATTCGGTAGTTCATACCTATCTATGCTGAACTTATTTAGGTCTGGCATAAGCTCTTTTAATTTTTCTACAGACAAAAAATCATAAAGAAAAGAAAATGCCAAATCTGTTTTAGCCCAAACTCCAATATTTGCACAACCGCCTTTATCGCCAGATCTTGCTCCAAATAATCGTCCAAAAGATATCTCATCCATTTCACCTTGAAGAGCAGGCTCAATAGAAATAGGTTGTTTTTGGTAATAATTCTCTTCAAATTGAAGTTGACTTGTTGGCTCTATCTCTAATGTTTTTCCATCAACATGTACATATTCTTTAATATGCTTACTATCAATTAGTGCTGGCCAATAAGAAATTACAGGCCCTGGCTTTTTCCCAGTTCCCGCTGAGAAAAATCCAGGGTAATTTGCCAAGGATAGCTCAATGATTTTTGCGCTAAACAGTCTTCCAACCAAATCAGGATTTTTAGATTTTACTGATATAGATAAAGTTGCCATAGCTTCCTCATTTGAGTCCGGATTTTTTTTATCAGTTCTATATAGATTGACTGAAACCTCATCAAACTGATCTATTCCTCCGACTGAATGGAATAGGGTATCCGTGATAGTTTTTGCTTTAGCTTCTATATCTAAACCGGTTAAAACTAAGTCCATGCCATTTCTATAACCAGTTGCAAGATTTATACATACTTTATGCTTTCCTGGAGGATTGCTACCTCTGCAACCGCTAACTCTGACTCTATCTGGTCCAATTTGATTTATTTCCAAAGTATCAAAATGACTAATAACATCTGGATTAATATATGCTGGTGAGCTTATCTCATATAGCAATTGCGCAGTCACTGTTCCCACTGAAACTAAACCTCCAGTTCCAGGATGTTTTGTGATTGTAAAACTTCCATCACTTTCAATCTCTGCGATCGGATAACCAACATTGATAAAAGAGGGCACTTCTTCAAAAAAAGAGTAGTTCCCTCCTGTAGCCTGACACCCACATTCAATAATATGGCCTGCAGCTAATGCTCCTGCTAGCTCATCAAAGTCAGTTCTTTTCCATTTAAATTTCCATGCAGCCGGACCAATAACAACAGCAGCGTCTGTGACTCTAGGACAAACAACAATATCTGCTCCCTCATCTAGGGCTTCTTTAATACCCCATGCTCCCAGATAAGCATTTGCAGTCAGTAAATTATGTTCAGTTGAGTCTAGATTTGTATTTTTATCAATATTTACAAAAGTTTCTCCCTGATCTTTTAATTCCTCTAACCTAGGCATCAAATCATCTCCGTCTATATATGCTACTTTTAAATCAATAGACATTTCTTTGAGAATATTAATTATTTCATTAGCCATTGAGGAGGGATTAAGGCCGCCAGCATTTGTAACTATTTTTATGTTATTTTTTTTGCATATCTCAGCAACATCTTTAATTTGTTTTAAGAAAGTTCCAACATATCCCTTATCTTCACCTCTTTGTAATTTTTGATTAAAGAGAATCGTCATTGTTAGCTCAGCCAAATAATCACCTGTCAGAACATCAATTGGGCCACCTTCAACCATATCTTTTGCTGCGGAGAGTTTATCCCCATAATAGCCACTGCAATTACCTATTTTAATTACATCATTACCCATAATTCTTTTATATTTTTATTCCATTTAAAATGACTTTAGTTATCGAATTCGCAGATTCCTCAGGAGAATTCTTTAACTTATTTGCACTTTCTTCTTTTGCAAACTCCCTACCAATGCCGCCTAATAGCATTGCAAATGCTTGTGTATCAATTTTCTTAATTTCTTTTTTCTTGACTGCATCATCTAATAATTGCTTTGCAAATGATGTTATGTATTTCTCATGATAATCAATCATTTCTAGTGATTCTTTATCATTACCCAGATTTTGAATGTAGACCTTAAACTTTGGGCCTACAGCTTGATTAACATGATGCAGATACTTATTTAGCTTCTCCAAAGGAGAATCAATATCAGATACTTTGTTCAATGCCTCTTTTCCTAATTTAATTAGAATTCTATTCACTGTCATTCTTATAAGATGATCCTTGCTTGGTGAAATCTCATATAAAGTTCTTAGTGAGATTTTTAGCTTCTTCGCAAGCTCAGACATGGTTTTTTTTGGGATACCCTCTGCAAGCATAGATTCAAGCTGGTCCATGACATGAATATGTTTTGCAGATAGAGTTTTTTTAGGATTATAAGACTCTATTTGGGTGCTAATAGTCATGTTAATTAAGATTCCATAACCATTAATACGGCACCATTTTCAACTTGATCTCCTTTGCTGATAAAAACCTCATCAATCATCCCATCCTTTGATGCCTTTATAGATTGCTCCATTTTCATAGCCTCTAAAATAACCAAAGTATCTCCGCTTTTAACTTTAGATCCTTTTTTAACTTTGAGATCTATTACTTTTCCAGGCATTGGAGCAACAAGACTGCCCTCAACAATTTTCTCTTCAGGTATGTGGAATTTAGGTATTAATTCTAAATTTACATCACCAAAGGGCATATTTACGATTATTTGATTTTTAGATGAAGTTATCATGGAGAAATTTCTTCTATTATTAATTTCTATATCGATACCATCCTGATAGCAGTCATGAACATATGCTGAAAAAGAGTCATTTAAACAAAATATATTATCCCTGCCGAGTTTATATGAAATTAATACCTCCTCATTCAAGTATAGAAATTTTTGTGAATTTTTTGGTAACCTTCCGTTTGTCCAGCCTGAGGGGAGGTGTCCAAGGGTTAGATCATTAAATCTATTAACCTCTTGTAGCCAAATTGATGCAATCATTGCAGCATGAATTATTTGATCTTGATTTAAATTTTGAGTTTTAGTTAGCTCAACACGATCAACAAAATCAGTTGTTGTATTTCCTTTTAAAAAATCTTCTGATCTTAATATAGAAACTAAATAGTCTCTGTTCGTAATCACTCCTCCAATATGAGAGGACTCTAAAGTTTTGGCTAGCTTTAAAGCAGCATCACTCCTTGTTTTTGCATGAGTAATAACTTTCGCAAGCATTGGGTCAAATGAAGTTCCAATAACTGATCCACTTTCAACTCCTGAATCCCATCTAGCACCTTCTTCTAGATTTTCATCATAAGCTATTAGCGTACCAGTTTCGGGAAGGAAATTATTTTCTGGATTTTCTGCATACAATCTTGCTTCTATAGAGTGTCCGCTGAAAGTTATATCATCTTGCTTGTAAGTTAAGATTTCACCTCTAGCAATTTTTAACTGTTCATAAACAAGATCTATACCTGTAACTTCTTCTGTAATTGGGTGTTCTACTTGAAGTCGAGTATTTACCTCAAGAAACCAAAACTCCTCAGTATCATCATCTAGAAGAAATTCAACAGTTCCCACAGATTGATACTTAATTTTCTTTGCTAACTTAATTGCAGCACTCCCCATTTTTTTTCTAGTATCTTCAGATATTCGTGGTGATGGTGATTCTTCAATAATTTTTTGATGGCGACGTTGTATGGAGCATTCTCTTTCTCCTAAATGCACAATATTTCCATGGGCATCGCCAAGGATTTGAATTTCTATATGGCGAGATTTTTCAATGTATCTTTCAAAAAACACTCTATCATCGTTAAAACTAGCCTTAGCTTCTCTTTTGGCCGCCATTAATGACTCATTCAAAGATGTTTCTGAAGGAACAACTCTCATACCTTTTCCACCACCTCCAGCTGCAGCTTTAATTAAAAGAGGATAACCAATCTTACTTGCCTCTTTTAGCTTAGAGGCCATGATTAATGTAGGAACATCTGCTTTGTCTGCTAATTCTTTGGCTTTAAGTTTATCACCCATAACAGATATCACATGAGCAGATGGCCCGACCCATATAATTTTTTCTTTTTTTACCTTTCGTGCAAATTTTGCATTTTCGGACAAAAATCCATATCCAGGGTGAATGGCTTCAGCATTGGTTTGCTTGGCAGCATTGATAATTGCATTAGTGTCTAGGTAGCCTCCATCTGGAAGCCTAAAAGATTCATCGGCTGCCTTCACATGAGGTGAATCCGCATCTTCATCAACATATACTGCGATACATTTAATGCCCATTTCACTCGCTGTTTTAATAATACGAAGTGCTATTTCACCTCTATTAGCCACTAATAGTGATTTAAAAATCATAATCTAAATACTCCATATTCTGATGCACCACTAATTGATGAGTTATTAACTACTGAGAGACAAAAACCAAGAACTGTTCTGGTATCTCTAGGATCAATAATGCCATCATCTGTGAGCATACTGCTTGCAACTAGACCATGAGAAATTTTTTCTGCTGCCTCTTGAACCATTTCTCTAATAAGAGCATCAGCTTTTTCATCAAATTTTTCACCTGTTCTAAGAGCCTTTGCTTTTCTAACAATTGACATAACTTTTGCAATTTGCTCTGATCCCATTACGCCAATTTTTGCTGTTGGCCATAAAAAGGTAAATCTATTGTTATATGCTCTTCCAGACATTGCATATGTGCCGGCTCCATATGATGCTCCAACTATAATTGTTATATGGGGCACATTTGAATTAGAAACGGCATTAATTAGCTGAGAGCCTTTTTTTATAATGGCCTGTCTCTCAAAATCCTTGCCAACTAAAAATCCCGTAACATTATGTAAAAATATTAGAGGTATATTTCTTTTATTACATAGCTGAATAAAACTTGCTGCCTTTTCTGCAGACTCTGGATAGATTGGCCCATTATTTCCAAGTATGCCAACTTGATATCCATGAATACTAGCCCATCCACAAACCATTGTTGACCCATATAAGGGTTTAAACTCTTCAAATTTCGATCCATCTACAACCCTTGCAATGACTTCTTTAATATCCACTGGAGATTTTAAATCCTCACTAATGAGGCCTAATAGTTCCTCATTTTTATATATTGGATCGGTTGAGATTTTATTTGGCTTTTCCCCATCTTTATTCCAATTAAGATGAGACACAACTTCTCTACAAATTCTTAATGCATCCATTTCATCTTCAGCTAAATAATCAGAAAGTCCTGATATTTCAGAGTGCATTTGTGCTCCACCTAATGTTTCTGCATCAGACTCTTCCCCAGTTGCTGCTTTAACTAGGGGAGGGCCAGCAAGAAAAACTTGGGATTGGTTTTTTATAAAAATATTATAATCAGACATACCTGGCTGATAAGCTCCACCTGCAGTCGAAGAACCAAATACTACTGAAATTACAGGAATACGCAGTTTTGAAAGCTCTGTCATTTCATAAAAAAATCTTCCAGTTGCTGCAAAATGATCTTGTTGAAGGGTGGGAGCGATAGCTTCTTGCCCACTTTTACTTCCAGTACCCATGCTTAAATCACCACCTGCAGATTCTACAAAACTAATGAATGGAATTTTATTATCACGAGAAATCTCAATTGCTCTTCTCCATTTTTCTCCAACATAAACTGTCATTGCACCCGCTTTAACAGAGGGGTCATTTCCAAAAATTACACATTCAACACCTGCAATAAGGCCAATGCCTGAGACGCATCCTCCGCCGACTGTATAGTCAGTTCCATAGGCCGCAAGAGGACTTATTTCTAGAAAAGGACTGTTATCATCAATAACATTCATTACTCTTTCTCTAATGGGCATTTTGCCTCTTTTAGCAAGCCTGTCATGATGATATTTACCACCTCCAAGCTCTGCTTGATCTAATAAGTCATCAATAAATTGGAGTTTCTCAAGCATCGATTGCTTATTTTTCTTATAGGAATCTGAATGAATATCTAGGTTAGAACGAATTTTTTGAGCAATATTTTCTGAATACATACTTTTAATAGTTTGGATTATTTAACTAATGGTAATATATAACTATTAATATTACCAATTAATAAAAGTATCATATTAGATTAATTAACTAAAAAAATTTATGACAATTAAAATATATAGTTGTGCTGGCTCTAGAGGAATGAGACCTATATGGACTGCTGAAGAAATGGGTCTTGATTATGAGGTTGAGATGATGCCTTTCCCTCCTAGATTTCTTCATAAAGAATTTATGGATATAAATATCTTAGGAACGGTTCCATATATGATTGATGGAGAGGTTCATATGACAGAGTCTGTGGGAATGAGTCAGTATTTTGTTGATAAGTATGGTCCAACAAATTTAAAAGTTAATGTTGATGAGGAAGATTATGGAAGCTATCTAAATTGGCTTTCTCATTCTGATGCTACTTTAACATTTCCTCAAACTGTTTTTCTAAGATATACGTTACAAGAGGTCGGTGTGGCGGATAAAGCTGCTGAAGGCTATAGAAAATGGTTTATAGCAAGATTGAAGTTGCTTGAAAAAACTCTTGATGATAGAGAATATCTTTGTAGCGGTAGATTTACAATAGCAGACATATGCGTAAGTTATGCGCTATTTCTTGCAAAAGCGCTTGGCATTGAAGAAGCTTTTAAACCAAATATTAAAAGATGGACTGATATGCTCTTTGAAAGGGAAGCTTTTAAGAAAGCTGCAAGCTATAAGCATGATGAATAGATTGGATGTTAAAAATTATTTGAAGCGGTATACCTTCTTTTTTGCATTATTATTTTCAACACATGCTTACTCTAATCAAACTAATACTAATCACATCGAATCAATAGTTCTTGGCTCTGGGTGTTTTTGGGGTGCCGAAAAAGGTTATGAACTGTTACCAGGTGTTATTGATGCTGTGTCAGGCTACTCAGATGGCAGAGGAGTTCAACCGAATTATAGATCGATTACCAAATACAAAAATAAATTTAATAAAAATAATTTTGCAGAAGTTGTACAAGTCACATATAACTCAAATGAAATAGCACTGGAAGATATTTTTATTCATTATCTTGAATCTCATGATCCTACTCAGCTTAATAGACAAGGGAATGATATTGGAACCCAATACAGATCAATAGTTCTGTACTCAAATAACAATCAGAAGCTTTTGATTGATAGGCTGTTAAGTGAATACCAGAATCTTCTTAATGAGGCCGGATATGGAAAAATCCAAACATCTGTAAAACCTTTAGAGAAATTTTATAAAGCAGAAACTTATCACCAAGATTATCTTAAAAAAAACCCTAATGGATACTGCCCAGACCTCTCAACAGGTGTAGTTTTTGACAAAAAGATTAAAGACCCAATCGACAATATAGATTTACTTTCAGGAAAAAAAATATTAGTTATAGATTCCAAAGATTATTGCCCATACTGCGATAAGTTCGATAACGATGTTTTGAATTCATATCAAGGTTCAGTTCCATATGTAAAAAGAACATCTGATCAGCTTGATGGTATAAACCTTTTTGTTCCGACTTGGGCAACACCGACGATAATTTTTCTTGATAATGGAAAAGAGGTTTTTGCTAATCAAGGTTACATGAATGCGAAAGAATTCTATAAAGCATTAGGCTCATTTAAGCTAGGGAATACAGAGGCGTATGATGTGGCATTTAATGAAGGAACTGATGCAAGGTTCTGTAAAGAATATCAGATATTTAAAAATACTCCTGATGGAATATTTGTTGATAAATTAAGTGGACAGCCTTTATTTAATACTGATGATAGGTTTGTTTCTCGCTCTGGCTGGCTTTCATTTACCAAACCTGTAGACGGAGCAACATATGAACTGCCAGATAATAGATATGGTATGAGAAGAACAGAAGTTAGATCTAAATCATCAGATATACATTTGGGTCATGTGTTTGATGATGGTCCAAATGGTCTTCCAAGGTATTGCATTAATGCAACCGTTCTAGAATTTATGCCAGATAAATCATAATAAATTCTTATTTAAATAAGCTATTCATTCTCTCGTAGCCTTCGATAAACTCTTCTTTGAATTTTTGAACAGTCTGCCCAGCTGAAATAGTTTCATTTACTAATCCTATGCCTTGGCCAACCCAATAAGTATCAAGTTTTTTTGCCCCTTCGTGTCCAAGCGTGGCTTGCTTTGAGATAATCGCTAATGCAGGTTCACCAACCATGGTTTGAAGTGGCATTGGTAATGGTTCAGGTGCATCTTTAGATTCCCATGCATCAGTCCATGCTGATTGGAGTTGCCTGGAGTGTTTTCCGGTCCTGCTTTTTGATCTAACAGTCTGACTTGATGTTGCATTGACCATTTTTTCCTTTATATTTTCTGAAGTTTCAGCTTCAGTTGTTGGAAGAAAGACAGAAGCACACCAAACGCCATCAGCGCCCATGGCCATTATTCCAGCCATTTGTTCTCCGGTTGCAATTCCGCCAGCTGCTAATATAGGAACATTGCCCATGTCTTTGATTGCTCTTTTAACCTCAGGAATTAGAACCATAGTTGAAACACTACCGCAGTGTCCTCCACCCTCGGTTCCAGATACAACCAAAATATCAACCCCTGCTTCAACTTGCCTGATAGCATGTTCTTTAGCTCCAAGCAGTGCTGCAACTTTGACATTATTTTCTTTGCCCATATCAAGCATCCATTTAGGTGGAACACCTAATGCGTTAGCTATAAGTTTGATAGGATGAGAAAAAGCAACTTCAAGAAGTTTTTTCGCACCTTGTTCTTTTAAATTCTTACCAAACCTTGAGTCTGATTGAATCTCTATATCTTTGGCTTCTTCGCCACCCCTAAGTGACTCTCCATCAACATCATATTCTTTTAAAACATCAGCTCTAAATTCTCTGTATTCTTGTGGAATCATATTTCTTAAATCTTCAGAGGTCATTGATGAGCCTTTTCCTTCAAATGTATTAGGAACAAGAATATCAACTCCATATGGCTTTCCGTCTATATGCTCATCTATCCATTTAAGATCTTGCTCTAACATTTCTGGGGTGTGACCAACCGCACCTAAAACACCCATGCCTCCAGCTTTGGAAACAGCTACAACAACATCTCTGCAATGACTAAATGCCACAAGTGGAAATTCGATTTCAAACATTTCACAAATTGGTGATTTCATATTACCCCCCCAAAATTTTTTATCTACATAAGATAATACTGTACTTGTATTAAATTGAAAAATTTTGGATTATTTGTAATAGAATTAAGTAATGAATAAAGATTTCACAACACCTGATTTATGCGATGAGTATGTAATTGATGTGCAAGTATCTTTAGGCACCTATCAGTCCTATGGCGCTATTCATAAGTTCTATGGCAAAGTAGAGACCGTCCTTTGTCCTGATGATAATTCTATGGTTAAGGAGATATTGGCTGAACAAGGAGATAATAGAGTTCTTATAATAAATGCACAGGGCATCAGGCATGTATCAATGATTGGTGATCAGATTGCAAGCAAGGCAGCCACCAATGGGTGGTCAGGCATAATTGTAAATGGATATATAAGAGATATAGAGGTTTTAAAAACAATCCCAATTGGAATTTTTGCCAAGGGTCCAATTCCAAGAAAAACAGAGAAGAGGGGGCTTGGCGAGAAATCTGTTGAAATATATTTTGATGGAGTAGATATAAAACCTGGTATGTGGGTTTATGCAGATTCTAATGGCTGGATTGTAAGTAAAAAGCAGTTAATACTTTAATCTTTCGATATCTTTATCTTTTTCCTCCCAAATGCTTTCAATCCATGTTTTAAAATCTGATCTATATTTTTCATCTACAGCATAGTTTTTATTTTTTAGATGAGCAGGGATCTTATATTTTTTTATTATCACTTTGACATCTTTCATATCTCCATTTAAAAAAGCCCAAGCACTTCTTTTATCTGATTTATAAATTAAAGAAAAATCTACAAGAGTGTCAATATTATCTATAGCGGATATCGCAGTAGCCATTCCACCAACTTTAGGATTAAGTAAATTTTTGTATGGAGGATTTTGTGCTTTATATTTCTCTGGATTATTCCTTGTGCCCTCAGCATAACTAAAAACCGTTGAGGGTGACCTTTTAAAGCGTCTACATGCATCTAGCGTATTTCTATAATCTATTTGTCTTAACTCAGGATTCTCCTCAATTTCCTTTTTGCTGTGCCTGCTTACAAAAGGCATATTAAGAGTTTTATTGGCCAAATATATAAAAGGAATCCACGAGAGTTCTTTTTTCATAAAAAACTTTATTAAGGGTATTCTAAAGTTTCCTGCAGCCAGGATTATGAAAATATCAGCCCATGATTGATGGTTTGACATAGCGATATACCATTCAGATTTATCAAATCGATTTTCATCATATATTCTCATAGAATTTTGATGCATTACGTACATAATTACTCTGCAACAAAATACTATTATATCTCCGATAAAATTTGATATATGGCTTAGTAGAACTTTAAAAGTCCTGAAAGGTATTACTACTCTTGGGAGGTTTAATACAGCTAGAGTTCCAAACCCTATGAACAATACAAATACTATCAATATAAAAGTAATTGATCCTACAATAAGTCTCCTAAGCAAACCAACCATTTTTATTTCTTATTAATTTTTAAAAACCACTTAAATTAGCGTATCGCTCTTTATGAAAATTCACACTCCCAAATATCTGCTCAGCAACTCTGGCTCTTTTTAAAAAGAAACCAAGATCATATTCATCTGTTACACCGATTCCACCATGCATCTGAATTGCTTCATTTGAAACAAGATGAAGGGTATCTCCCGCCATTGATTTTGCAAGACTAGCTAACACCTGGAGCTGATTCGAATTTTCATCCGCACCCTGCATTGCAGCCATAACCGATGATTTGGTTAGTTCAATTTCACAAAACATTTCTGCTGCTCTATGTTGTAGAGCTTGAAAAGTACCTATAAGAACCCCAAACTGCTTTCTTTCTTTTAAATAATCCACTGTTGTTGAGAATGCAGCCTCGCTATTTCCTAGCATTTCAGCTGATAAAGCAATTCTTCCAATATCAAGAATATGTTCAATTGCTTCCCCACCAGCTTCTTGACTGCCAAGCACACTAGCAGAGTCAACTTCAACATTATTAAATTCAATATTGGCATAATTTCTGCTATCAGCCATATCAAGCTTAGTTCTTGAAACTCCTTCTGATGATGAGTCAACAACAAATAAAGTCAATCCAGCTATGTCGCCTTTTACACCAGACGTTCTAGCAAGCACTATAAGTAAATCTGCACTTGCACCATCAACAACTAGCTGCTTTTTCCCGTTTAACGAAAACCCTGTATTTGAAACTTTTGCTTCAAGCTCTGTATTTGCTGGATCATGATGGCTTGATTCATCGATTGCAATTGCAGTAGTTATTGAGCCATCTGCAATTAATGGCAGATATTTAGACTTTTGCTCCTCGCTGCCAAATTCTTTTAATGCGTATGCTCCAAGCACAGCAGTAGCAAAGAGAGGAGAGGGAGTAAGAGTTTTGCCACATTCTTGTAAAACAACACTCATACCAGTTATTCCAAAATCTGAACCGCCATATTCTTCTGGTATTAATATTCCAGACCAACCAAGATTCACCATTTCTTGCCATACATCTTTGTCCCATAGAAGTGAATCTTTTGAATCTCGAAGATTCCTAAAATGATTAATGGGAGTTCTTTCTGCTGCAAAGTTTTTTGCAGTATCTTTCAAAAACTGTTGTTCTTCATTTAGTACTAATTTCATTATATTTACCTTGTTATTCTTAGCTTGGAAGACCCAATACTCTTTTTGAGATTACATTCAATTGTACTTCGGAGGTTCCACCTTCAATTGAGTTACCTTTAGTCCTCAACCATGATCTAGTTAAGTTTTTATCTTCTTGTGCAAATTCATCTCCATCCCAGGCAACACCATCCTTGCCCATTGCAGCAATCATTAATTCATGTCTTTTTTTATTATGTTCTGTTCCATAATACTTAAACATAGATGCAACAGCGCTTGCTTTACCACCTTCATCACCAGCTCTTTTGAGTGTTAAACCAAAAGCATGCTCCTTTATTTTATGATCAGCAATTTCACTTCTGAAAAAAGAATTTCCAATTTTTCCATCAACCTCACCAAAATGTTTTTTTGCAATAGAAATAATATCTTTCTTGCTTCCTGCAGCAGCAGCTAAACCAAAATTAGATATAAACTTTCTTTCATGTTGTAAAAGTTTTTTAGCAATCTCCCATCCTGCATTTAGCTTTCCTACAATATTTTCCTTTGGAACTTCAACATCATCGAAGAATGTTTCACAGAAAGGCGATTTACCACTTATAAGTGTAATCGGTTTTGTAGAAACACCTTTTGTTTCCATATCAATGAGCAAGAAACTTATACCATCATGCTTTGGCTCTTGGGGGCCAGTTCTAACAAGGGCAAAGATCCAATCTGCTTTATCAGCATACGAAGTCCATACCTTTTGACCATTAACCATAAAATGATCCCCTTTGTCTTCAGCTTTTGTAGCTAAGCTAGCCAAATCAGAGCCTGAGCCAGGTTCCGAGTAACCCTGACACCATCTAATTTCACCTTTTATAATTTTTGGAAGATGTTCTTTTTTTTGCTCTTCTGAGCCGTATTCCAATAAAACCGGGGCCAACATCCATATTCCAAAACTTAATAGAGGTGTTTTAGCACCTATGGCAAACATCTCTTCATTGAGAATCTTAACTTCATCCTTATTTAAGCCACCACCACCATACTCTTTTGGGACAGTAGGCATTGTCCAACCCTTGGTGCCCATTCTATCTAGCCAAATCTTGGATTCAGGATTTTTGTACTCTGCATTTCTACCACCCCAAACCTCATCATGCGGTATTGATGGATCTGCTCCATTTCTCATGGAAGGAGGACAGTTTTCATCAAGCCATGCTTTAACTTCACTTCTAAAATTTTCTAAGTTTTCCATATAAAATTTTCCACTGTTTTGATCGATTGATGTCTTATTATAGAGATAATGAATATTTTTTCGAGTGCATAGCTTTGATATATAGATAGCAGTCT
>CAYQIT010000011.1:0-26403 GCA_964417685.1 uncultured Gammaproteobacteria bacterium | reverse complement strand
TGCTGAGATGAATCAAAAAAAGAAAAAAATTAAAACTGTTGAAGATGTAAAAGAGTTCCGCTCTCATAGAATTGCCATGATGACAGAAAGGTTGGACTCTGGTGAATTAAATCCAAAACAAAAGCGCATGATCAAAGAAAGAATTTCTGCCCTTTCAACGAAACCCCTGCCAACCCAAGAGCAAATTGATTGGGCGCTAAAGAACAAGGACTTAAAAAAGATGATGCGGAATTACCGAAAAGGCATGAAAAAACCAATGGGCAAAAGAAGAAATAATGTTATTGGCTAAATAACTTTTATTTTTCGCAGCAAGAACGCTTGCAGCAGCAACATGTACACATGCTATGAGTATAGTAAAAAATTTTAATATAGCATCCTGAATTAGGTTGTGGGTATCTTACTTTGAGGCTACTTTTCTGCCTGATCCAAGCTCACTGCAGCCAAAAGCAATAATCCGGCAAATATACCTAAATTCTTGAAAAAGTTTTGGTACTCATGTTTAACATCTACGCCTTCGTAAACATTCCAAAAATCATGAAGGTTGATATTAATTAGTATTGTCATGGCTGCAAAACCTAGTGCACAGGCTACAACATATTTATTTAAAAGCATGCTAATGCCTCCTACAACTTGAGCTACTGCTGCAATTGCCAGCAAGAATGGAATCATGACCATATTATGAGCCTCCATTAAGGCAACATTTGCTTCCCATTCAGCAAACTTTCCAATGCCAGGCGCTAGAAAATATAGAGCAAGCATTACTCTTCCTGTATGCATTAATATATCTTTCATTGCCTCTCCCTTTTATATTTATGATTTGCTGTATAACTATAGCCGTTTTTTATATATTAAAAATTCCTAGAATAAGAAAAGATTAAGCCAGCACTTCCCATTAATGACAGTGCAAATGATTGTTTATCATTATGGCTAAAATAAATACTTGGTATTAGCCCAATTCCAAAACCCTCCTTGGTATTAATGGGTATTCTATCTTGATACCTGCCTTTATAGCCATGCAAGATTCCATATGAAAGCTCATAATGAATGCCGTTAAGTCTTGAATTATATTTGTGGCCTTTATATATATACTGCGAAAATTGACCAAAAGAATTATTGAACAGCGCCATTCCATAGAATTCATTATTTGAGTAAAAATAGTCGTAATTTATTATTATTGGCTTATTGTTATGCTCTGGCTTTGATTTGAAATGAGTGTATGTTCCTATGGATATTCTATTTTCAGATAAAAGATCAAAATGCGCTATTGCAACGATAATAAATAAAATATTTCTAGCTATGGTTTTCATTATTTTGAGGTTAATTGCTAATTGTACTAAATTGCTGGATCATTTGAGCCCGCACCTTTGTATGGGCTAATCCCTTTTCTGTATAAGTTATTAATTTGGATTACTTGATCAGTGTGATATAGAAAAATTTATTTTTTATTTTATAAATTAAATTTAATTTTGAACTGGCCTCATCATCGCTTTTTTTATATCTTATTTGGCCATGCCAAAGCGTTTTGGATAATTTATTAATTATAACTCTATACGAATAATCGCCTTGATGATTTGTACTTGTAGCAATTAGTTCCCCAGTCCTTGATTCGATGTCTTCATTAACAAGCGATCTTGTTGAGCTATCGCTTATTGTATGGGGGCTCTTTCCTATGAGTTTAATATTTAAATTAAGATAGTACCTTAGCAATAAATACATTCTCATTTGATTAATTTATGTTTATAAAAAATCTATATTATATTAATTATGTTTTAAAATAAATCATTAATTAAAATATATAGAATTGGCAGAACAATCATTAGCATAAAAGCTCCACTAGGAAGGACATAAAAGTCATAATTTGGCATCCCGTTCATGAAGTATCTTGCAATATCAAGGATAATGCTGACAGCAAAGAGACACAGAGTTAACACTAAGAGGATTGCTAATTGTTTTTTTATATCTTTTTTATATTAAGTTATCAACTTAGGTATTACACCTAGTTGAGCAAGAATGCCAAAAATAATTACCAATATAATGCTGAAGATTAATTTAAGATTCTTTTTTTGAATCCACTCAAATAAAATGTCTATAAATTTTCTTGTCCATTTATCAGCTTTATCCATTAATTTAATAACTTTTCTTGTCCATGTGTCAGTCATATCAATCAATATCAGAGAGAATGCTGCAATAATGAGCCACACTAAACCATTAAGAGTCATGTCTATAATCCAGCCGACTACTATCCAGTTTATTTCCATTTTGACTTATTCGACGACAGAGGAGTGTCCGTTGCAACATTAATCATTATTAATCTAACCCTTTAAAAAAACCACCCACATTTCCTCTTAAATCTGCATTCCAATCCGCTAACTTATCCTTCATATCAGGTTTAATGTCGCCCAAAACAATGAAGTTCTTAATTTCAAAATATTCTGGAAACTCTTTAACAAGATGACTTTCAGAGTGATTTTCTAATCTTAGTTTGGCAGCATCGCTATCTTCAAACATTTCTATTAATGTTGCTGACTTCTCATCTTCGGATAGAAACCATTCAAATCTTATGGTTTTGGGTTCTGAACAATCAAAAACATAGGGAGAAGAATTTTCCCTCATAAATTGCCTAGTCTCATTTACGCTTTTAATGAGTCCCAATTCAAAAATATAAGTAATTATTTTGTTTTGTTTATTTAGCTCACTCATTCTTTCGTTTCTAAATCAATAATTGTAATTATTCCACTGTAACGGAGTGTCCATAACCAAATTATATTTACCCATAATTATCTGAATAATGTTTTTCTCTCTCTTCTTTCTTCATGCCAACTGTATCGTTCATAAAATTATTTCTATCTTCTCTAGATTTGAAAACCCAAATGCAAACGGTGTCATGCGAATGATAAATTGCTTTTAATTCGTCATCTATTTCACAGATCTCTTTTGGTATTTCTGTTTTAATACAAATCATAATGTGGTTCTCGACCAACCGAGAAATCTTTCCTTATTCAACAGTGACGAAGTTGTATTGGATGTACGTGTTTTGTTTTTAATCATCCCATCTGTACCAATCATTATTTTTTCACTCCGGTTAAGACGTTATGATGAAATAAACAATTAATATAAAAGGTAGATATAAATAAATCCATTTACTCAATTTTTTTTCAACGTTAGAAGTAGTCATGGTTTTTTTATAAACAAGCATATTAAGATTTTTTTCTTGAAACATAAAATACCATAGTTTGAAATTTGGAAAGATAAGATTTGTCATTATAAGAATAACGTATAGCCCAATAACTCCATTGGTAAGCAAGGTCGATACAAAATCAGCAAGGTTTAACCTTACGCTCTCAGAAAAAAAACTAAAAAATAAAATCGTGTGGAATAATAAAATAGAAAGTAAATCTAGGATAGATGTTATGGTTTTTAAAACTTTGTGCATCATTTTGTTAATCACTGTTCAAATCTATTCCACTGTTACTGATTAAGTTGGAACAGTGATTTAAATATTTACTAATGGATTTCTTCCCCATTTATTTTCATCTTCCTTTGATGGCAGCATTAATAAAATGAAAATTACAAACATCCCAATAATAGTGAAATAAGATAATTGCCACCATCCTGAGATGCTTCTGTCTTGTAGTCTTCTGGAGGTTACAGATATAGAAGGAAATAAAATAATTGCATTAAATATTAAGGTTAATGGTCCAACAGGATTTCGTACACTTTGCCATTCTTTATCTCTAAACTCCATTCCGTATGAAAGTATAGTTGGAAAACCTTCAATGGATGCATAAAGAATTGCTTCGATAAAACTAATCAAAAAACCTGCAATAAATAATGCTAAGCAAAAATACCAGAACTCGCTTCTGCATGCCCTTCCACTGAAATTATTCCAATTATTAAAAACTGATACGCATGCATCTTTTATGCTCATAATTTTTTTAATTATTTGTTATGAAATCAAATTATATACTTTAGAAAAACACATATAGGTTTTTTAAGGTCCTAATGTGTATAAGTTTTGTATATTTTTTAGAAGTAAGAAATCACTGTTCGAACTTACTCGACAGTCACCGACTTGGCTAGATTCCTTGGCTGATCAATGTCTGTTCCTCTGAGAAGCGCAACTTCGTATGAAAGAATTTGCAATGGAATGTTATAAACAATTGGTGTCATGAAGAAATCACACTCGGGCATGTGAACTAATTTGCCAGACTTAACATCCATGTTTACCGAAGGGTCGGCGCAGACATAAAGGGTTCCTCCTCTTGCCTTCACTTCTTCTAAATTAGAAATTAGTTTTTCTGCGATTTCACTTTCAGGCGCTAATGCTATAACCGGCATATTTTCATCTATTAATGCAAGTGGGCCATGTTTTAGCTCGCCAGCCGGGTAAGCTTCTGCATGGATGTAAGAAATCTCTTTAAGCTTTAATGCTCCTTCTTTGGCGATAGGATAAAAAATACCTCTACCTAAAAATAAAGCATTATCTTTGTTAGCAATATTTGGTGCTATTTCAACCATTTGTTCTTTTAAGTTAAGGGCCTCTGCGATAGTCACTGGGAGCAATCTTAACGCCTGGACTATTCTTCCCCTAAGTTTTGGGTTTAGCCCTCTACTTTTTGCAATTGATAATGCAAGCAACATCAATCCTGCAAGCTGAGTTGTAAAAGCTTTGGTTGAGGCAACACCTATTTCCGGGCCTGCGTTGGTAAATAGTGAAAAGTCTGACTCTCTAGCTAAAGAGCTCGTGGGAACATTACAAATAGTAAGGGTAGAAAGATAGTCTTTTTCTTTTGCATAGTTCAATGCGGCCAAAGTATCAGCTGTTTCGCCCGATTGAGAGATGGTAATTAATAATGAGTTTTTATCTACATGAGGATTTCTATATCTATACTCACTTGCATAATCAATTTGGGATGGAAGTTCGGCTATTGATGAAAACCAATTTGCAGCAACTCTTCCTGCATGAAGACTTGTTCCGCAAGCAACTATTTGAATACGTTCTACTTTTGAGAATAGTTCGGTAGAACCCAAGCCAAAAATATTATCTAGAACGTCCTCGCCTCCTATTCTTCCGTCTATTGTTTTTGAAACAGCCTCAGGTTGTTCGTAAATTTCTTTTTCCATATAGTGCCTGTAATCACCCTTTGAGGTTGCTTGAGCTGAAATATCTATATGCGTAATTTCTCTTTTGGCTTCGTTTTTAGATTCATCAAATATTTTGTAGCTATTAGCAGAAATCTCTGCCACATCACCATCTTCTAAAAAAATAAAGTCATTGGTTTGTTGTGCTATAGCAAGCGGGTCTGAGGCTGCAAACATTTCATCAGCTCCAATTCCTATTAATAGAGGTGACTTGTTTCTTGCTATAACCAAATTAGTGTTATCTTTTATATCAATAGCTGCTATCGCATATGCGCCCTCAAGTTTTCCTTTTGCTGAATACATTGCGTCGATCATTGACTGGCCTTGGTTGATATATAAATCAAGCAAATGCGCGATAAGCTCTGAATCTGTTTGAGATATAAATTCATAGCCATCTTTCTTAAGGTCTTCTCTAAGCTCAACATAATTTTCAATAATGCCGTTATGAACAATATAAACAGAATTTTGGGACTTATGGGGATGAGCATTAATCTCTGACGGCTCCCCATGAGTTGCCCATCTTGTATGAGCAATGCCTAATTTACTTTTTGGTTTTTCAGCAATCATTTTTTCTTCTAGAAGCTGAACTTTTCCAAGGGCCCTAAGGTGGGCTATGCTCTCATTTTGATGAAGAGCGATGCCTGCTGAGTCATATCCTCGATACTCCATTTTATGAAGCCCTTGGACTAATAATTTTCCTACATGCCTGTTAGAGGCAGCTGCAATAATGCCGCACATTTTTTATCCTTTTTTCTTAGACCAATTGTCTTTATTTGATTGTTTTGCCCTACCGACACCAAGAGCATCACTTGGAACGTCTTTGGTTATTGTTGATCCGGCTGCAATAGTGGTGTTATTTCCTATTTTCACTGGCGCAACTAAAGAAGAGTTACTGCCAATAAAACTATTGTCGCCAACAATGGTTTTATGTTTATCTTTGCCGTCATAGTTGCAAGTTATTGTGCCGGCCCCAATATTTGTTTTGGTGCCAACTGTTGTGTCGCCTAAATAGGTAAAGTGGTTAGCTTTTGAGCCGTTGCCAAGTGTGCTATTTTTTGTTTCAACAAAATTGCCTACTTTTCCAGAGTCTTCTATTTTGCTGCCCTCTCTTAGTCTTGCATATGGTCCTATTGAGCAGTTATCGCCAATTCTTGCATTTACTATATGTGAGAAGGCTTCTATTTTAGTGCCATCACCAATCTCTACATCTTTCAAAATTGTATTTGGGCCTATAGAGACATTATTACCAAGCGTGATATCTCCCTCTAAGATTACATTGACGTCTATCAGGCAGTCTTTGCCAGCTTTAACCTCACCCCTAACGTCGAGTCTTTTGGCATCTACAATAGTTATGCCTTGGTTGAATAAATCCTCTGTTTTCATTGATCTGTATATACTCTCAAGCTTTTCTAATTCTTTTTTATTGTTGGCGCCTTGAACTTCCTCATTTGAAGAAATACAGGTATTAATGTTTACCCCCTTAGAACTCATTATAGAAACTATGTCGGTTAAGTAAAATTCATTTGCTGCATTATTGTTTGTAACTTCTTTAAGGCTTGTTTCTAATAGCTCTTTCTCTGCACATAAAACGCCAGTGAATACTTCTTTAATCTTCTTTTCGTTGCTGTCTGCATCTTTCTCTTCTATTATCTCTGTCGCAAAACCGCTCTCTGTTTTTTTAACCCTCCCATAACCAAAAGGATCGTCTAGGGTAGTGGTTAAAATTGATGCGCCCTCACTTGATTCTGTGATGAGATTGTCGAGGGTGGCCTTTTTAATTAATGGGACATCGCCATATAGGATCAAAACTTTTGAGCCTGGGCTGACTTTATCCAACCCGCACTTAACTGCATCACCAGTGCCTATTGGTTTGGGTTGAAGGCTGGTTGTGATATTTAAATCAGTAAAAGTATTGGCCTCATTAATAATTGATTCTTTATCAAAACCAACGATTAAGGTTATGTCTTTGCTAATTTTTCCTGCTGTTCTACATATTTTCTCTAGCATAGAAGTGCCGCCTACTGTTTGTAGAGACTTGGCACGATTAGAGTTCATTCTTGTGCCTTCGCCAGCAGCAAGAATAATAGTATGTATATTCACATTAATTTAATGTTTAAAATTAATACTTATATTACTGCTTTTTACGAAGTTTTTGAATTGTTTTGAGTCTTGCTACTGCCTCAGCTAGCTGCGCAGACGCTTTAGCATAATCTAATGAAGCGTCTTGATTGGCTAAATCTTTCTCAGCAGCCTCTTTTGCTTTAATTGCCTCTGCTTCATCTAAATTTTCAGCTCGCTCAGCCGTATCTGACAAAACAGTTATTAGATCTGGCTGGACTTCTAAAAAGCCTCCCGAGCAAAAGAATGCTTCTTCTTTTTCACCATTAACAACCCTTACCGGACCTGCTGCTAGGCCTGTTAATAGAGGTGTATGACCAGGAGCTATACCAATTTCACCAAGAGATCCAGTGGCATAAACCATAGTTCCTTCTCCGGAATAAATTTCTTCACTTGAAGAAACTATGTTGATCTTAATGGTGCTCATATTTATAAGGTTTTAGCTTTTTCTACCGCTTCCTCAATAGTTCCTACCATATAGAAAGCCTGCTCTGGAAGGTCATCGTAATCACCAGCCAATATTCCTTTAAATGCTTTGATAGTGTCATCAAGCGAAACATATTTTCCTGGTGTACCAGTGAAAATTTCTGCAACAAAGAAAGGCTGAGATAAAAATCTTTGTGCTCTCCTTGCTCTCGCTACAAGCCCTTTATCTTCTTCAGATAGCTCGTCCATACCAAGAATTGCGATAATATCCTTAAGCTCATTATATCTCTGAAGAATTTTTTGAACTCCTTGGGCTACAGCATAATGCTCATCGCCAACCACAAATGGATCTAGTTGTCTGCTGGTTGAATCAAGTGGGTCTACAGCAGGATATATACCTAACTCAGAAATTTGTCTTGATAAAACAACTGTTGCATCTAAGTGAGCAAATGTTGTTGCAGGCGACGGGTCTGTTAAATCATCAGCTGGAACATATACCGCTTGGATAGAAGTAATAGATCCTGTATTTGTTGATGTAATCCTTTCTTGTAAAGCACCCATTTCTTCTGCAAGTGTTGGCTGATAGCCCACCGCAGATGGCATTCTTCCAAGCAGAGCAGAAACCTCAACCCCGGCGAGCGTATAACGATAGATATTATCGATAAACAAAAGCACATCTTTACCGTCATCTCTAAACTTTTCAGCCATTGTTAAACCTGTTAAAGCAACTCTTAATCTGTTGCCTGGCGGCTCATTCATCTGACCGTAAACCATGGCAACTTTTGAATCTTCAGGCTTATCAATGTTAACAACACCTGATTCCTGCATCTCGTAATAGAAATCGTTACCTTCTCTTGTTCTCTCTCCAACACCAGTGAAAACAGATAATCCTGAGTGTTGTAAGGCAATATTATTGATGAGCTCCATCATGTTAACTGTTTTACCAACACCAGCCCCACCAAACAAACCAACTTTACCACCCTTAGCAAATGGGCACATAAGGTCAATAACCTTAATACCTGTTTCAAGAATATCATTTGAAGCTGATTGATCTGTGTAGCTTGGTGGTTTTCTGTGAATTGGCATTTTTTCTTTTTCACCAATCGGGCCCTTTTCGTCAATTGGGTTACCAAGCACGTCCATAATACGACCAAGGGTCTCTTGCCCCACTGGAACAGATATTGGTGCGTTTGTTCTTGAAACAACAAGGCCTCTTTTTAACCCTTCGGTAGCTCCCATTGCAATAGCCCTGACAACACCGTCACCGAGCTGCTGCTGCACCTCTAGCGTTATACCGGCTTCTTCAATAAGAAGGGCTTCGTATACCTGAGGAATGTTATCTTTTTCGAACTCGACATCGATAACAGCTCCTATAATTTGTGTTACTAATCCATTGCTCATATCATTTTCTCCTTAAACTGCAGCTGCGCCGCCGACTATCTCTGAGAGCTCTTGAGTGATAGCCGCTTGTCTTACGTTGTTGTATAAAAGTTCTAATTCTTTGATTAAGTCACCCGCGTTATCGGTTGCATTTTTCATTGCGATCATTTTGGCTGCTTGTTCGCATGCGTTATTTTCAACCACAGCCTGATAGACAAGTGATTCTATGTATCTTGTTAGTAAACCATCTAACAAAACCTTTGCTTCGGGTTCGTAAATGTAATCCCAGTGTGTTTTTGGTCCATCTATTTCCTCTGGTGATAGTGGAATAAGCTGCTCTACTTTTGGTTGTTGTGTCATTGTGTTTACAAAGCTGTTTGAACATAGGTATGCCTCATCAATGTCTCCATTTTTATGCATATCTAAAACCACCTTTGTGAAACCAATCAGATCATCAGGGTTTGGTTTGTCACCAAGCTTTTCTGTTACAGCAACGACCTGGCCACCAACCGACTTAAAGAATCCAGATGCTTTTGTGCCGACAAGTGCAAAACATGATTCTATACCTTGAGCATCTAGTTCTGCAGATTTGGCAATCACTTGTTTGAATAGATTTATGTTTAAACCTCCGCACAAACCTTTGTCTGATGAGATCACTATAAAGCAAGCTTTCTTAGGTTTTCTCTCTTCATAAAAAGGGTGGTTGTATTCAGAGCTAGCCATAGCAATATGTGAAATAACTTCTTTTATTTTTTGTGAATATGGCCTTCCTTCGAACATGCTGTCCTGGGTTTTTTTCATTTTAGAAGCAGCAACCATCTCCATAGCTGAGGTGATTTTTTGCGTGCTTTTTATGCTCGCAATCTGTTTTCTTACTTCTTTTGTATTAGCCATTTTCTAATTAAAAAGTTTGTGTCTTTTTGAAGTCTTCAACAAGTTCTTTAAACTGATTTTCAATATCATCATTCCAGTCGCCTGTTGTATTAATTTGCTCTTCAAGCTTGCCCTTCTCTGCGGTTAAATATCCATGCAGTGCTGCTTCAAAATCTAATATTTTTTCAACATCAACATCTGCCATATAACCCCTGTCAGCCGCATAAAGGCTTAGCGCCTGTTGAGCTACACTCATTGGAGCATATTGTTTTTGTTTAAGAAGCTCTGTAAATGCCTTACCGTTTGCAAGTTGCTGCTTGGTTGCATCATCTAAATCAGATGCAAACTGTGAGAATGCTGCCAGCTCTCTATATTGAGCCAAAGCTGTTCTAACACCACCAGCTAATTTTTTCATTATTTTGGTTTGTGCTGATCCACCAACCCTTGATACCGATAAGCCTGGGTTGATCGCTGGTCTAACACCTGAGTTAAACAGCTCTGTTTCTAAATAAATCTGTCCATCGGTAATAGAGATTACATTTGTTGGAACAAAAGCAGAAACATCACCAGCAAGGGTTTCGATTATTGGTAGTGCTGTTAAGGATCCTGTTTTACCCTTAACCTCTCCACCTGTTACTTGTTCAACATATTCTGCATTTACCCTTGCAGCTCTCTCTAACAATCTTGAATGAAGGTAAAAAACATCACCAGGATATGCTTCCCTTCCAGGAGGCCTTTTTAATAGCAAAGATACCTGTCTGTATGCAACAGCCTGTTTTGAAAGATCATCGTAAACAATAAGAGCATCTTCTCCCCTATCTCTAAAATACTCTCCCATTGCGCAACCAGAATAAGCAGACAAATATTGCATTGGTGCAGGATCGGCTGCGGTAGCAGAAACAACAATTGTGTGCTCCATAGCCCCATGCTCTTCAAGCTTCCTGACAACATTAGCAACTGTTGACTGTTTTTGACCAATAGCAACATAGATACATTTAATACCTGTTCCTTTTTGGTTAATAATGGCGTCGATAGCAACAGCTGTTTTACCCGTTTGTCTGTCGCCGATGATTAACTCCCTTTGGCCTCTACCAATGGGCACCATTGCATCAACAGCTTTTAGTCCAATTTGAACTGGTTGGTCAACAGACTGTCTAGCGATAACACCAGGGGCAACCACTTCTACAGGAGATGTGCCTTGTGCCTTAATTTCTCCCTTGCCATCAATAGGTGTTCCAAGTGTATTTACCACCCTTCCTAGTAGGCCCTCTCCAACAGGAACCTCTAAAACCTTGCCCGTACAAACAGCTTTCTGTCCTTCAACTAGCCCAAGGTAATCACCCAATACAACAGCACCAACTGAATCTTGTTCTAGGTTTAGCGCCATGCCTTTTGTGCCATTTTCAAATTCAATAACCTCACCATACATAACATCCCCCATGCCATGTATTCTTACGATACCGTCTGAAACGCTGACAATAATGCCCTCGTTTTTTCTTTCAGCTGAAAGATCCAGACCAGCTATTTTTTCTTTTAAAACGCTGGATATTTCTGATGGATTTAGTTGACTCATATTTTCACCTTAAAAATTTAATTGGTTTACAAGTTTGTTGACTTTTCCTCTTATGGAAAGGTCTAGTGTTTCGTCGCCCACTTTAATAGTTAGGCCGCCCATCATTTTTGGGTCTTTTGAAAAAGTTATTTTAGCGTCACTGCCATAAGAAGCATAAAGCTTGGTTTCTATTTTTTCTTTGGCGTCTTCGCTTGGATCAGAGGCAACAAAAACCTCTATTGATTTTTGACTTTTATGTTCCTGCACCAACTCAACGTAAAGTTGATAGATTGTGTCAAGAAGGTTTAATCTTTTATTCTCTGCAAGAATTAATAGTAGCTTTTCAGATTTTTGAGAAACCTCTTTGCTGAAAAGCTCCATTAGCAAGTCGACAACTTGTTTTCTGGACATTTTAGGATCTTCAATTGCATTAGTGACCTCAGGAGAACTGGTTGCTAATGTAATTGTGTGAAGCTCGTTAGATGTTTCTTCCAGACTTTTGTCGTCCAAAGCAGTAGCAAATATTGCTTTTGCGTATGGCCTTGCTAAGGGTGTTAATTCAATCATTAAAGCTCCTGTGCAGCCTTTTTCAGAATATCATTATGTTTTTCAGGTGAAATCTCGTCCCCGAGAATTTTTTCTGTGGTGTCAATGATAATGTCTGACATCTGTTGTCTTAGCTCTTCTTTGGCTCTATTGGTTTCGTTTGCAACGCTTGCAGAAGCTGCTGTCATGATTTTTTCTGCCTCTGCCTCTGCTTTGTTTGAAGCATCGGCAACGATTTGAGAGGCTCGAGTGTTTGCTTTCTTTAATATATCAGCTGCTTCTTCTTTGGCTTTGTTTAGCTCTTTATCCGAAGCCAATTTGGCTTCTTCAAGCGAGTCGTCTGCTTTTTTAGCTGCCTCCAGGCCATCTGATATTCTTTTTTCTCTTTCTTGCATAACAGCTAATATTTGTGGGTATATATATTTCATGCATATAACCACAAAAATTACAAAAACTACCGCTTGTGCAATTAAGGTTGCGTTTATGTTCATCTTCTAATTTCTTCTCTCTTATATTGCAAAAAGCATATACATTCCAAGACCCACTCCGATCATTGGAACAGCATCAGTAAGACCCATCATTAGGAAGAACTGACCACGCAGCATTGGTATAAGCTCTGGCTGTCTTGCTGCAGCCTCGATAAACTTGCTGCCCAATACACCCACGCCGATCCCGGCTCCGATCGCTGATAGTCCCATTGTGAGACCTGCTGCTAAAATACTATATTCCATTTTTTTCTCCTATATTTTGAGGACTAGTGTTCCTCTGTTTCATGTGCCATTGCTAAATAAGCAATGGTTAATGCCATAAAAATAAATGCCTGTAATGCCACAATAAGTATGTGGAAAAGCGCCCAAACCAAATGAAGCCCTATACCAAGCATGCCAATTAACACGCTATTAAAAAACAACATTAACGCTATCAAAATAAATATCATCTCGCCAGCATACAGGTTGCCAAATAGCCTCAAGCCAAGCGAAATTGGTTTTGCAATAAAATTAACCATCTCAAGAACAAAGTTGACAGGTATTAGCCATTTGCCAAAAGGATGGAGTGTGAGCTCAGCAATAAAGGCTTTGGTACCTTTTATTTTTATGCTGTAATAAATTGTTAGTATAAAAATAGCAAAAGCCATGCCCAGTGTTATGTTGGGGTCTGTTGTTGGAACAACTTTGAAATATTCAACCCCTAATGATTTTGCAAGCTCGGGAATAAAGTCCACTGGGACAAGATCCATTAAGTTCATAAACAAAATCCACACAAAAACAGTAAGGGCAAGTGGTGCAATTAGTTTATTGTTGGTTGAACCAAAAAGAGATTGCACGTTGTCATCTACAAACTCTATACACATTTCAACAAAGTTTTGTAAGCCGGATGGGGTGTCTGTATTTTTGGGTATGGCCCATTTAAAAATACCAAGAAACAATGCTCCTAAAAAAATTGACCAGCCAATCGAATCAACATTAAACGCCCAAAAACCCATATCAGCAGCTTGAGTAGAGCCATGCGCAAAAGTCCATGTGTCTGCTGGCACTATTGTTGGCATATCCCATGTATGAGTTTCTTTGTTGCAGTGCCAAACCTCAGAGTCATATGGAAGTTTCCCATATGTAAGGTTGGTTAAGTGATGTTGTATGTAACCGTTTACGGTAAGGTCGGCCTCATGACAAGAAGCTCCAACTACGTAATCTGTGCCTTTTGCTGCCATTAGTTTTGTTTAACCTCTAGCATGGGGCTTAAAAATATATTTACTACTATAAAAATAAACATTGCGTAAAAATAAATTGGGGTTAGGTTTATAACCGCAAAAGCAGTGAAAGCAACAAACATAGCCCATTTAACAAACCAACTATAAAAAACATAGACAGAGGGGTCGGCAATTTTTTTCCCAACCAAAAACAAAACGGTTAGTGAAAGAGTATATGTAAGAGTAATTGCTAACAAATTGATATCTATGTATAAGCAAAAAATCAAAGCGCCGATTATAAGCGGCAAGTATTGTTTTTTTACCCAGTTTATTTTCACTTATTAATTAATAATTGGGCGCAATTATAGAAATATATCACCCCATTAACAAGGTGTTTGTTGTTTTATTTAAAAAATAAAAAATATGTGTTTCTAGTTTAAGATTTTAGAAATGATCGTCTCTAGCTCATCGGAGGTTTTGTATGAAATTTGTACAACTCCTTTTTGTTTGTTTTTTGCCTCAATTGAGATTTGGTGACCAAAGTTATCGGACATTTCTTGCTCTATAAGAAGCACATCTGTTTGTTTTTCTTTTGTTTGTTTGTTTTTCTTGTTGGTGTTTGAGGTTTTACTTAGGTCTCTTACTGTTAGTTTGTTTTTTACGATGTTTTCTGCGGCTTTTTCAGCCTCTTTTGCATCAAGAGAGGCAAGAAGCTTTGCGTGTCCTTTTTCTATTTTTCCTGCGGTAAGGTAATCTAGGACCTTTTGAGGTAAGGATAAAATCCTAAGTGAGTTTGCGATTGTGCTTCTTGCTTTTCCTGTTGATGTTGCGACCTCGTCTTGTGTTAAACCAAACTCTCTTTTTAATCTGTCATAGCCCCTAGCCTCCTCGACTGCGTTTAGATCTTCTCTTTGCAAGTTTTCTATTAAGGCCGACTCAAGCGCGTCTTGGTCTTTTTTTTGGTCTATCAAACATGGTATGGTTTCTAGGCCCGCTTTAAGAGAGGCTCTTAGCCGCCTTTCTCCAGCGATTACTTCGTATTTGTTTAAGCCAAGTTCTCTGACCAGTATTGGTGAGAGCACGCCGTGTTTTTTAATAGATTTTGTTAATTCGTTCAAAGATTCTTCGTTAAAGTTTTCTCTTGGTTGAAATCTTCCTGCGTTTATTTGTTCAAGCCCAACCTCTTGCACGGTTCTTTTTGTTGTTCCTTTGGAGCCAAGCAGGGCATCTAGGCCCCTGTTTAGTGTTTTGTTGTTATCAGACATTTTCGACCTTCCTTATTAATTCGCCTGTTAGCGCTAAATATGCTTTTGCCCCATATGAGTCTGGCATATATTTAATTCCTGATGTTTTGTGGCTGGGAGCCTCTGCAAGCTTTACATTTCTTGGTATGAGGGTGTTAAATACAAGATGTGGAAAATGGTTTTCGAGCTCAGCTGAGACCTCTTTTGCAAGATTGTTTCTTAAATCTACCATTGTTCTGATTATGCCAATTACTCTATTGTTTGCCATATTGTTATCAGATATGGTTTTGATTGTTTCCATTAACCCGGCTACCCCCTCAAGCGAATAATATTCACACTGAAGTGGAATAAGGGTTCCGGAGGCCGCCATTAGAGCCTCTATTGTGAGCTGGTTGAGTGTTGGCGGTGTGTCAATTATTGTGTAGTCAAAATTATCTTCAATTGTAAATAGCGCTTTGCGAAGGTAGCCTTGTTTTTCTTGTTCTCTGATGGCCACATCAAGGGCGATTAAGTCCTGTGATCCAGGGATTATTTTGTAACCATCCGGAGAGCTATACAAACAGTCCGATGGCTCTATGTTGTTGAAAAGTGGTTCGCATAAGGTGTTTGGTCTTTCTTCTTTGATTCCAGAGGCGGTAGTGGCGTTTCCTTGGGGATCAAGGTCTATAAGCAAAACTCTTCGATTTGTTGCGGCAAGGCTTGCGGCTAGGTTCACTGCTGTTGTGGTCTTGCCCACCCCTCCTTTTTGATTTGCTATTGCGATTACTTTATTCATGCTTTTTTATAACTACAAAATGCCTTTCTTTTTCTTTGTTATCTTGTTCGATTATTTCATACTTAAATTTGTTTGTGTTTAATGATGTTAATTCTTCTTTGATTTTGTTTTTTGTTCCCTTAAATAAAATATATTTTCCGCTTTGAAGAAGATTGTTTTCAGATAGTGTTAATATTTTTTTGATAGTTGCAAAAGCTCTTGCTGTTATAAGACTGAATTCACCAAGGTTGTTGTGTGTTTCTATTCTTTGGTTGTGAACTATCATGTTATCAAGGAACAGGTCGTGTTTAATTTGTTTCAAAAAGTAGGCTTTTTTCTGGTTGCTTTCAACTAAATGGGTTTGGGTTTTGGGGTTTGAGATGGCGATCACCGCTCCGGGGAAGCCGCCCCCCGAACCAATATCAAGAATGGTGTCATGTTTTGAAATGTGGGGGTTTATTTGTAGCGACTCTTCGACGTCTTTTTTCAATACCTCTTCGGCGCTGGTTCTTTGAAAAATATTGTGGTGTTTGTTGAATTGTGTTGCTTTGTTTACAAACTGATAAATCTTTTCTTTATGTTCTGGGTTAGGCATTGTTTTTTTCTAGCTCTTGTTTCTTCATTGTAACTAGAATTATGTTTATTGCGGCTGGGGTCACCCCCTCTATTCTTGCTGCTGAGCCAATGGTGTTGGGTCTTGATTTGTTTAGTTTTTCCTTAACTTCGTTTGAGAGCCCGCTTATGTCGTCATAAGAAAAACTTTCTGGTATTTTTTTTAGGTTTTGTTTTTTGTTTTTCTCAATTTCCCTTTTTTGTTTTTTTATATAGCCCGCATACCTTATCTCAACACATGCTCGCTGATAGTGTTTTTTGTTGTCTGAAGATGGTTGATATAGTTCTTCTTGGTTTATGTCTGGTCTTGAAAGAAGGTCATACAGGCTCTTCTTTTCTTTAAGGTTTACCTCTTTTTTGTTGTTGTCGAGAAAGTTTTTGGTTTTTGTTTTTTTTAGTTCTGAGTTGATAAATTGACTATACTTTTCCTCGTTGTTTTTATGGTCCTCCATTCTGTCTTTTGAGATAAGCTTGTTTTCATGGGCTTTTGTTAAAAGTCTTTGCTCTGCGTTGTTTTGAGATAGTAAAAGTCGGTGCTCAGCTCTGCTGGTAAACATTCTATATGGTTCGGTGATACCGTGTGTTGTAAGATCGTCAACAAGAACACCTATATAGGCCTCGCTTCTATCTAAAATAAAATCGTTCTGTTTTTTTATCTGGTTGGTTGCGTTGGTGCCAGCCATAAGACCCTGGGCGGCTGCTTCTTCATAACCCGTGGTTCCATTAATTTGGCCTGCAAGAAAAAGATTTTTCAAATATCTTGTTTCAAGTGTTTGGTGGAGAGATCTGGGATCAATAAAATCATACTCAACCGCATAACCAAACTCCGTAATAACTGAATCTTCCATTCCTTTTATGGATTTTATAAATTTCTCCTGTATGTCTTTTGGTAAGCTTGTTGATATGCCGTTTGGATATACCAAATCCACACCTATGCCCTCTGGCTCTATAAATATTTGATGGCTTTCCTTTGATGCAAATTTAAAGATTTTATCCTCGATAGATGGGCAATACCTTGGTCCTATACCAACTATGTTCCCAGAATACATAGCAGATAGCTCAATGTTTTTGTTTATTATTTCGTGTGTTTTTTTGTTTGTTCTTGTTATGTAGCAAGAAAGTTGCTCAACGTGACTGGGCTTGTTTTTTGTAAGAGTCATCCATGGTGTTGGGTTTTCTCCAGGCTGCTCCTCCATAACAGACAAGTCCAAGCTGGACATCTTAATTCTTGCTGGGGTGCCTGTTTTTAACCTTCCCATAGGAAGTTGAAGGTCGTAAAGTCTTTCAGATAGAGGTATTGAGGGTTTATCTCCGAACCTGCCACCACTTACCCTCTCTCTTCCTGTAAACATCACACCATTTAAAAACGTCCCTGTTGTTAACACCACTTTTTTCGCAAAAATTTGATCTGATTTTGTTAGAACACCTTTTACGCAATTTTGCTCAATAATTAAATCAACAACCTCATCCTCATAAATTTTAATTGTTGTTTTTTCTATTTCTTTTTGAATGGCTTTTTTATACAAATACCTATCGCATTGAACACGAAGAGCTTGAACAGCAAATCCCTTTCTTGTGTTTAAGGTTCTGTACTGAATACCAGCTGCGTCTGTAGCAAGAGGCATGATTCCCCCGAGAGCATCAATCTCTCTAACGATATGAGATTTACCAAGACCCCCAATAGCTGGGTTGCACGACATTTGACCAATCTTGTTTTTTTCAAATGTTATTAGCGCGCACGATAGCCCAGCCCTATGCACAGCATGGGCTGCCTCCACACCCGCATGACCTCCACCAACAACAATTACATCAAATGAATACATATTTTATTAAATACAATAATATCTAGATTATATACTTTTAGTTATTTCTATAAGTAAAGTGATTTTATGTTAATAAGTTAAATTTGGCTTGTTTTAATAGGTTTTTTTTAATGTATAAGAATGTTTGTAGGTATGTAAATATAGCAACTTGTTAACTGATGATAAGTTGTGGGTAATAAAAAAAACAAAATTACTTAAACAAGTTTTTAACAGCCAATAAACAAGGTTGTTTACTTGCCAATACAAAAATTACTAAATATATCACCCAACACATCGTCAGGAGTTTTTCTTCCGACCAAATCATCAAGGCACGACCTAGAAACCCTAAGCTCCTCTGCGGCTATTTCCATTTCTTTGTTGTTTTGAAGAATTTCATGAGCCCTATTTAGGCCTTCAAGACAAAGACCGAAAAGCTTTATATGTCTATCTCTTACTAAATAGACGCTATCTTTTTTATAAGCCTCACCAAAAGCATCTTTGATTAAATTTTTAAACTGGTCAAAACCATGCCCCGTTTTTGCTGAAACCTTGCTATCAAAATCAGCACCCTCGAAACCACCCAAATCAATTTTATTTAACACACTAATAACTTTTTTATCTTTAAGCCTATCTTCAAGCTCCACAAGCAAATCCACCTTGGTGTTTTCGAACACGGCAACAATCACATCAGCATCATCAATACCATCTACAGTGAAATCAATACCTCTAGACTCTATCTTGTCCGCTGTGCTTCTTATACCAGCACTATCAATTACTGAAAACGACAAGTCGTTGTAAAAAACCTCTGACTCAATCAAATCCCTTGTTGTTCCAGCAACATCTGATACCAGGGCCCTTTCGAACCCAAGAAGCCTATTAAATACCGAAGACTTTCCTGAATTGGGCGGACCTATAAAAAGAACTGTTTTTTTTGAACCCAATTCCTTTTTGTTATAACAGCCTTGTATAAAAACATTTAGTCGCTCAATTAATAAAACCAAATCCGAAACCAAAGAATCGTCTAAAAACACCTCATCTTCATCAGAGAAATCTATCTCGCCCTCAACCCTAACCCTTATAGTATCAATCGCTTCTGAAATGCCAAAAACCTCCTTGGTAAATTTCCCAGACAGTGACTGAGAGGCTAGAAGAACTTCTTTTTTAGAGGTGCTGTTAATAACATCTAAAACAGACTCTGACTCATTAAGGGATAACTTGTTGTTTAAAAAAGCCCTCTTGGTGAACTCTCCTGGGCCAGCCTCCTCAAAACCAAATGACTGGAAAGCATCCATCATCAAACCCATAACCCCAAGACTCCCATGGCCATAAACCTCAAACGAATCTTCTCCGGTATAGCTTTTCGGTCCTTTAAATGAAATCAAGCCAACCGAGTCAACTATCTCGTTATTTAAATACATATCCCGCACACAAAAGAAACCGTGCTCTTTTGGTTTTTTTTCAAAAAGCCCCTCAAGCGCATCTAAACAACCCTCCCCAGAAACACGGAAAACACAAATTGCTGACTTTGCAGGAGGAGTTGCAAGAGCATATACAACCGACATATTTGTTTTAGGTTAGTTTGACCCGCCGTATTTGGCGTAAAGGTATTTTTGTTGGCCTAGCGAAATACCAGCATTTACAACTGAATACAGCGCAAGCGAAGATGGGAAAACAACAAAGAACACAGAAAGCATAACAGGCATAACTTTCATTACTTGGGCTTGAGTTGGATCCATATTTGGTGGCTGCGGATTAAGTCTTTGCGTTAAAACCATAACAAAACCAAAAAGCACAGGAAGTATAAAAAGTGGATCCGGAGCAGATAGATCATCCAACCAAAAGAAAGAGGCCTGTCTTAGTTCAACCATTTCCCGTAGTCCGAAAAAGAAAGCAATAAAAAACGGCATTTGAGCCAATAACGGCAAACAACCGCCGGCTGGATTAACTTTGTGCTTTTTATACAAAGCCATCATTTCAACCCCAAGCTTCTGTCTATCATTCGCGTATCTTTCTTGTATTTCTTTCATCTCTGGCTGAACCTTTCTAAGCCCAGCCATCGACTTAAAACCAGCCCCAGTAACAGGCCAAAGAACCAACTTTAAAAGAAGAGTAATTACAACAATAGACCAACCCCAGCTACCAACAACATCATGTATTTTATCTAAAAGCCAAACCATGGGCTGAGAGATAAACCAAAACCAACCCATCTCTATTGTTTGCTCAAGGTTGTCAGCCCTTTCAACCAAATCTTTTCTTATCTTTGGCCCCAAAAAAAGCCTATGGGTATGGTTTGTAACATAACCGGTAGAAAAATCACCAGGCTCCACTGTGTAGCCCATGCTGTATACACCACTTTTTCCCTGGCCAATCTTATAACCATAAATATATTCATCAGAGCCCAACAAAGCAGCTAAAAAGTATTTTTGTGTAAATGCAATCCAGCCACCAGAAGAGGTCGCCCCAACCGGACCATCAACAGACCTTAGCCTATCTGCCTCATAAGGGTCCTGATTTGTGCTCAAAGCATAAGCCTCATAAGAGCTTCTGTTTATTAGGCCGCCACTAGAAAATTCAAAATTCATGTCCAGCGACCTTGAGTTGGTTCTATATAAAGATGCATAAGGAATGCCTGGACTAGAGGCAGCTCCAACAAACTCATCTATAATGCTTATCTCATAAGAAGACTCGGCAAACTTGATTGTTTTAGAATAAACACCATCCTCGGACAAAAGGACAATACCATCATCAACATACCTATCAAAAACATAACTGCCTGGAGTATTGGTAAAACCAGACTTAAAGTAATACTTAAAACCACTGGTTGCATCACTTCCAAAAATACGAACACCCAAAGAACCTTCAACATTCTCAACCAAATATTTATTGACCCTGGCCTCAACAATTGACCCGTCCCCAACCCTAACAATAAGCGTAAGAAGATCATTTTCTAAATACACCAACCCGCTCTCAAGCTCTGCTCTTTTTGCTTTTGCTTTTTCAGCAAGCTGGAGCTGCTCCCCCACCGCAACAGCATCTCTTTCAACAGAGTATTGATAAAAAAGCGCAAGCGAAAGTAAAAATATTGCCGCAAGATAAAATCTTCTAATGTTCATTTAATTGTATGTTTTTAATATTGATGTGATTTTACAGCTTTAACGATCTCAAAAGAAGCCTCTTTAAAACTTAAGTCTGAAAAAGACTCATAAACCAAAACCAAAAAACCACCGCTAACAGGCACCAAACCACCAGTTCTAAAAACTTCTTTAATAATCCTTTTGATCTTATTTCTACTTACAGCCGTCTTAAATAATTTCTTTGGAGTTGAAATTTGCAGTGACGAACCTGCATCTTTTAGATAAAAAAGCCTGAGATTTTCAGATGAATAAAAGTGACGAGGGAGTTTAGACTTGAGTGCCAAACCTATACACTTAGCGCTTTTCTGCCTTTCTTTCTTCTATTGGAAAGCACAGCCCTACCAGCCTTAGTAGCCATTCTTGCTCTGAAACCGTGGGTACGCTTTCTCTTTAATGTGCTCGGTTGAAATGTTCTTTTCATAATAAGTACCAAAAAATTGGCCTGCATTATATCCTAATAATTTAAAGTTTACACAAAAAACCACAAAAACATTTTACCCAAACTTACAAACAAGTTATCCACAGCAAATTCATGGGTTTATCCTGTAGATATCTTGTTTATTTTTTTATAGACTAAGTATTCAACAACGGGGAGATAGACTTGGATTTTTGGAATAAATGTACAGAAAAGCTTGAAAACAGGCTTACACAAGAAGATTTTAACACATGGATCAGGCCTCTCAAGGGGAGTTTGGTTAAAGATACGCTAGAGCTTGTTGCCCCCAATGATTTTATTTTAAGCTATGTTGAAAAAAACCTTTCAGAAGAAATTACATCGTTAATTAAACAACAATCAAAAAAGGACATAAGTTTAGTTTTCAAAACACTAACAAAAGAAACATTTGTTGATAAATATCAAGGAAATAATAAAAACGAAAACTCCAAGCTTGTTAACTCTTATGTCTTTGACACATTTGTTGAGGGAAAGTCCAATCATCTTGCCCTTGCAGCCGCAAAACAGGTTGCCTCTAACCCAAAGGGTGATTACAACCCCTTGTTTATCTATGGTGGTGTTGGGCTGGGTAAAACCCACCTTATGCATGCGGTTGGAAATGAGATACTTAAAAACAACCCCGAAAAAAGAATAGTTTATGTTCATTCAGAAAAATTCGTATCTGATATGGTTAAAGCCCTGCAACTGGGCGCAATGAATGAATTCAAGTCTTTTTATAGAAATGCTGACGCACTGTTAATTGATGACATTCAGTTCTTTGCTGGTAAAGAGCAGTCACAAGAAGAGTTTTTTCATACTTTTAATGCTCTTTTGGACAGGAACAATCAAATGATCCTTACTTGTGACAAATACCCAAAAGAAATAGATGGTCTTGAAGAGCGTTTAAAATCAAGGCTTGGTTGGGGGCTTCCTGTTGTAATTGATCCGCCTGAGCTCGAAACCAGGGCTGCCGTTCTTCTTAGCAAGGCCTCCTCTATGGGTGTTGATCTGCCAAACGACTGCGCCATTTACATAGCACAAAGAATCCGATCTAACATTAGAGAGCTAGAGGGCGCCTTAAAAAGAGTTGCAGCTAACTCCAGGTTCACAAACCAACCCATTGATCTTTCTTTGGTTAAAGACGCATTAAAGGACTTGTTTGTAATTTCTGCAAAAATGGTAAGCATTGAAAACATTCAAAAAACCGTTTCCGAGTATTACAACATTAAGCTTTCAGACCTTTTATCAAAAAGACGAAGCAGGTCAATAACAAGACCAAGACAGCTCGCAATGGCCTTAACCAAAGAGCTCACAAACCACAGCCTGCCTGAGATAGGCGAGGCTTTTAATGGAAGGGACCACACAACAGTTCTCCACGCCTGTAAAAAAATTGCCGAGCTGCGAAAAGAAAACCCCTCACACGAAGAGGATTACAGAAACTTAACAAGGGCACTAACAAACTAAAAAAATGGATTTTTATATTACCAAAGAAGAGGTCGTAAAAGCACTCAACACAACTCTTGGTGTTGTGGAAAAAAGACAAACATTACCAATACTAGCAAACGTTTTATTTGATGTAGATGAAACAAGGCTTAAACTTACAGCGACAGACCTAGAGTCTGAGATATCAACAATATCAACCATCTCTAATTTTAAAAGCGGCGGCAGGGTAACAGCACCTGCCAAAAAACTAAGTGAGCTATGTAGGTTGTTTTCAGACCTTGCTGAGATACATTTTTATCTTGATGGTGAAAACTTAAAAATAGAAACAAACACAGGAAAATATAACCTTGCAACACTGCCAAGCGAAGACTTTCCAGTTTTTGAGTCTGAAGAGCTAAGCAACCCTGTTAGCATAAAACCACAAAACCTTAAATCGATAATTAACAAAACCTCTTTTGCTATGGGCAACCAAGATTGGAGACACTACTTAAATGGTTTGTATCTTTCCTTGGACAATACAACCATAACCTCTGTTGCAACAGACGCCCACAGACTAGCGCTTTCAACACAAAACATTAACGAAAGCCTTAGTGACCCAATCAACGGCATTGTCCCCAGAAAATCTATTAACGAAATTGCAAAACTGCTTAATGAGGACAGTGAAAACATAACGCTTAACCTGGGCTCCAACTCAATCAACGTTAGTGTTGCTGGCACAACATTTTCAAGCAAACTAATTGAAGGAAAGTTTCCAGACTATGAACAAGTTATACCCTCTGGTGAGAGCTCAACGCTTGTTGTGGACAAAAAAAATCTTGCTGAGAGCCTCAGCAGAGTAAGCGTTCTCTCTAGTGAAAAGTATAGAGGGGTGAGACTTATTGTTAGTGATGGCCTGATCAACATATCAGCAAACAACCCCGAACAAGAGCAGGGCGAAGAACAGTTATCGTGCGATTATTCTGGTGAAAAAATAGATATTGCTTTTAATGTGAATTACCTTCAAGAAATACTTTCTTCTATAGATGAGAGTAATGCTGAAATTCACTTCTTTGGATCCGATAAAAGCTGTCTAATAACTTGCCCAGGAACAGATGATTATAAATATGTTGTGATGCCTCTGCTTATATAGTGCCCATATCAAAAATAACACTTAAGAACTTTAGGTGTTTTGAATCACTAGATTTAGAACTTTCCCCTAAAACTAATTTTTTCTATGGAAAGAACGGTTCTGGAAAAACCTCTATCTTAGAAGCTATCTATTTGTGTTCAAGCGGAAAATCTTTTAAAAGCTCAAATATATCAGCGCTAATAAACCAGAATAACAAACAAGGCTTCAAGGTTAAATCGTTTGATAGCGAAACAGGCCACATAATTGAAATTAACAAACACCAAACCAAACCAATAGAGATTCATTACAACAATCAAAAAACACCAATAGCAAAACTAGCCAGAAAAAAACCAGCAACAGCAATACACAATCAAACCTTCTCTTTTGCAGACGCCCCTCCAGATTTCAGAAGAAAGCTCTTAGATAGAGCTATTTTTATTTCAAACAAAAGGTTTTCACATACTTGGTTTGGTTATTACAGATCACTAAAACAAAGAAACACCCTTCTAAAACAAAACACAGCAAATACAGACGTCTGGGATGGTTCGCTAATAGAGCACGGAGAAGCCCTTAATCAAATTAGACAAGAATTCCACAACAATACAATGGAGGAGCTCAAAGTATTAATAGAAAATGTAAGCAAAACACACAAACTGACTTACCTCAAAGACATTAACATTACCTTTAGACAGGGCTGGGATGAAAATCAAAACCTTAGAGAATGTATCCACGAAAACAACAACAAAGACAAACACAGAAGAACAACCACAAAAGGACCCCACAAAGCCGACATTAAATTTTATATTGGCAACATAGATGCCAAACAGATTTTATCCAGGGGAGAGCAAAAACTCTTTTCAATTTTATGGTGTTGCTCCCAACACAAAGTGCTAAAAAACATTCACAACCTAGACCCAACCCTAATCATTGATGATATAAAATCTGAGCTAGACAACAACCTAATGAGCGTCTTTGTGGAGGCGTTAAATTATATAGAAAATCAGGTTATCTTTTCCTGTATAGATGACCAATTTAGTAGTAAAATAAACAGTAAATTTGAGGATTTTAAAAAGTTCCACGTGGAACAATTACACTACTAAAACAACATGCCAAAAAAAACAGAAGAAGCTAAGTACGATTCATCGAATATACAGGTTTTAAAGGGGCTAGAAGCAGTTAAAAAAAGACCCGGTATGTATATCGGAGACACAGACGATGGTTCTGGACTCCACCACATGGTTTTTGAGGTGCTTGATAATTGTATTGATGAGGCAATGGCTGGGCACTGCTCAGACATTAATGTTATTGTAAACAAAAACGGCTCCGTAACCGTTAAAGATAATGGTAGAGGCATACCTGTTGATGTGCACGAAAAAGAAGGCATTTCCGCCGCTGAATTGATACTCACAACACTGCACTCTGGTGGAAAATTTGATGACAATAGCTATAAAGTATCAGGTGGCCTTCATGGGGTTGGCGTTTCGGTTGTTAACGCTTTATCCAAAGAGCTTGCGCTCAAGGTTTATAGAGATGGTGGAGAATTTATACAAAAATACAAAAGCGGCAAACCAACAGCAAAGCTTAAAAAAGTAAAAGCCTCAAAAGAAACCGGCACAGAAATCACATTTACCCCATCAGAAGATATATTCACATCAATTAACTTTGAAACAGACAGAATACACAAAAGAATCCAAGAGCTTTCATTTTTAAACGCAGGGGTTTCTATTACGGTTACAGATGAAAGAACAGGGAAATCAAAACATTTTAAAAATAACGGCGGATTAAGCAGCTACGTAAAACACCTCAAAGGAAGAAAACAGCAGGTGTCAGAAATTTTTGAATGTTCCGCTACAAAAGATGATGTGGGTGTTGAAATAGCAATGCAATGGACTGACTCATACTCAGAGAATGTATTGTGTTATACCAATAACATTCCCCAAAAAGATGGAGGAACTCATTTAGCAGGTTTTAGAGGAAGCTTAACCAGGGTTTTAAAAGCTTTTATTAAAAAAGAAGGAGCAAACAAAAAAGTTCCAACAGATTTGTTAGGTGATGATGTAAGAGAGGGTTTAACTGCAATTATTTCTGTTAAAGTTCCAGACCCTAAATTCTCTTCACAAACCAAAGAAAAGCTTGTTTCCTCAGAGGT
>CAYQIT010000010.1:0-30069 GCA_964417685.1 uncultured Gammaproteobacteria bacterium | reverse complement strand
AGGTATCTAGATCATTGTCAGCCTGTGAGGGTGCATTATTGGTAGTTGATGGCTCGCAAGGTGTGGAGGCTCAAACTCTTGCTAACTGTTATACAGCTGTAGACCAAGGGCTGGAAGTTGTTCCAGTTATAAATAAGATTGATCTACCGCAAGCTGAACCAGAAAGAGTTGGAAAAGAAATTGAGGATATGATCGGTATCAATGCATCTGATGCTCCCCATGTAAGTGCTAAAACTGGTATTGGAATTGAATCTTTGTTAGATGTCTTGATTTCTGATATTCCTTCACCTGAAGGTAAGATTGAAAGTCCATTGAAGGCTTTAATAATAGATTCTTGGTTTGATTCTTACTTAGGCGTAGTTTCTTTAATAAGAATTAAAGATGGCACTATAAAAAAAGGTCAAAAGTTTAAAATACACTCAACAGGCGATACTTATATAGTAGATGAATTAGGCATATTCACTCCAAAAAAAGTCACAAAAGAATCTTTGTCAGCAGGTGAGGTGGGTTATTTAGTAGCAGGTATTAAAAATATTAAAGGAGCTCCTGTAGGCGATACTTTGCTTGAATGGAATGATGAGACCACCCAAGCACTTCCTGGTTTTGAAAAAGTTAACCCAAAAGTATTTGCATCTATGTTCACTGTTAAATCAGAAGACTATGAGAGGTTTAGAGATGCCTTATCAAAACTTATCTTAAATGATTCATCCTTAATATATGAACCTGAAGTCTCAGATGCACTAGGGTTTGGCTTTAGATGCGGTTTTCTGGGCACTCTTCACATGGAGGTTATAAGGGAACGATTAGAAAGGGAATATGATCTTGAGTTGATATCCACAGCTCCATCAGTTGAATATGAAGTTTTAAAAACTGATGGCGAAGTTATCAAGCTTGATAATCCATCTCAACTTCCAGCTTCTAATGATATTGAGGAAATAAGAGAGCCTATAGTAAATGTTAATATTCTTACTCCAAATGATTATGTTGGTAATGTAATCACTTTATGTACCAATAAAAGAGGCATACAAAAAAATATGACATATTTCGGCAATCAAGTATCCATTGTTTTTGAAATGCCTTTGTCTAATGTAATCATTGATTTTTTTGATCAAATCAAGTCATCAACAAAAGGATTTGCATCTGTTGAGTATTCTTTGATCGGTTTTGTTAAATCTGATCTAACAAAGATTGATGTACTAATTAACAATCAAAAAGTAGATGCTTTATCAATGATTGTGCACAAATCTTTTTCTGCCACAAAGGCTAGAGAAATTGCTAAAAACTTACAAAAGTTAATTCCAAGACAAATGTTTGATGTTCCCATTCAAGTTGCACTAGGTGCTAAGATAATATCGAGAGAAACCGTAAAAGCGCTCAGAAAAAATGTTACTGCAAAATGTTATGGCGGTGATATTACAAGAAAGAAGAAGCTTCTTGAGAAGCAAAAAGAAGGGAAAAAGAAAATGAAACAAATTGGCAAAGTTTCGATTCCACAAGATGCATTCTTAAATTACTTTAGTTCAGGAGATTAGTATGTTTACCGATCCATTATTTATTTTGTCCTTGGCAGGAATGCTTGGATGTATCTATATTTGGATTAGGCAAAATGTTGCTGAAGCGAAATTTAATCCTTTAATTGAAGAAAATTTATCCTCACTAGGAACAATCTTCTTTTTTGTAATGATAATGAGCATATGGTTTAACTCAGGTGATCTTGGGTTAATTTTATTTATAGCTGTAATAATATCTTTCATAGTTTTTTTCATTGGAATCTTCTATAAGAATGAGGTCATTAAAAAATCCACAAGAGGAACACTTATACCTCTTTTTATTATTTTTGTTCTTAGATCTTTTCTTTATGAGCCATACCAAATCCCATCTGGATCAATGCTGCCTGGTTTAAAGGTTGGAGATTTTATTTTAGTTAATAAATATGAGTATGGATTAAAAATTAATAGGGTAAGTAAACCTTTAATTGAATTTAATGATCCTGAATATGGAGAGGTTGTAGTTTTTGTGCCGCCACACAAACCTGTGCCATATATAAAAAGATTAATAGGTAAGCCAGGTGACTCTATAAAATATATCAACAAAAAGCTTTATATAAATGATGAAATTGTTTTGAAAGATTATGAATTTACAAAAGAGGAAACAGTAACAAGAAGATACAGATACCCTTCAGGAAAAATTGAAGAAGTTGAAGAAATTGAAGATATTAAATTTTATACAGAAGAGCTTGGTGGTAGATCATTTATAGTTAGAAATAGCTCTGCAAAGACAGAATATCCTCAACAATGGACTGTTCCCAAAGGCCACTATTTTGTAGTTGGCGATAACAGAGATAATTCCAATGACTCTAGACAAGATGTTGGCTTTGTTCCAAGGAATTATTTCATGGGCACAGCTGATTATATCTGGATGACGTGGGAGTGTTGGACGTGTTTACCTAGTTTTGAAAGGGCTGGTAAAATCAATTAATGCTTGAATCAATTCAAACTAAGATAGGATTTGTCTTCTCAGATGAGAGTCTATTAGAGCTCGCGCTAACTCATAAAAGTTTTGATAGTAAATCTAATAATGAAAGGCTGGAATTTTTAGGCGATACCGTTCTTAATTCAATTATTTCTCAATATTTATTTTTAAAATATCCTGAAATATCCGAGGGTCTTCTAAGCAGGATAAGATCACAATTAGTCAAATCAGATACATTAAGCAAAAAAGCTAAATCTCTTAAACTGCATAAAGCAGTTAAGCTATCCAAAGGAACTTTGAATATTAATGATTCACATAAGAAATCAATCTATGAGGGGTGCCTTGAGGCTCTAGTAGGTGCAGTATATTTAGATGGTGGCTGGGATCAGGCAACATTAGTAACAATAAATATTTTTTCTGATGAGTTAAGCAATATTTCAACAGATAATTCATTTAAAGATCCTAAAACAGAATTACAAGAGCTATTTCAATCTCTTGGAATGAGTCCCCCTGAATATAACCATGAAGAAAAAGCAAGTGGATTTGAATGTACGTTAGTTTATAAAAATGCCAAATTTACATCATTCTCATCATCTAAACAAAGTGCAGAGATAAAGGTAGCTGCATTAGCTTTAAACTCTATTGATAAAAAAGATGACTGATTCATTGTGTGGATACATTTCTATAATTGGTAAGCCAAATGTTGGTAAATCTACTATATTGAACCATATCTTAGGTAAGAAAATCTCAATAACTTCTAGAAAATCCCAAACAACAAGGAACAATATTCTTGGAATAAAGAATATAGAAAATGCACAACTTATTTTTGCTGATACCCCAGGCATGCATATCAAATCACCTAAAACCATGAATAAAGTACTCAATAAATCTGCTGAAGGTTTGATTGATTATTCAGATATTGTTTTATTTGTTACCCAAAGACTGAAACTAGACGACCAAGACTTGTCTGTCCTTAAGAAACTTAAAGAAGCAAATGCAAAAGTAATTTGTGTTGTTAATAAGATTGACCAAATAGAGGATAAGCAAAAATTACTCCCTTTAATGGAAAGATTAAGTGAGTTATATGATTTTCTAGAAATTATTCCTATCTCAGCACTTTTAGATGAAGGGATAGAAGAGCTTCAGAAAATTATAATTAAATACCTACCAAAAGGTGATCATATTTATGGTGAGGCCATGTCTTCAAATAATCAAAAGGACATGTTTATGATTTCAGAGCTTGTTAGAGAGAAAATAATTAGATTGCTTGGGGATGAGCTACCGCATGATACTTTTGTTCAAGTAGAGCACTTTGAAGATGAAGAGACAATCCTCAAAATCCATGTTGTTATATTTGTAGTTCGAGATAGTCAAAAACAAATTGTAATTGGCAACAAAGGAGCAACTTTAAAAAAAATTGGTAAGCAAGCTAGATTGGACTTAGAAGATTATTTTGAGAAGAAGGTTTTTTTAAAAACATGGGTTAAAGTTAAGAAAAACTGGAATACCGATTCAGATTACATTCAAAGCCTAGGTGTAGGTGCAAGCTATGAATCCTAATGAATGGGATAATTGCTTTTTATTACATCAAAGAGCCTATGGAGAAACTTCAATAATCGCTGATATTTTCACACGATCATCAGGAAAAATATCAATCATTGCGCGAGGAGCAAAAAAACCAAAATCTAAATTTTTCGGTTATTTAGCGCCTTTCTGTAAGTTAAAAGTTACCTATTCTGGAAGGTCAGAACTAAAAACCTTAACTAACATTGATAGAGATTTTTCTATGTCAGTAGATAATTTCTCAAAAACCAGCTACAGCCTGTTATACATTAATGAGCTTTTGACTAAGTTGCTGCCAAAAAATGCAACTCATGAAGAGTTATTTGATCTTTATGAAAGCTTTTTAGAAAAAGTTAAATCCAATGACTTAGAGTTAACTTTGCGCTCTTTTGAATTAGATATGCTGGAAATGCTAGGTTATGGCATAGATTTTGAATCAGATATAGATGAGCATATTCCCATTGAGGCAAATGCTTATTATAAATTTATATCTCAACGAGGTTTTAGAAAATCAGAAAGAGGGGAGCTACTAGGTCAAGAAATATTAGATATTCGCGATAGAAAATTAGAATCTATACCGAGGAAATCATTAAAAAAGATTACAAAAGAAGCAATATTGCTTTGCTTGGATGGTAAAGAGTTAGCTAGCAGGGAAATTTTTAGGAGCTTAAAGGGATGATATACGGCATTGGTACAGATATTGTTGAGATTTCAAGGTTTAGAAATATGAAATCAATAGATGCTTTTGCTAAGAAATGCCTAACATCTGAAGAGTTAAATTACTTCAATGACCTAGAGGACTCAAAAAAACCAATATATCTAGCTAAGCAATTTTCTATAAAAGAAGCGATCTCAAAAGCTTTTGGAACAGGCATCAGGCAAGAGGTTTTGCTTTCAAATATGTCTATAGCAAGAGATGATTTAGGTAAACCTGTTTTTATTCCTTTGAATAATCTTAAAGATAAAATGAATGATTTGGGTATTTCAGCCAGTCATGTTAGTCTTGCAGACGAAAAAAATTATGTAGTAGCATTTGCTATATTAGAAAGATGAAAAATTTTATTTTGTTGGGCCCTCCTGGGGCTGGAAAGGGAACACAAGCTGACCTTATATGCGATCTATATCAAATTCCTAAACTAAGCACTGGAGACATGTTACGAGAAGCTGTTGCTTCAGGTTCAGATCTTGGCAAGCAAGTTTCAAATATTCTTGATTCCGGTGGGCTTGTTTCTGATGACATTATTGGCTCATTGATTGAAGAAAGACTACAAATGCCAGACTGCAAAAATGGATCTTTATTTGATGGAGTTCCTAGAACTCTTGGCCAGGCAAAAATCTTAGATGATATGGGTGTATCGTTTTCTCATGTAATTGAAATTGTTGTTGAGGACGATGTAATTGTTAACAGAATGTCAGGCAGAAGAGTGCATCCTGGATCAGGTAGAAACTATCATATAGATTACAATCCTCCAAAGACCGAGGGTATTGATGATGTATCTGGGGAAGCGTTGATACAACGCGAAGATGATAAGCCTGAGACCGTTCTTAAAAGATTAGATGTCTATCATGAACAAACCGAGCCGCTGACCAATTTCTATAAGGAAATTAGCGATAAGTCTGAGCTTGTATATTTTTCAGTTGATGGCTCAAAAAGTGTTAATGAGGTTTTTGCAAACATAAAAAAAGAAATTTAATTATGGATGTTTTGGCAATTGATTCTACTGGGAACCATACCTCAGTAGCATCCAAGATAGGAGACGATCTCTTGTCTATATCTGTTGATCATAAAAGAAAAAGTCGTCCAGATTGGCAGTCTCTTCTACAAAATATCAGCATTGATTCTAAAGACTTATCAAGTTTTGATCTTTTTGTTTTTGGCCAAGGCCCAGGATCTTACACCTCAATCAGAAGCGCCGCTACTTTTTTAAAAGCAATTGCTTTAACGCAATCAAAACCACTAATGCCAATTTCAAATCTTGAATGTATTGCCTTTGAGCACACTATCTTTAACACAGAAGATCAAGCTATATATTGCGCAATTCTCTCTGATATAAAATCTGAGGCTTATTATTCGGAGTTTAATTTTGTTGATGGGGTGTTAAAAAATATTGGTTCGGAGATACTTGTTAATAAGACAGATCTTGAAAAAATTGCATCTGAAAATACCGATGCTGCTTTTTTAGGCAATGCATGGGATTCAGTTGATGAAGTAAATGTAAATTTAGATATTAAATCAAACGCAGCTACATTAATTGAATTAGCTCTTTCAAAATATTCTGAAGACTCAAAATACATACCCGAAGATGCAAATCCTGTTTATATAAAAGAAACCACATATAAAAAATTAAATGATCAATGACATTATATTAGTAATACTGCTAAGCATAATTCAGGGGTTAACTGAATTTCTTCCCATATCAAGCTCAGCACATTTGCTTTTACCTAACTTGTTATTTGGTACTAAAGACCTTGGATTAAGTTTTGATATCGCTACTCATGCCGGCACTTTGGTTGCTGTGATCTTTTATTTTAAGAATGATCTTATGCGAATGAGCTCATCTTTATTAAATAATGATAAAAATTTATTAGATGACAGGCGATTAGCATTCTTACTAATCATTGCAACAGTCCCGATTGTGATCGTTGGCTTGCTCTCATCTGATTTGATACAACAAAGACTTTTCTCACTTCAAAGCATTGCAACAATGAATATTGTATTTGCATTTGTTCTAATGTTTGCATTTGCTGCTGGCCCTAAAAACAGAACAATTAAACAGCTCACAATATATGCTGCAATATTTATAGGACTTATTCAGGTTTTTGCTTTAATACCAGGCGCATCAAGGTCGGGTACCGCAATCACAGCGGGCTTGATAGCTGGTTTGAGCCTTAAAGACGCATCTAAGTTTGCATTTTTACTTGGAATTCCAACTATATTAGGTGCTCTTGTTTTTCTTTTACTGGATATGACCGCTCCAGGTATAGAGATTGATGTTTTCCAGCTTCTAGTGGGCTTCTTTATTTCTTCTGCAGTAGCTTTTTTAACTATTAAATATTTTTTACTATTTGTAGAAAAAATAGGAGTGATGCCATTTGTTATTTATAGAATAATACTGGGAATGGCAATTATTCTAATTTAATGAATTGCCCGATAGTAATTGATAAAACACTTCATTCAAAAGTTGAATTTGTAGCAGACTATTTAAATTCTGAGATTGTTGACGATCTACCAAAAAAAGGTTCATTCTTATCCCTAGCTAATGAGATGCTTACATTTAATTCTTATTTAGATGATGAATTAAGATCTTTAAATATAGATTTCTTATCTGGCCCTATAGGTTGGAGATTAAATAGATCTGAGCATGAGAAACATATTAAAAAAGCTTTGGGTAAGAGTTTGAACCCTTTGAATATATTTGATGCAACAGCAGGCATGCTTGCAGATACCATGATTTTTCTATCTTTAGGTCATCGGGTTGTTGCGTGTGAGCAAAGTAAAATTATTTATCTATTAATCATGGATGCATGCGAAAGAGCAAAAACTTCTTTACCTTTTTTGGATAATTTAACGCTTTTCAATGGCGATGCTAGAGATATTTACAATGAAAAAGAAGATATTGATTTTGATGTAATTTACTTGGATCCACTTTATCCAAAAACTAAGAAGGCCTCAAAGGGCTCTGGTGAAATCGATTTATTAAGAAAAATAATTGACTTAGAAGGCATAAAGGACGTTGGCGACAGTATTTTTGATACCTTCCAAAGCGCTAATTGCAAAAAAATAATCTTGAAAAGACCAATCAAGGCCCCATTGATTTGTAATAAAATAAATTATCAGATTAAAGGAAAATCTACTAGGTTTGATATATACATTTAAGGAGTAAAGTATGAATCCATTTGGAATGATGAAAGACATGAAAAACATGGAAAAGATGATGAAGCCTGCGCTTGAGAAATTTATGAAAGAATCAGGGTTTGTAAAAAAAGAAGATCTTGAGCCACTAAAAAGAAGAATTGCTGAATTAGAAGCTGAAGTAAAGAGGCTTAAATAGTCTGTGATAGATAATCTTAAGCCCGAGGACATTTCAAGAATCATTGAAATGGCATGGGAAGATAGAACAACTTTTGATGCTATAGAAGCTACATTTGGACTCAATCAGAATCAAGTAGAGGGCCTAATGCGAAAGAATCTCAAAAAAAGTAGCTATACGCTATGGAGGAAAAGAGCTCGAGGCAGAAAAACAAAACATCTTGGTTTAAGAAGCTTTGAGGTTGGCAGACATCACTCATATGATCAGAACAAATTTAAAAAGTAATCATATTCAAATAGAAAACCTGTGTAAGTCTATATTCTCTGATATGGATAGCATCAAATATAACCTCGAAGATAAAAAGATCATAGTTCACCACAATGACAGCATAAACCCTGATGCAGCATCAATAGAGTTTGTAGAATATGAGGACAAATTCAGCATAACTTATTGGGATGGCTATTCACTTGCAGAAGATTTTGAATCAAATAACATTAAGGATGCTCTAAAAGCTTTTAAAAGATTTTCAAAAAAACTTTACAAAAATATTTCTAGGTTCGGTTAAGATTTAATATAAATGAAATCAAATTATTACATCATAGCTATAGCATTTATTCTTTCCTCATGTGGAGGAGGTGGCGGCGGAGGATCTACAGAGTCACCATCAATAACTCAACCTGCTATAAATATCTCATATAGCTCATTACCAAACCCAATCTACTCTTATCAAAGATTAAATATTGATGTAAGTTCAAATTATTCTGAATGCAAGTATGTTTTGAGTGGTGAAAATATTTATTGGATAGAAAATTCTGGAAATTCATTTGATTTTCATGCTCCTATAACAGTTCTCGAGGAAGAGGAATTTAAATTTCAAATTAACTCAATATCTACTGGTACTTGCCCAGCAGGTTCTAGAGAGGTTAATTTAAATATTAGAAAAAATAATACCAAATACAATCCTATACCAATAAATCATTTAGATCAGAAGACTAATTACTATAATAATTTAGATATAGGTTTTGGCGGTTTAGAAATTAGTGACAGATATTCTGCAACAATTTGCTATCCAACACCTGAAGACTGCACGACATACAATAATCAGTTGTTTGGTCAAGATGCTCATAATATGGCAATAGGTGATTTCAATGGCGACGGTCATGAGGATTTAGTAGTTGCATGGGCAATATTTCCTCACACTATAGAGGAAGAGCAGAAGGTTTTAGCTCCTATTCATATTTATCTAAATGATGGAAATGGTTATTTGTATGAAGATAAGTCTATTTTTGCTGGTTCAGAGTATTTTACTCATCCATTTGCATATAGACTTGCGATAGAGGATTTTAATGCTGATGGGATAGATGATATTTTTGCAGGCTCCATGGGAAAACAGGTTAGGGGTGAAGATCAATCGCAAGACTATATTGCTCCATTTCCGCATCTTTTAATTCTTAGTAATCAAAATGGTTATTTTGAAGACAAGAGTTCAAATATTGATGATCAGAATAATGGTGATGGACCATTATGCGGTTTTGCGCACGATGCCAGCTCAGGCGATTTTGATAATGATGGTGATATGGATATTTTTGCCTGCAATATGATCCTTGTGAATAATGGATTGGGTGAATTTAACATTCATCCATTCATTGGTAATGAGTGGCATTTGAATCGCATGAGCCCAATGAGTAGTCTTCTCACTGATCTAAATAATGATGGATATGATGATATTGTATTCTGGAATTTTGATAATAGATTTCTCTTTGAAACACAACCAGAAGAGGGAACTATTCTCTTAAGTGATAATTCCCCTAATATTTCTAATTGGCTAGAGCTTGAACTTCCAAAGGGCCCTTTTGATATTAATAGGAATAAATACAACCATGCGGCATCAGGTGATTTAAACCAAGATGGTTTTAATGATGTTGTTGTCTCAATAACAAGAGATGATCCTTATTATGAAGGTGCATATATTCAGATTCTAATAAATGATCAAAATGGTAATTTAGTAGATAACACCTCCGCTCATTTTCCAAATCAATCACGATTAGAAAAGCATCATGGAGAAGGTAATATTTACCTGAGGGATATTGATGGTGATGGTGATTTAGATATTTTCCATTCAACTAGAGACTTTCAAAGCACAATTTCTGGTGCACATATTGCAATTAATGATGGCCAAGGTAATTTCACCTCAAATGAATCTATACTCCCTGATAGGCCTATATCTTTCTCAAACTCAACCACATCTCTTATGAAAGGTGTGCCAATAAACTTAGATAACAAGGGTTGTATTGATCTTATATCAACATCAGATTCTTGGAGTAATGAAAATACACAAAAGAACTATTTATTCTCAATCATTAATGTTAATTGTTCTTTTTAAAATGGTGCCCCATGCCTGAGTCGAACAGGCACTCCCGAAGGAACGCGATTTTGAATCGCGCGCGTCTACCAATTCCGCCAATAGGGCACGGTGGCATTGTAGCTAACTATTAACTCTTTTAAAATCAACATCTTATGAAAACTATAGATTTTGATTATCATTTACCTGAAGAGCTAATAGCTAACTATCCTTTGGAAGAGAGAAGCTCAAGCAAGTTACTTGTTTACAGTAAAAACATAAGTCATAAATACTTTACAGATATCTTAAGTTACTTTGAAAGTGGTGATCTTTTGGTGATAAATAATACCTCAGTAATACCAGCAAGACTTCATGGAAGTAAAGAGTCTGGTGGAGCCATTGAAGTCATGCTCGAAAGGATTATGGAGAATAACCAAGCCCTAGTTCAGATTAAATCAGGTAGAAGCCCAAAAGTTGATTCTGTCTTAAATATAGGCAGCCACCAAATATCAGTATTAGGAAGAAAAGATAATTTTTTTATCATTCAGTTCAATGATGAACCCCTCAAAATTTTTAATGATATAGGCCATGTTCCTTTACCCCCATACATCAAAAGAGAAGACGAGGAACTTGATCATAATAGATATGCAACAGTTTATGAGGATAAACAACTTCAAGATTCTGTTGCAGCCCCAACAGCTGGCTTACATTTTGATGAAGAATTACTTTCAAAAATAAGAAATAAAGGTGTAACAATTGCAAAGGTAAATCTAAGTGTCGGGGCAGGGACATTTCAACCGGTGAAGGTAGAAAATATTGCTGATCATGACATTCACAGTGAATTCATGGAAGTTAAACCTGAAGTTGTTGATCTAGTTACTGCAACAAAAAAATCAGGCAAAAAAGTTTTTGCAGTAGGAACAACTGCAACAAGAGCCCTTGAAACCGCTTTTAATGATATGTCTCAAAAAGGATTTAGTGGTTATACAAATCTTTATATTACCCCTGGATATAAGTTCAAAGCAGTCGATTGTTTAATTACAAATTTTCACATGCCTCAATCTTCATTATTAATGCTTGTAGCTGCCTTTATAGGATATGAAAATATGAAAGAAATCTATAAGATAGCCGTAGAGGAAAGGTACAGATTTCTCTCTTACGGAGATGCAATGCTTTTACAAAAACATGAAGTTTAAATTAAATACAAAATCAGAATTCGCTAGAAGAGCAGAGTTATCTTTCCCGAGAGGAAAAATACAAACCCCTGCATTCATGCCTGTTGGAACTAACGGCACTGTAAAAGGTATGACTGTAGAAGACTTAAAATCAACAGGTGCTGAAATTATCCTCGGTAATACCTACCATCTAATGCTAAGGCCTGGAGACGAGGCTGTTAAAGAGCTAGGGGGTCTTCACAAATTCTCTAATTGGGATAGACCAATATTGACTGATTCAGGAGGGTTCCAAGTATGGAGCCTTGGTGATCTTGTAAAAATTAGCGAAGAAGGTGTTCGATTTAGCTCGCCATACGATGGAAGAAAGATCTTTATGACCCCAGAAGATTCTATTCAAATTCAAGAAAATCTTGGATCAGACATTGTAATGGCATTTGATGAATGTACTGATTATCCATCAACACACGAGCAAGCAAAAGAATCTATGGAGCTCTCCATGAGATGGGCTAAAAGGTGCAAAGATGCTCATAAATCATCATCAGCTTTATTTGGAATCGTTCAAGGTGGTATGCACGAAGATCTTAGAGAGGAATCATTAAATAAGATAAAGGAAATTGGATTTGATGGGGTTGCGCTTGGTGGACTTAGCGTAGGAGAATCTAAGGAAGAAAAAACAAAGATTCTTGCATTTATGGCTGATAAATTACCTGAAGATAAGCCTAGATACCTCATGGGCGTAGGCAAGCCAGAGGATATAGTAGAGGCTGTAAGGTATGGCATTGATATGTTTGATTGCGTTCTGCCAACAAGAAATGCAAGAAATGGACAGTTAATAACTTCTACAGGAGTGGTTAATATTAGAAATGCTCCTTACAAAATGGACCAGAGGCCTATAGACGAGAATTGTGACTGTAAGGTATGTAAAAACTACAGCAGAGCATATTTAAACCATTTAGATAGGACAAATGAGATGCTTGGCAGCATTTTGTCTAGTTATCATAATATTTATTACTATCAATCTCTCATGAGGGGTATAAGAGAGGCCTTAGAGAATAATTTATTCGCGAAGTTTGTAAAAGACTTCTATAATATGCGAGGTTTAGAAATGCCCGATGGGCCACTATAGGAAGAGTTATGAATTTTTATAAATATTTGCTTGCATTGATTGTTATGCCAAATCTTATTTTTGCACAAGATGCAATGCAACAATCAGCGCCCTCAGCGTGGGGCCCTTTAATAATGTTTGGAGGATTTTTTATCCTGATTTACTTTTTAATGATTAGGCCTCAAAACAAAAGACAAAAAGAACTTGTTAATATGATCGCAGCATTAGAGAAGAATGATGAAATCATCACTGCAAGTGGAATTCTTGGCAAAGTAATAGAAATCAAGGGAGCTTACATCTCTGTTAATGTTGGTGATAATCAAACTCTAAAATTTCAAAAATCTGCTGTATCAAGTGTTTTACCAAAAGGCACAATTGATTCAATTAAATAACATTTAGAAGTGAATAAAAACTCAGCCCTAAGATATATCACAATACTAATTGTTTTAGGGTTAGGCTGTCTTTATGCACTGCCAAACTTATACCCAAGTCAGCCAGCTGTTCAAATTGCTTATACTGACTCTGGTAAATCCGCAGACCAATCGCTTTTGGATGAGGCGGAGGCTATATTAGATAATCAGACCTCAGGCTATCAAGATATATTTTTAAGAGACAATAAAATTGTAGTTAAATTTAATACCTTAGATCAACAGCTTGAAGCTAAAACCGCATTGCAAAATACTCTTTTAGACAAGGTAATTATTGCCCTTAATCTTGAGCCTACTACACCGCAGTGGTTGAAAGATCTTGGTGGCAGTCCTGTTAAATTAGGACTCGATCTATCAGGTGGAGTTCACTTTTTACTTGAGGTAGATATAGACACTGCACTGCAAGCAAGATTAGAAGTGTTGCTTGATAATTATAGAAAAAGTTTTAGAGAAGATAAGTTAGGTGTGGCAAATTCATATGTTAAGGATTTAGCTCTTATCTTTGAGTTCAAGGATACTGAGAGTTATAACAATGCATTAAGAGCCTACAGAAATGATAGCATCGGCATCAATGGTGGCATCCAATACATAATCACTGAGAGACCAAGCAGAAAAACTTTATTGCTTGAATATTCTGATGTTGCTATCAAAGAAATTAGAGATTATGCCGTAGGACAGAACTTAACAACTTTACGAAATAGGGTAAATGAACTTGGAGTTTCTGAGCCAGTCGTTCAAAGACAAGGCGCTAACCGAATAGTTGTTCAACTTCCCGGAGTACAAGATCCTACTGCTGCTAAAAAAATAATTGGTAAGACTGCAAACTTAGAATTTAGACTTGAAGCAAACGCAAGAACTTCACCATTGAGGAAAGAAGAGTTTAATTTTAAAGAAAATGAATATAGAACTGCCTTCTTAGAAAGAGCTGTTGTAGTTACAGGTGACCGAGTAACTAATGCAAATACTGGTTTTGATGAAAGTGGATTCTCGCAGGTAAATATTACTCTAGATATGCAGGGTGGAAGAGCAATGCAAAAAGCTACTTCAGGTAATATTGGAAGAGGTCTTGGAGTTTTGTTTGTTGAGCAAAAATCTAAATCTGAGCTTGTCACAGATGAATTTGGCAACAAAGTTATTGAACAAACTTCATACATTGAAAAAAATATTATTAGTTTGGCAACTATTCAGGCTGTTTTAGGTACAAGTTTCAGAATCACAGGCGTCGGATCCCCTCAAGAAGCCAGCGAGCTTGCTTTGTTATTAAGAGCTGGAGCTTTGGCTGCACCAATGAAGTTTGTTGAAGAGAGAACAGTAGGACCAAGTCTTGGTAAAGAAAACATTGAGCTTGGTATGACATCAATACTCATAGGTTTTTCTTTGGTTATATTATTTATGGCGCTTTATTACCGAATATTTGGTTTGGCTGCAAATATCTCTTTGGTAATCAATTTGGTTTTAATAACAGGGATAATGTCCTTACTAGGAGCAAGCTTAACCTTACCTGGTATCGCTGGTATTGTTTTAACAGTTGGTATGGCGGTTGATGCAAATGTTTTGATCTTCTCAAGGATAAGAGAAGAACTAAAAAACAAAGATCCTCAATCCGCAATTCATGATGGCTTCTCAAGAGCATTTGTAACTATATTTGATGCTAATGTAACTACCCTTATTGCTGCACTTATTCTCTATGTTATCGGTACAGGGCCAATAAAGGGTTTTGCCATTACATTATCTATAGGAATTGTTACTTCAATGTTTACAGCGATTATGTGCACAAGAGCAATGGTAAATCTAATCTATGGAAACAAGAACATTAAGGAATTAAAAATATAATGAATAAAAAGATACCGTTCATGAAATATAGAAAGGTCGCAGCTATTATATCTGCAGTGCTTTTTTCTGTTTCTGTTTTATCTTTATCATTTAAAGGCCTCAGTCTAGGATTGGATTTTAGCGGCGGAACTTTAATAGAAGTTACCTATGAAGAGCCAATTGAGCTAGAGTCTATTAGAAATATTCTTATTGAGAATGATTATGAGGATTCACAAGTTGTTAACTTTGGCTCTAATCTAGACGTACTAATTAAAGTTGCTGATCAAAATGGTAATAGCAGTATTGGTGAGAGTATATTTACTCTATTAAATGATTCTGGCTTAAACGGTGAGCTTAAAAGGGTAGAGTTTGTTGGCCCTCAAGTAGGCTCTGAGCTCAGAGATCAAGGCGGACTTGGAATGCTGGTGGCTCTTTTCATGATCCTTATGTATGTTGCTTTTAGATTTCAGTATAAGTTTGCTTTAGGTGCTGTTTCAGCTTTGGGTCACGATGTTGTTATTATTCTTGGTTTCTTTTCTATTTTTGCTTGGGACTTTGATTTAACTGTTTTAGCAGCTCTGTTAGCTGTTATAGGTTATTCACTAAACGATACTATTGTGGTTTCTGACAGAATTAGAGAAAACTTTAGATCAGAGAGAACCCTTGGACCCCAAGAAATGATTGATCTTTCTCTTAATCAAACTCTGGGCAGAACAATCGTTACCTCTTTAACAACATTACTAGTTTTATTTGCTTTATATATTTTTGGTGGCGAGCTTATCAAAGGCTTTAGCTTGGCCCTTATTTTGGGTGTTATGGTTGGTACTTATTCTTCTATATATGTAGTTGCAAACATGCTGATGTCATTGTCTATCACTCAAGAGGATTTAGCTGTTCCTGAGCCTGAAGGCGCAGATTTTGACGAATTACCTTAGTATTTTTCGTAATAAGGTTTAACTGATTTTAGAATTGCTTTGTAGCACCTTGGTGTGGCGCAAATGAAGTGGTCGCCGTTAAGATATTTCGGATCACCATTAAAGTCACTGATCAATGCCCCGGATTCTTTTGCAATTAATAAACCAGCAGCAACATCCCATAACTCAACACCATGAGCCCAATAACCATCAAGCCTTCCTGTTGCTGTATAACACAGGTCTAAACCTGTAGATCCAGAATTTCTCATTTCAAGGTCTTGATTAAAAAGTTCTTTATATGTCTTATTGAAATCATAGCTATAGCCAGCTGAGCTAACTTTAGATGTAGCAAAGCTAAGCATTGATCCAATGACACCTTGCTGTTTACTTACCCTAATCTTTCCATTGTTGAGAGTTGCTCCTGCTCCTTTTTGTGCAGAAAATTCTTCTCTTCTAATTGGATCTATTACTACTGCTGTAACTGGCTCCTCGTCCATAAGACACGTTAGCGATAGAGCAAAATGTGGGTAGCCGTTCATAAAATTAGCCTCACCATCAATCGCTTTTAGAACCCAAGTAATATTAGAATTATTGACCTCTGATCCTGTTTCAGCACCTAAGAAATTGTCCTCTGGATAGAATCTTTTGATTTCATCAAGCACTATGCCTTCAACTCTTCTATTAATAGCTTGAAGGTATCCATCCGGAGATCCTTTGGAAGCATCTAAGCTGTGGACTTTTTTTACAGCAAATTCTAATTCTGCAGCACCTTTTCTTGCAGCAATTTGATTTACATTTAATAAAGCTTGAATCGACATGTCGCTATTGTAATAGAAATGAGGATAATAGTGACATGAGTTTGAAAAGTAATTTAATTAACATAGTTTTAGTCGAAACATCTCATCCAGGAAATATTGGCTCTGTAGCACGAGCTATGAAGACTATGGGGTTATCTAACTTGTCTTTAGTGAATCCTAGAAAGTTTCCTTCAGGTGACGCCAATGCCCTTGCAGGTAATGCATTAGACGTGCTTGAAAATGCTCAAGTTTTTAAATCTATTGAAGAAGCAATAGCAGATAGTACATTTGTCTATGCAACCTCATCAAGAAACAGAACCATCCAATGGCCGACTGTAAATTCAGAAGAGGGAGCAATAAAAATTGTAGACCAATCAAATGCTGAAAAAAAAGTATCAATTTTGTTTGGTAGAGAGGATAGGGGGCTTACCAACGAAGAGCTACAATTAGCCAACACTCATATTGAGATTCCAGCAAATCCAGAATATCCAGTACTCAATGTTGCAATGTCAGCTCAAGTCTTATGTTATGAAATCTTTAAGTCCTCATATAATACTGAATCTAGAGATTGGCATGACTATCCAGAAGTAGATTCTAAAAATCTTCAAATGCTAATTGATCATTTTATTGAAACTGCAGTTGCTATTGATGTGATCAAGCCAGAGAATCCAAAAAAGATAATTTCTAGAATTAAAAGAATGTTCAGTCGCTTACATCCAGATGAAATGGAAGCTAGTTTTATGAGAGGCTTTCTTGCTGCTATAAATAAGAAAATAAAATAGCTTTAGGCCTTTGATAATTTTTCTACATTCAATATAATACGTTTCGCATCTAGTCCCGTTCGTCTAGAGGCCTAGGACACCGGGTTTTCATCTCGGCAACAGGGGTTCGACTCCCCTACGGGATGCCAATTTACTAAGAAGCCCACAACAGTGGGCTTTTTTAATCTCCAGCAAAAGGAGAGCCAAAGATACCAACTCCCAGCTCAGCCCATAGCAACAAAAAAATTAAAATAGCTATTGCCCATATAAATCTCATAAACAAACTCTGCTAAATTTTAGTCTTCATATATTTTTATATTATGTAAAGAATTTATTTATAAATAAATTCTTAATTTATATTTTTAATGTTAATTTAGTTAGTAATTTAAATTTTTTAATGAGGATAAAAAAATGAAAAATATATTTTTAGTATTAGTATTTGGAGTATTTGCTTTAGACACATATGCATTAGATATTAAAGGTGATGCTTATGATTTCACAGGAAACATAACTTCCATAACGCTAACTGATGAAGGTGGAGTCATTAATGTTGTTGGTGAAACTGGCGAGTATGGCAAGGTATGGCTTACTTATAATTTAAACCTTGATAATCCTGCAACTCCCAATCAAGGTTCTTTCACCGGAAGAGCTGTTGCTATTGATGATAATGGAAATAGAAACTCAGCTACCAGACAGGGTGTCTGGGAGAGAAAAGGCAACATGATGCACTTTAAATCACTGGATGATGTTAGTGATGGTAACCAATACCTATGCATCACTTCAGCCAATCTTTCCGATGATTCATTAACGATGAAATTTTATTCAGTTAAATAGAGGTTTTTTATGGAATATTTAGTATTAGCTGATTTTAAAACCAATCCAGGAATGGCAGACGATATGGCAGCAGTCTTTAAAGAGGCTCTAGTAGAAACTAGAGCTTTTGATGGCTGTAATGCAATCGATGTTTATTTCGAGGAAAAAACTAGTACCTTTACTTTAGTAGAGGATTGGCAAACCCTTGAGCATTATGAGAAATACCTTCAGTGGAGAATAGATGGGGGTATAGCGGAATTACTGAATCCAATTTTAGATGGTGGTTGGGATTCTGTGGTAAATAGTGTGAAAAGGCTTGGAAAGGCTCAAGCAATTTAATTAAATATAGGATACCTGCTTATTTTAAATTAGCGGGTATTCTTTTTTAAGTGTTCCAGAAGTTCTTTTGAGAACTCGTTAATAATATTTTCCTCGACAAGATGTCGCATATTATTAATAACCAGCAGAACACTGTTTTTAATTAACTTATGAATTCGATATGAATTTTTTACCCTAATAAGCGGGTCATCTTTTCCATGGATAATTAAAGTAGGCGCCTTGATGCTCATCACTTTTCTAATTCTATTTTTTGAAGAAAGTATTGCAAATAGTTGTCTCGCGTAGCCATACCCATTACCTTTTCCAAGAGCTCTATTGTAATTAGCAATGGTTTCTTCTTTGAATTCTGGAGTATCAATTTCTCGCCCCTCCATTCCTATTAAAGAAACCCATTTAAGCTCCCTTTCATAAACTTCTTCAGCAGTCGGATTAACATTCTGAGCTCTTTCTATCATTATCTCTCGGACTTCTTTTGATGCACCATTAAATGGCCCAGGCACTGATGCAGTGGATGCAATTAAGGTAAATGATTTTATTTTTTCTGGATACTTTGCACAAATAATTTGACTTATCATTCCACCCATTGAAGTCCCAAGGATATGAGCTTTATCAATTTTTAAATGATCAAGAAGATTAATAGCATCCTTGGCCATATCATTGAGATCATATTCAGATTGAACCGGAAGTCGTAGATAGTATCTTATATACCCACTAAGCATTGATGGCTTGCTTGAAAACCTAGATGACAAACCCGCATCTCTATTATCAAAAACTATTGGTCTGTAATTATTTTTAATTAGAAGATTTATCAAGTCATCAGACCAATGCACCAATTGCGCGCCTAATCCGTGAACAAGCAAAATGGGCTCTTGATCGCTTTTCCCATAGTCTCTATAAAAAATGCTTACATTATTTTTTTCAACTAAGCCTTCTTTATATTCCATGTGATAAGTCTTACATATTTTTTACATGCATTACATGAATTTTTGATATACATTAGAAATTAAATACATTTAGGGGGTTTATTTGTCTGGATCAATCAGCAATTCAGTTAGGGCGGCTTATGGCATTGGTGATTTTGCAATATGCCTTTATTGGAGCGGAGTAAGTTTATACCTGCTTTATTTTTATACTGATGTAGTTGGAATATCGCCTTATGCCGCAGGTGCAATTTATGGCATTGGTATTTTATGGGATGCTTTCACAGATCCTTTTATGGGGTATATAGCTGAGCGGACTAGATCAAAAATGGGGAGTTATAGGCCATATATATATTATGGGTCAATACCACTAGCTCTTTCATTTGTATTGTTGTTGTGGGTTCCGCCGTTTGAAGGAATGTTATTAATAGGATTTCTTTTATTAGTAAATTTAATACATAGAAGCTGTTTTACAATTGTTAGCGTTCCTTATTCTTCTTTAACAGCACGAATAACTGATGATAGCGATGAGAGAACTATTCTTACTGGATCAAGAATGTTTGCAGCTTCCTTTGGAACTTTTTCAATATCAGCACTTGGGTTCCCAATCGTATTATTTTTTGGAGGAGGGCAAGAATCAATAGGGTTTGTATACTTAGGAATTATTGCAGGTTTAACTGCAATCCTAATATTAATGATAACTGTAACTTTTGTTAAAGAAAGAAAATTTGAATCGATCAAATCTGACTTGCCAAATTTCTTTGAGGTGTCTAAATCTGTTGCAAGCAATTATCCTTTTTGGCTTGTATTTAGTTCAATCCTAATTTTATTAGCTGCGATGCTTATGTTTAATAATAATCTAGTTTATTATTCGAAGTACGCTTTAGATCTGCATAGCTATCAGGGTTTAATTCTTGGAGTATTGAATGGAGTTACATTCATTGCGGTTCCAGCATGGGCTTATATCGCTCTTAAGCTTGGTAAAAAGAATACATGGCTAGCTGCAATGGTCGCACTATTTATAGGATTTATACTTTTTTATTATTTACCAATAAATGGCCTAAATGAACTTCTATATGTTCTAGCATTTATTGGTTTAGCGAATGGGGCTACCGGGGTTTTGTTTTGGTCAATGCTGCCGGATACTATTGAATTTGGTGAATGGAAGACTGGTATTAGAACCGAATCATCTTTATATGGATTTATGACTTTTGCGCAAAAAGGAGCTATAGCTATTGCAGCTTTTATTTTGGGAATGGTCTTAACAAGTATTGGGTTTGAACCTAACGAAGTTCAATCTGCTCAAACCATTTCTGACCTTAAAACTTTAATGACATTAATACCAATTGTTGGAATATGCATTAGTTTTATTCTTATGTGGTTTTATCCTATTGATAAAAAATTCCATAGCCAGCTTATTGCAGATATACAAAACAGAGGGGCGTCTTGAAACAAATTAGTTGGGGAATAATTGGTACAGGTAGTATTGCCTCTGCTTTTGCGCATTCAATAGAGCACTGTAGTCATTCAAAATTGCGAGGTGTATATGGTAGGAATGCAGAAGCTTTAGGTGATTTTTCAAACAAATTTAAAGTAGAGCCATTTAAAGATTTTAAGGACTTTTTAGATACATCTGATATAGATGCCGTTTATGTTGCAACCCCACACAATACTCATTTCAAATATTCACTTGAAGCTATTAAAAATAATAAGCATGTTTTATGTGAAAAACCTTTAGCTATGAATCATCTGGAGAGCATGACTCTACTTAATCTGGCAAAAGATAAAGAATTGTTTTTAATGGAAGCTTTTATGTATAGAACGCATCCTCAAACTCAAAACATCCTGCAAAACTTATCAATTTTTGAAAAAGGATTAGATATTAAAATTGAAAGCTCATTTGGCTTTGCTGCAGATGTGCCTGAATCTCATAGATTAAGGAATCCGGACTTAGGAGGCGGCTCAATATTAGATGTAGGCTGTTATCCACTGTCGATGGTAAGACTGATTGCCGGAGCCTTTGAAGGAGCACCATTTGCTGATCCAATATCCATAGAGGCCTCAGGCGAAATAGATTCAACCGGAACTGATCTATCTGCCAAAGCAGAATTAGAGTTTTCGAACAACCTTAATGCAAGCATAAGAACTGCTATTAATCAGGAGCTACAAAACAATCTAGTTATATCAGCAGGTGATACAAAATTAATTGTTGATCAGCCATGGCATTGCGGCCAATTTCAAAAGGGAAACTCTTCTATCAAAATTTATAAAAATGAAGATCTTATAAAAGAAATTGCTTATGAGGATAAAGTAGGACTTTTTACAAGAGAAATAGATCATGCCTCAAGCATGATTATTGAAAATATGCTCGAGTCAGAATTTGTAAGTCATCAAGACTCTCAAGGTAACATGTTATGGCTTGATAAATGGAGACAGGAGCTAGATATAAACTGTCCTATAGGCAAGATAAACCATTCTCCTATACCAAAAGCAAATTTCTATAAACTTCAAAAACGAACTCTTGATAGCATCAACCAAGACATATCTGAAAAAGTTCTTTCTAGGTTAGCCCTTGGTTGTGACAATCAAACATCTAGACTGCATGCATATGTAATGTTTGATCACTTTTACGGCAGAGGCGGAAGAATTTTTGATACTGCTTATATTTATAACAATGGCATGGGAGATGCCTACTTAGGCGACTGGATAAATTCAAGAGGCTTAGAGAATGAAATTGTTGTTCTTGGTAAGGGTGCCCATACTCCTCAATGTGAACCTAAGTATATAAAACCACAGATAGAAGAGTCTCTGGAAAGATTAAAATTAAACAAAATAGATATATTTTGTTTGCATAGAGACAATCATGACATTCCTGTTAGTGAGTTTGTTGATGCTTTGGATGAACTAAAAAAAGATGGTTTGATAGATAAGATAGGCGCCTCTAATTGGGAACAGCATCGCTTTGAAGAAGCAAGAAGTTTTGCAATTACAAATAGCAAGGAACCTTTTACTGTATTAAGTAATAATTTTAGCTTAGCTGAAATGATTGAGCCTGTGTGGCCAGGTTGTGTGGGGGTAAATGGAAATTATTTAAATTACTTAAATCAAAATAATATTCTCTTATTTCCATGGTCCAGTCAGGCAAGAGGGTTTTTTATACAGAAGAAAATTATAAAATCTAATGATCACTTTTCTAACCCTTCTCTAGATGAAGAGAAGAGAGTTTGGCATAGTGAAGCAAACTTAAAAAGAAGACAAATATGTTTTGACATAGCCGCTAAAAGAAATGTTCATCCAATTGAAGTTGCTTTAGCTTATGTTATTCAAACATCGTCTTTAATCTATCCTTTAATAGGTCCGAGAACTGTATTTGAAACTGATAGCTCAATTTCAGCTGTATCTATGAACTTAACAAATGATGAAATGGAAAAACTATCTATAGGCTAACAAAACTGCTGAGCCTAATATCATCAACTGAGGCTCCAATTGAAATTTCATAGTTCCCTGTCCTAATCTCCCAGTTCTTAGTTTTAATATCCCATTGCGCAAAATTTCTTTTGTTTAAGATTATCTCAATAGTTTTCTCTTGCCCAGATTCAATAAAAACCTTATCAAACCCTTGTAGACTTTTTATTGGTTCATTTGAATTAGCACTATCTATGCCAACATAGCATTGGGCAACATCTGATCCATCTACATTGCCAGTATTTTTGATATTAAAAGTGCATTTATATGTGCAATCATTGATTTCTGATATGGATAACTCAGAGTATTCAAAACTTGTATAAGACAGACCATACCCGAAAGGATAGAGGGTATCTATGTTTTGCCTTTGATACCATTTGTAGCCTACAAGAAGATCTTCCTCATAATTCATTTGCAAATCTTCTCCAGGATAAAATTTAAAGGCAGGAGTATCCTCCAACCTTTTCGGAAAGGAAGTAGGAAGCCTTCCCGAAGGATTGGTATCCCCCATAACAACGTCAAACAAAGCATTGCCAAACTCTTGGCCAGGATACCAACACTGAAGTACTGCTTTGGCTTTATTGATCCATGGCATTCTTATCGGTGACCCTGTATTCAAAACTAAAATAGTATTTGGATCTATTTCTAATATTGCATTAATAAGAGTATTTTGATTACCTGGAAGCTCAAGATCTGTTCTATCATTCCCCTCGGTTTCCCAATCAGAATTTGTGCCAACTACAAGAATTGTTTGCTCAGACTCCTCAGCAATTTTCTTTGCCTGTGCAAATAAGTCTATTTTATCTGGAGTCTTGCATCCAATATAAATTGCAGGGAAATTACCTTCAAATTTATACTGAATTTCAATTCTGTGTTCTTGGTTTTTTTTAAGATCTGCTCTACCTTTTACTGGCGAGCTGGCAAATGCAAAAAAAGCGTCGCCTTGTTCTACTTTTGACCAATTATCAACAATCAACTTGTCATCAATCAGCAGCTTGCTTTTGCCTATCGCAAATAATTCAAAATCATGAAAACCTGAAATATCCGGCACATAAGTGCAAGTGAATTTGACATATATATCTGGTCTTTCTTGCTTAGCTATAATATCTTTTGCAAATCCTTCAAAAACCCAGAATTTACTACCATTACCATACTCGACATGAATTGGATCTTTACTGTTACTGGCATGATCAAAATATTCTATGAGATACCCATTTTCAGTGTTTGTATTATTTTTTATAAGCTTCTCATCCAAAGCTGGATAATATCTATAAGTGTGGCAACCTTTGGAGTGCTCAATTTTAGTGCTAGCACCTAAATTTTCTTTAAACGCATCAAGAGGATGAGACTCATAATAGGCTTTAAGATGAGCGCTGCCACCTCCGATGATTTGTGATTTCTTGGCATTTGGGCCAATAATCCCAAGCGACTTGATATCTTTATCAAGCGGTAAAACACCATCATTTTTTAATAAAACCATGCCTTCTTTTGCAGCATCTCTAAGTAGAGCTCTTTGAGCAGGATTATTATTTATTTTTTCAGGCTTAATATTAGGCCTGTCAAACCTTTTTGAGAAAGCAATTACATTTAAAATTCTTGAAACTTTGTCATCAATAATTTTAAGATCTACTGCTCCAGAATTTATTTCACTCAGTAAGTTTTCACCCCAATTTTTTGCAGGGCCAGGCATTTCTAGATCCAGTCCACCAACTGCATTTTCATTGGTCTCTAATGCTGCACCCCAATCACTTACAACATAACCATCAAAACCCCATTCTTTTTTTAAGATATCTATGAGTAATTCTTTATGCGAACTGCAGTAAATGTTATTTAACTTATTATAGGCACTCATGACAACTTTAGCGTTGCCAGCTTTTATAGCCATTTCAAAGGGTAAAAGATATATCTCTCTTAATGCTCTTTCGCTGATATTTGAGCTAACCGCATATCTTTGAAATTCTGTGTCGTTACCAACAAAATGTTTAAGACATGCTGCAACATTTTTTGATTGCACGCCAGATACATATTCAGTAGCAATTTTTCCGGTTAAGAATGGGTCTTCGGAGTAGGATTCAAAATGCCTTCCTCCAAGCGGATGTCTGTGAATGTTGATAGTTGGTCCAAGTAACACATCAACATCTTTAGCATTTGCCTCTTGCCCTAAAGCAATGCCTATTTGATTAATAAGATCTAAATTCCAGGTTGATCCAAGTGAAATTGCAGATGGGAAACATGCAGATGGTTGACCAGAGGTACCATTTCCTCTTACACCATTTGGCCCATCTGACATCTTTAAGCTAGGTATGTTTAGTCTTTCTATTGCATGGGTATGCCATGCATCAAATCCACTTAGCATTTTAACTTTCTCTTCAAGGGTAAGATTGTTTATTAGATCATCAATTTTTGACATCATTGGACAAGGGTTAATTATTTTGAGAATTGATTTAGTGCTTCAACCATTTTTTCTTGAACTTTATGCACTGCCTTCAGCGGTCTTATCATGACTTTAAAATCAACAATTTTGCCTTCATCATTCCACTGAATCATATCCACGCCATTAACAGATATATCATCAATATAGGTTTCAAACTCAAGCACTGAATTCAAACCATCGTTAATCTCTCTGATGTATTTAAACTTATCCATATTGAAAGATTGCCCGGCTGCAAAAAGGTACATTTTAGTAATTTCTTTGCCTTCCATTGGTTTGAAAACCACAGGAGAAGTGAAAACAGCATCAACTGAAATAATTTCATCAAGTTTTTCTAGCTCTTGGCTTTTAAAAACTTTATGCCATCTTTCAATATAATTTTTTGCAGCCAAGATAATTCCTTATATTAATCAGAAGATTTATCTTCAAGAGATTTTCTTATTTTAAGTTTTCTTAGACTAATTTCGTCCTTAAGACTCATTACATATGCAGCTGCAGCTAAAATTAATATACCTGATGCTTCATAAATAATATTAATAGAATCCAAATCCTTGCTTTGCAAAATTATCATTCTAGTCAAGGCAGTCATAGCAATAATGATTGGCAAAGTAACAGGTAGTCTATTATTAATATAGAAAGCACCGACCATTCCCAGCACCTCAGCATATATAAATAGTAAAAACAGGTCGCTCAAATTAACAGTCTGAACTTCAAACATTCTTGCAAGCTCAATGCCGGTAGCAAAAAGAGTAGCAATTGCAATAATCATAAGAATGGCTCTTTCAGATAGCCATATAAATTTTTGCCATAGATTTTGATCATTCATATTTAATTATCCTAAACAAATATTCAATTTTTGCAAAATTATAATGCTTCTTAAAGCAAATACATTGACAACGAATAACGCCTGAGTAATTCTTAAAAAATTAAAAATCATAATAAGAGGTATATATGGGTAAGGTTTTAGTAACAGGGGCTACAGGATTTATAGGACTACATTGCATTCAGCAACTCTTAGCTAAAGGCTATCAAGTTAATGGAAGCTTGCGAAGCTTAAGTAGAGAAAGTGAGATTAGAGATGGCTTGTCAGCAGCTGGAACCAGTCATGAGAATTTAGAACTTTTCACTTTAGATTTAAATACCGATGATGGCTGGGATGAGGCAATGAGTGACTGCGATTATCTATTGCATGTTGCATCTCCAATATCCTTGGACGATCAAGATGAAGAATATTTTGTGAAGCCAGCTGTAGCTGGAGTAAAAAGGGCCCTAAGTTATGCAAAAAAACATAATGTTAAAAAAGTTGTACTCACATCATCTGTTGCTGCGATTTTTGACACTATGGAGAAAAAAGATTATTACGATGAATCGGATTGGTCTGATCCAGAAAATCCTGCCATTAGTTACTACTCCAAAAGCAAAACACTTGCCGAAAGAGCAGCATGGGACTTTATTGAAAATGAAGGCAATCCTTTTGAATTAGCTGTTATTAATCCAGCATTAGTAACAGGTCCAACACTAACTGGTGATTTGGGCGAGTCTAATAAAGCAATTCAACTTGTTGCTGGAGGCAAAATGCCAGTAGCTGTGCCTTTGATGTTTGGTTATGTTGATGTTAGAGATGTTGCAGCAGCACATATTCTAGCTTTGGAAACTCCATCTTCCAACGGTGAAAGATTTGCTCTGGCTGAAAAAGATTTATGGTATAAGGATGTTGCAAAAATTCTTCGAGATAATGGTTTTGATAAAGCACCAAAAGTTGCAATTCCAGTTTGGCTGGTAAAAATTCTAGCTAAGTTCAATAAGGAGCTTAAATTAACTCTTCCATACCTGGGTAAGCTAAGGAGTGTAAAGCATACCTCTAAGGCAAAAGATATTCTTGGATGGAGTCCAAGACCGGCTGAAGAATCAATTATAGAAGTTGCTAAACAGATGCGAGAAATGGGAGAGCTCTAAATTACTCGAGGGATTATAGCTTTCCTATTTTTCGGATAATTTTCAAATTTAGCTTGGTACCACTTGTGATTAGCAATTGCTCGTGGAAATAAATTTGCCACTGTCCATATAAAGAATACAAATCCAGAAATACTCCAAGTTAATATTGCCCAACCGAGCCATTCGATCATTTCACCCAAATAATTTGGCGAAGAAACGGATCTATGAAAGAGGCCTTGAGGTATGTGATATCCAGTTCCTTTTTCTTTTTTCATTTTCAGGATTGAGTAATCTGAATATATATTGATAAACATACCAACTGCAAAAACTATTAATCCTAATTTAAACATACTGGTTTCATACCAGTTACCAGAGTACTCAGTAAAATAATATATTCCAATAGCTTGCACTAAAACATTTATTACATTGAACCCAAAGGCAGAAACTGGAATTATTATTGGCATGGTCTTGGTAGTCATATCCATCCAGAATGGGTAAATGAAAGTTCTGTGAATATAGTGAATCAGCCATATCATCAAAAATGTTTCGTGAATGGTTTCAAGCTCATATCTCATGATCCAGCCAAGACCAAACATTAATAAAACAGATGGGCTTTCCATTACTATCCAACCAATTCTTGCAGGAACTTGCATTCCCCATCCTGCAGTTTCATGTCTTCCATAAGGAGCAGTTGTTTTAAAAAGATACACAAATGTTCCTAAACCAATGATCACCCAAACTGTTAGGAAAATGTTGAAAATATTTTCTGTCATTAAGATTAGTTTACACATTTGAACTTAAGTCATAAACTTAGATAAGATATTTTCGGGGGAAAAATATGGATAAGTATGATTTCATTATTCTAGGTGCTGGTTCAGCAGGTTGTGTTCTTGCTAATAGATTGAGTGCAAATCCTGAGTTTAAAGTATGTTTAATTGAAGCTGGTCCTAAAGACAATGATATAAGGATTCATGTCCCAGTTGGCTTTGCATTTTTTAATGAAGGTACACCTTATAACTGGTCATATGAGACTGTTCCTCAAAAGGGTTTTGAAAAAGTTACAGTCACTGAACCTAAATCTGCTGTTGTTGATTCAACTGGTGGAGTTCATGAGGTAGAAGCAGAATCATTTGAGCATAGAAGAGGATTCCAGCCAAGAGGAAGGACCTTGGGCGGTTCAAGCTCAATAAATGCCATGCTGTATGTAAGAGGTCATAGATGGGATTATGATCATTGGGCAGAGCTTGGTAACGATGGCTGGTCATATGATGAAGTCTTGCCGTACTTTAAAAAAGCCGAGCATAATGAAGAGCATAACGATGATTATCATGGCCAAGGAGGCCCTTTAAATGTTTCAAAAATAAGACATGATAATGTCTTCACTGATGACTTTGTAAAAGCAGGTTCCAAACTTCATAAATTTAATAAGGATTTCAACGGAGAAGATCAAGAGGGAGTTGGTTATTACCAAACAACACAAAAAGATGGAAAGCGTTGTAGTGCTGCTAAGGCTTATTTAGTACCCGTTCTTGAAAGAGAAAATTTAACAGTATTAACAGACACAAATGTAGATAAGATCCTCATGGATGGCGATAGAGCGGTTGGTGTTCGATGTATTAATAAAGACAATAACCCATTTGTTATAGATTGCTCTAAGGAAGTAATTCTCTCATCAGGCGCGTTTGGTTCGCCGCAAATTATGTTGCGTTCTGGGTTAGGCCCAAGGGAGGAAATTGTTAAACATGGCATTGAGCATTTAGTAGATCTTCCTGGAGTGGGTAAAAATCTGCAGGATCATATTGATTACCTTACGGTTCATAAATATAACTCAATGCATTTAATAGGGTTTTCTTTAAAATCTATATTTTATAAGTTTCCTTTAGAAATAATTAAATATATTTTTAAAAAAGTAGGATTGTTTACTTCTACTATTGCAGAAAGTGGAGCTTTCTTGAGAACAAGAGATGACATAGATGTGCCTGATATTCAATTGCATTTTGCACCTGCAATGGTAGTGGATCATGGAAGAACAAGTGTTTGGGGTCATGGTTTGAGCTGTCATACATGTCTTTTAAGGCCGAAATCTACTGGTGAGGTAACTTTAAAATCTAGCGATCCATTTGATGACCCGCTAATTGACCCAAATTTTTTGAGTCATCCTGATGATATGAAGGTGATGATCGCCGGCTATAAAAAAATGATGAAAATTTTACACACAGAACCATTTAATAAATATATTCAAGATCATGTTCAAAGACCTGTAGATCTTGATGATGACGATGATATTGAGCAAGCAATAAGGGAGGAGGCTGATACCGTTTACCATCCTGTTGGTACTTGTAAAATGGGCTCTGATGATATGAGTGTGGTAAATAACAGACTTAAAGTTCACAAAACACAAGGCTTAAGAATAGTTGACGCTTCCATTATGCCAACACTAGTTGGAGGCAATACTAACGCACCAACAATAATGATAGGTGAAAAAGCTTCAGATATTATTCTTGAGGACTGGACCTAATGAGATCAAGAATTGTTTACTCGCTTTTTGTTTTTATCCTCAGCCTTGGGATTTATGCAAAAGATAAAGATGTTTTGATTATAGACGTTAGAACAGCAGCCGAATGGAATTCAGGCTATCTTGAAAATGCAACTCACATACCCTTGGATACAATTGAAGAAAATATTACCTTAACTGAGCCTGATAAAAATAAAGAAATTTATTTATATTGCAGAAGTGGTAATAGGTCTGGAAAGGCCACAAGCATTC
>CAYQIT010000009.1:0-31410 GCA_964417685.1 uncultured Gammaproteobacteria bacterium | reverse complement strand
TGCATTGCTCAACCTTAGTTGTGAAGAAATTCAAAGAGATAGAATTGGCTCTGCAATAAAAATAAGAGACACATACAAGGCTTATACAATTTTAAAGGGCAATAAAACAGTTATTGCTGGTGAAGCAGTCTATGTCTGTGATGAGGGTGGTCCGGAACTAGCCATCCCTGGTAGTGGAGATGTTCTTGCTGGAATATTAGCAGGACTAATATCAAATCAAACTGATGCAGAATTAGCATGTAAAATTGCAGTATCCTCGCATGGCATTGCTGGAGAAGATTTTTTAAATAAGGTTGGACAAATTGGTTTAAAATCATCTGAACTTATTGAATATATTAGGCTAAGAATCAATACATGAAGAAAGTTTTACTTGCTGATGAATCTGCAACACATGATTTTGGTGAAAAGTTTGCTCACAATTTTGTTTTGAATAGTTCAAAAGATCTTGAGGTTCATTTAATTGGTGATTTGGGTGCAGGAAAAACGTTCTTATCAAGATCTATTATTAATAGCTGCGGATGGAATGGAATGGTTAAAAGCCCCACCTATACCCTCTGCGAAGAGTATGAGCTTGATGAGCTGCTATTTCTCCATATTGATTTATATAGATCAGGTGATACAGAAGATATAGATCTCTTTGACTTAGATAGAGATATAAAAAAACAAAAAATTATTCTCATAGAGTGGCCAGAAAAACTTTTCTCCGAAAGAAAGCCTGATGTAGAAATTTATCTTGAGCATTCAAAAGAAATGAGAGAAGTTTCTGTTAAAATTTTCTCAAATTAGAATACAAATGATCTATTTGAAGATGTATAAAAAACTTTTAATTATGTCTCTGCTAGCTATCCAGACTATTAATGCAAATGAAATAGAATTTCTTGATGTAAAGGAAAAAAAAGATAGATCTGTTGAAATATCTTTCCTTCTAGAAAAAGTTTCATATGTTCGATCATACTCGCTAACAGAGCCATCAAGAATTGTTATAGAAATTGAAGATTCAAAGTTGGCATCAACAGAGCCTATGGATTTTAATTTTCCAATAAAGAAAATTAGATCGTCTCAAGAGGGATCAATTAGTAAAATTATTATCGACCTATATGAGTATGTAAATTGGACTAAGCCAACACAAATAAAGTCTGAGAATGGAGTTGTATTGGGTCTTGCAATTAAAAGAAGTAAAAATATCTCTAAAAATATCAGAGATATTATAGTTTCAATTGATGCAGGTCATGGAGGAAGAGACCCTGGAGCAGTGGGAACAAATAATGTTCTAGAAAAAGATATAAATCTTCTTATAGCTAAAGAGCTTGAGAGAACTCTTAGGGATGTGAAAGGTTATAAACCGGTGATGATAAGGGATGATGACAGTTTTGTAGATCTTAACGAAAGATACCTTAGAGCAAGAAGAGAGGCTGCTGATATATCAATATCTATTCATGCTGATGGCTTTAGATTGTCATCTGTTAAAGGTGCTTCTGTATTTATATGGTCCAAGGAGTACTCAAGCATAACGGCTGAAAATCTTTCTAAGAAGCAGCTTAAATCTAAGATTGGCGAGATTGATGAAGATGATTTTGATGAAGACAAGGCCCAAGTTAAATATCCTTCAAAATACAAATCTAAATTAGAAGAGAGTAAAAAATTAGGTAATAGTATTCTTTCTCAACTTAAAAGGGATCCATACACGAAACTACACAAGAAAAACGTAGAGTACGCAGACTTCAGGGTATTAAAGTCATTTGATACTCCTTCCGTACTTGTTGAAGCTGGATTTATATCAAATCCAGATGATGCAGAAAGGTTGAAAGGAAAGCCAGGCAGAAGAATGATTGCGCGTTCTATATTTTTAGGCATTCACGACTACTTCAAAGAAAACAATCTCAGTGAGAGCTGGTTTAATTCTAATTCCGAATATGTACTTTATGAAATACAAAGAGGAGATGTTCTGTCTGAGATAGCTGTAAGGTTTGGAGTATCAGTAGATGCAATACAAGAGGAGAACTCATTGAAAAATAGTCCAATTTATCCTGGTCAAATTATTAAAATTAAAATCTAAGAATACTCTACTGGGTCTATATCAAAACTCCATTTTACTTTTTTAGCTTCATTTATTTTTTCTATCTCTTGATCTAGATGATTTAAGACTTTGTTCAAATAAACTCTTGAGTTAGTTTGAATATACAAGGAGTGTTTATAAGAACCTTTTGATTTTGCAACAAACGATGGAAGTGGCCCAATGGAAGTTATATTTTTTTTATTTATTAATAAGTTTTTAACTTTATTCAAAAAATTTAGATTGTTATTTTGTGTTGGTGATGTCGCCCTTAATATAGAAGCACATGAATATGGAGGTAGATTTAAATTTTCATGCTCTAAAAGCATTTTTTCAGAAAATACAGAATATGATCCTTGTTTTAATTGATTTAGTGTCTTGTCGTTTGGGTATCTAGTTTGAATAATGACTTTGGCATCTTTATCTTTTCTTCCAGCCCTTCCAGAAACCTGTATTAATAACTGAGAGACTTTTTCTAATGCATTAATTTCTGGACTGATGAGGCCATTATCTGCATTTAAAACCAAGGTTAGAGATACATTATTAAAGTCATGCCCTTTTGTAAGCATTTGTGTTCCAACAAGAATAGACGGGGCTCCGTCTTCTAATTTCTTATAAATATTATCGATTGCACCCTTTTTTCTTGTAGAGTCGTGATCGATTCTAATTATTTCAACGCCTGGAAAATTTTCAGCCAGATGCTCTTCAACCTGCTCAGTCCCTAAACCAAATAATTTAAGCTTATCTGAGCCGCAATTAGGACAGTAAACGGGCTTTCCATAAGCAGACTCACACCTATGACATACCAATCTGTTTCTTACTTTATGATATACGAGACTAGATTCGCATGAATTACATTCAGCATTCCAGCCACAAGCTAAACACTCTAAAAGAGGGGCAAAGCCTCTTCTATTAATAAAAACTAGTACTTGCTTGCCTTTACTAAGAGTGGCCTCTATGGCATTAAAAGATTCGTTTGAGATCCCTGAATTTAGCTCCTGATTATTGATATCCATAATAACTAGCTTGGGGGGATCTTGGCCATCAACTCGCTTAGTTAATTTAACTTCATTGGCTTTATTCTGACTAACCAGCTTTAGAAGAGATAGCGAGGGTGTAGCTGACCCAAAAATTATTGGTATATCAATCTTCTGAGCACGCTTAATTCCTAGCTCCCTCGCAGAAAACTTGAACCCTTCTGTTTGCTTAAATGATTGATCATGCTCTTCATCAATGATTATCAAACCAAGATTATTTAGTGGATTCATAATCGCCGAGCGAGTTCCGATAACAATCCTTATCTCGCCGCTCTTTGCTCCCTTCCAAACATTAAATCTTTGAAGGGGGGTTTGTTTGGAATGATATAAGCCCACACTGCCGTCAAACCTATCAGAAAATATTTTATATAACTGCGGTGTTAAATTAATTTCGGGGACTAAAATGAGAATAGACTTTCCCTCTTTAATTTTTTTTTCAGTTAAATCTAAATAAATCTCTGTCTTGCCTGAGCCGGTTACTCCATTAATTAAGTTGATATTAAAATCAGTAGTTTTAAGATTATTAATAGCGCTATGTTGCTGTTTTGTAAGTTTGGAGGGTTTGTTTTCTAAATTAATTTCATAAGTATGTTTATTCTCATCTAAGCTTGATGATGTTTCTAAGCTCTTCTTATTGTCTTTGAGGAGCTTTGGCATAAATGTGCTGAAAACGTCTCCTATAGGATGATGATAATATTTTGAAGCCCAAATAAGACATTCAAATTCATTGCTTTCAAAAACTAGATTTTCTTGAAAAGTTTCAACAATTTCTTTTACTTTATATTCTGGTATTTTTTTTATTTGTTTTATAACTATCCCCATTACTTTTTTATTTCTAAAAGAAACTTGAGCCCTAGATCCATTTTTAAGAAAAACTTTACTTTTATAGGTAAAAGTTCCCTTAATCGGTAAAGGTATAGCTATTTGATAGTAAAAAAAATTCATTTTTTCATTGTAAACAGAGGTTTTTTTGTTATAGTTCTCATCCAAATTTGATTTTATTATGAAAAAAGATATACATCCTGAATACCGTGAAGTTTTGTTCCATGATTCTAGTGCTGATAAACACTGGTTAATTCGATCAACTCTTCAAACTACTCAAACAAAAGAATGGGAAGATGGTAATACTTACCCCTACTTTCCCCTCGATATATCTTCTGCTTCTCATCCATTTTATACTGGTACTCAAAAAATTATTGATACTGGCGGAAGGGTTCAAAAATTTGAAGAAAGATTTGGTAAAAAGAAGTAATTTAATCAATTTATACCTGAACTCCCGAAACCTTTCTCTCCTCTAACTGATTCCTCAAAATCAGCTACGATATTAAACTTTGCTTGCACTACTGGAACAATAATCATTTGCGCAATCCTGTCACCTGGATTTATGGTAAAGCTCTTTTCTGATCTATTCCATGCAGGCACCATTAGCTCACCTTGGTAGTCAGAATCAATTAAGCCAACTAGGTTTCCCAGAACAATGCCATGCTTTGATCCCAGGCCTGACCTTGGAATAACAAGTGCTGCTAGGCTCTTGTCTGCTAAATGCATTGCAAACCCCATAGGTATCATAATAGTCTCAGATGGCGCTAATTCGATTTTATTATCCAAGCAGGCTCTTAAGTCCATGCCGCCTGAGCCTTCTGTTCCATACTCAGGAAGAGAAATTTTATCTTTAATTAATGGGTTTAAAATCTTTATGTCTATCTCTTTCATTTTTCAATATCTTTAGGGCTAACTATGAATTTTAACTTAGATTCTCTTATAGATGTCCATGAGGTTGTACTTATTAAGGATAAAGTAGCAGGTTCAAAATTTTCAATGTTCTTTCTGGTCAATATATGAATAGCCTCATGCATCATTGGATTATGCCCAACTATCAATATGGAGTTGATTGATTTGTCTAATTCTGAAATGAAATTAATTAAATCATCTACCGATCCTGAATAAAGAAAATTTAGATACCTAACGTTATCAATATTAAAATTAAATTCACTTGAAATTAAATCTGTGGTCTCAGATGTTCTTTTCGATGGGCTACAAAATATCTTCTCTACAGAATATTTTTGTTCTGAAATCCTATGAGATAGCAGTCTTAGTTCTTTGTAGCCCTTCTCATCGATAGGTCTCTCAAAATCTGAGTGCGACATGTTTGCCCATGGAGAATTGGCATGTCTTAAAAAAAATATTTCTTTCATAATATTAATATGTCTATGGTATTGCTAAGTGAACAACTTATCTATAAAATCGCGTTTCTATGAGTAAAATATGTCAAGTAACAGGAAAGATACCTCAGTCTGGGAATAACGTTTCTCATGCTAAGAATAGGACTAAGAGAAAATTTTTTCCAAACCTTCATGCCCACAAGTTTTGGGTAGAATCTGAGAATAGGTTTGTTAATCTTAAAGTGTCTGCAAAAGGTATGAGAATTATTGATAAAAAAGGCATTAGCCAGGTTCTAAAAGAGATAAGAGCTAGAGGCGAAAAAGTATAAACCTCTATACTTTAAGTAGTTTCTAACCAGAGGCCCTTTTTATAAAAAAAGCCTTGATCATTTTTGATTTATTTAAGCTTTTTAGACCCAAACCTCTTAGAAGATTAAAATAAACATTTCGAACTCTAAAGCTTTCCAAGAGCATATCCATTGATTTAAGCATAAAAAGATTTAAGGCCTTTCTCTCAATAGAGTATTTGCTTAAAAAGGTTGGCTCATTAAGACTAAAGCCAAGCCTGTGTGCATTCTCAACTTTTTGACAAAGTATATCAGCGTCGGCAAAACCAAGATTAACGCCCTGTCCTGCTAATGGATGAATTGAATGTGCTGCGTCTGCTATTAAAACAACCGAATCTTTAATATATTCTTTAAAGTAATGATTTGATAAATTAAAACTTAAAAGCTCGCTAGAAATTCGCATTTTATGTCCTAACTTTTTTTCAAAATATGATAAATTTTTATTCACAAAATCTTGGATGCTTATATTCTTTAATAATGAATTATCTATAGACCAAACAATTGTATAGGTGCTTTCAATTGGAGATGGCATATATGCAAAGATACCAATCTCGGAAAAAATTTGATGCGCCTCACTGCTATCATGGCCTGATTCAACCAAGAAGGTCGCAGCGGTTTGTTTGTAGTCTTTAGATACGTTATGAAAATTATATAGGTTTGCTACATTCGAATTTCTTCCATCGCAAGCAATTAGAATTTCGGATGAAAGCTTGCTTGAATCTGATAGTACTATTTCGGTTTTGTTTAAATTCTTATTTAATTCAATTGATCTTATCTCTCTGTCAAATAAAGTGTTATCAATATTGTCTTTTTGTAGCGCTATATTTAAATCATCAAACATCACAACAGAAGACAGCTCCTTATAGCCAATCTCATCTGATGAAAATGTTATTTTTCCAGAGCTGCTTCCATCTGATGCATGAATTTTTTTTACACTTGCTGACTGTATCTGAATGCCTTCAAGTCTTAAGAGCTCAACCGATCTTGGGTTAAGGGTTATTGTTCTAACAGAGCTTGATGATACTTGGGGTTTATCACCTTTTTCAATAATGAGTGTTCTTATCCCTGACCGTTTGAGTCTCCTAGAAATATAATTTCCTATTAGCCCGCCTCCCGATATAGTAATAGGAGCATCCATTATTTAAGACATCAATGCTTCTATTTCATCAGGGTTGGATGGAACTTTTTCAGTTAAATTAACATTACCATCATTTGTGACAAGAATATCATCCTCTATTCTTACACCGATTCCTTTCCACTTATCATCCACGTCTGCTGAACTGCTTATATAAATTCCTGGTTCAATTGTGGTTACCATGCCAGGCTTATATGACATAAATTCATCACCCTCCATGTAATCTCCAGCATCATGAACGTCTAGTCCAAGCCAGTGCCCAACCTTATGCATATAAAAATCTTTATGTGCGCCTGCTTCATAAAGCTCGTCTGGATTACCTTTGAGAATTCCTAAATCAACTAATCCGCGTGTTATTACCTTTTCTGATATTATCTGAGGTTCCATAATATTATTACCTGAGCGGACTGCTTGGATTGCCTCTTGATTGGCCTTATAAACGATATTATAGATTTCGCGCTGCTCCTTAGAAAATTTTCCATTAACAGGAAATGTTCTTGTAATATCAGATGCATACATCTCATATTCACCGCCAGCATCAACAAGGATTAGTTCTCCATCATGCAGTGGTTGATTATTTTCTACATAATGCAATACACATGCATTCTCTCCACCAGCTACAATTGGGGTATAGGCTGGAAACCTACTGCCTCTTTTTGCAAACTCATATAAGTATTGTGTCTCAACGTCTTGCTCTGTTTGGCCGGGCTTAATTGTTTTCATGATTTCAACATGTGCATCAGCAGATATTTCACATGATTTTTTTAATGTATCAATCTCTGCATCATCTTTGATAAGTCTTATATTTCCAACTAATGAAGTAGAATCTACCATGTCGATAGTTTTGCTATGCCTTTCTGCTGTATTTGCAATATTGGTCCATTCAATAACTTTTTTATCAAAATCCTGATCTTTACCAAAAGAGTAGAAGAGCTTCTGCTTACCTTTTAGTATCTCAGGCACTTCTTTATCTAGATCTGAATTATTGAACGCTTGATCAAAAAGATAATCTTTTACGGCACCTTCAGGCCCTGCTCTATAGCCATCCCATATTTCTTTAACCTTATCTTTCATGGGAACAAAAATTATTGAATAGATATTATTATTATCATTTACCAGCACCATTACAGATGAGGGCTCTGAAAAGCCTGAAAAATAATAAAAACTGCTGTCCTGCCTAAATGCATATGCAGTATCTGAATTCCTATACTTACTTTCAGCGCCTTTCAATATAAGAGCTGAATTATTGGGTATAACGTTTGTTAAACCCTCTCGCCTAGCTTTAAAAATATTTTTTTCCATAATTTATTTTACTCTTTTATAAAACAAACTTCCCTATTTATTCCATAAGAATTAAACTAAATTATGGAAAATAATAATGATTCGCTTGTACTATTAGAAAAAAAGCTAGATGAGCTAATTGTTAGATTTGAAGAGCAAAAAGGCATTATAGATTCTTATATTCATAAAGAAAGAGAGTGGAAAAAAACTAAATTGCTACAAAACAAGGAAATACGTTCACTCAATGACCAAATTGAAAGGGTGAAAGCAGGTGGCTAATATGGAAACTGTCCAGCTTAGAATTTTTGGAAGAGACCTTACCCTTTCTTGCCCTTCTGATGAGAAAGAACAATTACTTAAGTCTGCTGCTTTGCTAAACGAAGAACTAGACAAGATTTCTGATAAACAAAATGCACTAGTTATTGCTGGATTAAGTCTTGCAAATAAGGCTATTAATGGAGAAAGGTCGCCTGGACAAGTCAACAATGCTAGCGCAGGAGACATTGATAATTTGATCAGAAGGATAGAATCTGTTTTATAGAATTCTCCTTCAACAATTTAATCAACTAATTTATAATTGATATACATTCTGGTTCACATGCTAATGTATCAATAAATTTGAACCGATACTTATAAATAGGTGATATTCCTCTTCTATTGTTGTGCAGTACCTATTAGGGAAGCCTGATTTAGAATGATATTCACCACCTGACCTTTCGGTTCAGGTAAGATGCATGGCGGTGATCTGGTTTGTTAGCCTCCGTATATTTATGAAAAAAAATAGATTAAGAAAGCAACTCTTAGAGCGGGGGCAATCTTTATCTGATGAGTTTATAAATTCTTCTAAAATTAAAATTCAAGAAAGTTTAATCAAAACAGATATTTTTAATGATGCAGAAAAAATACTGCTGTATAAAAATATAAGAAGTGAGATTAGTACTGATGAGATATTTTTACAGGCATGTAAACGAAAAATAGAAGTTTATTATCCAAAAGTTGGTGAAAATCACAAGATGACATTCAATAAAAGCCCTTTGAATCCAGAATTTGTTAATAACAAATATGGGATACCTGAGTTAATAAATAATGATTTTGTAAATCCATTAGATCTCTCACTTGCGGTTATACCACTTGTTGGGGTTGATGCTTCTGGGTATAGACTTGGTTATGGGGGTGGATATTTTGATAGGATTTTTAACTCAGATAAGATAGAACATGCTCCAATAACTATAGGGTTGGCATATGAATATCAGATACTTTCAGATGAATTTAAAGAGTCTCATGATATGAGGTATAGCCTGGTTATAACTGAAGAAAATATTTATAATTTCAATTTAAGATTGTAAAATATACTTTACATTTATAACCTTCAGCAATAAAATTGCTGGCCGAATGACTTATAGAAAAAATTTGAAAAAACTTTTAATTTTAATTATCTTACTTACCTCTAACGATATCAATTCCGTAGAGCTTGATGGTGTAATAAATGACGCTGAGTGGGAAGATTCAAAAAGTATTGATGTTTTTTATACTGTATATCCATTCTCATTAAATAAGCCCTCCTTAAAGACAGAGGCCCGTCTCATTTCAAATGAAGAAGGAATTTTTATCTCATTCAAAAACTATCAAAATATAAAAAAACTACGAAGCATTAAATCTTCACGAGACATCTTAAATGAGTCAGACACAAATGTTGTTGTAATTGATTTTGGTAATAATGGAGTTGAGGCTTATGAATTTGCTCTGAGCTCCGCAGGCACTCAAGTTGATGGTACTTTTACAAATGGAAATGATCTTAACAGGGATTGGGATGGTGACTGGAGTGGTTTAACCACAAAGGGTGAGGATTACTGGAGTTCAGAATTTTTTATCCCCTGGACTGTTACTACACTACCAAAAAATGAAGGCGAGCTAAGAGATATTAGGATAATGTTCGGTAGATACATATATGAAGAAAACATTTGGATCAGCAGTATTAAAAGCTCATATTCAAGAAATAAATTTCTTTCAAGGCTGTCTAAAGTTTCCGTAAAGAATTTTTCAGCATCAAAATTATCTATCTTTCCATATGCCTCTTCATTTAATGATTCGGTCATGGACTCTAAGACAAATAGACTAGGTGCTGATATTTTCTGGAATACTGGAACTGGTAGGCAAATTAATATGACTATAAATCCAGATTTTGGGCAAGCCGAAAGTGATGATTTGGTTGTAAATTTCTCAGCGCAAGAAACTTTCTTAAGCGAAAAACGTGCTTTTTTTACGGAGAATCAATCGCTATTTACTATTAAAGATAGAGATAAATTTTCAGTTATTAACACACGAAGAATTGGTGCTGCGCCAGACTATGATTGCTCTAAATTTGATGATGAGCTAGCCTGCCAAGCCTCAGAAAAATTATATTCAGATTTAGATTATGCATTTCGAATAACTGAAAAGAGAGATGACCTAGATTTAGGAGTTTTTATTGCAAAAGAATCTGATGAAACTTATTCAACTGGGAGAGAGTTTACTGCCATTAGATCAAGAAAAAATATAAATAACTTAACTTTTGGGCATGTAGTGACTCATGTAAGCAATAGACTTTTAAATGAAAGCTCTACAGTAAATGCATTTGATTTCGATAAGATATTTACTGAAAAAATTAGATTAACTTCCACTCTTTTATCATCTAGAACTAATGAGTCAACTGGTTATGGATTAAAGTCATCTATAAGGTATAGGCCAAATAAGGATCAAAGTACAAATACAACGTTTAGGTATTTTGATAAAAGTTTAGATCTTAATGATTTTGGATATCTTAAAGATTCAGATTATTTCCAATTAAGCTCTCGCTCTTCTAAGCAACAAACAAATTATGGCAACGACTCAAGTCTAAATTCTTCAGAAGTTTCTGTTTGGTGGTCAATCAGCGGCGACACTAATGGCAATACTAACCCAGTTTTTATAAACCCACAGATAGAATATTTTTATAAAGATGGTTCAAAGTTTAATGCTTTCTTTACATTTAAATCATCAGGAAAAAATACAACCATTACAAGAAAAAATCCTATTTATCCGTTTGCAAAAATTAAATCCTCTCAAAGCATCACTCTTGATTATGAAGGGATTATATCTAGCAGTTTTGAATATGACTGGCGAATTAGTTTTGATAAGTCCCCGAAATACAAAACATGGGGCTCAAATGGATATAAGAAAGAGTTTTATAAGCTTGGAGCCAAATATTCTTTTGATGAGAACTTAACATTTGGGATCAATCTAATAGCTAAAAAAGAAAAGGAGTGGCTAAGATGGATAGAACAAAACCAGCTCTCATCTAGCGACCTTGGAAGAAGAGAAATATCTTTTAATCTCAATTGGTATAGAGGCCTAAAGCATGAGTTAAGGTTGAAATCTCAATTTATAGCCCTAAAATCTAAATCTCCCATAGGCTTATCTGTTAATGAGCAGGGCTATTTATCAGAAAATGGAAATGGAATAGACTCCTTTAGCATTGGTCAAGCTGCCCTTCAGTTGCGCTATAAATATGAATTTGCTCCTCTCTCAAATATCTATCTTATTTATTCAAAGGGCGGTGATGTATCTCTAGATAATGAAAATAATGATTTCTTAAACCTATTTGAAGATGCTTGGAGCAACCCAGCAAATGAAGCCATATCCATAAAAATTAGATTGAAATATTAATTACCTAAGGTATTTTTTATATGCTTTATTTTCAGTTTCTTCTGAGAAAGAAACTTTAGTTTTACCTAACTGTTTTATAAGTTTAGATGTATTTTTTTCACCATCTTCTATGCCTATTAAGACTTTTCCAAATGCTGAGCCAAGGTTTCTATAGTGAAAAAGTGAGATATTCCATTTGCTCCCAAATGATTCAAGAAAGCTTAAAAGCGCTCTAGGCCTTTCAGGAAACTCAGTACTAAAAATTCTCTCTTTAATATTTGGATTAAGAGAATGATTTATTCTTCCTCCAACCATATGCCTCAGATGATCATTAGAAATTTCATTTTTTGTTAAATCATCGAAGGTATATTTTTGCTTCTTGAGTCTTTTCTTTAGAGCTTCATATGAAGCATCAGTATTTGTTCTAATTCCTACTAACACATAGGCCAAAGATGAAGAAGATTTTCGATAATTAAATTCAGAAATTTGAAAGTTTCCAAACATCTTTGCTAGCCTGATAAAACTTCCAGGCTTTTCAGGGATTTGAATGCTCAATATTTTTTCTCTATCTTCACCAAGCTCAGATCTTTCAACAATAAAACTTAATCGTTGAAAATTAACATTCGCTCCACTACTAATTGCTAGAAGGTTTTTGCCTTTGACTTTCTTTGAGTATGTCTTTAGACCAGCCAGGGCTAAAGCTCCTGCTGGCTCTGATAATACCCTTGTGTCTTCAAATATATCTTTTACCGCAGCGCATACCTCATCAACACTAACCGTAATAACCTCATCTACGCATTCTTTAATCACATCAAAATTATTTTTTCCAACTTGCTCAACTGCAACGCCATCTGCGAATAAGCCCACTTCTTTAAGCCTAACTCTTTTATTTGCTTTAATGGCTTCTGCGAGACATGCAGAATCCTCAACTTCAACTCCGATAAGTTTAACTTTCTTTGCCTTCTGAGATATCCATGCAGAGACACCAGCAAGCAGACCCCCTCCTCCAACTGGAACAAAAACAACATCAAGCTCTTGATCAGATTCTAAGATTTCTTTACCAATTGTTCCCTGGCCTGCAATTGTGTATTTATCATCAAACGGATGCACAAAAGCAAAGTTTTTACTTTTAGCAATCTTTTTAGCTTCTTTTACAGCAGCATCATAATTGTCTCCATGGAGAAGTACCTTTGCTCCATGTCGTTTTACAGCCTTTACCTTTATTTCTGGTGTTGTTATTGGCATAACAATCAAGCAATTAATTTTTAGTTTTTTACAAGAAACAGCAACACCTTGAGCATGATTCCCTGCTGATGCAGCAATAACTCCGGCATTTTTTTGCTTTGACGTCAAATTTACTATTTTATTATAAGCACCGCGATTCTTGAATGAAAAAACTGGTTGTAAGTCTTCCCTTTTTAAAAAAATCTTATTTTTTTCTTTTTGAGATATATTCGGAGCAAACGTTATTGGTGAGTTAATAGCAATATCATAGACAGATGCCTTCTCAATAAGATCAATATATTTTTTAGAGCTGTTGTAGCTTCCAGTTTTTTTAATTTTTATTCTCAACATTATTTTTAAAATGTATTTTTCTTGTATTATAACTGCATGAGTGGCTCAAAGATAAATGTTGCTAAACAAGCAATTGAATATTTACATAGAAAATTATCTTCTGAAATGATTCTTGGCATAGGAACGGGCACAACCGTCAATTTTTTTATAGAAGAATTAAAAGCATATAAACATTTATTCAAAGGCGCTGTCTCTAGCTCAGAAAGATCTACTGCACTTCTTAAGGAAGCAGGCATCATTGTCTATGACCTTAATAATATTAGAGAAATAGCTTTTTATATTGATGGCGCTGACGAAGTTGCCGATGATAAATCATTAATAAAAGGTGGTGGTGGAGCTCATACCAGAGAAAAAATTGTTGCATCAGCATCCGATCATTTTATTTGTATCGTTGATGAGTCAAAACTTGTTAAGCAGCTTGGTAAATTTCCTTTGCCTATTGAGGTCATACCTGAAAGCAGAAGTTTGGTATCTAGAAAAATAGTATCTATGGGAGGAACTCCAATATATAGGCAGTCCTTTATTACAGACCAGGGAAATCAAATAATTGATGTTAAGGGGCTTGATTTATCTGATAGCCTAGAAATGGAAATGAGTTTAAATTCAATTGCAGGTGTTGTGGATAACGGAATATTTGCAATAAATAAGCCTAAGACTGTATTTATTGCCTAGGAAATTAAAGCAAAGATTCTATTCTAGACAATAGCTCTAATGAATTTGGTTCAATCTTCTTATCAAAAGTATCTGTGACAACACCCTCTCTAGAAATTAAATATTTATTAAAGTTCCATGTTGGGGATATGCCGCTTTGAGCTGTAAGTTTTTTATAAAAAGGATGGGCTTTTTTTCCTGTTACCTTTGTTGTTGCAAACATTGGAAATTCAACCCCATATTCTGTTGAACAAAACTCTGCAGTATCTTTTTCATCTCTGTATTCTTGAAAGAGAAAATCTCTTGATGGGATGCCTAAAACAGTAAAACCCCTATCTTTATAATTATCGTATAAGGCTTGAAGTCCTTCGTATTGATAAGTAAATCCACATCTGCTGGCGACATTGACAACAAGTATTACATCATTTTTATATTCACATAAATTCAAGCTTTCAGCTGAATCTAGCTTTCTCATATCAGTGTTTAGCAATTCTGAGCATGCTAAAGATGGAAATGATAGAAATAGCAGTAGATAGATTTTTTTCATATAAATATTATAAATAAGTTAAGTGGTTAGACAGTTGGCGTAATAGCTAAAACTGATGAAACGAATAGCGTTACTAAAAATAAAACTTCAAATGTGTCTTTAAACTTATTCATATTATATCTTAATCTATTTAAAAAATCTTGGAGGGCATAGGGGCCCTCCAAAAATTTCAGAGGATTCAGCAACCTACTTTAGGGGGGAGAGAATTGCTGAGAGCATCATTATAAATATTTATAATCAATTATCAATACTTTTTATAAATAAAAATTAATTTTTTTTATGTATAATGCAGAATTAATATTAGGGGGAAAAATGAAAGGGAATGTCTTATACGAAGTTATTAATAAAGTTGCGGTCTTAACAGTTGATAATCCTCCGGTTAATCCTTTAAGCGAGGGGGTTCGAAATGGCGCTTATGAAGGAATGGTTAAGGCTGAAGCAGATCCAGACGTAAAAGCAATTGTAATAACAGGCAAAGGAAGAGCATTCATAGCTGGTGCTGACATATCAGAGTTTGGTGGAGCTGGGGAAGGCCATAGCCTTAATGATGTTTTCAAAAAAATTGAGTTTTCAACTAAGCCTGTGGTAGCAGCAATCAATGGCCTAGCACTAGGAGGAGGTTTAGAGACTGCTCTCTGCTGTAACTACAGAATAGCCTCCAAAGATGCCTTTGTTGGGCTTCCTGAGGTCAATTTAGGCCTACTACCAGGCGCAGGGGGGACACAAAGACTTCCGAGACTTATTGGCCCTGCAGAAGCATTGAAAATGATTATCTCAGGATCACATATTTCAGCAAAAAAAGCCTTTTCTTTAGGTATTGTTGATAGTTTGTCTGATAATGTTGTTGAAGATTCAATAAAATTTGCCCTAGAAAGGGCTGAAAGCATTGATTCTCACCCAAAAGTTAGAGATTTAAACGAAAAAATCATTGAAGCCAGAGCCTCAGAAAATATATTAATAGAGGCAAAGGCATTAGCAGCCAAAACAAGAAAAGGACAGTTTGCGCCAGGACAAATTATTAAATGTGTTGAAGCATCTATCCACTTGGATGATTTTGATGAAGGCCTTAAAAAAGAGGGTGAATATTTTTTAGAGTGCCTTCTCCACCCTCAAAGAGAGGCAATGATCCATATCTTCTTTGGCGAAAGAGCTGCATCCAAAATCTTGGATGTTCCTAAAGATACAGAGATAAAGAATATTAAGAAAGCAGCGGTCATTGGATCGGGAACAATGGGTGGTGGCATTGCTATGTGTTTTGCCAATGCTGGAATCCCTGTACATATTATTGATCAAGATGCTGACAATCTTAAAAGAGGAATGGGCGTCATAGAAAGCAATTACGAGTTTATGGTAAAAAGAGGCAGGATAAATGAAGAACAAAAAGATTTTGTTCTTAGCCTAATAACATCTGGTCTAGAGTATAAAGAGATCCATGACGTGGATATAGTTGTTGAAGCAGTGTATGAGAATCTAGAATTGAAAACTTCTATATTTAAGAATCTTGATGAAATAGTTAATAAAGAAGCTATATTGGCTTCTAATACATCTGGTCTTGATATAGATTCATTAGCTTCAGCTATAGATAGGCCTGATAAAGTAGTTGGTACTCACTTTTTTAGTCCTGCAAACATCATGAGATTGCTTGAAGTTGTAAGAGGGGAAGATTCAAGCCATGAAACATTGGCAACAATTATGGCTCTTGGAAAGAGGCTTAAAAAGGCATCTGTGGTTTCTTTAAATGCTCCGGGCTTCATTGGCAATAGAATGCTTTCAGGTTATACAACGCAAGCTAACATGCTTCTTCTTGAGGGAGCTCTACCTCATCAAGTTGACCAAGCCTTAGAATCATTTGGTATGAGCATGGGACCATTTAGAATGCTAGACCTTGTTGGTCTTGATCTAGGCTGGAGAGCAAGAAAGTTAAGCGATCGTGATGCTCCTCTTGCAGCAAAAATTGGTGATGAGCTTTGTGAACAAGGAAAATTTGGGCAAAAAAATGGTAAGGGGTTCTATAATTATAAAGAAGGCTCCAGAGCACCAATTCCTGCTCCTGAAAATGAAGAAATATATAAAAAGGTTTCATCTGATAACGGAATTGAAAGAAGAGAGATATCTGATGCTGAAATTGTTGATAGATGTATATTGTCTTTGGTTAATGAGGGATCTCAAATTCTCTCAGAGGGTGTAGCGCAGAGAGCTGTAGATATGGATGTTGTTTATATTAATGGATATGGCTTCCCTATTTGGAGAGGTGGTCCTATGCATCATGCAAATACACTTGGTCTTCAAGAAGTGGTTAAGAGATTAAATAAATATAAAGATTTTACTGGAGATGCATCGTTTTCACCATCTAAATTACTTTTAAAGCTATCAGAAGAAAATGGTAAGCTTGGAAATGCTCCAGATGGCAGTGATAGAGAAGAAATGCTTAGCTTCAAAAGCCCATCAATAGGTAATAAGAACTTCTAAATAATAACTTTAGATAAAAATATTGACTTTTGTTCCTTTTTTTATCATACCATATAGCTTTATTACATCATCATTGAACATTCTAATGCATCCATGCGAGGCTTTTGACCCTATTAGGCCCTCTTCATGAGTGCCATGGATATAAATATACCTATTGTATGAATCAATGCCCTCCCCGCTATTAAAACCAGGCTCTTCCCCGGTAAGCCATATAATTCTTGAGGTGACATAATCATCAGAAGAATCATTAAATGATTCAATAATATCAGCCTGTCTCTTGGTATTAATTCTTGATATAAAAATAGTGTTTTTTGGTACGTTTTCACCAATCATTGTTCTAACAGAATGTTTTCCCAATGGTGTTTTGAAGGAATTTGCTGTGCTTCCTTCGCCATATTTTGATGATGAGATAGCAAAGCTATGTGTTTGAGCGCTATTTTGGATTACATATAGCCTTTGATTACTAATATCAATCTCAATTCTAAGTTCATCAGACAAGCTAAGGTTTGCAAGAAAAAAAAGGGTTAAGATAAATGCTTTTTGCATAAATTAATTATAGCGCATATGCCTAAAATCAAGCTTGATAAGATTAAAATCATTCCATGACCAAATTTTGAATAAAATGAGGGCTCATCTATAAATTGCAATGTGCCATTCAGCACGCCTCTTTCTCCCTTAGATAATTTATCAACTATTGTCCCATTATTATCAATAATAGCCGAGATGCCGTCATTTGCTGATCTTATTAACCACTTATTATTTTCAATTGCCCTTATTCTTGCTATATCTAGATGCTGATATGGGCCAATAGAATTTCCAAACCATGTGTCATTTGAGATGTTAACTATAAATTTAGAACTAATGTTACTTTTTCTTACAGTTTCACTAAATGCTATGTCAAAACATATAAGGGGGCTAATAGCATGCTCACCCTTTTTTTCTAATTGAAAAGGCATTTGTGTATTATTTCCCTTGTTTACATACGACATTGGCATATCAAAGAATGATATTAGGCCTCTTAACTGCTCATTAAATGGAATAAATTCTCCGAATGGAACCAAGTGCACCTTATTGTATATATGATTATTTGATAAATTTATCATTGAATTAAACAATTTCCCTTTCTCATAGCTCCATGAGCCCATAATAATATTTTCAGGAACATTTAATCTGAAATTAATAAACCTATTATCTTGATAAGAGTATGGAAGTTCTGCTTCTGGAAGTATTATTAATTCAGTATCCTCTGGAGTTTTTGCAACTAACTTATAAATATTATCTTCAATCTTCTCAGCATAACCATCTTCATATTTTAAAAATGGGTCTGTGGAAGGTTGAATTATAGAGAATGACAAATCATTTATATTATTCTTTTTAATTGGTTCATTAAAAGGGATCAAAAAAATACAAGAAATTGCTGAATAAACATAAAATAATTTTTTATTGCTCTTGTATGAGGCTGCAATAAATGCAGCTATTAAATAAACCAAAAAGGATGCGGCGGTTACTCCTAAAAATGGATAGACTTTCTGAGCAAAAGTATCGATAAGGGTTAGCCCAGAAATTAACCATGGGATTCCCCATAATAAATAATTCATGGTCCATTCATTCACAATGAAAACACTGACTATTGCAAGTATATTAAAAATTTTATGCTTTGGTTGATCTTGAATTTGAGCTAATGATAAGAAATACAATGGAGCTGAAAAGACTCCCGATAGCAATATAACAAGTATTATATATATAAGTGCAGATATTAATATAGTTGTTTCTCCGTAATAGTAAACACTTACTACTAACCACGACATTCCAAAACCCCAATGACCAATTGACCACAAAAGTAATTTTATGAATCTATGATTATTTGCAAAAACAAGTTCTCTTATTAGGTAGGCGTAAGAAAAGAATATTAAAGGTTTAATAGAGTAGGGTGCAAAAGAAAATATTCCAATGAGACCAAATATGAATGGGGTTGCATAAGTCTTTAAGTTCATTAATCGACTTTAATGGACACCTTGTTTATTTTACGTGCATCTGCATCAGAAACTATAATTTTTAACCCATCAATAGATATCTCATCGCCAGACTTCGGCAGCACGCCAAGAGTTGAAATAATAAAGCCCCCCAAAGTTTCAGCATCAACACTCATTGGGTCTATATTAATATCAAAATAATCAATGAAAACTTCCAGTTCGACCTTCGCATCAGCAGAGTATGTGTTATTTGATAATTTGATTATCTCCTCTTCATCAACATCATGCTCATCTTCAATCTCCCCCACAAGCTCTTCTAAAATATCTTCTATTGTTACTAGCCCAGAAATAGACCCGTATTCATCTATTACAACAGCAAGATGAGAACGATCTTTTTTAAATTCCTCAAGCAGGGCATCTGCTTTTTTAGTTTCAGGCACTACATTTGGCTCTCTCAGCATCTCACTTATAGAAAAATCCATGCTTCCGCCAACTATTTTTGGCAAAATATCTTTAGCGAGAAGTATTCCACTTACCTCATCCCTATCCTCTCCCAAAACAGGATATCTAGAGTGACCAGAATTAATTATTCTTTCTATAATAATTTTTGTATCCTCTTTTAATCCAATAGTGATCATATCAACCTTAGGAACCATGATTTCTTTGACTGTTGTAGAGCCAAGTCTTATGGCTTTATTCGCTATAGATTCAGCTTCTTTATCAATAATGTTTTGGACAACTGCATCTTTTAGGAAGTCGGTAACTTCTGCAACAGTTTGTGTCTTTATAAAAAAGGGGTTTCTAAAATACTTTTTTATTCTTGTAAAAATTCCCGACGGAGGCTGGGATTCTTCTTTTTCTAGTTTTTGATTCATTCTATAAGTAAGGATTTTTTATATTTAACTCTTTGAGTTTATTGATTTCTTTGGCTTCCATGACTGACGCGCCTTCATTATTCTCATGATCATATCCTAGTATATGATATAAACCATGAACAAGCATATGTATTAAGTGATCATTTAAATTTTTGCCCTCATCTTTTGCCTCTTTTTCAACATACTCATAACAAATAGCAATATCACCTAAATTATTGGTAATGTCTTTTGAAACATCATCATTTATAAAAGATAAAACATTGGTTGATTTGTTTTTGGCTCTGTAGGTATGATTTAAATGGGTAATTTCATCTGTGTCTGTAATTTTCAAATTCACCATAGAGTCTTCTTGACCTTCATCAATGAGAATAGATTTGGTAATGAGACACATTCTTGCAACAACATCCTCTTGCAACAATCCACTATCATCAAAAACTAATAACGACTTCACGAATTATGCTTATCTTCAAATTTTTTATAGGCATCGATAATTTTTCTGACCAAAGGATGCCGAACAACATCACTAGAATTAAATTCTGTTACTCCTATTTCTTTAACATCATTCATTACATTAAGCACATGACTTAATCCAGAAGTTATGTTTTTAGGTAAATCAATTTGTGTTAGATCGCCATTGATAACTGCCTTAGATCCGTACCCCATTCTGGTGAGAACCATCTTCATTTGATCTTTTGTGGTGTTCTGACTTTCGTCCATTATGATGAAACAATTATTAAGAGTCCTTCCTCTCAAGTAGGCCAATGGAGCAACTTCTATAATCTCTTTTTCAAGCAATTTATTTACTCTTTCCATGCCAAGCATTTCATATAGGGCATCGTATAAAGGTCTTAAATAGGGATCAACTTTTTGAGAGAGGTCACCTGGCAAGAATCCTAGTTTTTCTCCAGCCTCAACGGCCGGCCTTATTAAAACTAATCTATTTACTCGCTCATTAAGCAAAGCATCAACTGCGGCGGCAACAGCCAAGAAGGTTTTTCCTGTTCCTGCGGGGCCTATTCCAAACACTAATTCTTTTGAATATATTTTTTTTATGTACTCTTGCTGGTTTTTTCCCCTTGCTTTGATATTTTTTCTTGGTGTTTTTATTTCAACATTAGAAAAAGCATCTATTGAAGTTTCTTGTCCAATACTTAGGTTTAGGTGTGACTGAACACATAAATGCACTGCCTCCTTGCTAAGCTCTATGCTCTTATTTGTTAAGTTATATAAGTCAAGAATTGCATCAGATGCATGTTTAACGTTTTTTGTATCTCCCTGAATCTTAAGCTCATCCCCTTTATGAAAAATTTTAACCTCAAATGTTTTTTCAACCAGCTTAAGATTGCCATTTAGCTCACCAACAAAAGCAGCTATTCTCGATGCATTAGAAGGCTCTAAAGAAATATTTTTGAGGTAATTTTGATTATTTTGCATTAATTAATAATTTTACACCTAAATAACATGAAGTGATCCAAGTAAAGAGTTAGCCAGCGCTTCTTCAATTTTTATATCAACAATTTTTCCAATAAGACCGAGCTCATTAAAATCAAAGTTAACAACTCTGTTGCACTCTGTTCTTGCTTGAAGCTGGTCTGGACTTTTTTTAGCAACGCCTGTTACAAGGCATTTTTCAATGCCTCCTATCATGTCTTTGCTTTGTTCTTGGTGAAAGGCATTAAGTGCTGCTTGAAGCGTTGAGAGTCTCTCTTTCTTTTCTGCCATTGAGGTTGGATCCTCTAACTTAGTAGCCGGAGTTCCAGGCCTTGGTGAGTATATAAAACTAAAAGATGAATCAAATTTAATATAATTTACTAACTCCATAGTTTTAAGAAAATCTGCATGTGTTTCTCCAGGAAAACCTACAATAAAATCTGACGAAACCCTTAATTCAGGCCTAATTTCTTTAATTCTATTAACAATATCTATAAAATGCTCAACTGTATAATTTCTCTTCATTCTTTGAAGGATTTCGTTTGACCCAGACTGGACTGGAAGGTGGAGTTGACTAACCAGCTGAGGAACCGACCTATATGCCTCTATTAGATCATCTGTCATGTCTAAAGGATGAGATGTTGTATATCTAATTCTTTCAATTCCATCAATATTGCTAGCTATTTCAATTAAATCCGAGAGTCTTAACATCCTTCCGTTATAGGGCATAAGATATGAATTAACATTCTGACCAATAAAAGTTATTTCTGATACACCTTGTTCGGCAAGTCTAGCTATCTCATCAAATATTTGCTCAGGCTTTCTACTAACTTCATCGCCCCTTGTATAAGGAACAACACAAAAGGAACAATACTTTGAGCATCCTTCCATTATTGATACAAAGCTAGTGGGGCCAGATGAAGAGGGCGCAGGCAATGAATCAAATTTCTCTTCAATAGGAAATGTTATATCTATTGCTTTTATGCCGCTTTCTTTTTTAATATCTAATAAATCTGGAACTTTATGAAGTGTTTGTGGTCCATATATCAAATCAACATATGGGGCTCTTTTTTTTATATTTTCGCCCTCTTGAGTGGCAACACATCCACCAACACCAATTTTCAAATTAGGGTTCTTTTCTTTTAGCTTCCTAATTCTACCTAGGTCAGAGTAAACTTTTTCTTCAGCCTTTTCTCTAATTGAGCATGTATTTAATAAAATGATATCTGCGTCTTCTGGATTGTCTGTAACTGATACATCCTTTTTTTCTTTTAATATATCAACCGTTTTATCGGAATCATATTCGTTCATTTGACATCCGAAGGTTTTAATATAAAGTTTCGTTCCCATATAATTAAGTATTATGAATATGAAAAGTGTTTACAAGATAATTTTTATCCAGCTTGGCGAAATTTATGAGGTTTTTGCTAAACAAATCTATCAAAGCGATATGTACGGTTTCATTGAGGTTGAGGAGTATATATTTAATAAAGATAAACAGCTAGTAGTTGACCCTTCTTCTGAAAAATTAAAAAATGAGTTTTCTGAAGTTGAGAGAAGTTATATACCAATTAATGCAATACTCCGAATAGATGAGGTTAAAGAGGGCGGTGAGGCTAAAATAAAAAAGAATAAAGACAAAGTTAGCCCTTTTCCATTAAATATCCAACCTGCAAATAAGTAATTCTATTTACTGGTCTGGTAGAAACAAATCCTTATAGAAAGCTAGTTCTCCTACAGACTCTTTGATGTCTCCCATTGCTCGATGAGACCCTTTCTTTTCGTATACCTGAGCCCCATTCATCCATCTAACTGCGACCTCTTTAAATGATGAAACATCGATATGCCTATAATTAAAATACTCTTCTAATCTTGGCATATGTCTTATAAGAAATCTTCTGTCATGAGAAACTGTATTCCCACACATCGGTGACTGCTTGTGTCCAACATACTTAGAAATAAACTCCAAAGTCTCAATTTCTGCCATTTGCATTGTTATATTGCTTTTCTTAACTTCATCAATCAATCCAGATGAGCCGTGTTGATTTTTATTCCATTCATCCATTTGGTCTAGCAGAGATTCAGGTTGATTTATAATTAAATTAGGTCCTTCAGCAATAATGTTCAGTTGAGAATCAGTGATTAGTGTTGCAATTTCAATAATTTTTTCTTTATCTGGATCCAGACCTGTCATTTCTAAGTCTATCCATACAAGGTTATCTCGTGATTGTTGTGTTTTCATGCCTTTTTATATTTGCTCCTTTGGTGTATTTTGTGCTTTATATGAAAAAAGTTCAAACTGGATATGTTGTAGAGTTTTACACAAACACCTGTTTGGTAAATGTTAAAGGCGAACTCATACCATGTTTTGCTATAAAAGATGTTGTTGTTGGTGATAAAGTAACAATTCAAAAAGTTGGCGATAGCAAGGAAGACAAAGCAATAATAGTATCTAGAGAAAAAAGGCTCTCGGCCCTTTCTCGTAAAGCTAAACAAAAAGATAAAACTATTGCGGCAAATATTACTAATATTGGTATTTTGGTTACATGCGAACCAAAAACATCAACAGAATTCATTGATAAGTGGCTACTTACTTCGCTTTTATCAAAAATTAATCCATTTATTATTATTAATAAAACTGACTTAGATCTTAGCGAAGATTTTCTTAATAAGATAAAAATCTATGAAGCTTTAGAAATAGATATTTTAAAAGTTTCAGCAAAAAATAATAAAAATTTAGATAATCTCAAAAGTTACATTAATGATAAAAGTGTAATGTTTGTTGGAAATTCTGGTGCCGGCAAATCAACCCTTACCTCATCTCTTACTGGAAAATTAATCAAAACAAGTGAGCTTTCCAACAATCAGGGAGTGCATACAACATCTATCTCAACAATGTATGAACTTGAAAAGAATACCAAAATAATTGATTCTCCCGGAGTTAGAGATCTGCCAATAGACGGCTGGGATAGAGAAGAAATAATAAAGGGCTTTGAAGAGATATATGCCGCATCAGAAAATTGTAAATTCAGAAATTGCAAGCATTTGAATGATGAGGGATGTGCAGTCATTGAAGAAGTAAAAATACATAAAATATATCCGACAAGATACAATAACTTTATTAAATTTAGAGATGAGGAATTAGGTGAGCAATAAAACGCATTTTGGTTTTAAAGAAGTAAATGAGGAAGATAAACAAAAGCATGTAAGAGGTGTATTTTCGTCAGTCGCTGAAAGCTATGATGTTATGAATGATGCAATGTCAATGGGCATGCACAGGCTTTGGAAAAAGATAATGGTTGAGCTTGCTGAGATTTCTGAAAATAGCAAGGTCCTAGATATTGCGAGTGGTACTGGCGATATTACGAAATTAATTTCTCAAGATCATCCAACATGCGAAGTATTTATGACAGATATTAATATGGAAATGCTTAGCGAGGGGAGAGATAGGTCTATAAATGAGAGCTTTGCTAAGAATACGCACTTTTGTCAGCTAAATGGAGAGGCTTTGCCTTTTGAAGATAATGCTTTTGACATTATAACTATTGGGTTTGGTTTAAGGAATTTTACAAACAAAAGTAATGGGCTTAAAGAAATGCAAAGGTGCCTCAAAGATGATGGCAAGTTATTAGTACTAGAGTTTTCAAAACCAAAAAATAAAACTTTTTCAAAAATTTATGATTGGTACTCTTTCAATATACTGCCTAAGCTAGGGTCTATTCTTGCAAAAGATAGTGATAGCTATCAATATTTAGCAGAGTCTATAAGAATGCATCCTGATCAAGAGGAGCTAAAGGGCTTAATACTTAATTCAGGCTTTTTAAGTTGTAAATTTTATAATTTATTAAATGGAATAGTTGCAATACATGTCGCTGATAAAAAATAGCCTAAGCAACTCTGTATCAAAAATCCTTCAAGATCTTGAGGAGTCTTCTCCTAATACTCGTGCTTCTTTAAATGAACTATATCCAATTAAATTTGGCCTGCAGATTGATAAACATAAAGAGCTATTTTTTGATATCGATATCAATAAAAAAGAGGTAAGCTTCTCAAAAATCGACAGCCCTCAATTCTTCATCAAAGCGTCATCAAAAGATTTATTAGAACTATTACTTAAAGAAAAGATAAATAAACAAATGATTATTGGAGACGAAGAAATTGCTATAGTCTTCTTAGGCTTGGTGATTAAATCTGAAGTTGATTTAATTTATTTAACAGAAAAGTACTTAGGAAGTTATGCTGCTTTTGCTTCATCACAAGTATATAAATCAATAAAAGCTTTAGAAAAAAAGCCTGATAACAGACCTGACTTTGTTCATTCAAAGCTGAGAGAGCTTAGTATTAGAGTAGATAGATTGGAAATGGAAAAAACGATATGAATTTTATTATTTTGATATATGAGCTCCTTAGAATAGGAGTATTGGGTATTAGAAATAAAATGTTCTTTTCTCCAAATGGCAAAAAGGCTGTTGAATATCTTCAATCGCTAGGGCCAATATTTATAAAATTCGGCCAGTTGTTATCAACAAGAACAGATATTTTAGATCACGCCACCGCAAAAGATCTGCAGTCTTTAACAGATAATTGTAAGCCATTTGCTGTTGAGCAACTTAAACAGATTGTAAAGAAAGAATTAGGCGATACTGTTGATAATTTATTTCTAAGCTTTGAAGAGGAGCCACTAGCTGCCGCTTCTCTTGCGCAAGTACATGAGGCAACACTTAAGAATGGAAAAGAAGTCGTTATAAAAGTGCTAAGGCCTAATATAGAGAGAGACGTTAAAAGAAACCTTAGAGCTTTAAAAGCTGCAGCAAGATTAACAAAATACTTATACAAAGAATCAGATAGGCTTAAGCCAATTGAAATTGTAAAAGATTATGAATCAACAATCCTTAGAGAATTGGATCTTCGATTAGAGGCTTCAAATAGCAACCTCACAAGAAAAAACTTTATTGATTCAAAAGAGCTCTATATCCCTGAAGTATTTTGGGATTTAACTACCTCTAAGGTAATGGTCTCAGAAAAAATTGATGGAATCCCATGCACTGATATAAAACAGATAGAGGGTTTTGGTATTGATAAAAAGAAGCTTGCAGAAAATGGTGTAATGATCTTTTTAAATCAAGTTTTCAGAGATAACTTTTTCCATGCTGACATGCATCCTGGTAATATCTTTGTATCTAAATCAGATCCTAATAACCCAGGATATATTGCAATAGATTGTGCCATATCGGGCTCCCTTACAAACGAAGAAAGGTATGTGCTTGCAAGAATGCTTCAATCAGTTCTAAAACAAAACTATCAATCCTTGGCAGAGTTATTTATCTCATCAGGCTGGGTAGACTCATCTTCAAATAAGATAGATCTTGAAAATACTCTCAGGGCCTGCTGCGAACCAATTTTTGAAAAGCCGCTCTCTGAGATTGAGTTTGGCAAGTTGTTGCTATATCTATTTCAAAGCACAAGACCCTTTGGCCTATCTATTCAACCGTCTCTGGTGTTATTGCAAAAAACACTAATTCATATAGAGGGAATGGGAAGACAAATTTATCCTGAACTAGATTTCTGGGGCATTGCGGAACCATACTTAGATAGATGGCTAGCAGAACAGTTTAGTCCTCAAAAATTAAAAGAGTTTCTTATTGAAAATAAAGAAGATATTTTGATAAAAACATCTGAGGTTCCAAAAATGCTGTTTGATGCATTGGATGAGTTAAGCAATCATTCTCACCATAGGAAAGAAAATGCTCAATTGATCAAGATTATGGAAGCGAGACTAGAAAAAGAAAAATTAATCATAAGGCTAATAGGAATTGCTATAATAGTCACAACTATTTTGATAATTTTTTCAAAATAATTTAGGAGCACCCTATGGGTTTTGGATGGCAAGAACTAATAATTATACTTCTTATCGTGGGTCTTATATTTGGCACTCGTAAATTAAAAAATATCGGTTCTGACCTCGGAGGAGCTGTAAAAGGCTTTAAAGAAGGCATTAAAGAAGATTCAGAAAAAGAAGAATAACTTTGTTTCAAATAGGTTTTTTAGAAATTATTTTTATATTGGTTGTTGGGCTTTTTGTCATTGGTCCGTCGAGATTGCCAACAGTTATTAAATTTGTAATCAAAATTTATAAAAGAATCCAAAAGCAAGTATCAAAATTCAAAAATGATTTGGAGGCTGAAATTGGCACTGAGGAAATAAAGAAAGATGTATTCAATGAAATGCGCATGGAAGAGCTTGATTTGAATGGAGATAAAAATAAAAGTGACTAACGAGAATGTTTCATCACATCTTATAGAGCTTCGGAAAAGGCTTATAAGAGTCGTCATTTTATTAGGTGTAGCTATTCTAATAGGCGCGCCCTTTGCATCTGAAATTTATAATTTTATAGCAAGTCCTTTGATTAACACTCTGCCTGAGGGAAGCTCTATGATTGCTACCCAAGTAACCTCACCATTTATGGCGCCTTTCAAGCTACTTATATTTTCAGCAGCATTGGTTGTTATGCCATATTTCTTTTATGAGATTTGGATGTTTATCTCTCCTGGACTTTATGCGAATGAAAAGAAATTCGCTGGTCCATTAATGCTGTCTACTGTCGCATTATTTGTTCTTGGAGCCTGTTTTGCTTATTTTATTGTTTGTCCAATAATTTTTACTTTTTTCATAGGCATAGCTCCAGACTCTGTGGTTGTTATGACAGATATTTCACAGTATTTGAGCTTTGTAATTAAATTAATTTTTGCATTTGGTATAGCGTTTGAAATGCCTATAGCCACATATTTAATAGTCAGCGCAGGAATAACCAAAAAATCTTCGCTAGCAAACTCACGACCTTATCTGATTTTATTGTTTTTTGTTTTAGGCATGCTTCTCACGCCGCCTGATATTTTTTCACAATTGTTTTTAGCAATTCCAATGTGGATTCTATTTGAATTAGGCCTTCTTATTAGTAAAGATAAATAGTTATAAGCCAAGCCTGTTTGTCCAATCGGAATCAGACGGCCTTTTGTTGGCAAAAATACCATCAATGAGATCCTTTGGGTTGTCGGCAATTATTAAGTCATCAAAATTTGCTTTAGTTATGAAACCCTCATCTACTGCTTTCTTCATCCACGCAAGAAGATGATCGTAATAACCTGCTGTGTTTAAAATACCCACTGGCTTGTTGATAATTCCAAGCTGATTGCTTGCCATAACTTCTGCAAGTTCATCTAATGACCCAACGCCTCCAGGAAGAACTATGAATGCATCGGATCTATCCATAAAAACATCTTTTCTATCTAGCAGAGTTTCAGCAACAACAACTTCATCAATTCTTGGGTTGACTAATTCTAATTCATATAAAGACCTTAATGAGATGCCTAGCGCCTCGGCTCCATGATCAAGGGCAGTGTCAGATACAACCTTCATAAGGCCAACATTGCCTCCACCAAATACAACATGCGCTCCGTTCTCAGCTATTAGTTTGGCAACGGTCTTTGCGTCATCCTCATATTGTGGATTATTGCCCTTGTGTGCACCACAAAATACTGATATGTGCTTAATTTCCATCAAATTCTCCGAAAAATGGGTTAAATTCTTATAAATTCAGTATTCAAGCTCACTATTCCACTCACCAAGAGCAGCTAATTTATTCATCTTAGCTCTATGTGAGAGCACATCTTGGGCTATAAATTTATTTTCAGGCTTTCCTGACCAAGCCTTAAGGGCTCCTGCTTGTAATGCTCTTCCGTAAGAAAAACTTAATTTCCAATCAAAGCCTCCAATTTTATTCATAAGATCTAAGTGTTCTGTTGCTTGGATTTCGGTTTGGCCTCCAGAAAGAAAAGTGATTCCTGGAACTTCAGATGGAACATTTTCTTTAAGGCACTTAATAGTAAGTTCAGCAACCTCTTGGGGACTTGCCTGCGTTTCTGCTAATGAGCCTGCAGTTACCATGCTTGGTTTAAGTAAAACGCCTTTAAGATTTACCTCATGCATCTTTAAAGAATTAAATAAACTTGAAAGGGCGTTAGCTGATGCATTAAAACATTCGTTTATTGAATGATTGCCATCCATAAGAACTTCTGGCTCGACAATTGGAACCAGGCCATGATTCTGTGCCAATTTTGCATATTGTGCTAAAGCATCAGCATTGCCATTTATGCATTCTTCGGTTGGCATGCCTGAGCCTATTTTTATGACAGCTCGCCATTTTGTAAACTTTGCTCCAAGCTCAACATATTCAGCAAGTCTCTCATTTAGACCATCTAAGCCCTGGGTAATTACTTCATCGGAACCTTCATGCAATGAAACCAAACCTTTATCAACCTTGATTCCAGGGAGAGCTCCTGCAGCATTCATAATATCAACAAGTTTTGTTCCATCGTCAGATTGTTGTCGAATGGTTTCATCAAACAGTATAACGCCGCCAATGTTACCCTCAATTCCAGAGGCCCTAAAAAGCATCTCCCTATAGTCACGCCTATTTGATTCAGTTGACTCAACCCCAATAGTATCAAAGCGTTTTCCACAAGTTGGATTACTCTCGTCAGCCGCCAAAATCCCCTTGCCGTCTGAAACAATATATGAAGCAATTTCTTCTACACCATTAAGTTTCATTTTTGATCTCCTAGTCTAAATATTTGGATTCTAAGGCCTCAATTGATGGTAATTTTTTCCCTTCCATGAACTCAAGAAACGCCCCTCCACCTGTAGAACAATATGACACATCATCTTTATTTATGAAAGTATTTATTGCGCTCAATGTTTCGCCTCCTCCCGCTATCGAGAAGCCTTGAGACTCTGATATGTGTTTTGCAAGATCTCTTGTTCCTTTCGAAAAAATTTCATTTTCAAACACACCTAATGGGCCGTTCCATAGAATGAGTTTTGATTTTTTTATAGCCTCTTTCATGTCTTCGGTTAGGGCCTGATCAAGGATCATTTCATTCGCTGAAATTTCATCTATACTTTTTTCTGCAATATTAGCTCCATCGAATGTTGATGAAACTATTACTCTTGAAGGCAACAGCACTTTACCTGATTCAAGAATCTCTCTTGCAATATCTAACATTGAATCCTCTACAAGAGACGATCCAACTTCATGACCAGAGGCCTTTAAAAAGGTGTTAGTAATCCCGCCACCAACTATGATGAAATCTGTTTTATCTTTTAGGTTGTTAATTAGTCCTAGCTTAGACGAGACTTTGGCACCGCCAATAATTGCTATATTTGGCTTGGGCGGATTTTGAAGAGATTTATTTAATGCTTCCACTTCATTTTTTAACAAAAATCCTGCACATGATTCTTTGCTCTGGATAATCGCTTCATATGTTGATGCTTGCTTTCTATGAGATGTACCAAAAGCATCGAAAACATATACATCACCAAGAAGACCAAGACTTTTTCCAAGCTCAGAACTGTTATTCTTTTCTCCTTTGTAAAATCTAATATTCTCAAGAATTTTAACTCTGGGCCCAGATTTGAAAATCTCTGTATTTGATATGTCTGTTTCTAAACTCACTGGCTCATCTAAGATATCTGATAAATATTCTGAAACAGGTGCAAGGGAATATTTATCTTCTATAGCTCCCTCAGTAGGTCTGCCAAGATGGCTTATTAATAGCAGTTTGCAATTTTTTTCTAGCGCATAATTGATAGTTGGAAGGCAGGCTTTGATCCTTGTTGGATCTTGAATTTTTTTATCCCTAATAGGGATATTCATATCAACTCTAACAACTAAATTTTTATTAGAGATATCAATATCAACTAGACTTTTCATCTAACAATGATTGCGCCATAGAGACGACATTTGATACTGTAAAACCAAAATGTTCAAGCAAGTCTTTAGCAGGAGCCGATTCACCAAAAGAATCTATTCCAAGAACCTTGTCAGATTTATTTAACAATTTATGCCATGAGTCTGGGTGTGCCATTTCAACGACAAGAGTTGGCATATTCTTACCAAGAACTGAGTTCTGATATTCAGCGGACTGCTCTAAAAAAACATCAAGGCATGGCATTGATACAACATTGGCGTCTACTCCATTTTTTTGAAGTTCTGCCGAAGCATCCAAAGCAAGCTGGACTTCACTTCCAGATGCAATTATAGAAAGGCTTGGGCTTTCATTCGCTTTTAATAAATAACCACCTTTTTCAATATTTTCTATTTGATCAAGATCATGCTCTAAAGGAGTAGTATTTTGTCTACTAAAAATTAAACA
>CAYQIT010000008.1:0-37522 GCA_964417685.1 uncultured Gammaproteobacteria bacterium | reverse complement strand
CATATGAATGTAATAAATGCGGAATGTCTGTAAATGCAACATGTGGAAAGTGTGATATACCACTTCAAAATGGTATGTTGGACTTGGATGATGGAACTCAGGTACAGATATCAGAATGTCCAAATGGTCATGGAAAGATTAAATCACCTCTGTGTTGCGGAAGTGATATGACTTGCGCTATTTAGAAATTTAACTGATAACCAATTTTAAAGACGCTATCGGTTACTTTGCTTGTGCTTGATTCTATGACTAGCGCACCTCTTTTGCTTACATTGTAGGTTGCTACAAAACCAAATTTTTGATCAGTTTCATCGTCTAAGACATAAGTTACTTGTGCGGTTTCAAAAGCCGTACATACTAAATTTGGAGGACACTCTTGTTGAGCAACCTCAGTTTCTTTAGAAAAATCCACATATATTTTTCCTTCCCAACCATTACTGTCACCAAACCTTAAACCAGCAATTACGTTTGCCTGAGAGTCGCTTTCAGAAAAAGTTGTTTTATTTTCAATATCTGTAGCTTTAATACCAAGCTCTAAAAAAATATCCATAAAGTTCTCAATCTTTAAGGATACGTCACTAACTGAGACTGAGTTAAGAATATCACCGATGCCAACATGCGCCCCAATCCTAAGCGCTTTAGAAAATTTATCATATTCTTCGGCATCAACATCAACACCGTCAGCTTTTGCCTCTGCAACTAAATATAAAGGACCTGGTAAAGCAAGGGAAAGCTTCCCCTCAAGACCAGAATCTTCTCCATTGAATGCATAAAGGCCAAACGAGGTATATCTATAATCATTTGGGTCTCGATCAAGCCTCCCGTTCTCAGAGAAAAGATTTAGTGCAAATAGGGTTAAGAAAAAGATTTTGTAAGCTTTCATAAAATTATATTATCAGACGAAGAGATGTAAGGAAATGCATTAATTTGGATTCTTATTATCATGTTCTAACTCTTCCCTTTTTTCTTAATCTAATCGACTCAGGAGTAACCTCTACAAGCTCATCATCTTCAATAAACTCTAGTGCTTGTTCTAAAGTGTGATTTATATGTGGGACCAAGATAAGATTCTCATCAGTACCAGCGGCACGAATGTTTGTCAGTTGTTTTGCCTTAGTAGGATTTACAGGAAGGTCGTTATCTCTTGAATGCAAGCCAACAATTTGCCCCACATATACTTCCTTGCCATGACCTAAGAACAATTTACCCCTGTTTTGTAGATTAAATAATGCATAAGCCAAAGTTTTACCAGCCATCATCGAATACATAACACCATTTATTCTTTTTGCAATTTCTCCAATTTTTACAGGCCCATAGTGATCAAAGACACTTGTCATGATTCCTGTTCCACTTGTTATAGTTAAAAAGTGGGATCTAAAACCAATTATCCCTCTTGAGGGAGCAATAAATTCTAACTTTACTCTTCCCTTGCCATCTGATTCCATGCTTTGTAGCTCCGCCTTTCTTGGACCCAGTTCTTCCATAATTGCGCCTTGATGAATTTCTTCAACATCAATTACTATTTGCTCATATGGCTCATGAATTTCTCCGTCAACCTCTCTTTGAACAACCTGAGGTTTAGATATAGCAAGCTCAAAACCCTCTCTTCTCATAGTTTCGATGAGAACTGATAGATGGAGCTCACCTCTACCTGAAACTATGAATTTATCCGGACTATCCCCTGCAACAACTTTTAGAGCAACATTAGATATGAGTTCTTTTTCTAGCCTCTCTTTAATATTTCTTGATGTCACATACTTGCCCTCTCTTCCAGCGAAAGGAGAGTCATTAACTTGAAAAGCCATACTAACAGTTGGCTCATCTACTGATAAAGCAGGCAACGCTTCAATAGCAGATGGATCGCATACAGTGTCTGAAATGTTTAACTTATCTATTCCAGTAATACATACAATTGAACCAGCATCTGCTTTAGAAACCTCAATTCTATTTAGGCCCTCATATCCCATAACTTGAAGCACTTTACCCCTTCTGGTTTCTCCATCTCTATTAACAATAACAACTTGATCATTTGGTTTTACTGAGCCTTGTTTAATTCTCCCAATGCCAATAACCCCAACATAGCTATTGCTATCCAGTGCGCTGATTTGAAGTTGAAGAGGCCCATCTGCACTGACCTTAGGAGCAGGAACTTTTTCAAGAATCATTTGCATTAGAGGCTTCATGCTTTCAGTCATTTCTTCTGGCTCTAGACCAGCAATGCCCTCTATTGCAGAAGCATAAATCACAGGAAAATCTAATTGCTCATCAGTTCCTTCAAGCCTATCAAACAAGTCAAAAACTTGATCTAATACCCAATGTGGCCTGGCATCTGGTCTGTCAATCTTATTAATAACAACTATTGGCTTTAAACCTTTCTCAAAAGCTTTTTGAGTTACAAATCTTGTTTGTGGCATAGGTCCATCAACGGCATCAACCAGAAGGAGTACTGAGTCAACCATTGATAGAGCTCTTTCAACCTCTCCCCCAAAATCTGCATGCCCAGGGGTGTCAACTATATTAATTAAATGATCATCCCACTTAATAGATGTATTTTTTGCAGTTATTGTTATACCTCTTTCTTTTTCTTGATCATTTGAATCCATTATTCTCTCTGAATCCATATTTTTTCTATCAAGGGTGCCTGATTGTTGAAGCAGCTTATCAACAAGTGTTGTTTTGCCATGATCAACATGAGCAATAATTGCAATATTTCTAATTTTGTTTATGTCCATGTGATTTGTATGTTGAAAAGTGGAAGATTATAATCTTAAAATGAAAAAATTATCTGTTTTCTTGCTTCTTCTTTCATCTTTTACTGTCGCTGATTTAAAAGTAGAGTTAGATAGCGAACTTGATCCGTTAATGAAGAAGGTCATAGCATGGAGACATAATCTGCACCAATATCCAGAGCTAAGTAATCGAGAATATAAAACATCAAAAAAAGTTGCTACACACCTTCAATCCCTAGGCATAGAAGTAGAGACAGGTATTGCTTATACAGGTGTTGTAGGTTTAATTAAAGGCGGTTTGCCAGGGCCAACAATTGCGCTTAGAGCCGATATGGATGCTTTGCCTGTTGAGGAAAAAACAGGATTACCTTTTGCGTCAAAAGAGAGGGCGAAATATTTAGGACAGAATGTAGGTGTAATGCATGCATGCGGTCACGATGCCCATGTGGCAATATTGATGGGAGCGGCAGAGTTTCTATCCAAAAATAAAGAAAGCCTTGAGGGCAATATCATGCTTATATTTCAGCCCGCTGAAGAAGGCCCGCCTGAAGGAGAAAACGGTGGCGCAAAGATGATGTTAGAGGAGGGAATATTCGATAAGTATAATCCTGAAGTTATCTTTGGGTTGCATGTGGGAAATGGACCTCATGGTTATGTTGGATTAACTCCTGGCCCTGCAATGGCAGCTGCATCAGCTTATAGGATTACTATAAAAGGTGTTCAAGCTCATGGATCAAGACCATGGGATTCCATAGATCCCATTATGGCAACATCGCAATTAATTGAAGGGCTTAACACTATTGTTAGCAGAAGAATAAACATAATTAATAACCCTGCAGTTGTTTCTGTTGGAATAGTTAAAGCAGGAACAAGAAACAATATTATCCCAGAAGAATCAGAGATAATGGGTACAATAAGAACCTTTGACCCAGAGTTAAGAGCAGAAATATATGATGAGATAAGACAAATAGCAGCTGGCGTTGCCTTGGGGACTAGTGCTCAAATAGATGTTGAATTTGATGTCGGAGGGTTTTATCCAGTTACATTTAATAATCTAGATCTTGTTGAAAAGTTATCACCTTCATTAAAAGAGGCTACCGATAATAAATTTTATATTAGCAATTCTCCATCTACTGGAGCAGAAGACTTTTCATATTTTTCACAAGAAATACCTGGGCTATATTTCTGGCTAGGAGTAAATGCTCCTGGTGTGACAGAGGCTCCCGGCAATCACTCTCCATACTTTGTAGTAGATGATGGCGCTTTAGACGAAGGTCTAAAATCTTTAGTATATCTAGTACTAGACTACCCAAAACACTAACCAAACAATATACAATTAATTTTAATTTTTTAAGGAGTACATTTTGCCAATTCCAAATCATATTAAAGACAATCTTTCTATTCCAGTAATTGGATCGCCGCTATTTTTGGTATCAGGACCAGAGCTAGTCATAGCTCAGTGCAAGGCGGGAATTATAGGCTCATTTCCAGCACTAAATGCTAGACCGCAGCATGTCCTTGAGGAATGGATTGTTCGAATTAAAACCGAACTGGCTGAATATCAGGCAGAAAACCCTGATGCCAAAGTTGCACCTTTTGCCGTTAATCAGATCTGCCATGGATCTAATGACAGGCTTGCAGATGATATGGCGACATGCGTTAAGCATGAAGTGCCTATAATTATTACTTCTTTAAGACCACCTGCTGAACTTGTTGAGGCTGCTCATAGCTATGGAGGGCTTGTTTACCATGATGTTATTAATGTAAGGCATGCAAAAAAAGCAGTGGAGCAAGGTGTCGATGGGCTAATTTTGGTTTGCGCTGGAGCAGGGGGTCATGCAGGAGCCTTATCTCCTTTTGCTCTGCTAAGAGAAGTTAAAGAGTGGTTTGATGGCACTGTAATACTTTCAGGCTCAATAGGGGATGGTTATTCTGTTGCCGCCTCGTTGGCGCTTGGGGCAGACTTTGCATATATGGGGACAAGATTTATTGCAACAAAAGAGGCGAATGCAGACCCTGAATACAAAAAAATGCTAGAAGAAAGTGTTGCTGACGACATTGTTTACTCATCATTATTTACTGGCGTTCATGGCAATTATTTAAAGCCCTCTATATCAAATGCTGGCATGGATCCAAACAACCTTCCATCTGCTGATAAATCTTCCATGAATTTTGGCTCAGGCGGTAATACAAAATCTAAAGCATGGAAAGATATTTGGGGCTCAGGCCAAGGTATTGGTAGAATATATGATTCTCCTCCTGTTTCAGAATTGGTTGATAGAATTAAAGCCGAGTATGAACAGGCAAAAGAGGAGCTTAATAGTAAATAAAAATATTTTTAAAAATAATGATTAATACATTTATTTTATTAGCTTTAATAATTTCATCAGCGATATCTATTGTCGTTTTATTGAATATTTCAAAGAAAGGCAAAGAGGGCTCTAAAGGCATTACTGATGAATATACATCAGAGGCCGGCGTTAAAAGAACAGCAAAAAGAGACAGATCTGATCATATTGTTTAGACGAAATGGATAAGGTCGGCTTTATTGGCCTCGGGGTCATGGGCTATCCCATGAGCTCTCATATTTCTAAGTCAGGCTTTCAAACACATATATTTAATAGAACATCCAAAATTTCAAACAACTGGAATAATTCATGCCATGGATCAATCTGCGCATCTCCAAAAGAAGTAGCCAAGCATGTAGATTTTCTTTGCCTTTGTGTGAGTAAAGACGAGGATGTTAAAGAAGTGCTTTGTGGAAAAGACGGAGTAATAGAAGCTATAAAGCCCGGAACAATTATTATTGATCACACTACCACCTCAGCATCTCTAGCCAGAGAAATGCATAAAATTTTTGAAAAGATAAACTGTCATTATCTTGATGCTCCTGTTTCAGGCGGACAAGCCGGAGCAGAAAACGGATCGCTGACTATAATGGTTGGTGGGAACGAAGAGGCATACAAAAGAAGTAAAAAAGTTTTAAGCACTTATTCTAAGTTCTCAAAGTATATGGGAAAGACCGGTAATGGCCAGTTAACCAAAATGGTTAATCAAATAGCTATCGCAAGTTTAATTCAGGGTTTAGCAGAATCCGTAAATTTCTCTGAGGAGTCAGGCCTTGAGCCTAAAGATGTTCTGCAAGTTATCTCAAAAGGAGCTGCACAAAGTTGGCAAATGGATAATAGGTGGGAAACCATGACTAAAGATGAGTTTGATTTTGGCTTTGCAGTTGATTTGATGCGTAAAGATTTAGATATTGTGGAAAGTGAAGCAGCTAAACTTGATGTAAACATAGAAACTACAAAACTAATTAATAATTTTTATAGGGAACTGCAAGAAATGGGAGGAGGAGATTGGGACACCTCAAGCCTTGTTAAAAGAATCAGAAAAAAAACCTAGAAAACAAAACAAGTATTGCTGATATCAATAGCATAGCAACAACTGAAATCTCTGAGATGTTTTCATCCATAGCAAAGGACTCTTCTAATATTTCATAAAAATCCGCAGGATTAGATATTAACCAGATAATTCCCGATGCATGAAGCAGCATCAGGATTGCAACTATCCAATTTAACGGATGATTAGAAAATACGATATATGAAGCAAGTATTAAAAAAACAAATTCGACAGACAGGTAAACATTAATGTTTTTTCTTTTGAACATGTACCGCAATAAACTATATCCAGCCTTATAGGAATAAAAATAGGCAAAAGCCATTAGTGTATATGCTAGAGATAAAATTAAAATCATTTAATGGTGGGGCGGAACTTCGTACTCAACTGGAGGAAATTTTGGTTTGTTAGTATCCTTTTTAAACCTTTTATATTTTGACTTAACATCGGCACAGTCTTCAACAGCTGATGGAGAGTCTTTCTTTCCTGTTCTATTTTCTTCACTCATAGATAAAAATTGTAATTACTGGAGAAATTAATGCTTATAAGTCTCCATCTTTTCTTATTTCACTTCTCTCAACTTCAAATTTTTCACCGTACCTAGCTTCAAGTTTTTTTTGGTTCTCACTAATAACTTCAAAAGGATCTAACCCTAAAGAGGCGCATGCCGTAGTCCAGTACCACATAATATCTCCAAGCTCTCTTTTCATATGGAAAATATTATCTTCTGAAGGCGGCTTTCCTTGAAGAAACATTTTCTTTACAATTTCTACAAATTCACCCGTTTCACTTCCAAGGCCAAGGGCAGCAGTCAACAATCTTGCTGATTTAATTTCAGATTTGCTTTCAACATCATCAAAACTTTGTTTTAATGCATCCAGATCAATGCTTGGCTCACTTGTAACTTTTTCAACAAAGTCACCATATGTTGAAAAAAAATCTTTTACTTCTTGGCTCACTAGGATCTCCTTTAATGGTTTATCATTACTATAATATAAAGGGAGATATAAAAAAATGATTTCGAAGAATCAGCAAAAACTTAACTCAGGATTTCACGCAAAATCAGAACCAAAAGAGATTCTAGAAGGAATTGATCTATCTGGAAAAACAGCAATAGTTACAGGTGGTTACTCCGGCATAGGCCTAGAGACCACAAGAGCGCTTGCAGAGGCTGGAGCTAATGTTTTTGTCCCTGCCAGAAGAGTTGATGATGCAAAAAAAGCACTTGATGGAATTATAGATGAAGCAAATATTTCTAAAATGGACCTATCAGACATTAACTCTATAAAAGACTACACCCAAGAATTTATCAATGAGATTAGGTCTTTGAACATCTTAATTAATAATGCTGGAATTATGGCATGCCCAGAATCAAAAACCTCAAACGGCTGGGATCTCCAGTTTGCAGTTAATCATATTGGGCATTTTGTTTTTACAAACGAGCTTATAAGGGTCATGGATAAGCTCAATGGAACAAGAGTAATCAATCTTTCCTCAACTGCACATAAGTTTTCTGGTATTTGCTGGGATGATATTCATTTTGATCAAGATTACGATAAATGGGTTGCTTATGGCCAATCTAAAACAGCCGCAAGTCTATTTTCTATTGAATTAGACAAAAGGCATAAAGATAAAAACATTCGTTCTTTTGCAGTTCATCCTGGAGGAATATTTACACCTTTGCAAAGACATCTTCAGCAAGAAGAGATGGTTGCAATGGGGTGGATGAACGAAGATGGATCTCTTTCAGATTTAGCAAAAGCTGGTTTTAAATCTCCAACCCAAGGAGCCGGAACCTCTTTATGGGCAGCTACCAGTTCTAGCCTCGATGGCATTGGAGGGGTCTATTGCGAAAACTGTGATATCGCTAATATTTCTGACGGCAGTCCGGAAGAACGATATTTTGGCGTTAGAGAATGGGCAGTTGACACATCTGAGGCTGAAAAGTTATGGAATGCTACTGAGGAGATGTTAACTAAAATTTAGTTACTTGACCCTTAACGATCTCTGACTATCAACTATATTATATAGATGTTCTTGCGCCTCAGGTTTTAGCTGGGCAACTCCCATTGTCATAACGTCTATAACAGCAGTATAAGCAATCCTAGATGTGTTTGGTTTTGAAAGGCGATTATTATCTCCAACATCAATAGTTAAAGGGTAATCACAAATATCTGCCAAAGGAGTTCTTCCTGGCATTATTCCAATTACTTTAACGCCGGATTTTCGAACAATTCTTACACTATCAAGAAGAGCGGAAGTAGTTCCAGATTGAGAGATTGCAACCACAACATCCTTTTTACCAAGTGAATTTGCAGACATAAACTGAATATGAGGGTCTGATATATATGAAGAAGGGATTTTTAATCTAAAAAACTTGTGTTGAGCATCCATTGCTACTGGAGCCGAACCTCCAAATGCATAAAACTCAACCCGCCTTGCATTGGCCAAAGCTTCAATTGCCTCCTCTAAAATATTTTGATCAATTTGCGATCTGACATTCAGTATTTCACTTATTGTTGTATCGAATACTTTCTCACAAAGCTCATGTATTGAGTCATCCTCATCAATTTCATACATTACAAAATAATCATCTGCTGCTAATTGCTGAGATAAATTAATTTTAAAATCTTGATACCCAGAGAACCCTAGCGCCTTACAAAACCTTATTAATGTTGGCTCGCTTATGCCAATTTTTTCTGATGCCTCGGCTGTTTTCATATTAATAATAGATTTTGGGTCTTCTAACACAAACTCACCCACAGCTCTTTCTGATTTTCTTAATTCAGGCAGACTATTTTTAATTTGTCTCAATAATTTTGTTGGCATAAAGGTTAGAATATCTCTCTTGAGCAAAAAAATGAACCCCAAATGGATGTATCTCACATATTAGACAATCTTAATGATCAGCAAAGAAATGCTGTAACATCTGAAAAAAAGCATCTAATGGTTCTTGCCGGTGCTGGTTCAGGTAAAACTAGAGTCCTTGTGCATAAGATAGCCTGGGAGGTAGAGGCTCTTAATAAAAATCCAGCTTCAATAATGGCAGTAACTTTTACAAACAAAGCTGCTGCAGAGATGAGATCAAGAATCGAAGAATTGCTTCAAGCTCCAATGTTTGATACATGGGTTGGAACTTTCCATGGATTAGCGCATAAATTACTCAAAAGATTTTATAAAGAGGCTAATCTATCAAGCGGCTTTACAATACTAGATGCTGACGATCAGCTAAGAATTATAAAAAGAATATCCAAGGAAGCAGGTCTCGATGAGGCGACTTGGCCTTCTAGACAGAGCCAGTGGCAGATAAACTCATGGAAAGACGATGGGCTTAGGCATGATGATGTGGATGATAAAGGTGATTATTTTAAAGAGACTATAAAAAAAATATACAAAGAGTACCAAGAGCTATGCTCAAGAGATAATTTAGTCGACTTTGGAGAGCTTCTCTTAAAGGCATATGAGGTTGTAAAAACCAACCAAGCAGTCAGAGATTTCTTTCATAATAGATTTCAATCTATATTGGTCGACGAGTTTCAAGACACAAATACCATTCAATATAAATGGTTGTTAGAGATAACTTCTGATAACGCTTCCATAACTGCGGTTGGTGACGACGATCAATCAATATATGGATGGCGGGGCGCAAAGGTTGAAAATGTAGATGCATTCACAAAAACATTTTCAGATACTGAAATAATAAGACTAGAACAGAACTATAGATCTACAAATATTATTTTAGGTGCAGCAAATGCACTTATTGAAAATAATACCGAGCGATTAGGAAAGAATCTTTGGACCGATCAGTTTGAGGGAGAGCCTATAATCTTATATCAGGCTTATAACGAACAAGATGAAGCGCGCTTTGTAGCAGATATTCTTAAGGATTGGATGTCTAAAGGAGAGCTTTATTCAGACGCAGCTGTTCTATACAGATCAAACGCTCAATCAAGGGCTATTGAAGAAGCTCTATTGCGAGTAAGTATTCCTTACAGAATATATGGCGGATTAAGATTCTACGAAAGAATGGAGATTAAGAATGCAATTTCTTATCTTAAAATTATTTTTAACAATTCAGACAATCCAGCATTTGAACGATCAATCTCTAATCCGACTAGAGGCGTTGGTGAAAAAACGCTAGCTAAAATTAGGGCTGCAGCTCTTAAGTTTAATATTTCATACATTAAGGCATCGGCAAGGCTTATTGATGAAGGAGCTATATCAGGCAGAGGAGGTGCAGGTTTAAGATCTTATCTAGAGTTTGTTGCGCGCTGTAAAGAGTTTATCGAAGAGAATGCATTATCAGATTTGATGGAAGAAATTATTAAAACCTCAGGACTCCACGCCTATCATGCTAAGGAGCCTGGTGAAAAGGGCAAAACTAGAATAGAAAATTTAGAGGAATTAGTAACAGCAACAAAAAACTTTGAGCAAAGTATTGCTGAAAACAAAACTAACAAGGAAGTCGCTGAAGAATATCTAGATGTTATATCTCTTGATTCTGGAGATAGGCAAGCATCTGAAAGTGACGACGCCGCACAACTGATGACTTTGCATTCAGCGAAAGGTCTGGAGTTCAAATTAGTTTTAATGACAGGACTTGAGGAAAGTTTATTTCCACATGGGCGCTCCATGGAGAGCAATTCACAGTTAGAAGAAGAAAGAAGACTGTGCTATGTCGGGATTACTCGAGCTATGCAAAAATTATATATATCTTATGCAGAATCTAGAAGATTGCATGGTTCAGATACATTTAATCCTCCTTCAAGGTTTATAAGAGAGATTCCAAAAGAATTGATAAATGAGATTAGGCCCCGAGCTCAAACAACAATCCCTTATAATAAAAAAAGTTTTAAAGAAACGAAGTTAGAATTTGAAGAAGAGATTGGCATAGCACTTGGCCAGAAAGTTCTCCACAAGACATTCGGCGAAGGAATAGTTTTAAATTATGAGGGCTCTGGAGATTCTGCTAGAGTTCAAATTAACTTTGATAGGGCTGGAACTAAATGGCTAGTTATGGCTTATGCAAAATTAGAAAAAATATGAAAATAAATAAATATATTAGTTTGGTAGTTTTGGTATTACTTATTGGATGCGGTGAAAGCGGCATCGAAGACGACGTAAATAGTTCGCTTGAGCAAAAGCAATACAATTGGAGACTTGTTACTGCATGGCCCAAGAATTACCCGGGACTTGGAATGGCTCCTGAAAGGATAGCTGATCTTGTTGAAGAAATGAGCAATGGCCAAATGAAAATTACAGTGTACGGAGCTGGAGAGCAAGTTCCTGCATTTGGAGTATTTGATGCAGTTTCAAGCGGATCGCATCAAATGGGCCATAGCGGTGGATATTTTTGGAAGGGTAAAGTTCCTGCTGCGCAATTTTTTACTGGAGTTCCATTTGGTCTTACTGCTGACGAAATAAATGCTTGGACTAATAGAGGTGGCGGATTAGAGCTTTGGAGAGAAATTTATGAGCCATTTAACATCTATCCAATACCTGCAGGAAACACAGGCACGCAGATGTTTGGCTGGTTCAATAAAGAAATTAATTCTTTAGAAGATATAAAAGGTTTAAAAATGAGGATACCAGGCATTGGAGGCGAGGTACTTAAAAGAGCTGGGGGCATTCCAGTCACACTTCCCGGAGGAGAGCTTTTTACAGCGCTTCAAACAGGAGTTATTGATGCTACAGAGTGGGTCGGCCCTTACAATGATTTAACCTTTGGTTTTCAGCAAACTGCAAAATATTATTACTATCCGGGCTGGCATGAACCAGGCTCTATGTTAGAACTCTTAATCAACAAAGATGCTTGGGATTCTCTTCCCAGGCATTTACAAGTAATTATTGAGACAGCTTCTAAAGCAGTAAATCAAGATATTCTTGATGAATACACAGCAAGAAATAATAAAGCTTTAAGAGAGCTAGTTGATGTGCATGGTGTTGAGCTAAGAAGACTGCCAGATGATGTAATAGCTGAGTTTAAAATAATAGCTAACGAGATATTAGAAGAGAACGCTTCCCAGGATGAAACAGTTAAAAAAGTTTATCAATCATATTTAAAGTTTAAAAATGAGGTCTCTGCATACCATAAGGTTTCTGAAGATGCCTTCGTTGAGGCCCGAAATAATTAGTGTCTAAAGTAGTTTTTAAATCTCTTGGCATCACAAAATATTCAGATGCTTTAGAAAAAATGAAGGACAAGCTTGGGGAAAAAAACTTCAAAAATGAAATTTGGTTTCTTGAGCATTTTAAAGTTTTTACACTTGGAACTGCTGCAAATAAGGCACATGTTCTAGATCCAAAAGATATACCAGTTTATCAGTCCGATAGGGGCGGCGAGGTTACCTATCATGGCCCTGGTCAATTGGTTATTTATTTTCTGCTAGATTTCAAAAAACTCAACATGGGACCAAAGACGCTAGTAGAAACCTTACAAAAATTTGTGCAATCTATACTTGATGAATTTGACATAGAGTCCGGTCTTATCGCAGGTGCTCCGGGAGTCTATGTTGATGATAAAAAAATTGCATCAATTGGCCTAAGAATTTCTAATGGAAAAACCTATCATGGCATAAGCATAAACATAGATATGGATTTAGAACCTTTTTCATACATTAATCCATGTGGCTATGAGGGACTTAAAGTTGTTCAGCTTAAAGACTATGTAAATAACATTGCAATAAAAGATGTTGAAAAACTTGCAATTAAAAAATTAGAGAATATATTCTAGCCATGGAAATCATTCCAACACAAAAGATTGTAAACAGGGATGGTATTAAGGCTGTTAAGAATGGCCAAAAAAGAAACGAATTTTCTCATATACCAAACCTAAAAAAGCCCTCATGGCTCAGGGTAAAGGCAGAGTTTAATCCTAATTTCCATAAGGTTAAAAATCAGGTAAATACTAAAAGGCTTAATACGGTTTGTGAAGAGGCGCATTGCCCAAATATTAGTGAGTGCTGGTCTGCTGGAACTGCAACGTTCATGTTAATGGGATCTGTATGTACAAGAGCATGCAAATTTTGCTCTGTAGATACTGGGAATCCTAAGGGATGGCTAGATACTGAAGAGCCATTAAATACTGCAAAAGCAGTTCAAACAATGGGATTAAAATATGTTGTCTTAACCTCAGTAAATAGAGATGATCTTGATGATGGTGGTGCAAAACATTTTGCTGATACGGTTAAGCTAATCAAGGATCTCAATCCTAAAACAGCAGTTGAGGCTTTAACACCTGACTTTAAAGGCCTTAAGTCTTCGATTGATACTTTGGTTAATTGCGGCTTAGAAGTGTTTGCTCAAAATATTGAAACGGTTGAAAGATTAACTCATCAAGTGAGAGATATTAGAGCGGGCTATCAACAAACATTAGATGTTTTGGCAGAATCAAAAAAGATAAACCCAGAAGTTCTTACAAAAACCAGTATCATTGTTGGACTTGGTGAGACCGATGATGAAATAGAGCAAACCATGGATGATCTATTAGAGCATAATGTAGATATCTTAACTATAGGTCAGTATCTAAGGCCTACACTAAATCACCATCCAATAGAGAGATGGGTAACACCAGAAGAGTTCGAAAATTATAGAAAGATCGGTTTAAAAAAAGGATTTCTTGAGGTTGTTTCTGGCCCAATGGTGAGATCAAGCTATAGAGCTGAAAGGGCGCTTGAAAAAAATAATGCAGGCTTATAAAGATACATCTTTATTACATATACTTTAAATTCCCCTGCATAATTTTTTTCTGTTAGATTGGTAAAATTATTTAAATTAGGTAATAAATATGAACATGAAAGAAGCAGTAATATCTGTCCTAACAAACTGGAAAAACTTTAGCGGTAGAGCATGTAGAAGTGAGTTTTGGTATTTTATGCTTGCTTCAGCTATTCTTGGTGGAATAGTTGGCCTTGTTGAGCTTGCAACCGGGTTAATATCTATAGAAGATCCTAATGCAACAGGCCCTCTTTCTTCAGTGCTTAATTTATTACTTGCAATTCCTACTATCGCAGTGACCTCAAGACGTCTCCAAGATTATGGTTATTCTGGATGGTGGCAATTATCATATATTACCGTAATTGGTATTTTTGTCGTTTTAGTTTGGTGTATGCTTCCAGCAAAAGAAAATGAGAATCAATGGGGTAAAAACCCATTGCTTGAGTCTTAAATAATAAACCAAGGAAAAATCAGCACTAAGCTCAATACTAGCAACTGAATAGCTATAAAGGGTATGACTCCTTTATATATTTCAGACGTTTTGATACTCTCATCTGCAACGCCTCTTAAATAAAAAAGCGAAAATCCAAATGGCGGAGTTAAAAAAGAGGTTTGGAGATTTATAGCCAACAGGATCGCTAGCCACACTGGATCAAATCCCATCATGAGCAATGGTGGTGCAACAAGAGGAACAATCACATAGCATATTTCTATAAAGTCTAAAATAAAGCCAAGTAAAAAAACCAAGAACAGAACAAACAACAATGCTACATACGGTCCGCCCGGCAGAGATCCAAATATTAGATCTATTAGTTCATCGCCGCCTATACCTCTAAAGATTAACGAGAATATCGATGCACCAATTAGTATCGCAAATATCATGGTGGATACAATTGCAGTTCTTTGACTAGTTTCTTTAATAAAATCTATATCAATTTTTTTATTCAGCGCAGCAATTATAAGCGCGCCAATAGCACCCAGTGCTGAAGCTTCAGTGGGTGTTGCCACGCCAGCAATAATTGAGCCGAGAACCAAAAAGATTAAAGATAGCGGAAGCCCAAGAGTTTTAAAAATTTCTAATCTAGAAAGAGATGCTCTTGCAGGATTAAAAACTATGTTTGAATTGTTAAAATTTTTATAGAATGTATATAAAAGGTATCCCAAACAGATCATAATGCCGGGAATTATTGCCCCAACAAATAGATCTCCAACAGTAACAGTTTTTTGAGAGAAAATTCCCATATTATTTTGAGCTCTTTGATAAGCATTGGACATAACATCGCCAAGTAAAACCAAGGCAATTGATGGAGGAATTATTTGACCCAAGGTTCCAGTAGACGCAACCAGTCCAGATGAGAAATCTTTCTGATAGCCCTGTTGTAATAACACCGGCAACGACATTAAGCCCATGGTTACAACAGTTGCACCAACGATTCCAGTGCTAGCAGCAAGCAAAGCCCCGACCAAAATAATCGATATACTTAATCCACCCCTTATATTTTGAAAGGCCAGCGCCATGTTTTGAAGCATCTTTGCAGCCACTCCAGATCTCTCAAGAATGGTCCCCATGTATATAAATAATGGTACCGCCAAGAGAGTAACATTATTCATTATTCCAAAAATTCTAATCGGGATGCTTTTAAAAATAGATGGATCAAATACACCGAAGGGAATGCAAATCAAAGCAAAAATAAGAGAAACTCCACCAAGCGTAAAGGCAACCGGGTAGCCCAATAAAAGAGACCCACAAATAATAATTATTAGTACTAGGGGGATTATTTCCATAAGAATTTATAAAGAAGGCCTATAAAAGCAAACAACAAGGTTAAAGGAAATAAAACTATTAAAGTTTTTTGTATATAAACATATGGCAGTCCTCCTGCCTCAGTAGATATCTCTTTAATCTTCCAAGACATACCAATTAAATCAAATGAATAAAATAGAATAAACAAAGCTATTGGAAGCAAAAAAATAAATCCTAAAACTAAATTAATTGAATTTTTGTATTTGCTTGATGCATTTCTATAAAAGATATCAACCCGCACATGCTCATCTTTATTAAAAACATAACCTGCGCACCCAAGAAAAACCATTGCATGAAAATACATAATAAGCTCTTGAAGGTAGGTCATGCCAATCCCAAAAAAATATCTACTTATGACCACCACGACCATTAGCAGTGCCATCACAGGTATAAGGTAGGAAAACTTCTCTCCTATAAAATTTATATACTTTTCTATGGCTTTCATTAGATGTCTTTTATTTATTTAGTTAAAATAATTGAATATGATTATTTTACTTTCGCCCGCTAAAACACTTGATTATTCAGTTGACTCAAAACCTAATCATACTGCACCTCAGTTTTTAAACCAATCTGCAAAGTTAATAAAAGTTTTAAAAGACAAAGAACCTAAAGATATAGCTAGTTTAATGGGCTTGAGTGACAAGCTAGCAACTCTTAATTTTGACAGGTATCAGTCATGGAAAGCATCGAAAACTCAATCTGATGACTCAAAACCATCACTTATGGTTTTCAAGGGAGATGTATATCAAGGGCTTGAAGCAGAGACTCTTAACACACAAGATATGAAATTTGCTCAAAAACACTTAAGAATTCTATCTGGCCTATACGGTATTTTAAAACCCCTAGATGTTATAAGACCATATAGACTAGAGATGGGAACTAAACTTGAGACATCCAATGGTAAAAACCTTTATGAGTTTTGGGGAGATAAAGTAAAAAATAGCGTTTTAGAAGATCTAACCTCACAAAAATCAGATTTAATAATCAACTTAGCATCTAAAGAGTACTTTAATGTCATGGGCAAACTTCCCGCGCATGCAAATGTTATCGCTCCTGCTTTTAAAGATTTTAAAAATGGTAAATATAAAATAATAAGCTTCTATGCAAAAAAGGCTAGAGGTCTTATGGCAAGGTGGATAATTCAAAATAAAGTAAAGGACTTTGAGAAGCTTTCAGGGTTTAATCTCGACGGATATTATTATTCTCAAGAAGATTCATCAGCAACTGAACCGGTCTTTTTGAGAGATTAAACTAACTTTTCGTCTTTTTCCCAAAAAGATTTTTTAGGTTCTAGATCATCATAGCTGCCTTGAGTTTTACTCATATAGGCTTTCATAGCCTCTTCCATATCCTGGCCGCTTATTAAACTAGAGTTCCAAATCGCATGATAGTCTAGAGCATCTTTAACGCTATGATCACGTGAGTAATTAATCTGTTTTTTAATGACTCTTGTAACTAACGGGGACTTGCTTGCAATCTCTTTTGCAACTTTAAGCACTCCATCTTTAAGATCATCTCTAGATTCAAAAACCTTGTTAACCAATCCAAGCTCTTTTGCTTCCTCAGCCTCAAATCTTCTTCCGGTGTAAGCAAGCTCTCTAACGACTGCCAACGGAATTAGAGATGGAAGTCTTTGTAAAGTTCCCACATCTGCAGCTATACCTATATCTACTTCAGCTATCTTAAAAAAAGCATCTTCGGAACAGTACCTCATATCGCATGCAGCTGCCATATCTATAGCTCCTCCAACACAAGCACCCTGTATTGATGCAATTGTAGGTATTCTGCAATCTTCTAAAGCAGAAAATGTATCTTGTAATTCTAAAACCTCGTGATAAAAAGTTTCCCTCATTCTAGCAGGGTCTTTTTTTGTCCCGCTTCCTTCACCAGACATGAAGTTTGCTAAGTCCATCCCAGCACTAAAATGCTTGCCTTGACCAGACAGAACAATTACTCGAGCTTTTGAATTTTTATCAATATCTCTGATAATTTCTGGTAACTCTTTCCAAAATATCCTATTCATTGCATTTAATGCATCAGGTCTAGACATTTCAAGATGAGCTATATGCTCTCTTATTTCAAGACTAAAGCATTCATAACTACTCATTTTCAATCAACTCAATAGAATTTTTGACAAGCTCTCTCATTTTTTCTACGTGTTCAAAAGTTTTATGATGAGATAAAACAACTTTTCTTTCTTCACTTAACAAAACAAGATCTTTTTTTAATCGCTTGAGGTTATTTAATAATTCGGTGTTCATATTTTTACTAAAAATTAATTATTAGCATTATAATGCTAGTACCTAATGAAATCACTAAAGACCCATAAAATATTTACCTTTTGGCTTGCAGTATTTTCTGTTTTATCAACAGCAGCAGAAGAAGTTGATAGATCATTTCAAGAGCAATCTATGCTTGGAGTCTTATTTGTTCAAACTTCTCCAGAGTTTGCAGCAAACAATATACAAACATATAAAATCGCAACTTCAAAAATAGACATTGCTCTAAACGATAAGAACTGGACAGCTGCGCTTGAGCAAGGCACTAATTTTTCAGACAAACCTCCAGCAATTATTGTTGATGTTGATGAAACGGTTTTAGATAATTCGGCCCATCAAGCAAGAGCAATCCTGGGTGGTTTTTCCTATCCTACCGGGTGGTTAGAATGGGGCAATGAAGTTTCTGCTCCAGCAGTTGCAGGTGTTAAAGATTTTTTAAACTATGCTGACTCAAAAGGAGTCACAATATTTTATGTAACAAACAGAGTTTCAGAGCTAAGAAAAGCAACCATAGAGAATATTATTAAGCTGGGCCTTCCATTTGATGAGCGCGCGAATCCATTAATGATGAAAGGGGAAAATGGATGGGGATCTGAGAAAACATCTAGAAGAACACTTATAGCAGAGAAATACAGGATCATTTTGATGGCAGGTGATCAGATCACAGATTTTATTTCTTTAGAAGAATCCTCTGTTTCTATGGACGCAAGGCTCCAACTATCATCAAAGTATGAAGAAATGTGGGGAGAAAAATGGTTCATGATCACAAATCCTATGTATGGTAAGTGGGAAGGAGCAATATATAACAATATATTTCCTAACACCAAGGAAAGAAAAAAGTTAAGACTCAAGGCGCTCAATCCTAATAAATAATAGTTATGAGAAGCAATCTTGCCGTTATATTTATTTTCTCTTTAATGGCATGCAGTGCTCCAGTTGAGCAAATACCATATGGAAATGAGGTCCTATCTAAATTAGAAATAAAAGAATTTGAAGGTAGACCAAAAAATATAATTCTGCTGATAGGGGATGGAACTGGATTAAATCAAATTACTCTTTCAAGGATGGCTATATCAGGAGTTAATTCAAGATTATATATAGATCAATTACCATATTCTGGAATTTCACTCACTCACTCAGCAGACAATATTATTACCGATTCAGCTGCTGCTGCAACTGCCTGGGCAACCGGTACCAAGACTAAAAATAAATTTATTTCTGTTACCCCAAATGAAAAAGTCCTTCCATCATTAACCGAAGCTCTCTTCACCAAAGGTTTTCTTTCTGGGGTTGTTGCAACATCATCTGTTACCCATGCTACACCAGCAGCATTTTATGCCCATGTAAACAACAGATATAAAGAAAAGGAGATTGCATCTCAGCTTCAGAGCTCAAATATTAATATTGCTTTTGGAGGAGGGTTGAATTTTTTTGACTTAAATGTAAACAACGAACAAATAAAATATATTTATGAGCTGGATGAGCTTAATAATATAAATACTTCGTCTTCTAAGAGAATAATAGGCTTGTTTGATAATGATGGAATTCGAAGAGCGTCATTTAGGCCATCTCAACAACTCATGACAAAAAAAGCATTAGATATTCTTTCCAAAAGAACTGCTAAATGCTCTGGCTTTTTCTTAATGACTGAGGGAAGCCAAATAGACTGGGCAAGTCATGACAACGATGCAAGCAGGATGATTATTGAATTTAGAGATTTTGATTTATCTATTAAAACCGCAGTTGAATTTATTAACGCAAGAGATGACACGCTCTTAATAGTTACTGCAGACCATGAGACGGGCGGACTTCAAATTTTAAAAGAAGATAAAGACTCAGTTCATATTCAATGGGGTACTGGTAGACATACTGGAATACCAGTTGGGATTTTTTCATATGGACCTGGAGCTGATTTATTTACAGGCACAATGGACAACACTGAAATACATTCTAAAATTCTTGAGATTATCGACTTTCATTCCATCCCAGAATCTAGTTGTGCATATTAAATAAGCTTAGTTATGTTTTTAAGGCACGCGAGACCATTGCTTTCATATATTACAGACTGATCAGAGGTAGGCTCAAGCACATGATATGCCGATTCTATCCCGCAATTTTTTGCCATCCTAATAATGCCCTTATTATCATCTAGAAATATTGATGCAGAGGGATCGATCTTAAACTTTTTAAAAATTAGATCCCAATATTCTTTATCTTCCTTTATAAAACCAAGATCAGTACTTGACTGACAAGCGTCAACGTATTGTAAAAAAGGAACGGAGTCTGATTTAACATTCAGAAGCCTAGAATCACAGTTTGTTAAAAGAATTAATTTAATATCTTTTTTGCTCAGTCTTTTTAATGTTTTTTCTGCGCCGGGTAGAAAGTTAATTAGAGACACATTTTCAAATGCAGGCTTGATCAAATCAATATTAAAAAATTTTTCCCAATGACTTAACTCATACCATGGCAAGGTGCCTTCTAAGGTCTTACCCATTGAAACTACCTCTGCTTTTGCATCATCAAATGTGACATTCTTAGCTTTTGCTACCTCAGCGGGCACAAGATTTGACCAAAAGTGATTATCAAAGCACTGATCTAGGATTACTCCATCAATATCAAGTAAAATAAATTTATAGTTTTCTAGATTAATGATATGCAGGTCTCCAAAAAATTTATTGATAGTATTTTATCCTCTTTAGAGGCAACTGTAATAAAGTCTTCATCAGCAATTATGGAAGTATATGCAAGCAATGAACTAAATAAACAAGATAAAAAAGACGGATCTCCAGTTACTAAAGCAGATTTAGCAGCAAACAACATAATTTTAAGTGATCTAAAAAAATTGACGCCTGATATACCAATCATTTCAGAAGAAACTTTTTCTAATGAAAATATTGATCATGGTTATTCTTTATTTTGGATAGTAGATCCTCTTGATGGAACTCGCGAATTCATAAATAAATCTAATGAATTTACAGTAAATATTGCTTTAATTGAAAACAAAATACCAATTTTTGGAATTGTTGGGGCACCAGCGCTGGGCAAGCTTTGGTATGGCTCAATATTTGATACTCAACCAATTAATAGTTTTGATGAAGATGCCCCTATTAGAGTGGTTATGAGCAAAAGTCATAAAACAGAAATGGATGAATTATTTCTTGATCATTTAAGGGATAAAAACTTTAATTTCGAACTTGTTGAACGGGGCAGCTCTCTTAAAATATGCTCCCTTGCTGATGACCAGGCTGATTTTTATCCAAGGTTTGGTCCCACCTCTGAATGGGATATAGCTGCAGCCGATGCTTTTCTAAGAAGCAGGGGTGGGGAAATATTGAAAGCATGCAACTTCACCTCTTTAGAATATGGAAAACCTGATTCAATCTTAAATCCATTCTTCTTTTGTTTTAGAAATGAACTGGTCAAACAAAAAATTATGCCAATATTAGGTGAATTTAATAAAAAATTGCTATAATATTCAGTTCGATATAAATTATCGATATAACATAATATAAGTTTTAAATATATGGGAACTAGTTTACAGACAATTAATTTAACAACACCGGGTAAGGATATAGAATCTTATCTTGCCACTGTGCATTCAATTCCTATTTTGACTAAAGAGCAAGAACAAGATCTTGCATACAAACTTTACGATGAAGATGATCTTGATGCTGCAAGACAGCTAGTGCTCCATCACCTTAGGTTTGTTGTACATATTGCTAGATCATATCAAGGTTATGGCCTGCCTTTAGCAGATATCATCCAAGAAGGTAACGTTGGTCTTATGAAGGCTGTTGATAAGTTTGATCCAAACAAGGGTGTTAAGGTGGTATCTTTTGCAGTGCATTGGATTAAAGCTGAAATCCATGAATACATATTAAGAAATTGGAGACTGGTCAAGATTGCAACAACTAAGGCGCAAAGAAAGTTATTTTTTAATTTAAGAAGCAAGAAAAAGTCACTAGAGTGGCTGACTAAAGATGAGGCAGAAAAAATTGCAAATGACTTAAATGTTGAAGTAAAAGATGTGCTTCACATGGAAAACAGACTTTCTTCAACAGATGCTGCTTTTGATAGCCCATCCTCAACTAACGATGATGAGGAAATGATGTCTCCCGCTCAGTATCTTGAAGATAAAAGATACGATCCAGAGCTATTAGTTTCAAATGCCGAAGTAGAGAAAGTCAACAACACTAATCTGATGGAGGCTCTTAAGCTCCTTGATGATAGAAGCAAAGACATACTTCTTAGAAGATATCTTGCAGATAAAAAAGCAACATTGCATGATCTAGCAGACGAATATGGAGTCTCAGCTGAAAGAATAAGGCAGATCGAAACAGGCGCACTCAAAAAACTTAAAGCCTCTATGGTGAGCGCTGCCTAACCAGCTAAATTCAGCGACAGATACTATTAAATATTAGATTTTATGAAATCAAAGTATTTACCTTCTTTTGTAAAGAGAAGAGGTCGAATTACAAAAAAACAAGAATTAAATGTATCTCATTTAGAGTCTTACGAGGTTTTTGGGGCTAATGATATTCATCAGGCTGCTAAGGGCTTTAATTCGATTTATATTGAAATTGGATTCGGTGATGGTGAAAATATAATCTCAATAGCTAGAGAAAATCCAGATAAACTTTTTATTGGTTCAGAGGTTTATTTGTCTGGAATAGGGTCTTTAATAGGAAAAATAATAAAATTTAATATAAAAAATATTCGTATTCATAATGGAGATATTAGGGAGCTTTTAGATGACATAAGGGCTCCGATCCTTGATGGGGTGCTGATTATCTGCCCAGACCCTTGGCCTAAAGCAAGACACCATAAAAGGAGGCTAATCAATAAAGAGTTCATAAATCTAATTGGTAAAAGGATAAAGTCAGAAGGGGGCCTTTATATTTCTACAGACTGGGAAGATTATGCTGAAAATATCTCAGAGGCAATTGAAGATTCTAAGGTATTTCATCATACAGAAGAACAACTTTTTACAGAGTTACCAATAACAAGATTCCAGTCAAGAGCAATAAAAGAGGGCAGAGAAATATTTCGATTTAACCTTCTAAAAAATTAGTTAAATATATTTACAGTATCGTTAAGAAATTTATATCCTTTTTCTGTTGCCATAAATCTGGATCCCTCAATGAGACCTTTTTCAATGCCCTCTTGAAGATTATGAAAAAAGTTCTCTGATAATAAGTAATCATATTTTTTGACCTTATCCATACTTACACCTTTTTTAATTCTTAGGAAATTCATGGCAATATCAAGATCAATCTCTTCTATAGGTATGCGACGAAAAGTATTCTTTGAAGGATCATCAATATAAGAGTTTAGTTTTTTTAGTTTGATGCCTCGATAAACACCATCCTCTTTTGTAATTTTGGAATGGGCGCCTGGCCCAACCCCATAATAGTCTCCATACTTCCAGTAGTTCATATTGTGCAGCCCTTCACAACCATCTTTACACCAAGAAGAAATTTCATATTGATTTAATCCATTTAAGTTCAAATTTTTTTCTGCAATAGATTCCATTTTTTCAATAACATTTTCACCTGGGATCTTTAGTTCTTTTTTATAAAAAATTGTATTTGGCTCTATTGTGAGTTGGTACAAAGAAAGATGGTCTAAATCATGGCTAATAAATATATCTAAGTCTTTTTTAAGTGAACCAACGCCCTGATTCATGACGCCATAGATAAGATCTATACTGGACGTTACTTCTTTAAATTCAGAAATCACTTCTAGAGCCTTTAAAGACTCATACTCGCTGTGATTTCTTTCAAGAGATAACAAGGTCTCATCATTAAAACTTTGAATGCCTATTGAAAGCCTATTAATACCAATCTCTGAAATTGATTTAATATAGTCACGCTTAACCTCATTTGGATTTAGTTCGAAGCTTATCTCTGCATTGGCCTCAACAAGATCATTTGCTTTAAGATATTTTATTATTTTATCTATTTGATCGTATCTAACTAGAGAAGGGGTGCCGCCGCCAAAATAAATCGATAAAAACTTTCTCCCATTTATTATTTCATTTGCGTTATCAATATCTTGAATAATTGCTTTGATTAACCTTCCTTCATCACCATCTTTTTTGTTTGTTGTAACATTAAAGTCGCAATAAGGACATTTCTTTTCACACCATGGAAGATGAACGTAAAGACTTAAAGGTATTTTTTTAAGATCCAATTTTTTTGAATTTCTCTATAAAATTTTTAGATGCTTTGCCTCTGTGGCTAATTTTATTTTTAGTTTCCGCATCAATGGAAGCCATAGATAAATCAAAACCATCAGGATAAAAAAGCTTGTCATATCCAAAACCACCTTCACCACTTTCATGTATTGATACTTTCCCATGAACTGTTCCTGATGAGACTATTGGCAACGGATCGCCTTCATCTTGAATTCCTACTATTACGCAAACGAAGTATGCCTCTAGACTTTCTTTACCTAAATTTTTTATACAAGAGCGCAACTTATCTCTGTTAAGGGCATCGGTAGAATTTTCACCAGCATATCTTGCTGAGTATATTCCTGGCTCAAAACCAAGCTCTGGAACGACAAGGCCTGAATCATCAGCAATGGAATAAAGCCCAGAATGCTTTGCGCCATGTCTCGCTTTTATAATCGCATTTTCAACAAAACTAAGGCCATCTTCAATGGCATCCTCTATATTTAAGTCAGTAAGTGAAACCAAATCTAACCCAGAAAAAATTTTCTGAAATTCTTTAATTTTTCCACTATTTGAAGTCGCTATTAAAGCTTTTTCAATCTTTTGCAATTAAATAAACCCCCTCAGATGCAAACAAGTTTGGCTTTAAAGAGGAGAGCCATGATTCTTTGTAATCTTTATTAAGATATTTTCTCTTCTTCAAAACAAAACCCCTATCTGAGCAAAGATTTTCAAAATCTTTTATTGTGCACAGATGTGAGTTATCTGTTTCATACCAAGACATAGGCAAGCTTTTAGTAACTGGCATTTTTCCTAAAAAGACATCTAATCTACATTTCCAGTGACCAAAATTAGGCAGTGTAACTATGCATTGATCAGAAATATTTAACATCCTGCTTAATGCTTTATCGGGTTTTCTTAAGCACTGAATAGAGCTTGCCATTATAGCTACATCAAAATTAAATGATTTAAAGTCATTTATTCCTTGATCAATGTCTTGTTCAATTACCGACACACCATTTTCGATACAAAGCTCAATCTGATCAGGATCTATTTCAACACCATAACCAATAATATTTTTTGTATTTTTGAGATCGCAAAGCAAAGCGCCATCTCCACAGCCCAAATCAATAACTCTAGATTTATTTGGTACCCAGTTTTTAATTATTTCAGTTATAGGCATTTCAAGACTCCAAAAAAGAACGCATCAAATTAAAATACCTATCAGTAAAAAATAAAAAGCTGTCATGCCCATTTTCTCCATCGAGAACAACAAAAGATGATTCAATGCCGCATCTCATAGCTGCAAGCTGGATATCTTTGCCTTTCTTTGGTGGGAAAAGCCAGTCTGTATTAAAGCCAACAATGAGTAATTTAGATTTAACACTTTTTAATGCGTTCTCTAACTTACCCTCTGCTATATGAGCAGGATCATAGTTGTCCATAGCCTTTGTCATTAAAATATATGTATTAGCGTCAAAGGCATCAGAAAATTTTTCTCCTTTGTATTGAAGATAATTTTCAATTTGAAAATCAACATCATTAGCAACTCTAGTATCTGTATCCTGAAACTTTCTTCCAAATCTAAGATCCATGTGTTCTTCAGATAAATAGGTTATATGCCCCAACATTCTTGCGGTTTTAAGACCCTTTTTCGGCTTCGTTCCATTCTTTAGATAGAATCCATCATGGAAATTTTCATCCTTCCTTATTGACTCTCTTGCTACCTCATTCATCGCAATATTTTGTGTGCTGGCTTGAGCTGCAGCAGCAAATATACCTGCTTTTCTTAAATTCTCAGGATATGAAATGGCCCACTGCAATGCCTGCATTCCACCCAAACTTCCTCCAACAACTAACTCCCAACAATCTATCTCAAAGTATTTCATTAAAAATTTCTGTGAGTTTACCCAATCGGTTACTGAGACAACTGGAAAGTCTGCACCATAGATCTCACCACTTGATGGATTGATTGACGTTGGCCCTGATGACCCACTACAACCACCAATATTATTTGAACTCACAACAAAATATTTGTTTGTATCAATAGCCTTATTTGGTCCTATTAATTGGTCCCACCAACCCGCTGCTTTATTTGCAGTAGCTTCACCGGCAGCATGGTGATTGCCAGAGAATGCATGGCAAACCAAAATAGCATTTGTCTTCGCCTCATTAAGCTCTCCATAAGTTTCAACCATAAGGTCAAAACTAGGAAGAGACTGTCCGCATTCTAGATCTAGCCTATTTTTAAATTCTATTTTTTTCGTTGTTATCTTCATGCCAAAGATTGTATCAACCCTCCTATGAAAGCTTGTAAATATTGAATTAGTATTAAGCCAAACAAAGGAGATATATCCAAGCCACCCATCGCAGGTATAACATTTTTAATTGGATACAGTATTTTATGAGATATTTCTTCTATTAATTTAAGCATTGGATGCTCATTGCCTTGAGCAACCCAACTTATAATTACTGCTCCTATAATTGAATAGAGAATTATCTGAAGAGTTATATTGACAGTTGCTAAAAAAGCAATTGAAATCAAATTACCAAACGCATAGTCATTCCCATAAGCGATATAAAAACCTAAAAATTTAAGAAATACTGCAACCAAGAAGGCAAGAACAACTTGATTGGGAACGAAGAAAAATACTTTTGAGATAGGCGAAAATAATTTTATAAATATTTTTACAACTGGATTGAAGTAATCAACACGCAACAAATTAAATATAAAATATAAATTTACTACATAACTCAGTAGGCCACTTAATATAACTATTATTTGTAAAGTGCTAGGATTCATTGGATATTTCTTTTGCTCTGTTCATTGCTGCTTTAATTGACTTGTTAAATGATTCAGCCATTTTCTCTGTTTTCATTACCTTCAAGCCTGCCTCTGTTGTTCCTCTTTTTGACGCCACAGATTTTATTAGCTCATCTATTGATTTATCTCCTTTTATTGATTGCCCAATTCCACTCATCAAATTGGCCATAATTAACTTTGTTTTCTTAGAGTCTCCAACAACCATCTTGTTTAAGGCCTTTTCATATGATTTCAATAGATAATAAAAGTAAGCAGGCCCGCTTCCTATAAGCCCAGTAAAATCATTGATGGTTTTTTCATTTGATACATCTAAAGTAATTCCTATTTTGTTAAAGAGCCTCTTTATATTTCTATATAGCGTCTTTGATGCATTTACATTTACTAAAGCAGTTATACCCATGCCATGTTGAGAAGAGGTATTTGGCATTCCCCTAACAAGTTTCACATCTTTGGATATTGATAAATATTTCCTTGACCCAATCCCAGCAACAAGGCTAATAACTTTTGGCTTAGAGAAGTTTTCTACAATTGCTTTATATGCATCTAAGGCATCTTTTGGCTTTACGCACAAAATAATTAAATCAATTGCATCATCAGATGCGACATATTTTTTTATACCTAACTTCTTGAGCTTTAACTGGTTTGTTTTATTTCTATCTATATAAAAAATAGAGCTTTTATCTAGACCAGAACTCAATAAGCCGTATATTATTGCTTGAGCAATATTGCCTCCACCATAAAATAAGATTCTGTTCATGATCTTTTACCAAAAATTAATTCACCTATTCTAATCATCGTTGAACCACAAGCAATAGCTATCTTGTAATCTGAAGTAGTTCCCATTGAAAGCTCTGAAGCTTCTGGGTGGTTTCTTTGTACGCCAACTTGTATTTTTTTACACTCACGCATAACTTGATAGGTTTTTTTATCATCATCAAAAAGTTTAGGCATCACCATAACCCCTTTAAAAGAAAGATTCTTTTTAGATGAGATGCAAGAAGAAAATTCATAAATATTATCTTTATGGATGCCGCTCTTAGAATCTTCCTCTGATATATTAACTTGAAGCAAAACATTCATTTTTTTGCCAATAAATCCGCATTCATCATTTAGTTTTTCAATCTCTTTAAGCCTTGATATTGAATGAACCCATTGAGCATTTTTTGCTATAAGTGCAATTTTATTGGATTGAATTGGCCCGATGAAATGCCAGCTAATATCAATCCCATCTTTATTAGCTTTAACAGCTTTTTCATCTAGCTCTTGAGCATAATTTTCGCCAAAATCTCGAATTCCATTTTGATAGGCCGCTTTTATTAGCTCATATTCCTTTTTCTTAGATACCGCAATCAATGTACCAAAATCAAATATATTTTCTGATTGAATACCTGAATTTATTTTATCGATATTTTTCTTTATTTCTTTGAGCATGATTGCCTTACTAGTGGCGAATAACCCCTTTTAATTAACCTTTCCCTTGCATTGTTTACCTCTGATCTATTTCCATATGGCCCCATCAAGACTCTATAAAAGATTTTTCCAGGCCTAGCAACACTGTTTACTTCATCAATCACGGCATCACCATCATCTGAAACATCTTCCAGTGTTTCATATGCATATTCTTTTTTTCCATATGTTTCAACTTGAAGAAAATAAATACATGCTATCTCATCAAACACTTCGTCAATTTCAATTAGTATTTCATTTTCTTTAAATTTTGTAGGGAAGTTAAATTCAATTTCATTATTTATTTCTCTTGGCTCATATATTTTTATGTCAGTTTTAAAATAATAAAGAGAAGTAAGGATGCATAGCCCAGCTAAAAATATTAAAAAAAATAATTGGCTATTAGGAATTACTTTTTCTTGAGAGTATCGGGTGGTATATGTTGGTCTACTTTTTGATTTTTTTATCGTTGCCTGAGATCTTCTTTTTGCAAAGTCCTTCATATTAATTTACATTTTCTCAATTGGCTCAATGCCTAAAAGGTTAAGACCATTTGCAATAACTTGCTTTGCAGCATTCAAACAAAAAAGAATAGAATCCATATTTTCTGAAGACTCAGAAAGCACGTGATTGTCATTATAAAAACTATGGAAACATTGAGAAAAATCTTTTAGATAATATACAATTAAATGAGGGTGAAGGTTCGCCCCAGACCTTTTTACAACATCTGGAAATTTACTAATTTCATGAATTAACTCGTCACAATTTTTATAATTATTATTCTCAATTTCATTGGCAGATGCTGGAAGTTTTTTATTATTTTCTAAAAATTTCTCCTGCAAAGAGCATATGCGAGCATGAGCATATTGAATGTAATAAAAGATATTTTCCTTGTTGTCTGCTTTAGCAAGGTCAATGTCAAAATCCAGATGCTGATCTGCCTGCTTTGATAAATAGTAAAATCTTGCCGCATCTCTTCCAATTTCATCAACAAGGTCAGCGAGGGTATAGAATTCTCCACTTCGCGTAGACATTTTTACTTTTTTTCCATCTTTAAACAGGTTTGCAAACTGAACAAGCTGAACATTCAATTTGTTTTTGTCAAAGCCAAGGCCCTCTATTGAAGATTCTATTCTTTTAATATATCCGTGGTGATCAGCGCCCCAAACATTTATTAAAGTATCGAATCCTCTGTCAATTTTATCTTTGTGGTAAGCAACATCCGATGCAAAATATGTAGGCCTTCCGTCTTCTCTTACAAGAACTCTATTTTTATCATCTTTAGCTGAAGATGTATCTAGCCAAAGCGCTCCATTTTCTTTATAAGCTTGGCCGCTATCTTCTAGAAAATTCATAGCATTACTTATTGGAGATGAGCCTTCACTAAGGCTGCCTAGAGAAGATTCATAGTACCAATTATCATGAATGACATTAAAATTTTTCAAATCTTCTTTTATTGAATATAACACCTCATCAAGAGATATCTCTTTTGCATTCTCCCATAACAAATTATCTTCTTTAATCCTATTTGTAATCTCGTCTATTTCCTTCTCAGGGTCGCATGGAAGGTCGGTTAAAATACTTTCAATGTTTTTAGAGGGCTTGCCGTGAGCTTCTATAAATTTATCAGCAATATCTAAAATATATTGGCCCTTATATGAGCTATCAGGCATCTTAGGGTTATCGGCGCCCATCAGCCTCAAACAAACACTACTAGTAAGAATATCTATTTGTCTTCCAGCATCATTTACATAATATTCTTTTTCAACATCATGACCGCAAGCTTCAAGTATTCTTCCAATGGCATCACCATATGCTGCACCTCTGCCATGGCCTACATGAAGTGGACCGGTAGGATTTGCAGACACAAACTCAATTTGTATCTTCTTTATATTTTTTGATGCGCTTCTTCCATAATCCTTGCTAGTTTCATTTGCATTCTTAATGGACCTAACAAAAGCACTTCTTGTTAATTTTATATTTATAAAACCAGGACCAGCTGACTCAGCGCTTTCAATTTCTTTGAGTTTGTTGAGGTCAGCGGTTAGGTTTTTTGATAACTCCTTTGGATTTACTTTTAATGCCCCGGCAGCAATCATACAAATATTTGATGTGATGTCGCCTTTATCAAGATTGTCTGTTATCGAAGTAGTATATTTACTTTTGACTTTTAAATAACCTTCACTATCTTGACCAAAAGCCTTAATCAGAAAGCCATCTATTACATCATTAATAATATCAATCATAGAATTAAGCTCTACTTACATAGGATTCTGTTCTTGTATCAACTTTAATTTTTTCTCCCTCATTAACAAACAAGGGCACTTGAACAGATACTCCTGTTTCAAGCTCAGCTGATTTATTTGCTCCAGATACAGTATCGCCTTTTACACCAGGTTCAGATTTTATTATTGTTAATTCAACAAAAACGGGAGGCTCAACAAGAATAGGGGAGTCGTCCCAAGTTACAATTTCACATATTTCTTGGCCTATAAGCCATTTTTTAGCATCTTGCATAACCTCAGGACCAACCTCTATTTGCTCATATGTAAGAGAGTCCATAAAATGCCAATTATTCCCATCTGAGTACAAAAACTCCATCTCTTTATGGTTTATATCTGCGGTCTCAACAGATTCTCCAGATTTAAATGTCTTGTCATTTGTATTGCCAGTCAAAAGATTCTTATATTTGACACGCATAACCGCCTGTCCTTTGCCCGGCTTATGAAATTCATGACTCACTATTGAGCAGGGGGCACCATCAAGCAGGAGCTTGGTGCCATTTTTAAATTGGCTTGTAGATATTTTCATAGTTATGTTATTTTAATTGCAGAGGTCATCAAAATGAAAAAGTTAATTATATTTATTTTTACAATTGTAATTGTAACTTCTTGTAGCAATTCTAGCGAACATGAAGTCAAAGATGAAAGCCTTCAGGATTTTATTGAAAGAATCGAAGCTGAAGATGAGTTAATCAATCCTATTATTTATTCAGCATCATGGATAAGCTCAAATTTTATAACTCATGACTCACAATTAGTATTAGCAGATTATTCCAAGCGCAGCACCCTTGTTGATCTTCAAAGATCAAAGGATGCAAGTTCTTATAACGCTTCTTCAGCCTCAGATGCAGAGAGAAGAAAACTAAACATCCTGAAATCTGCTTTTGTAATGCCGCCGCCATTAGATGATGCTCTTGCCACTGAACTATCAAAAATTGAAACAAAACTCAGCGCAATGTATGGAAGCGGCACCTATTGTTTTTCAGCAAATGATTGCAATGATCTAGAGGGATTTGAGGCTATTATTGATAATTCTAGAGATCCAAAAGAATTAAAGAGAGCTTGGGAAGGCTGGCATGAGATAGGCAAGCCTATGAAGGGTCCATATATGAGAATGGTTGAAATTGGTAACCAGGGAGCGCAAGAGCTTGGCTATGACGATCTTTCAGATCTGTGGTTCAGCAAATATGACATGCCATCAGAAGAATTTTTACAATCTATTGATGAGGTATGGAGTGAAGTTAAGCCGCTTTATGATGCATTGCATTGCCATGCAAGAGAGATGCTTAATGAGGAATATGGAGATGAAGTAGTCAGCAAAGATGGCCCAATACCGGTTCATATCCTTGGAAATATGTGGGGTCAATCATGGTCTAATATCTATGACATTATCTATAAAAACAAAGCTCAAAAAAATAAGGTAGATGTTACTAAGATAATTTTAGATAAAGATCTAAGTGAAGTTGAAATGGTTGAGATAGCTGAAGATTTTTTCCTTTCAATTGGTTTTGAGCCCTTGCCTGAAACTTTTTGGGAGAGATCTTTGTTCATTAAGCCTAAAGACAGATCGGTTGTTTGTCATGCTTCAGCTTGGAATTTAGACCCTGCAAACAACGATCTTAGAATAAAAATGTGTATAGAGCGTAACGAGGAAGATTTTTCAACAATTCATCATGAGCTTGGCCATATTTTTTATTATCAAGCTTACAATCATTTGCCCTCTCTTTTTAGAGCTGGGGCTAATGATGGTTTCCATGAAGCATTTGGAGATTTATTAACATTATCCATAACCCCTGATTACCTGCAGCAGATTGGATTCATTGCTCAAGATCAAGCGATAGAAGCTAAAGAAGATGAAGTTGGTCTCTTAATGAAACAGGCTCTAGAAGGAGTTGTGGTTGTTCCATGGGCACTTATGCTCGATAAGTGGAGAGCAGGGATTTTTAAAGGCGAAATTGCTTATGATGAACTCAATGAATCTTGGTGGGACCTTCGAAACAAATACCAAGGCATAGCTCCGCCTTCAGAAAGATCTGGAGATAGCTTTGATCCAGGAGCAAAGTATCACATTCCTGCAAATACTCCATATACCAGATATTACTTAGCAAGAATTATGCAGTATCAGTTTCATGAATCCCTTTGCCTAGCAGCAGGATTTGATGGGCCTCTTCATGAATGTTCAATTTATGGAAACAAAGATGCAGGAAATAAAATAATTTCTACAATGGCGCTTGGTAGGAGCGTTCCATGGCAAGATGCTTTTAGAGAGATAACAGGAACAGAAAAGTTAAGCGGGAACTCTATAATGAATTATTATAAACCTCTTAAAGAGTGGTTAGATATACAAAACAAAAACAGAACATGTGGATGGAGTGAATCATGAAAAAAATTGTAAACCTTTTAATTTCTTTAGTTGTATTCCTAATTGCAATCTCAATTGCGAATGCAACTGGTAATAGTTTGGTGGTTGAGGCAGTGCTAATTGCATTTATTATTCAATGGGTTGCCTTTATACCCGCATATGCTTTTCAGACAGAAAAATTTTATGACTTAACAGGTACCTTGACCTATTTAACTGTCACATGGTATGCGCTGTATATGAGCTCAGAAAAATTTACAAATCTTAACGTAGCAAGCATCGCAATAGTTTTATTAATAAGTTTATGGGCAATAAGACTTGGAAGTTTCTTATTTTCAAGAATTCATAAAGATGGAGAAGATAAAAGATTCAGAACGATTAAGCCTTCTGCAACTCAATTCTTTATGACATGGACTCTGCAGGGCTTATGGGTATCTTTATGTTCAATGTGTGCTTTGACTGCCATCTCATCAGAGTCTGGAGTAGTTGTAAATGCATTTTATTATTTAGGGGTCGGATTATTTATTTATGGTTTTATTACCGAAGTAAAAGCAGACAACGAAAAATCTAAGTTTAGATCAGTTCCTGAGAATAGAGATAAATTTATTACTACAGGGCTATGGGCAAAATCCAGACATCCAAATTACTTTGGAGAAATTGTCTTATGGGCTGCAATTGCTGTAATTTCATTACCTTCTTTAAGCAGCCTTCAATACATCACACTAATATCTCCAATATTTACTTACGTACTATTAGTGCATGTTAGCGGCGTTAGAATGCTTGAGGCTAGAGGTCAAAAGAAATGGGGTCATTTAGAAGAATATAAGGCCTATCAAAAATCAACCCCAATGCTATTTCCAAAGCTTTAAATGCTTGGCATGTAATGACATTGTAAGGATAAAATATTAAAGTTATATATAGATTTTGCATATAATGATCATGCTGTTATTATAAGCAAACTTTTAGGGAGTCAATTATGAAAAACAAATTGTTAATGATGCAATTGTGCATTGCTTTTTCCTTTCCTTTTACTATTCATTCTGCTGAAAATGTAGCAGAGAGCGCTTCAATAAATATGGAGAGTGTTTTAGAGGTTGGAAGAGAAAATCAAAAACTTTCAGCTGCATCTCAAGATAAGATAGATGCAACAGAGAGACAAACTGACAAAATAGTAAATGAGTGGAAGGTTGTTTCAAAACAGGTTGAAGGGTTAAAAGTTTATAACGAGCAAAAAAGAATTCAAATCAAAGCTCAGCTTGAGCTTATGGATAAGCTTGATGAGCAGCTTGTACAAGTAGTTGTGATGCAAAGGCAGATTCCCCCTTTGGCCCAAAGAATGCTTGAAAGCTTAGAGAGCTTTGTTTCATTAGACACACCTTTTAGGCTTGAAGAAAGACAAAGTAGAATCGACTTAGTGAGATCGTCTCTAGCTAAACCAAAAGTAACTGCTTCAGAACAGGTAAGACAGGTTTTAGAGGCTTATAACATCGAAGCAGAATACGGAAGAAAAGTTGATACATACCCACAAACAATTTCTATTGATGGCAATGACTTAGAGGTTAATGTTCTTGTTATAGGAAGGGTTGGTATGTTCTACCAGACTAAAGACGAGAGATCTAGTGGAAGATGGAACAACGAAATTGGTGAGTGGGAGTCACTTCCAAATAGTTATACTAAGGCTATTAGAGATGGTATAAGAATGGCTAAAAAGCTTACTCCTGTAGACATGCTAATGATGCCAGTAATTAAAGGAGAGGCATAATGAAAACTCTAAGAATAGTACCGTTTTTTATATTATTTTCTTTTGTATCAACTTTATTTGCTCAAGAAGATGCTGTAGCTGTTGAAGAGCCAACAACTGTTGAGGCTTTATTATCTTTAGTTAAAGAGGGTAAAACCAGAGAACAAGCAGAAAACAAAGACAGAGAAAAGAAATTTTTAGCAAATAAAAGCAAACAGGCTTCTATTCTAGCTGCTGAAAAAAGAGAGCTTGCTAGACAAGAAAAAATAGCTGACCAACTTGAAGCTGAATATAAAAAGAATGAAGAGACTTTAAGGGTAAAAGAAGAGGCCTACCAAAAAGAGCTTGGCTCTCTTGTTGAGCTTTTTGGTCACTTACAAAGTTCTGCCGGTGAGGCTGCTGTCCAGTTTTCTGGCTCACTCACTTCAGCTCAGTTTGGAACTGACAGAGTTGCATTCTTAAATGATCTGACTAAAAAAATGTCAGAAACAACCGAACTACCAACTATTAGAGAAATAGAAGGGTTGTGGTATGAACTTCAAAGAGAGATGGTTGCAAGTGGTCAAGTAGTTGGATTTACTGCGAATGTTAATGATGTAGATGGCACATCATCAGAGTGTGACGTCGTAAGGGTTGGATTATTTAATGCGGTTTGTGATGGAAAATACTTAGAATACTCAGCTACTAAAGGTGAATATTCTTTCTTGCCAAGACAACCTGCTGGAAGATATACAAAAACAGCTAAAAATATTGCTGAAGCAGAGGCTAGAGAGCAAGTTAGGTTTGGTATTGATCCAACCGGTCCTACTGGCGGAAGCTTATTAGCAAACTTGATTCAAACGCCATCACTGCTTGAGAGAGCTCAGCAGGGTAGAGAGGTTGGATATGCGATTATTGCTGTTGGTACAATTGGTATTCTTATAGCTATATGGAAGTTAATTGAACTTGCACAGCTTGGAAAAGCAGTAAGAAACCAGGCTAACTCTAAAGTTGCCGATTCACGCAATCCTCTTGGAAGAGTCCTTAAGGTTGGAAAAGATAACTTTGATAAGGATATAGATACTCTTGAGCTAAAACTTGCTGAGGCAATTATGGCTGAGAGACCTGCAATTGAAAGAGGTATTGGAGCTGTAAGGATTATATCAGTGGTAGCTCCATTAGCTGGTTTGTTAGGAACTGTTACAGGAATGATCGTGACTTTCCAAATGATCACATTATACGGAACTGGTGACCCTAAATTAATGGCTGGTGGTATATCACAAGCATTGGTTACTACAGTTTTAGGTTTGCTTGTTGCGATACCTACTACACTTCTTCATTCTTTCACTGCTTCGTCCGCTAGAGGGATAATCAGTACATTAGAAGAGCAAAGTACAGGTATCCTAGCAGAGCATTCTGAAGCGGGTTAATATTTAATATGCCATATGCACTTGTAGAAGCATTTACATCCATCAGAGACTTTATGGAAGCTGGTGGAAGTGTGTTATGGCTTATTGCTGTACTAGTCTTTTTCATGTGGGGTATGATTTTTGAGAGAATTTGGTATTTTTCTCATGGTCATAGCGTTTATGTAAAAGACTTAGCTGAAAAATGGAATTCAAGAAAAGACAAAACCTCTTGGCATGCTCTGCAAATAAGAGAAAAGCTCATGTCAGAAGCTAGATCTGAAATAAATAAAAATATGTCCATGATACAAACATGTGTAATGCTTGCGCCTTTGTTTGGGTTATTAGGAACTGTTACAGGAATGATCGAAGTCTTCCAAGTAATGGCTTTTAATGGCGGTGGTGATGCTAGAGCTATGGCTGGGGGAGTTTCAAAAGCAACATTACCAACAATGGCAGGAATGGTTGTTGCATTATCAGGGGTTTTTGTAAGTATTTATTTGAATAGTGCTAGCGAGAAGCATGAAACTGATCTTAGAGAATTGATCAAAAGAGAGTTATAGGAGTTTTTTATGAGAAGAAACGCAATTACAACTGCTGTAAAAGAAGAAGAAAGTGAAATAAATCTAACACCAATGCTGGATGTTGTTTTTATTATGCTTATTTTCTTTATTGTTACAGCAAACTTTATTAAAGAGCCTGGCTTAGAAATTAATAGACCAGATTCTGACACAGCTGAAACTCAAGAAAATGCTGCTATTCTTATTGCTGTTGGTCCTACTGGAGAGGTATGGATGGATGGAAGAAGAATAGATGTAAGGCAAGTTAAAGCTAATGTTGTAAAAATGCTTGCAGATAATCCTCAGGGCTCTGTAGTTATTCAAGCAGATGAAAAAGCAGTTGCTGATACGATAATTAAGGTTATGGATGGTGCAAGAGAGGCTGGAGTCTCAGCAATTTCATTAGCATCAGAACCAAAATAAGATTTAAAGTAAATGGATTCAGTTCTTAAGATACTATCCCTGCCTCTTGGAATAATACATGGATTATATGTAAAAGCATTTAATGCTAATAAATGGGTTGCAGGTGTAACTTTTTCTATTCTGATAACCACAATACTTTTTTCTGTGATGGTTCTGCTTATTTCTCTTGGTGATATGGCGATGAAAGATGATAAATCAGTAAAACTTGCTGATATTGTTATGCCAGAGAGACAGATAGATACTTTTATGACAGAGGTCGACAAGCCAGAAAAGCCAGAAGAGCAACCAGAAGATATTGCACAACCTGATGTTGATCTTCAACCGCTGACTGGGCTCGATGTAACTATAAGCAAGCCTAAAGCTCAAAAAATGACAGGAGGAAGTTTTTTTAGGGATGGTG
>CAYQIT010000007.1:0-42683 GCA_964417685.1 uncultured Gammaproteobacteria bacterium | reverse complement strand
GGAACTCGAACTAAGACAGAGCTAAGCTCTGTTTTTTTTTGCCTGAAGAAAAGTTAGTTGCTATTTTCCTGAAGGGATATCTTTGTATGGAATATCTTTGTCTACCCTTTGATCCTCAGGAAGTCCAAGGACTCTTTCAGCAATAATATTTCTTAAAATTTCATCAGTCCCACCTGCAATTCGAAGTCCTGGAGCACCCAGCCATGCAGATTGAAAATCATCTATTTCATTATTTTCATTAACTAGCATGCCTGCCATATCTGCAGAGTCAATTCCAAAATTACCAATAGCTTGTAATTTATTTGCACTTACTATTTTTGTAATAGATGCTTCTGGGCCAGGAGTATCACCTTTTGATAATGCTGACATAGTTCTAAGTTTTGTATTTTTTAAACCATTAGCCTCACAATACCAATCTGCGATAGATTCCCTTGCTGCCATGTTATCTATAAGCTTTCCACCCATATCATCTTGTCCTTTTGCCCATTTAAACGCTTCATTTACATCTGCTCCACTTGCGTCACCCACAGCCAACCTTTCATTCATGAGGGTAGTTATAGCTACTTTCCAACCATCCCCTACATCACCCAATCTTTGGCTATCAGATATCTCAACATCATTAAAATAGACTTCATTAAAGTTTGACCCTCCAGTAATTTGTTTAATAGGTTTTATATCAATTCCTGGAGATTTCATATCAACAAAAAAGAATGTCATGCCTTTATGTTTTGGAAGATTGGGATCATGTCTTACAACTAAAATTCCAAAATCACTATAGTGAGCACCAGATGTCCAAACTTTTTGCCCATTTATAATCCATTTATCTCCTTTTTTTTCCGCTTTTGTTCTCAGTCCAGCAACATCAGATCCTGCTGATGGTTCTGAAAAAAGTTGACACCAGATTTCTTTACCCTCTGCCATAGCTGGAAGATATCTTTGTTTTTGTTCTTCAGTTGCATATTGCATCATCACAGGCCCGCACATACCTAACCCAATATCATATATACCCCTCGGGACATCGAATTTTGCTTCTTCTGAATTCCATATAATTCTTTCAATAGGTGTTGCAGCAATACCTCCATATTCCTTTGGCCAATGCAACATTGCCCACCCAGCATCAAACTTTTTTTTCTGCCATTCTCTGGATGTATCAAGATAGCTCTTATCTTCCTTATAAGAGTTAACTGAGCTATCTGATTTTAAAGTTGCATTTGCTTCAAGCCAGTCACGACATTTTTTTCTAAATATTGCTTGTTCTTTTGTATCATTAAAATCCATTTTTTTTCCTAATTAATATTTGATTTTTCTAGACCAGTTACAAGTCTATTCTTCCAGTTTGATAAAGATCCAAGATTGAGCGATAACAACTTAGACCTTCTATAAAATAAATGGCAATCATATTCCCATGTAAAACCATTTCCCCCATGAGTCTGTATATTTTCCTTTGAGCAGAATTGAAATGCTTTAGTTGCACTAACCCTTGCAGTTGCAGATGCAACCGGAAGATCTGATGAGTTAGTCGACAAAGCCCATGCTGCATAATATGAATTTGATTTAGCTAATGTAATAGATACATACATATCAGCTAATTTATGTTTAATTGCTTGAAAAGAGCCAATTTGCCTGCCAAATGCATATCTTTCTTTAGCATATTCAAGAGCCATATCTAAAGAAGCTTGAGCACCACCAATTTGTTCAAAGCTAAATAAAACAGCTGCTTGATCTATAAGGCTCCGGTAGCATTCCCATCCATTACCTTCTTCGCCAATAAGTTTACTATCAACATCTTTGAAATCTATAGAAAAATGACCTCTGCTTTCATCAATAGAATCCATATGGTTAATACTCACCCCATCGGATTCATGACAAACAAGCCTTAAGTCAACTCCGCTAGAAGATTTTGTAACAACTATTGAATGTGTAGCTGCTTTTGCATCTGGTACGGCAATTTTCTTTCCATTAATTCGACCTTTATTTGAAGAAGTTGATATATTTTCTTCTGTTGGGGCGTGTAAGTCTTCTGTTACGCCCAATGTGCCTATAATTTCTCCTGTTACCAATTTAGGTAGAATTTCTTTTTTTATATCTTCGCTAGCAAATTTATTTATTGCCTCAGTAAATAAGTAAACAGATGAAGAGAAGGGTATTGGAGCAAGCACTTTACCCATTTCTTCAGCGAGCACGCAAAGTTCTAGATGTCCTAAACCAAGCCCATCATATTCTTCAGGTATTGTTATCCCAGTCCAACCCAATGCAACAACTTTATTCCATAGATCTTGATCTATAAATAACTTATCTTCTAATGTCTTTCTTGTAGCCTTTAATGTATTTTCTTTCTCAAAAAATTTTCTAGCTTCTTCTTTCAAGTATTTTTGGTCATCTGAAAAATCTAAATTCATAATTACTTATTAGTTAATGTAAAATATGATTATAGAACATAAATTTTTTTTTAAAAAATATGAATTCAGAGATCAAAGTAGACAAACCATCACCTTCATATCTTAAACATTCCAACAATGGAGGCTTATTTGTTGGTTTGGTTTATGTGTTGGTTCTTATGTCTATCTTGGCATTAGCTTTATGGCAGAACTCTGAAGTGGATAAAAAAAATAAAGTGATAGCAACTCTAGACGAGCGCATAGCCCTATTAGAGGAGCAATTAAGTCTTGCAGATGAAAATAATACTGATTCAATGACTGGTATAAGCGCCTCATTACAGTTTTTAGATAAAGAAGTTAGAAAACTTTGGGATTTAAGCAATAAACGAAATAAAGTAGATATTAAAAAGCTTAAAGAAGACACAGAATTGATTAACACTGATCTAAATATCCTTAACAAGGAGATTGGTCAATTAAAAGAGCTTGTATCTCAAACTAATAAAGATATTGACGATATTAAAAAATTAAGCAAACAATCAAATGATGATTTAAATATCTTAAAAGCTCTGCCAATACAAATTAATAATCTTGAAACTAAACTAATGCTTGCTGAAGACTCTATTCAGGCACTTGAGAGTTATAAAAAACAAATTAATCAGACAATTCTTGAAATACAATCTGAAATTTCTAATCTTGCGGTAGATAAAGAAGTACCTACTGTTATCGAGGATGGTGAAGGCATTTGACTTTAGTTATGATAAGTAGTTTTATAAGCATATGAATAAAATAGCTTTGCAATTGTTCTTAGTGCTTGCTTTCATACCTCTTGCACTTTTAATCGGATATGGAATTATTGTTTTAGCTCCAATTTTTTGTTGTTTCTTAGCTATAAATTCATATAAGTTCAATAATCATAAAGAAATGTATTTTTGGATGCTTATAGGAGCTTTGTCTTTCACACTTGCTCTATACTTATTGGGGGTTCTATGATTTTAGCTAAAATAGTCTTAACCATATGCGGCATCTCAATGTTGTTAATGGGCATTTCAACTATTGTTATGCCAGATGTTAATAGCTTTTTTATTCCTTTCGAAGTTTCAGATAAATCAACTGCAACACTTGTGAGAACATATGCAGGATTTTTCTTAGCTTCAGGATATTTAACGGTTAGATTTGTTTACTCATCCTCAAGGGTGCAAATAGGCAATATTCTTTTGTATATGTTTGGATGTATGCTTCTATCAAGGCTATTTAGCTTTATTTATGATGGTATAAGTGATCATTCGCTTTATTCTTTTTTTGCTGGAGTAATTTTATTTGCATCACTTTACTTTGTTCAAAAGAAAAGAAAAAACCAAATTTCATACGATCTTTAATATTTAATAATTTAAGCTTCTCAAGAGATTTTTATAATATATAATGCTCGAACTATTGGGGATGTGGTGGAACTGGTAGACACGCTTGGCTTAGAACCAAGTGCCGCAAGGCGTGGGGGTTCGACTCCCTCCATCCCTACCAATAAATAAAAGCATAACTCTATTAATTAAGTATAATTACTTAAAAAACGATTTATGACCTTTTCTAAATACTTACTAAACGACCAAGACGCAATCTCTAGAATATTTGAACATATTGATAATGGTTCAACTGATCTGGGAGATGAGATATGGAAAGAGCCTGTAGGTAATTACTATTCATTAGATAGATTTAATCAAGAAATTGATTTACTAAGAAATATGCCTATACCTTTTTGCCCATCCGCAGCTATTGCTGAACCTGGAAGCTATCTTGCAAGAAAGGCTTCTGGAACTCCAATACTTGCTGTAAGGAATGAGGACGGAACAGTCAAAGCTTTTATAAATGCATGTAAACATAGAGGTATGCAGGTTGCAGAAGGTATGGGTTGTAATAAAAAGGCATTCGTCTGTCCTTATCATGCATGGACCTATGATCTTAATGGAAATCTAAAAAGAATTCCTGGCCAGGAGGGATTTCCAGGAATTGAAATAGATGAAACCAATTTATATGAAGTAGATGCTGTTGAAAAAGGAGGCATTGTATATATAAAACAAAACGGAAAAATTAATAAAAGCGAGCTAGAGAATGCGCTAGATTTTTTTACCAAGGATCAAAAGCTTTTTGATACAGGCGAAGTAGAAGATAATACTAATTGGAAATTAATAACAGAAACTCTTCTTGAGGGATACCATATAAGATCTCTTCATAAAAATACGTTTTATCCTTATGGTTTAGATAATATAAACCTCGTTGAATCTTATGGATTAAATTCAAGAGTTATATTTCCCTTTAAGAGAATAGAGAAATTAAGAAACATTGAACCAGCCAAAAGAAATATTAGCGGTATGGTTACAAAGGTTTATCATCTCTTTCCAAATGTAAGCGTGTCTGTTCTATCTAAGCATACTAGCCTAACAATAATTGAACCAGTTTCACCAACAAAAGCAAAACTTATAAGTTATCTTTTGATTAATAATCAAAAAGGGCAAAAAGAGATAACTTTAAAAGAGGCAAAAAAAGATGCTATTTTTGTAAATGAATCAGGGCAAGAAGAGGATAGGGCTGCAGCAGTAGCTATACAAGAAACGGTTTCAACAAAAGCTAATAATCACCTGACATTTGGTTTTTTTGAAAAGGCTATTGTTAATTTTCATAAAAATTTATCAAATATGCTTAAATTATAAATATAAAAAAAGTTTACAAACTATAATTTATAGATATACTCACATCGATGAACAAATTTAATCCACAACCGAGACGGGCTTCAGCTATATAGCTGGATCTTTTCTGTTGTGAAATAGACCCAGCTTTAGCTGGGTTTTTTTTTGGTTAACAAATGAGAGAAAGAATGAAAAATTTTATTACAACTGACAATTGGACAAGATCAGATCTTCAAGAAATATTAGAATATGCAAAATATCTTAAGAAAGAAAGATTTCAGGATGCCTTAAAGAATAAGTCTGTAGCTTTACTATTTTTCAATCCCTCTATGAGAACTAGAACTAGCTTTGAAATAGGCATTCAAGAGCTGGGAGGTTATGCCGTTGTTCTTCATCCTGGAAAAGATGCATGGCCAATAGAGTTTGAGATGAATACTTGCATGGATAGAGATTCAGAAGAGCATATTATTGAAGTTGCAAAAGTTTTATCCGAATACTGTGATTTAATTGCAGTTAGATCCTTTCCAAAATTCAATGACATAAATGAAGATATTGCAGATAATGTCATCAAGAGTTTTGCAAAGTTCGCAAGTGTTCCAGTTATAAATATGGAGACCATAACTCATCCATGTCAGGAGTTAGCCCACATATTATCTCTTCAAGAAGAAATTGGAGATTTAGATGGAAAAAATTATTTATTAACTTGGACATATCATCCAAAGCCGCTCAATACCGCCGTTGCTAACTCTTCACTTTTAATAGCTAGCAAGTTTGGGATGAATGTGAAATTACTATGTCCGACAGATGATTATATTCTTCATGAATCTTTCATAAGTAAAGCTCAAGAAAATTGCTCTAATAATAATTCATCATTTGAAATTACTCATAATATAGAGGATGGATATTCTAATGCTGATATTGTTTACGCAAAAAGCTGGGGTGCAATTAATTATTTCAATGACGCAAAGAATGAGAAAATTCTTAGAGACAATTTTAAGCATTTCATTGTCGACGAAGAAAAAATGGCATTAACTAATGATGCTAGATTCAGTCACTGCCTCCCGTTAAGAAGAAATGTAAAAGCTTCGGATGGTGTTATGGATTCTGATTATTGTATTGCTGTGCAAGAAGCAGCTAATAGATTGCACGTTCAAAAATCATTACTTACAACTTTATTAAAGGATAAATAAAATGAAAAAAATTGTTTTAGCATTTTCAGGTGGATTAGATACAAGTTTTTGTGTCCCTTATCTAATAGAACAGGGATTTGAGGTTCATACGATATTTGTAAACACAGGAGGCACTTCAAAAAAGGAAGAAATCAAGATTACTAACAGAGCAATAGAGCTAGGTGCAAAAAAACATATTAATAAAAATGTAGATCAATCTCTTTGGAAAGAAATAATTAAACCCCTTATTTGGTCTGGATCTTTATATCAAGATAGATATCCTGCCTTATGTTCCGATAGATACTTGATTGTTAAGGAAGCCGTTGCTTTATGTAAAAAATTAAAAACTAAAAATATTGCTCATGGATGCACAGGGATGGGTAATGATCAGGTGAGATTTGATTTATCAATTCAGGCTCTTGGAAGCTTTAACACTTTTAGCCCAATCAGAGAAATTCAAAATGAATCACAAGATGTAAGAGGTTATGAGATTAAGTACCTTAAAGAAAGGGGTTTTAAAGTTTCTTCTTTAAGTTCGTCTTATAGCGTTAATGAAAACATTATGGGAGCAACAGTATCTGGATCAGAGATAGATGAATGGAAAGAGCCTTCAGATGAAAGTTATATTCTATGTAAAAAACCAAATCAATATCCTAAAAAAGACAAAAGGATAAAGATTGAATTCGTCAAAGGCGAAGCAAAAAAGATTAATGGCAAGCCACTTAAGGGAGCAGATTTACTTAGAAAATTAAACAGTGATGGTGGCTTATATGGTATTGGAAGAGAAATTTATACTGGAGACACTATCATAGGAATTAAAGGAAGAATTTTATTTGAAGCTCCTGGAATAACTATTCTTCAGAAAGCTCACAAGGCTTTAGAAGAGACAATTCTCACTGATAAACAAAGTTTTTTTAAGCCTCTTGTTGGCAAGAAATGGGTGGAGTTAGTTTATAACGGATTTTATTTTGATCCTTTAACAAAAAACCTTGAGAATTTCTTAGATGATATTCAACAACTTGTAAATGGTACTGTTGAGGTCTGTCTTTCCTCTGGGAATGTGACTGCAGTTTCGGTTGATGCAAAGAAGAAACTGATAAATAAAGATTCAACATATGCGCAATCTGCATCATGGGGTATTGAAGAATCATCAGGTTTTATAAAGCTTTATGGGCAAAGTTCATCAACATGGGCAAAGGTGAATAAAAATAAATTATGAATAAAGTTTATAAAAAAGAAACCTTTTTAAAGCTTTTAGGCAATATTAGTAGCCAAAAAGAAATAAGGAAATATTTAGAAAGGTTTTCATCTGACAATTATAGATTTGCTTTAATCAAAGTTGGCGGCGCAATTTTAAAAAATGATTTAGACAACCTTATTTCCTCAATTTCTTTTTTAACTGAAGTTGGTCTTATTCCTATTATTGTTCATGGCGCTGGACCAATGCTATCTGAAGAACTAGAAAACAATAATATAGAGTATAAATTTATAAATGGTCAAAGGGTAAGCTCTGAAGAGGTACTGCAAACAGCTATAAATGTTTTCTCTAATGAAAATATTAAATTGGTAAAGGCGCTTGACGCTGAGGGGGTTAAAGCAAAATCTTTTATTGATGATATCTTTCAATGTGAAATCAAAGATAAAAACCTCGGATATGTTGGTGATGTTACAAACTTAGACGCAAGAGTTATAAAAGCATCTATTGATGAGGGGTTTGTCCCAGTAATTTCTCCATTAGGAAAAACCAAAGATATGCATCATGTAAATATAAATGCTGATCTAGCTACATTAGCTATAGCAAGAGAAATTGAACCAGATAAAGTTATATTTTTATCAGAGGTTGGGGGTATTTTTGATGAGAGCTCTAAGCTTATTTCTACAATAAACATTAATGATGATTATGAATATTTAATGGAACAAGATTGGCTGCATTCAGGTATGAAGTTAAAACTTGAGCAAATAAAACTTCTAACAGACATCCTTCCATCTAGCAGCTCAGTTTCAATCACAAAACCACTCTTCTTAAGCAAAGAGCTATTTACTGATGCTGGGTCCGGAACGCTTGTTAAAGCAGGTCATACTATCAACTCATTTACAAAATTAGATGAACCTCAAGAAGCTATTGTTAAATCAATAGTTGAATCATCATTTAGGGGTAAGCTAACAGATAATTATTTTGATAATACCGTTAATAATTATCTCATTAGCTCATGTAATAGATCAGTTATAGTTTTATCAAAAAAACATAAAGTTGCATACATGGATAAGTTTTCTGTTATCTCCTCCGCAAGAGGCGAGGGTTTAGGTAATGCAATGTGGAAGAAAATGATTAAAGATAATAAAAAGGTATTTTGGCGCTCGAAACCGAATAATGTAATAAACAGTTTCTATAAAGATGCAGCAGACGGATTTCAAAGGCTTGATGATTGGTATATTTTTTGGATTGGAATTACCGATTTAAAAGAACTTATTTCCTGTATTGAGTTTGCAGCAAAGCAACCAAGGACCGTGATTTACGATGAATAATTATAATATCGCTTTATTTGGTGGAAGGGGTTATGTGGGCCAAGAGATAATTAAGTTATTAGATAAACACCCTTTGTTTTTCTTAAAGAAAGCATACTCATCTTCAGCTTATGGCAAACACATAGAAAACTATTCAAAGGATAAGAGTTTAAAATTTCTTAATTTAGATGGTAATGATTTCGAACTTGATAGTATTGATATTGCCATACTAGCTCTACCAAATAATAAATCTTTTGAGTATGTTCAAAAAATCAAAAACGCATCATCAAAAATTATTATATTAGATCTAAGTTCTGATCATAGATTTAATGACAATTGGGATTATAGAATACCAGAAATTCAAAAAACAAGCGCAGGTCAATATATTAGTAATCCAGGTTGCTATGCTACTGCAATTCAGCTGATAGTTTCCCCATTGAGATCCTATATCACCGACAAAGTTAGTGCTTTTGGTATTTCTGGTTATAGTGGTGCAGGAGCGACTCCAAATGATAAAAATGATCCTCAAAAACTCAAAAATAACGTGATTCCATATGCTCCTTCAGGCCATATACATGAGTTAGAAGCAAGGAAGCATTGTTATGAAAATATTTATTTTTCACCTCATGTCGGTAACTTTTTTCAGGGGATACATATTACTGCTCACATCAAATTAGAAAAACCTCTTTCAAAAGATGAGCTTTGTAATATATATAAAAAATACTATGAAAACATGCCTTTAATAAAGTTTAATGATATGCCAACAATTCAAGAAGTGGCTGGTATGCATCATGCAACAATAGGTGGTTTTTCTTTAGATAAATCAAATAAAAATCTTACAATGTATTCAGTTATAGATAACCTGCTTAAAGGTGCTGCAACGCAAGCAATTCAAAATTTAAATTCAGCATGTGGGCTTGAAGAGTTATTAGGAGTAACAAATGACTAAAAAATTATGGGATACAAACAACAATGATTCTTCTGATCAAATTTCAAGATTTCTTTCATCAGATGACATTGAGCTAGATAAATTTTTATTTACCTATGATATTGATGCGACGATTGCTCATATAAATGCGCTATCTAATATTAAAATTATTAAAAAAACAGAGCTCACAAAGCTTAAAAAATCTTTAAAACAGCTTAGAAAAGAATTTATAAATGGAAAATTTAAGCTTACTAATGATTATGAAGACTGTCATTCGGCTATCGAATTTTACTTAACCAATGAACATGGCGATCTTGGAAAGAAAGTTCATACCGGAAGAAGTAGAAATGATCAGGTTGCTATTGCAATGAGGTTATTTGCTAAAGATCAACTGCTATCTGTTAAGAATATAAATATAAAAATCGCTGCATCATTTTTAGAAATGGCACAAAAACATAGCAATGATCCAATGCCAGGCTATACCCATATGCAAAGAGCAATGCCTTCATCATGGGGGCTATGGTTTTCTGCCTATGCTGAATCTTTTATGGATAATGTTGATCTCATTTCATATACATCTGATTGGATTAACAACAATCCTTTGGGTACCGCAGCTGGTTATGGTGTGAAACTTCCCTTGGATAGAAAATCAGTTTCAGATGAATTAGGGTTTAATAGATTGCAGCTAAATAGTATGTATGTTCAAAATAGTAGAGGTAAATATGAAATGCAGATTCTTAGCGCACTAAAACAACCAATGTTTGATGTAAGAAAATTTTCTTGGGATATGAGCTTATTTTTATCTCAAGAATTTAATTTATTAAAGATTAATAAAAAATTTCTTACTGGGTCTTCAATAATGCCAAATAAAAATAATCCAGATGTAATCGAATTGCTGAGAGCAAACTATGCTATCTTAGCTGGCCAATCTTCTGAATTAGAAAATCTTATCTCACTACCAAGTGGATATCATAGAGATCTTCAATTAACAAAGAAAAGTCTTGTAGAAAGCTTTCAAACTGTTATGAAATCTCTAGAAATTCTTCCAGACTTAATTAAGAGCATTGTGATAGATAAGGAGCTTTCCAATAGCTTTATTGATGATGAGATGAGGATGACAGATAGAGTATATGATCTAGTTGCTAAAGGCACACCATTTAGAGATGCATATAATATTATTAAATCTTCTGAAGTATCCAATGCTGTAAAAAAAGGCAATAAAACGAATTCATCTGAAGGATCGCCATTCAATCTAAATTTAAAAAAATTGCAAAAAAGATTAAACAAACAAAAAAAACTTAAATAAGTTTGTATAAATTTAGCGTCTATTGTAAGTTTTATTAAGATGTTTCCTGAGCGCTATAAGTTAATATTCATGTCTTTCCTGGCAGTTCTTATCTGTTATATCGATAGAGTTAATATTTCAGTAGCAATTATTCCGATGCAACAACAGTTTGGCTGGTCTGAGTCTCAAGTCGGACTAATTCTTGGATCTTTTTATTTTGGTTATGTTTTCACAATGATGCTTGGTGGTTATCTTGCAGATAAATTTGGAGGGAAAGTTGTATTGGCATATGGCGTATTGCTTTGGTCTATTTTTACAGTTGTTACTCCTTTATTTGCATACAGTGGATTTTGGTTTTTGATCTTAATAAGAGTTTTAATGGGCTTGGGTGAAGGCATAACTTTTCCCTCATGGCATGCTCTATATGCTAGATGGATTCCTTTTAACGAAAGAACAAGAGCAATTGCTTTTACCAATAGCGGCATGTCATTTGGAACTGTATTTGGTTATGTGTTAGCTGCAATCATCATTCAATATTACTCTTGGGAATTAGTTTTTTACTTGTTCGGGGCTCTTGGAATCATTTGGTTCTTTTTTTGGCAAAAAAAAATTTTTGCATATCCAAACAATAATCCGCATATTACTAAAAATGAACTTAAACTTATAGCAGAAGAAGCTCCCGCCAAAGAAGCAGCTCAAAGCCTGCCAATATCAAAATTGTTAACAAATAAACCATTTTTGGCAATTGTAATAGCTACATTCTGTCATAGTTGGACTTTTTTCACTTTCATTTCCTATCTACCTAAGTATGTTAATAGCCCAGTATCAAGCGGAGGATTGGGAGTAGAGCTTGAATCGTTCTTGTTTATTATTATGGTCCTTATACCTAGCATTATTTCGGTTTTATCACTATTGTTAGGGGGTTATCTTGCAGACTCATTCATCAAAAAGGGCGTAAAAGTCATAATTGTTAGAAAGTTAGCAAATAGTCTAGGATTTTTTGGGGCTGCATTGTGTTTATTTCTAATAGGTTTCCAAGAAAATATTTTGAATATGATTATCTTGTTATGCATAACAAATTTATTTTCCGGCATTGGTGCAGGTGGTTTTGGAGTTAATCATGCAGATTTAGGGCCAAAATATACTGGTTCTCTAGTTGGTATAGCTGGAGGCATAGGTATGATAGCTGCAATAATTAGCCCAATAATTACAGGATTTCTTCTTGAAAGCCTCGAATCATGGGCAATAATATTTCAACTATGTGCTCTAGTCCTAGTTATCGGAGGAACAACATATTTATTTTTTGCTAGCGCAGAAAAGCAGTTTGAATAATTTTACTGAACCATTGTTTGAATAAAGTTAAATATCTCTTGTGGATCTCTATCTCTCGCAGTGGTCCACTCAGTGGTTGAAGAGTTATTTATAAGGTTTTTCTCTAAGTCAAAGACTAATACTCTAGGCACACCTTTCTCAGGTGGAATGCCAAATAATTCCATTAAATCCATATTAATATCATATCTTCCAACATCTATATGAAGAATCCTGAATTTTTCATCAATAAATTTCTTGATTGAAATCATATTTAAGGTCCCGGCAAAAATTCTGCAATCAGGACACCAATTTCCCCCGAATATAATTATTGGCTGCAAGTTATTTTTTATACTCTCATCTAAAAAATTGTTTATCTCGACATCAGAATACTCAATACCATTGTATGGAAGGGGGAGCGGTAGATTAAGCTTGTCACTTTCATTTAAAAGCAATTCAGCATGTATATTTAATGTCATAATTAATAGAGTGTTGAAACAAATAAAGTTTTTAAATTTCATATTTATTTAATATAGTAATAATAGTTATTTGAAACTGAAGATTGTAAAAGAAAATAAAGGAAAGTTATATGTTAGTTTGGTTTGTAAGATTATTTTTGCTCTTTATGGGTGTTACATATTTTGGAATTGGTGTGTGGGCAATACTTGATCCAATTCTAAGAGCCCTTGAGCTTGGATACCCATCATTCCTTGAAGCAGTTGGGTTAACTGTTACTTCAGAAATTGGGTATTCTGAAATAGCTGGTATTTATGGTGGACTTAATATAATTATTGGAGTTATGTGCATTATAGGAATTTTTAACAAGCCTATATCACTATTTATAATTAAATTTCTAACAATGCTTGTAGGATCAATAGCTTTTGGTAGAGTGATATTCTCGTTGATACCAACTACCCCAGGCTTTTACAATAGTTTTTTTGTCTTCGAAGTAATAGCTTTAGTAATAGGCTTATTTTTAATTAGAAACTACAAGTAGATTTAAAGTAAATTACTTACTAAAAGAATATAACAAATATAACAAGCTACGAAAATTACTCCTAATAACTTTGTGAAATTTATGCTAACAAGTTTAGAAGAGTACAATCCAGCAACAGCTATGAATGAAATAGTTGCAATCATCATATATAAAAAGTCTCTAGTATAGATTATTTGATTTAGCTCTATATTTGAGAAAAAACCAATAATTGGAACCACAAGTGTAATGTTAAGAACATTTGAGCCAATTACATTACCAACAACCATATCATTTTTTCTTTTTAAGATAGCTGAAATAGTTGCAGCAAGCTCAGGCAAGCTTGTACCAATTGCAATAATTGTCAGACCAATAATAAGTTCTGATACATTTAGGATGAGAGCTATTTCTTTTGCATGCAAAACTGCATATCGTGATCCAAGTATGAGACAGAATAATCCAATTAATAAAAATAGAACTACCTTAAATGAACCATCATCCGCTGATGAAATATCATCTTGAGTAGCTAATCCATTAGATCTAAATTTATATGTAATAAATATAAAGATAAAGAAAACCAATAAAAGAAGAAAACTTTCTGCATATGAGATTCTTAGATCATTTAATGCAATTCCCAAAACTACAGCCGAAAGGGCAAATGCAATAAATTGAACAGAAGAAGTCTTAATTGGTTTCGCTGCGAGTCCAATACACGAAACCCCAAATATAAGTGCAATATTAGAAATATTTGATCCAATAACGGTCCCTAGAGCAAGTTCTTCTGTTTTACTTAAAACCGAAGAAATTCCTACAAATATCTCAGGAGCAGATGTGCCCAGCGCAACAATTGTTAACCCAATTGTTAATTCACTAAGACCAAATTTCTTTGCAACTAATGCTGAATTATCTACAAATTTATCAGCTCCCCATACCAAAACAGCAATTGAGATAACTAAGCCAAGTAAATTCATTAAAAGCATAATGTATTTTACATCACTTAATTGTTTATATATATTGTGAATATTCAAAAATTCTATTACTAAATAAAGGGGAAGCATGAACATAAATGATCTTTTTAATGTTGAAGGTAAAGTAGCGGTTGTTACAGGAGGGTCAAGAGGTATTGGTGAAATGATTACTGCTGGGTTTCTAGCGAACGGGGTCAAGGTTTATATTACTGCTCGAAAAGTTGGGCCACTCATCTCAAAAGCAGAAGAGCTTTCTGAGAAATACAATGGTGAATGCATAGCCTTGGGCTGTGATCTAAGTACACTGGATGGTGTTAAGAGTTTCGCAGAGCAAATTAAAGAAAAAGAAGATGGTATTGATTTTTTAATCAACAATGCTGGTGCTGCTTGGGCCGAGCCTTTTGATACTTTTTCAGAGGCCGGGTGGGATAAAGTCATGGACTTAAATACTAAAAGCTTATTTTTCTTAACTCAGCAACTAAAAGGATTGTTAACTAATAATGCAACCTTAGATGATCCATCAAGGGTGATTAATATTGGTTCAATTGATGGACTGGATGTTCCTGCGTTTGAAACGTTTTCATACTCTACATCAAAAGCAGCAGTTCATCATTTAACTAGACATTTAGCTCATAGGCTTGTTGGTGAAAATATATTAGTAAATGCTATAGCTCCTGGTCCATATCCAAGCAATATGCTTGGAGCTGCAGTTGCTCATGATTATTCTGTGATTGCCAAAAGAAATCCTAGAAAAAGAGTTGGTACTCCAGAGGACATAGCAGGACTTGTTATATTTATATGTTCAAGAGCTGGTGCATATACAGTCGGTGAGACAATTGCTTCAGATGGAGGCATAGTTAAAACAGGCGGACATAATTTAGGCTAAGAGCTAATTATTTCTGGGCGTCTTCGAATGCTTTAATAATTAAATCTTTCATCCATTCATGGCCCCCATCACCTTCATCGCTTTTATGCCATGACAAGAAGTACTCCATTGGAGGTAATTCTTGTGGAATTTCAACAAATGGTAGATCGTTACCTTTTGCAAAGCTGTGAGTAGCCATGATAACAGCATCAGTTTCTCTAATTATTTCAGGAGCAATTAGAAAATGTTGACATCTCAATGCTATATCTCTTCTGTGGCCTGTTTTTTCTAGCTCTAGATCAACCATATGAAGACCTTTTCTTCTATTAGATACATTAATAAATTTTTGAGATAAAAGATCATTGACTTTTAGGTTTTTTATTTTTTGAATTGGGTGACCTTCTCTATGTATTACTACAAAGTAGTCTTGGAAAACTTTGTATGAATTTATTTCATCAGAATCAGGTATTATAGGATCCACAACAAAATCTAAATTATTTGTGGCAAGAGCATGAACCTGATCAATCCTCCTGTAGTTATAACTCCCAACTGAAATATTTGGAGCATTTTTATATATTTCCTTCATCATATAAGGAAGTACTCTTCCTTCAGTAATATCTCCCAATGATAATTTAAAGTTTCTCTCTGTTATCGCTGGATCAAAGGAGTTAGGTTGATTGACGCTTTGTTGCATTAAAGACAATGCGCTTTGAATATCAGAAATAATATTTTCAGTTTTTTGTGTTGGTACCATTCCAGTTCCCGTTCTTACAAATAAGTCATCATCAAATTTCTCTCTTAATCTTGAGAGAGCATTACTTACAGCTGGTTGAGTTATACCAACCACTTCAGCAGCCTTAGTAAGACTCCCTTCAGTGTATATAGCATTAAGGATTACAAATAGATTTAGATCAAAGGAGCTAATTTTCATATTTTAAATGTGCACAGTTTATGTTGATTTTTAGCAATAGTGAGTTAATGTATATATATTATAATAACTGTTAAAAGCAACTATTCATAGGGCTTATAACTCATTCAAAGCATTCAATATAATAGGGGATAATAATCATGATTGAACTAAGACCACAGGCACTTGATTTAATAGAAAGAGTTCAAAAATTTATTGATGAAGAGATAGCTCACAACGAGAATTTGTATCATGAGCAGTCTAAAGACGAAGATGGTAATTGGGTAGTCCCTCCAATTATGGAAGAAATGAAAGCAAAGGCGAAGTCAGCAGGTCTTTGGAATTTATTTTTACCAGAAAGCGAGAATGGCGCTGGTCTCACAAACTATGAATATGCCCATTTAGCAGAAGCTATGGGTGCATACGGAATATCTTCAGAAGTATTTAACTGTTCTGCGCCAGATACCGGCAATATGGAAGTTCTTGAAAGATACGGCAATGAGGAGCATAAAGAAAAGTATTTAAAACCATTGCTTGATGGTGAAATTAGATCAGCCTTTGGAATGACTGAGCCAGGGGTAGCTTCTTCAGATGCAACAAATATAGCTTCAACAGCAGTTCTTGACGGGGATGAGTATGTAATTAATGGTGAAAAGTGGTGGACCTCTGGAGCTGGTGACCCTAGGTGCGAAATTATAATCTTCATGTGTGTTACTAACCCAGATAATCACAGGCACCAGAGACAATCTCAGATATTAGTTCCTATGAATGCCGAAGGCATTGAAATTAAAAAAATGATGCATGTTTTTGGATATGACGATGCGCCACATGGCCATGCCCATATAAAGTTTACTAATGTAAGAGTGCCAAAAGAAAACTTGCTATTAGGTGAAGGAAGAGGTTTCGAGATTGCGCAAGGACGGCTTGGACCAGGAAGAATTCATCACTGTATGAGAGCAATAGGTTTAGCTGAAAGAGCTTTAAAGATGATGTGTGAGAGAGGCATGGAGCGTGTTGCATTTGGTAAGCCACTTGTTCAACTTGGTGGAAATATGGATATTATTGCTAACTCTAGGATAGAGATAGATCAAGCCAGACTATTAACCTTGAGAGCTGCTCATATGATGGATACTGTCGGAAATAAAGTTGCTGCCAGTGAAATTGCTCAAATAAAAGTTGTTGCACCAAATGTTTGCTGTGATGTTATTGATAGAGCTATTCAAATGCATGGTGGAGCAGGGGTTTCACAGATATATCCTTTAGCTAATATGTATGCCCATATGCGAACCTTAAGACTTGCAGATGGCCCTGATGAAGTGCACAGAAGAGCAGTAGCCAGGCAGGAGCTTGGAAAGTATAAAATTAATGAGGAAGGTAAAGTAGAATCTTCATTTATTTCTAGATCATAAGAAGTGTCAGCTTTTAATTTGGTATTTTATGATACTGAGACAACTGGTATTCAGAAAGAATTCAGTCAAATTCTTCAGTGTGGCTCAGTATTCACTGATGCGCATTTAAAAAGAATTGACGAACAAAATATTGGTTGCGCTCCTTTGCCATGGACAATACCTGCTCCTAGGGCAATGCTTACAAATAAGAAAATAGATTTATTCCACTCGAATAGATCCCATTATCAAATGATGTCATCAATTCAAAGTCAATGGAAAGAATGGCATACAGCGAAGCCAATTATATTTATTTCATATAATGGCCATGCATTTGATGAAGAATTAATAAGAAGGCAGTTCTGGTATAACTTGCTTGAGCCATACACAACAAACACAAATGGAAATGGAAGGCTTGATTTAATGCTTATGTTCCATAATATCGCATCTTTCTTTTCAGATGATATTTCAATACCTTTATTTGAAGGCGGCCCCGGAATATCATATAAATTAGAGCATCTTGCCAAAGAACATGGAATTGATGCTGAAGATGCTCATGACGCTATTGCTGATTGCAATCTGATGATTAGCTTATGTGAAATTATTAAAGAAAAATTGCCTGAATTATTCAACTCATTTCTAAATTCCTCAACAAAGCAAGGCATTAAAAATTTACTTTATTCTGATGAGTTTTTAGCTTTGGGAGAAATTCACAGAAGACATACATTCACATACCCAGTAGTTCTATGTGGAAGTGATGCTTCAAGACCAAATGAGATTGTATTATTTGATTTAAGTTATGATCCCGAGGATATAATAGACCTCGATTTTTCTGAAATTAATAAGCTTATTCAGTCAAAAGGTAGGGATGGACCATTAAAGAAATATAAAATAAATAAAACAATCCCGGTTTGTTCAAGCAAACTTATCAAAAACAAAAAAGTATTTGATATTAGTTTCGAAGAGTTACAAAAAAGAGCAGATCTTATTAAAAGCAATAAAGACTTCCAATCGAAAATATCTCAGGCAATGGAAGATAGAATGATGTCATTCCCTGAACCTGAATATATAGAAGCTTCAATATATTCTGGGGGCTTTCCATCAAATAGAGATAGAGATCTTATGCAAGAATTTCATAAATCATCAGATGTAGAGCATCTAGTAAAAATCTCAAGAAATTTTGAGGATGACAGGTTTTCAATATTTGCAGAGAGAATAATATGTACAGAGTATGCAAATGACATTCCTGAGGATATTCGAGCGAGATACGAAGACCTAATTCAAGAAAGAATAACAACTCAAGGCAAGTGGGGCTCATTAGAAAAATCAATATCAGAAACAGAATCATTGCTAGAGGAAGAGACTTCAGATGAAAATATTAAAATTCTGAATGCCACAAAAGAAAAACTTATCTCGATGCAAAAAATTTCTGATTAATAGATTTTAAGTTTGCCTAGAAGATATTTTTAAATTCTGTATAATTCTCGAACTCATTTTTTGAGTCCAAATAATGCGTCCATAGCTCAGTTGGTTAGAGTACCTGCTCGACACGCAGGGGGTCGCTAGTTCGAATCTAGCTGGACGCACCATATAAGGAGATTAGCCATGGATGATAAATTAAACCTAAAACAATATATTAGAACAGTTGATGATTTTCCTATTCCAGGCATTAAGTTTAGAGATATTACAAGCTTAATTGAAAATCCAGAAGGTCTTATAAAAAGCTGTAATGCATTCACTGAACTAACAAAAGAATTTGGTGCAACTATTATCGCAAGCATCGAAAGCAGAGGATTTATTTTCGCTGGACCAATATCAAAAGATTTAAGTTTGCCTTTTGTGCTTGCAAGAAAACCAGGAAAACTTCCAAATAAAACTTATAAAAAAGATTTTGATCTTGAGTATGGTAATACAAGTATAGAAATACAAACCAACACAAATATCAAAGACACTGATAGAGTCGTCATAGTTGATGACTTGGTTGCAACAGGAGGAACAGCCATTGCATGTGCAGAATTGATCCATGAAAATTTTAATGTTGCCAAAGAAAATATTCTAATCTTATCTGTAATTGATCTTCCTGAGCTTGGGGGTTCTAAAAAAATTATTAATGATGGTTATAAATTAGAGGTTCTAGTCTCTTACAGATAGTTTGTGTTAAATTAATAAGATGCTAAATTATCAATACATAAAACTTTCATTTTTATTTTTTTTTAATCTTTTTATATTTTCTGATGATATTTATTTTCCATCTAAGAGCTGGGATGTAGCGCCCTCTAGCGAGTTTAATATTGATCAAGATAAAGTAGATAGACTTATAGACATAGCTTTTAAAGATAATTCTACTCAGGGCGTAGTTGTAATAAAAAATGGAAAAATTATTGGTGAAGAATATGCAGATGGATACAATTTTTCTTCGCATGGAACATCATGGTCTATGGCAAAAAGCTATTATGCTGCCCTCATTGGGATCTCTTTAGATAGAGGTGAAATAAATAGTCTTGACGATAAAGTTGCAACATATCTTGAGTATTTTAATGATGAAAGATCGGATATTACATTAAGAGATCTTTTGGATATGTCTAGTGGTTTAGATTTTCCAAGCCATGAGCATGAAAAGATGTTCTTTCAAGCTGATCATCTAACTTACGCCAAAACAGTTGGTGTTGAAAAAGAAGCTGGGCAAAAATTTGAATATAACAATGTAAATTCAATGCTTTTAGGCGATATTTTATTTCAGGTAACTGGAAAAAAGGCTGATGTTCTCTTTGAAGACAGGATTTTAAAACCATTAGAAATAAGTGATTACAAGCTATGGAAGGATGAGAATGGCAATGTTTTAACTTATTGTTGTGTAGACATGTCAGCTAGAGATTATTCAAAATTAGGCCTTTTGTTTGCTAGAGATGGGGTATGGAATGGAGAGGAAATACTTTCTAAAAAGTTCATCGATGAAACATTTCAACTGGTATGGGATTCAACTCCAGAGCGTTTTACAAGATTGAAAAGAGGGTACTCACTTCATTGGTGGGTGTCAGCATACGAAGAAGAATTTAAAATATTTAATACCAGCGGTAAGTTTGGTCAATATACATTCGTGGATAGAAAGAACGATATAGTTGTTACAAGAATTACGAAATATAATCAGCAAGATTCTGGTGATGTGCAAATATGGGGCCCAATGAAATATTTACGATGGGCTGGAGTCGAGAATGCAATCAATATAGGAAGAGTCTTGATCGAAAAGGGCGCTATTAAATCCGGATCTGATGTAGTTACTCCTTTTACTGATAGCGAAGGTGAGTCAAAAGAATTTAATAGTCTTTACGGAGACTTTATTGAAGCTATAGAAGATTTAAGTTGTGATTGTTACTCAGACGAAGCTTTTAATTAAGATTTATTGATTTTTTTTAGATAAGTAACTTTATCTTTTGCCCACTCTTCATAATAGAAACCGTCATTACCTTGCTTATTTAGGTATCTAACAAAAACTCTACCATCTTCATCTGTAAAACCAGACTCATATGGTTTACCAGTAAGTTTATTTGGTCTTTTAAAATACTCTTCCATAACCCTAGGTCCAAACAAATAGAATCATCGGTATCGATACAGTGATAATGAGAATATCCAATGGAAGCCCTAGGCGCCAATAGTCTGTAAACTTATAGTTACCTGGACCCATAATCACAGTATTACATTGATGTCCTATTGGGGTTAAGAAGGCACAGCTAGCTCCAACCGCAACAACCATAAGAAAAGGTTCGATATCATAACCAAGTTGCACAGCAATTCCAGCAGAAATTGGAGCCATAATAACTGCAGTTGCTGCATTATTAATAATGTCTGTTGTTGCCATAGTTACTACAAGAATAAGAAATAGCAACCAGAACTGACTAATATTTTCAGCATATATAGAAATTTGATTTGAGATAACCTCACTCAAACCAGTTGTTTGCAGAGCTCCTCCTATTGGTATCATTGCAGCAAGCATTATCACAATAGGCCAATCAATATCTCTATAAAAATTACCATCTATTATCTTAATCCTTAAGAATGCTAGAACACATAATAAGAATGCGGCTGCAGTTGTAAGATAATTAAATGCAACTAAAGTGATTGAGATGCCAAAGAATATCATTCCTTTAAGAAGTCTACTTCTGCTCGGAATTGTTTGAAGCTCTCTTTGTCTTAAAGGCATTAAGCCTAAATGTTTTATTTTATTTGTTACATCTTCTTCTTCAAGGTCTCTTACACCAAGAAGCAGCACATCCCCAGCTCTAAAAGTTTCTCTTGTTAATCTAGTCCTATATTTAGAGCCTTTTCTCCATAGACCAAGTAAATTTAATTCCTCATACGCAACTTTATGGAAGAAATCATGTTTTCTTCCAATTAACCTAGACCCTGGAGTGATCATTACTTCAATTTCTTCAAGATCATCATCTTTAAAGAAGTGCAGTTCTTCGGGTATTGAAAAATCAAAAGTTTCTAAAAGTGCAGCAAGATCATTTGGAGGAGTTTTAATAACTAAAATTTGATTAGCTTTTATTCTAGTATTATTTTTAACTTTACTGACTGCACCAGAACTATTTACTATACCTATAACATCAACATCTTCACCAGCTTGTCTTTTAAAAGCAGCAAGTGTCATTCCAATTGAATTACTATTTTCATCGACTTCAACTTCAAATAAATAACCTTTAAGATTAATAAGAGAAACATTTCCAGATGAATCACTTCTTAGAAGAATAAAATTTCTTCCTATGAAAGTTATAAAGATAATTCCAAGCAAAGTTACTACAAGCCCAACATATGAATAATCAAAAAAGCTAAAAGGGGAGCTTGATATAGATGCTTTATACTCAGAAATAATTATATTTGGCGGAGTTCCAATAGTGGTATTCATTCCACCTAAAATACATGCAAAAGCTAATGGCATTAAAAATCTTGATGGATGCCATTCCATTTTCTGACAAACATTTAGCGTTATTGGTAAAAGTATGGCTAACGCCCCTATGTTATTTATAAATGATGATAAAAAGGCAGCTATCAAAAGCAAGAAGATTAAAAATTGTAATTCAGAAAATTTTCTTGTTCCTATTAATTTACCAACCAGTCCAGTTAAACCAGAATTTTTTAATCCTTGGCTTATTACTAGGACTAAAGCAACAGTTAAAACTGCGGGATGAGAAAATCCCAAAAATGCATCAGATGCTGGTATTACTCCAACTGCAATTAAGATCATTAGAGCACCAATAGTTAGAGCATCATATCTTAATTTACTCCATATAAATGATATAAGGAGGCCAGCTAGAGTAAGAGAAAGTATGAATTGATCGCTCATAGAATGTTTCTATTGAGGCACACTCTCAACATATAATGAAGTAGATGGGTAAGCAAATTCAGTATTGTTTTCCTTGACTATATTCATTATTTTAAAAATAAGATCTTCTTTAATTTTATTAAAATCTGCAAAACCAACAGGATCCGAATAAGCAACAATTCTAATATCTATAGAACTTGCACCAAGTTCAATAACTCTAACTACTGGATCTAAATCTGGATCAGATACAAAATTACTGCTCTCTAGAATATATTTTTTAATACTTGATCTTATAGTTTCAAGTTGCTCCACAGATGTTGAGTAAAGTAAATTTATTGTCCAATCAAGCCTTCTATTTATCATTTCTCCATGATTAATGACTTTTACATCAGATAAATCTTTATTGGGAATAGCCATTGGAGCTGTATCAAAAGTTCTAATCACAGTTGATCTAAAACCAATTGATTCGACTATTCCATGAAGCTGCCCAGTAACTTCAATTCTATCCCCTGGTTGGAATCTATGTTCACCTATTATTAATATTCCGGCTATTAAGTTTTTAAAAAAGTCTTGCGCCCCTAGAGCCACAGCCACTGAAAATAGACCTAGTCCAGCTACCAATGGACCGATTTGAATGCCGAAGATATCCAATATAATTGCAATACCTATTACCCACACTATGAACCTAGAGGCTCTCTCAAGCCACATTTGCATTGATGCAGTTAACCATGAGCTAGTCGAGAGAGCTGCAAATAAAGGTTTAACAGCATTTGATAAAGCACTAAAAATTGTAAATATTACAAAGGCTTTAACTATGTTTGTTGCAATATCTCCAACTAAGCCACTAATGGGCAATATCAGAGTGCATAGATACAATGCTATAGTGATTGGAATTAAACCAATTGGTTTTTTTAATGCATTAATTATCTCATCATCAATCTTTGAATCTGTTTTTTCTGCTAATCGACTTAAGGAATTTATTATGACAGAGATAATAAAACCTCTAAAAAGAAATGCTGTAAGTATGACCAGCAATGATGAAATTATTGCTCCGAGGTTAATACCAAAAAAACCTCTATTCCATACTTCAGAGAGAAGTTCAATAAAATTTTCCATTTTCTAAATATGCATTAAATTAATCTTAATTTATATCGCATTTACTTAAATTTAGCAAAGTACAATTATTTATTTTTGCAAACGATCTTTTATAAAATATGGAGTATAGATTAAGAAAAACACTGTAATGGCCAAAGGTACTAAAACAAGCAAATGAAATGGTGGTTCAGGGAAAATATCCATTGGGCTTGCACCTGCTGGTTTTGCCATCAAGTACCAGAAGTTTGCAGGCTCGCCTAATATTAGATTTATTATGTAAGTTATTGGTAACAATACGCACGCAGTAATAAATGAAACAGTAAGTATATCTTTTGCATAAGGCCTATTATTTAGAGCTACAGTTGCATACATTACCCCTATAACAATCATTCCGTGACCAATCATGAAAAATACATAATCTAAATCATGATGAGATATATCAGGAGTAATAATTGCTGCAGTGGCCCCAGCTATACCCCAAAAAAAAGCACATTTATATAAAATTTTTGGACCACCTAGCAGAAACCAGGCTAAAAAAATCTCAGAAAGGTCACACATATGAAATGGGAGAACTTCTCTCCAGTTATATGGATTTTCAAGAATATATAAATCCTTAAAAGGGGAAATAACTAGATGAGCCAAAATAATAAATGCAATAATTTTTGTTATTAAAGATTTTTGAGTATCAGATTTTTTTTTATAAATTAATGGTAGAAAAATCGAAACAGCAAGAATGCCTATGATAGTAATAATGTGTATATTTCCAAATAATACAAAAGGGCTGGCAGTCATAAAATTCTCTCAATGAAATATTAATTATCTCGATTATAGTGATTTTTTAACGATTTATAAAAAAAATGACTATTTAATTTTTTGAAATTAATTTTTTAAAGCATCTAAAACAATTTTTTCTGTAAGAATTGCAGGAAGGATGTAAGGTTTTTTCATTCCAGGTTTCCAATAAACATACAGAGGGACTCCACTTCGTCCATAAATATTTAGAGCATCAAGTATATCTCTATCTTTATTTGTCCAATCAGCAACAACATACTTTATATCGTTTGCTGCCATAAATTCTTTTACTTTCATTCTAGATAAAGCAACTTTATCGTTTGCCTGGCAGGTTATACACCATGCGGCTGTGTAGTTAATAAAATATGCTTGTTGTAATTCTTGAAACTCTTTTTCAATACCAAAATACCATGAGTCCATCGAATCATTCAATTTAGATGAAGTTTCTTGGCTTGTTGAAAAATTATTAATTTGAGTAAATAAAAATAGAATAGTTAGTAAAGATGATCCAAAAATAATAATCTGATTTGTAAATGTTTTATAGACCCACATAAAAATAGAAACTACAAAGAAGCAGATAAGCAAAGAAATCAGCTGATCAGAATCTACCTGAATACTAAAAACCCATAGAAGCCACAGAGATGTTGCAAACATTGGAAATGCAAAAAACTCTTTTAATGTTTCCATCCATTTACCAGGCTTTGGTATTGATGATATTAAACCTGGGTTGGCAGTTAAAAGTAGATATGGGAATGCAAAACCTAACGCAAGTGATAAGAAAACTGGCAAGGTGATTATTGCAGGTTGAAGGATAGCATAACCAATAGCTGCGCCCATAAATGGAGCCGTACATGGTGATGCCACTATAACAGCTAATACTCCTGTAAAAAAAGAGTTCATATAATTTGGATTTTTATCAGATGATGCGCCTAATCTTGTAAGAGAAGTTCCAATATTTATATCCATTAGAAGGACAAGGCCAATTAGAAACATTATCAAAGCTAAGATGCTAACCACTACTGGAGACTGAAGCTGAAAGCCCCATCCAAGAACACTTCCAGATTGCTTTAATAAAATAATAGCTAATGCAATTGATAAAAATGTTACCACCACACCAAAAGCAAAGCTTACTGAATGCAAGCGAATTTTTGATAGAGATTCGCCGCCCATAGCAACAAAACTAAGAACTTTAAGAGATATAACAGGAAATACACATGGCATGAGGTTTAATATTAAACCCCCAATAAATGCAAAAAGTACCGCCTGCAATAAAGTTAATTTATCAAATAATTCAATTTCAGGAGCATTTACTACATTGGATTTAACCTTGAATGGCTTACCATCAATTACAATTATTCCAGATATTCCTGATAATTTAGAACTATCAAATAATTTGATTTTTAAAGAGTAGTTATATTCTTCTTCTGTAAGTTTTTGGACTGCAGCATGCTCAACAACATTTTCAATATCAGAATAAAAATATACTCGATCTATACTTTTGTCTGTTTTTGAGAATTTTAATTCTAGAGTATTACCTGATAGATATGCTTCTGTTGGTAATGTAATACTTGGAACCTGCTCAATAAAAAAATCTAATTTATTATCAAGCGGAATATCTGCAATAGAGGTGTTTATGTATGCTTTCTCTGGTATACAAACATCTGCGCATATTAGAAAATCTACAGATACACTTATCTCTTCATTTGTATTCAATTCATATTGAATTACTTTGAATGGAAAAATTACTTCATTATTATATCCGTATGTCATAAGAGGTGGATACGGGATCAATTCGGGTTTAGGCCAACTTATTTGATCAAGCTTAAACTGATTTGGTAATTCCCAAGCTATTTGAAGGGGGCCGCCTGAATCACCAGGATTTTTCCAATAAGTATGCCATTTTTTATCAAGTTCAAATTTAATACCAACATATGAGCCATCAGCTTTTAAATCATATGAATTCTTAACTAAAGAAACATTTGCATGACCCGTATCTACAACAATCTGGTTTGCGAATAGTGAAGGAAATAAGAAAATTAGAAATAGAATTTTTTTCATATTTAATCTTATCATTTATAAAAAATTTAAATGAAGGACGGCTCAAGGCCATCCTTCAAAAGATAATTATTATTTTTTACCAAGAATTTTCTTTGGTGTCTTGATATCAATAATTTTTGGTTTTTTCTCTTCTGGAATTATTTTTTCAAGATTGATTAACAATAATCCATTTTCAAGTTCTGCACCTTGAACAACAACATCTTCAGCCAAGGTGAATTGTTGCTTAAATGCTCTTTTTGCAATGCCTCTATAGACTAAGCTATGATCCTCATTATCATTGTTGTTGTTTTCTGGACCATCATAACTAACTGTAAGAATACCGTTAGTTAATTCAATCAAAATATCATCTTTTGAAAGTCCAGCTACCGCTATTTCAATCTCAAATATATTTCCTACTCTTTTAATATTATATGGGGGGTAACTCGAAGACCTCTGAGAAGATTCAGATAACCTCTGAAACCTATCAAATAAAGGTTCAAAACCAAGTACCCTAGTAGTAAAAAATGGGTCTGTAAAATTTAACATCATAATTGTCCTCCTTAAAGCGACATTTGTTATAGCATCCTATTAATAGGCATGCGGTTTATATATGAAGACCCTAATGGCATCTTCACTATTTATATGGGGATTATTTAATTATTTTTCAATACTCTATTTAAAACAAAAAATTAAATGTGATAATGTATTAAATGAACTTACTGCAATAAAAATTGTCTATATTTTATGAGAATAATTTATCTAATATTAATACTATTTACTTATAACGCTTTTTCTTCAGATGATGCAGAAATAAATACTGACGATATTTGGGCTCTAGATGTTAGAAGTAATAAATTTTTTCGTAATGGGGAGGTTCTATTTCAAATGCCGCAAGATGCTTTGCATACCTTTCGTGGAAGAGAGTATGGTGACTGGAATGAATTCTCTTTTATAGACTCAAGAAGATTAATAAAGTTAAAAAAGGGCGATCGTATTAAGATAGTTGAATCTTATTTTAACTCAGATGTATTTAAGGTAATTCTTTTAGACGGATTTTATAAAAACAAAACTTATTATGTAATTACAGATGATTTGCATAGAAAGTATAAAAAACTGGAGACAAGCTAATGAAGAAAAGTATTTTAATTGTATTTATAGGAGTTTTTATTACTAGTTGTGTGAATATGTCACAACAGCCAAATATTGTTTCTAGAAATGATGTGCAAAGACAGCAAAGTATTACTTTGGGTACTATTATTGATATTACAAATGTAACAATTGAGGGCGATAGAAGATTGGGTGCTGCTACAGGTGCAGCTATTGGTGGAGTTGCTGGTAAGAATGTAACCGAATCTGATACTGAGTCTGATATTGCCTCAGTAATTGGAGCTCTAGCTGGAAGTGCAATCGGAGCAAATATTGGCTCATCACTAACCAAGAAAAATGGCGTAGAGCTTTTGATTGAGACAGACTCAGGCAGGCTTGTTTCAATAATACAAGAAGTAAGCGATATAAGATTCGAAAAGAACCAAAGGGTTAGAATTATCAAAAGAAATGGTAAATCAAGAGTTTTACCAATTCAGTAGATGACAAATGAAACTTTTTCAGATGTCTATAATAAGGCACTAGATTTATTATCAAGAAGAGAACATTCTCAAAAAGAAGTTAAATTAAAGCTCCAGAAAAAGTTTAAAAACTCAGAAGAGATCGATGAGGTTATTAAAAAGCTTTTAGCCAACAACATAATCAATGACACTCGTTTTACAGAACATTACATAAATTCAAGAAAAAGAAGAGGCTTTGGCTCTAAAAAAATATCTTATGAGCTTCTATCAAAAGGCATTAATGAATCAATTATTGATTCAGTACTAAGCAATACGAATGATTGGAAAGAATTGGCTAAAAAAGAGTTTAATAAGAAGTATAAAGACGGCCCATCAGGTGATTTTAAAATTAGATCAAAGCAAAAGAATTTCTTGCTAAATAGAGGGTTCTCTTTTGAAGAAATTGAATCTGTTTTTAGTTAGGTCATGTTATGATCATCGTGTATGTCATACGAGGTATTAGCAAGGAAATATAGACCATCTAACTTTGAAGAAGTTGTTGGTCAATCTCATATAATTCAAGCACTTTCAAATAGTATCACCCAAGATAAAATTCACCAGGCATACATATTTTCAGGAACTAGGGGTGTAGGAAAAACTACCCTTGCAAGAATTTTATCAAAATGCCTAAATTGTCTATCAGCAAAAACCCCTGTTACCGTTCCATGCGATACTTGTAATTCTTGCGTTGAGATAAAAACAGGTAGACATTTAGATTTCTTAGAAATTGATGCTGCATCAAAAACAGGTGTAGATGATATGAGGAGTCTTTTAGAAACGATTCAATATAAGCCTTCGACTGGAAGATACAAGATATACCTTATAGATGAGGTCCATATGCTATCTACTAGCAGTTTTAATGCGTTGCTTAAAACACTTGAAGAACCTCCGTCACATGTAATTTTTATATTTGCGACCACAGATCCAGAAAAAATTCCAAAAACTGTTCAATCAAGATGCTTGCAGTTAAACCTAAAAATCATAGGTAAAAAAGCTTTAAAAGAACATATGCTTAATATTGTAAAAAAAGAGGGCATTAAACATGATGAGGAATCATTAACATTGATAGCAGATTCAGCAAAAGGTTCTGTAAGAGATGCTTTGACTCTTTTAGATCAGTCGATAGCTCATGGAAATGGAGCGCTAAATGAACAAGATGTAAGAAATCTCTTAGGTACAATTGATGGTGCTATGATAGGTGATCTTGTTTCAAGTGTTATCAATGGAGATTCTGAAAAATCCTTTAATATCTTTTATCAAATTGAAGAACTTAACCCTGAGTATGAGAATATTCTTAAGAGTATCGTTAGCTTTATTCATGAAGTCTCATTAGAGCAGTTTCTAAAAAATTCAAATGATGAAAACATCATTAAAATTGCTGAGAGAACAGATAAAGAATTTATACAATTAGTTTATGAGATAGCTGTAAATGCCTATTCAAAATTCTCAATTCATCCAGAGCCTAAACAGGCTCTTGAAATATGTATCTTGCGAATGTTGGCCTTCAATCCAATTGCAAGTATTCATGAGAGTTCATCCACTACTAATACTAGAGCAACCCCTGAAAAAAAAACTCTAAATATTGAGCAATCATCCAGCAAAGCACCACTTAGAAATCAAACCATTGACCAAAAGACTTTAAATACTAGAAATAATGATGTTTTAAAAATTATTAACACAAACAATGAATGGGTTGATGTTTTTAATAAGCTCCAAATGAGTGTTTTTGCAAAAAATTATTTTGGTCATTTAGTGTTTGTAAAAATGGAGAATAATACAATCTATCTGGAGGGAGATATTGAAAATAATAAAATACCTGAAAATGTTAAAGGAGAATTTGAGAAAGTGTGCACTGAATCTTTTGCAAAAGATATCAAAATTGACATATCGCACTCAACAAAAAAAGGCGGGCCATTATTTATTAAAGAACAAGAAGATATCGTTAAACAAAATGCAGCTGAGAAGAATATAAAAAACAACGACTCTATTAAAGATTTCATGAATAGATTTGATGCAACTTTAAAAGATAAATCAATCAAACCCACTAATTAGTATGAATAATGATCTTTTAAATGATTTAATCAATTCATTAACCATACTGCCTGGGGTAGGGAAAAAATCTGCACAGAGAATGGCTCTTTATTTGCTAGATAAAAATAAGGATGGAGCTTCTTTATTATCAAAGACACTTCAAGATGCGGTTGAAAGTATTGATAGATGCACTAGATGTAGAATGTTAACCTCAAATGAATTTTGTAAAGTATGTTCTGATTCATCAAGAGACTCTTCAAGTATATGTGTAATTGAAAACCCATCAGACATGCTGGCGATAGAATCAACAGGGGGCTTTCGTGGCAAGTATTTTGTATTACTAGGAAGATTATCACCAATTGATGGAGTTGGCCCAGAAGATTTAGGAATTGATCAGCTTTTAAGACTTATTGAAAAAGAAAATATTTCTGAAGTCATTTTAGCAACAAGCTCTACTGTTGAAGGAGATGCAACAGCCATGTTCATTAAGGATCATATAAAAGATGTAAGAGTTTCAAGAATTTCTTATGGAATACCTATTGGTGGGGAGCTAGAATATGTTGACGGGAATACTATTGCACGTGCAATTCAAGGGAGAGTAAATATAGATGTCGATTAAATCAGATAAATGGATCAAACAAATGTCACTTGAAGAGGATATGATTGCACCTTTTTCCGAAAATCAGATACGCGTTGATAATGAAGGTAATAAATTAATTTCATACGGAGTATCAAGTTTTGGTTACGATGTTAGATGCTCAAATGAATTTAAAGTTTTTACTAATATTCACTCAGCAGTGGTTGATCCAAAAAATTTTGATGCAAACAGTTTTGTAGATATTCAATCTGACGTATGTGTTATCCCCCCCAATTCATTTGCCCTTGCAAGGACTGTGGAGTATTTTAAAATCCCTAGAAAGGTTTTAACTATCTGTCTTGGAAAGTCTACTTATGCAAGATGTGGGATCATAGTTAACGTAACACCTTTAGAGCCGGAATGGGAAGGACATGTAACTTTAGAATTCTCAAATACAACCAACCTTCCAGCTAAAATATATGCCGGGGAGGGTGTGGCACAAATGATATTCTTTGAGTCTGATGAGGATTGTGATGTCAGTTATAAAGATAGAGGTGGGAAGTATCAGGGGCAAACTGGGGTTACATTACCCAAGACTTAATATTTTCTCTAATGTAAGAGTATCTGTTCTTTTTGGGTTTACATCTTTAATTTCTACAAACATATAACCAAGTTCTTTTGCCATTAAATATGTAGTTTTTCTATCTTCATTCTCTCTAAGTCTTGTTACCTCTATACATGAATATTGTGTTTCACCAACATTGCATATTTTATTCTCAGATGTGACTTTATAATCATTAGATTCTACAGATCCATTTTTTATTTCAAGAAGATTTAATTTAAATTCCTTAAAACCATTTAAGATCATGATCCTAATTTGAATTTGCGCATTCAGAGGATCAACAATTGGTATCTGCGGAGCTTCTAACATCCATTCATCTCTTCCTTTTGAACTCATTTGGTTTGAATTGGTATCAATTAAAATCTCTTGATCACGATTAACAAAACTAGGCTTAACCTCAATTTCATAGCTTTTTGTATTTACAGCAGCAGATTCAATATTAAAAATTGTTTTAAAGTAAAGGCGTGCTAATGTACTTTTAGCTTTAAAAGTTAAAGATGACTCTCCTTCCTCATCAATCTTTAGTTGACGGACACCTTTAATATCTATTTGATTTGATTTAAACCTATACTCAGCCTTATAGTCATCAATCGCATAAGAGTATGTTGAAAAAATTAAAGCTAGGAAAGTTATTTTATACATTGTATTTAATTTTTAATATGGCATCTGTTAATTCAATATCTTCAAAAGTAACCTTATTATTAGATTCTTCTAGGTAGATTTTTTCTTCACATATATATTGTATGACAAGTGGATATAATAAATGTTCAACACTGTGAATTCTTTTTATAAGCAATTCTATTGAATTATCATTTGTATCAATCACACCTTGGGCTATTAAAGGACCTCCATCTAAAACTGGAGACACAAAATGAATAGATATACCATGCTCTTTATCAGAGTTATTTATTACTTTTTCATGCGTATTTAAGCCAGGGTATAGCGGCAATAGAGAAGGGTGAATGTTTATTATTTTTCCTTTATATTTTGTTGGTATTAACGGTGTAAGAATGCGCATGAAGCCAGCCATAACAATTAAATCTGGTTTATTAACCTGAATCCTTTTTTTAAGGGCATTATCATACTCATCCCTTGAATTAAAAGATTTATGATCTAGAACAAATGTATCAATATTTGCATTTTTTGCTCTAACCAATCCATAGGCATTTTCATTATTTGATATTACTTCAACAATCTCTGCTTGTATAAGACCAAGGCTTATATTATCAATTATTGCTTGAAGGTTTGAACCGCTTCCAGAAATAAGGACAACAATTCTTTTCATTCTTATGAATATTTTATTGATGCATCAGACTTACTTTCAATATAGCCAATCTCATAACATTTATATCCATTATTACTTATGCAATCCATAATACTTGCAGCTTCTTCTTCATTAACTATTAAAACCATTCCGATGCCACAGTTGAATATCCGATACATATCGTCATCACCTATACCTCCATTTTCTTTAAGCCACTTAAATTCATTTGGAAGTTCCCATGATGATTTTTTTATATTTGCACATAAATCTTTGGGAATAGACCTTGGGAGATTTTCTGTAAGACCTCCACCGGTGATATGAGATAGTGAGTTTATCGAATAAGTATTTAATAACTTATTTATAAGAGAAGGATATAAGTGGGTAGGCCTTAAAAAAGTCTTAGCCATATCATTCTTCTCATCATCAGAGCATGATGATTCATCAAGTATTTTTCTGATTAAAGAGTAACCATTTGAATGAGCTCCGCTTGATTCAATGCCAATGAGAATATTGCCTTCAATAACATTAGATGAATCGATGATTTTATCTTCCTCAACACAACCCACAGAAAATCCTGCTAAGTCAAAATTATTATTAACGTAATGCCCTGGCATTTCAGCAGTTTCTCCTCCAAGAAGGGCACACCCTGATTCCTTGCATGCTTTAGCTATACTTCCAATAATTGTAGATGCCTCAGTTACATCAAGCTCTGAAGATGCAAAGTAATCTAAAAAGAATAGTGGCTTAGCTCCACATGTGATCAAATCATTCACACACATTGCTACCAAGTCTTGGCCAATTCCATCAAGTTTATTATATTTTTGTGCAAGCGCTACTTTTGTTCCAACACCATCAGTGCATGCAACTAGTACAGGTTTTTTTATATCTTCTCCAAGTTTATACATTCCTGCAAAACCACCGATACCACCTAGAACATTATTATTTTGCGTTGATGAGACATCTTTTTTTATAAGATCGATAAGATCATTACCTGCTGAAATATCTACTCCGGCAGATTTATAAGGATCATTATCTATATTTTCTTTTGTCATTTAGAATACCTATTGTGAAGAATAATTTTAGCAACAATTTATATTATCTATTTATATTAGTGATTATCTTTTCTAATACAGCTTTTGGGAAGGAATTTAAGACACTTTTTGAGATAAATCATAAAATTGAATCAGGAGTTTCAGTAGACAAGTCACTTAATCAATCTTTTGATAAAATGGTTTATCGACTTAGTGGGTCTTCTAACCCATCTTATATTTGGAGAATAATTAACTCAGGCACAGTCCGTAAAGATTATATAGTTAGCTATTCTGTTAATCAGATAGACGGGGATTCATTTTTAAGAACACAATTCAATCAAAAGCTTTTAGAAGACAAATTTAGACAACTTAAAATACCTTTAATTGGCAAATCAAGACCAATATTTATTGTAATTGCAAAAATTGACAATGGTATAGATGAGCCTTATTTCCTTAACGATGATGTTACAAATGTATTTGATAAAAGTTTTAAAGAATTACTTAATACTATTTCTGAAGATAGGGGGGTTTTCATTGAAATACCTATATTGGATTTAATTGATACGCAAAATATTAAAGATTTTAATTATTTGTTAAACCCTAATGATTATCTAAAGTCAAAATACAGTTACGAAGATATCGTTAATGTTGAAATTACAAAAATAGATACAGAAAATTGGTCTGTAACCGGAGATATAGAAAAGTTTATTAAATCTAATAATTTTCAAAATGAATTCATAGAATCATTTCAAAAAATTCTCGATGACAAAGTCTCGAAGTATTTAAATGGATTGCAGATCGAATTTTCAGAGAAAAATACACTCGCATTAAATATTGCAAATATTGAATCAGTAGAGGATTATGAAAATGTTATCAATGGTTTAAAAAGTATTATTGGAATTGAAAAGATTAAAATTAATGCATTTACCAACAATACATTAAAATCTGATGTTTATTTTTTTGGAAATAATGAAAGATTTATTAATGTAATTGATGATAAGTCGGATTATAAATTAACTAACATTAGCGACAATAAAAAAGATATCTTTATAGAATATAAAAAATGAGTAGATACTTTATATTTATACCTAATTTTTTATCAATCGTCAGAATTGGTCTGGTTTATCCAATTCTTATGAACATACACAATGATCAATATTTAAATAGTCTTTTGTATTTTATATTAGCTTCTATTACAGATGCGTTAGACGGTTTTCTTGCAAGAAGAATGTCCTGGCAAACAGACCTTGGTAAAATATTAGATCCTGTGGCTGATAAGCTTTTGTTATCAGGCTCTATATTTGTGCTCTGGTTAAATGACTTAATACCTTTTTACGTATTTTTTGTTTTGTTGGCTAGAGATGTAATTATATTATTGGGCGCATCCATTCATATGTCTGTTGTCGAAACAGGAACACCATTACCAAATCTATTAGGAAAAACAACAACGGTCTTGCAAGTTATTTATATAATATTGATATTAATAACAAACAGTTTATCTTTTGCAATCAATCTTCAATTACTAGGTTTTGTAATTTCAGCATTCACTTTAGTAAGCTTTGTTAGTTATGCCAAAGAATGGTTTTCTAATTTAAAAGATCACAGTAATGAGTAATCCAAAACAATTAACTTTTCCTTGGGAAAAAAACTTTAAATCATCTGTAAAAGGTTTTTATTGTGATCCAAACAATAAAAAGTTATTTGATGAGTTGATCAATTTTGATGGTGATGATGTATTTATATATGGAACGAACAATATAGGTAAAACTTATTTACTCCAAGCTATATGTAATTATTACAACTCTGGCTCCAGATCTTCATTATATATACCATTAATGGATGTTAAGAATTATGACACAGCTATAATTGATAACGTCTCAAGCCTAGATCTTGTTTGTATTGATGGTCTTGACCAGATTGCAAACAATTCAGAGTGGGAAATTGCTTTATTTAATCTCATTAATAGCTCTCTAAATACAGATTGCAGATTAATTTTCTCAGCTAATTTTTTGGATAAGACATTGCAGTTTGGCTTACCAGATCTTGAATCAAGAATAAAAAAGCTTAATTCTTTTGAGATGACGCCTGTTCAAGATGTATATTTAAAAGAAGCTTTACTTCATATTTCTGAATTTAGATCTATAAATCTTGGAGAAAAAGAAGTTAAGTATTTACTTGGATATACAAAAAGAAACTTATCTGATTTGGTCTCAATTCTCGAGAGGCTTGATAGCCTCTCGATGGAATTGAAGAGAAAAATTACAATACCATTAATTAAAGATTATTTGTAATTCATCAATGTTTCACATTCAAAGCAATATGCCATTACATTTTGTGTATCTGGCTTAATTAGCATCATATGCTTTGGGTATTCACCAATAAGCATTTCAATCCTTGGATCAATGCTTGTTTTAATATCTATATTCTCAAATAATTCTAATAAGAAAGCATCAAATGGATCGATTTCTTTTGTATATGTTTTTACTGAGTATTCCTCAATGTCCGCTAATTTAGCAGCATAACTTAGAGCATCTGTTAGATCACCAATAGTATCAACTAGACCAATCTCTAAGGCTTTGGAGCCAGACCAAATTCTTCCACCAGCAAATGGCAATAAGTCTTCATATTCCATAAGTCTGTTATCTGAAACTTTTGATACAAATTTAAAATACGTATTATCAATACTTGCCTGGATTGCATCCTTTACATATTCAGGCATTGATTGTCTTTCATCCCATTCCGACGCCTTAGTTGACGTTGTTCCATCAACTTTTATGCCAGCCCAATCGTAAATACCATCTAGGGTAGGGATAATTCCATAAACTCCAATAGAGCCTGTAAGCGTATCTTCTTCAGCAAAAATATGATCAGAGTTTGTTGTTACCCAAACGCCACCTGACGCCGCTATATCTCCCATAGATGTAATAATAGGTCTGTCAGTTGCTTTAAATTCATTAAGCGCATTTGTTATTAATTCACTTGCATAAACACTCCCACCTGGGCTATTAACACGAAGAACAAGGGCTTTAACATCATCATTTTTAGTTGCAGACTGAATGTTCTTAACAATTGTATCTGAGCCAGCAATACCATATGCAGCCTCACCAGTCATAATGGCGCCCTCAATATTTACTACAGCAATTTTATTATCAAATTCCTCTTTCTCTTCATCAATTTCTGCAAGGTAGTCATAAATCGAAATGCTATCAGGAAAGGCGTATTTATCATTTTCACTGTTAGGGAATTCTTCAAACATATATTGTTTAATTTCTTCTCTTGTGACCACTTTATCAACCAGTCCTAAATTTAGCGCGACCTGAGCTGCTTCAGGATTCTCTTTATATAATTCCCATGCATTATCACCAAATTCCTGAATAGTTCCTGCAGCAAGCTGTCTGCCATCCTCCATCATATCTGTCATTTTTTTCCACATTGGATTTGCAAACTCGTTCCATGCAAGCTTATCATTCTCACTCATAGAATCTCTGGTATATGGTTCAGGTCCAGATTTAAAGTCACCTGCAGTGAAAACGTTGTAGTTAATTTTTAGATTTTTGTATAAATCTACGTAGTACTCTCTTTTTCTTGATAAACCAAATGCAGTTACTTGCCCCATTTCATTAATTAAAACTTCATTTGCTTGAGAACTTATTAAGTAGGAGCTATTACTAAATTCTTCAGCATAAGCTATTACTCTTTTGCCGCTCTCTCTAACATTTTTAACTGCTTCAGCTATTTTGAATGCAGATGCCCAGTACATTCCTAGTTCTGACACATTTACGTACACAGCCAATAAATCTTCATCATCTGCTGCATGATTGAGAACATCTAATAAATCTTGAAGTTGGTGTTGTTCTGTAGATGTACCGCCTAGAACATCTTCAATAGTGAATGAGTCTGTATTAATCACCTCAGTGTCTACTACAACCCCAATTGGCTTGAACCATAACACTTTATCTTCAGAAGTTATCTCCTCAGAGCTATCTCCGAAGCTACCAACTATCCCACCAATAAATGAGAAAGTTATTACTATTAAAATAAGTGCAGTTATACCATTAACAAGTATTTTCCTCGTCATAGCAAGGAATTCATCTGCTTGTTTCCATATTGATTTTTTATTTGTATCCATCATTACCTCTGAATTAAATTAAAGAAATACTAATTAGCAATTTAAGGGATTATGTTAGTTGAAGTAATTTTAAATGTAAAGCTTACTTTACATATCTAAGATATTTAGGTCCAAACAGGCAATGCGTAAATAGCAAAATAATCATAATTATTTCAAATACGTCTAAATAGAATGTTTTCATACCAAATACTCTTAATGAGGCAAATAAAAAGTATATAAGCAGGATGAAACAAAATATCTGATAAGCCTTGATCGATCTTTTAATCGAATAAAATACAAATACAGATATCGGAAGACTCCAAACAACAAGAGTAACAAGATCTATTCTGCCTTGTAAAAAAATCAAAAACTTAATACTAACCAAGATAACAGCAAGACAAACTGTAATGATTATATATTTATTTTTACTTATCACTTACAGAAAGTTTATTGATTAATTCTGCAAGTCGCACCCCGGATGATTTGGCAATAATGTACTCTTCAGGGGTTAGGTTAGATGAATTATTAAAGCTCTCAACGTGAGTTGGGCCATAGGGAGTTCCACCTGACTTTGTATTATGCAATTCCTGGATAGAGTAGGGCGATCCGGAGACCAGCATTCCATGATGGAGCATAAAGGTAATAATATTAAACAATGTAATTTCTTGACCGCCATGCATAGACCCTGTTGAAGTAAATGCAAGACCAGGCTTCCCATTTAATGTATTGTTTGACCAAATATCTCCAGTTGAATCAAGAAAATATTTAAGCGGCGATGCAATAGAACCAAAGCGAGTTGGCGAACCGATTGCCATTCCGGCGCAATTTATAAGATCTTCCTTTGTGCAATATATTTCATTTTCCTCAGGTATAACAGGCTCAGTTTGTTCAGCTTTGCTAGAAACCCTTGGAACCGTTCTAATTTTAGTATTCAGCCCACTTTCCTCTGCGCCATCTGCAATTGCATGTGCTAAATTTTTAACTGAACCTGAAGCAGAGTAAAAAAGTATTAATAAAAAGTTCTTATCCATATTTAAAGTTTGGTTTAAAATGCTACAAATGAAAAAATTATTTATCTATTTTACATGTTTTTTGTGTCTTATTGGATGTCAAAAAAATGATATACAGGTCCACAATGGCAATAATACGTCATTAAATAAACTTGATGGTTCATGGGTTGTTATAAACTATTGGGCTGATTGGTGTCCTCCATGCCTAAAAGAAATGCCTGAGCTAGTGGAATTTTCAAATCAAAATAGCGATATAAATGTTTTTGCTTTTAATTTTGATCAACTAGATATTGAAGACTTAGATCCGCAGATCAAAAGGTTTGGAGTGGATATACCATCTTTAATTTCTTATCCTGGTGAAATTTGGGGAATAGAATCTCCGCAAACATTACCAGCTACATATTTTATCAATGAGAATGGTAAAGTTGTTAGAGCACTATTTAAACCTCAAACATTAGAGACTTTAAACGATGTTCTGTCAGAGGTTAGGGATTCTTAAAAAAAAGTTTTTATCTAGGAAAATTTCTGGATTGACTCGCTGTTTATTAAGATAAATGCTCCAGTGAAGATGTGGTCCAGTTACTCTCCCGGTTGAACCAACTGTTCCTAACAACATACCTTTATTTATATTTTCACCTTCTTTTACATTAATACTGCTTAGATGGCTGTAAGAAGATATTAGTCCCATTCCATGATCTAACATTACATAATTGCCTGCATAAAAGAATTCACCTGTAAGAATTACTACCGCATCCGAGGGTGAGAGGATCTCAGTGCCTTCAGGAGCAGCAATGTCAAGAGCAAGGTGGGGAGATCTTGGTAAGTTATTTATAAATCTTTTTTTTCCAAATCTACTAGAAATAATCCCATTAACTGGTATCGAAAAATCAAAGTCAGAAAGTAGTTTCTTAGAATATGTATTGAGTGCATTATTGATAATTTTATATTCTTTAAATGTTCTATCCTTATTCTCAGGACTAAGAATAACTTTGGATTGATCTTTAATGGTAATTCTAGACTCGCCATAATCTTTTGGCTTTACCAAAATTGTTTTACTAGCAATATCATACGACTCTTCTTCTGTTACATATGGCAATCCAACAACAATAAAGTCATTGTCTTTAAATGAAAATACAGCAAGGTTTGACTCATCTGAAACCTTTGCAGATGGAATAATCAGTATTTCCCCAGAAACCCCATTTAGATCATTATCAGCAATTACTTGCGAGCTCAAAATAATGAAAATGCATATCGCAGTATGAAATCTAATCATTAATTTTTTTAACTGCAATTAATGCACTCCCTTCGCCGAACCTTGCCGTCAATTCTTCATTTATATTAATTTGAGCATTTGATTTTATGACGCTACCATCTTTGTTATGAACAATTGAATAGCCTCTTTTCAAGATCGCTAGAGGATTTAAAATTTGGAGATTATCATTAACCTTTTCAAGGTTAATCGTATTTCTTGACAATAAATTTTTTATTCTGGTTCTAGATAATATATTCAATGAATGTATTCTTAGATTAAGATTTTTTATTTTCTCAAGAGGATTGTTCTGTTGAAGTAATTTTGTTTGATACCTTAGCTGCTGTTTTTCATTTAAAACAAAGCTTGAGATAGATTTTTTTAAATTTATTTCAATATTATCTAACTTTTGTATTTTTTCTCTTAAAAGAGAGAGAGGACTTTTTAATTTTGACCTCACTATTTCAATCTGCTGAGCTTTTTCATTAATCAACAATCCGTATGTTTTTATAAGATTATTTTTATGATTTATTAATTGATCATTTAATTTGAAATATCCCTCAGTAACAATCTCAGCTGCAGCTGTTGGAGTAGGGGCCCTCATATCAGCTACAAAATCAGTTATAGTAAAATCAATTTCATGACCAACACCTGATATTATTGGGACGTTGAAGCTATGAATTTTTCTTGCTAATTGCTCATTATTAAAACACCAAAGATCTTCAATTGAACCTCCACCTCTTGATATAATTACTATATCAATTGGATTTTCAGAGCTTAGATTAAACTTTTCTATCCTTTCAATGGCTTTATATAAAGAGTTATGAGCTGAATCTCCCTGCACTACTGCTTCGCTTAAGGATACTTTTGCGAAAACAGACCTTCTATTTATTGTTGAAAAAATATCTTGATATGCTGCAGTAGAAGCAGATGTGATTATGCAAATATGTTTTGGATATTTTGGTAATATTTTTTTATTTGTTAAGTCGAATAATCCCTCTGAATCTAGCTTAACTTTGAGGTTTTCAAATTGCTGCATTAGATCACCAGCTCCAGCAAGTCTCATAGATTTAGCAATTAATTGATAGTCTCCTCTTGCTGCGTAGATGCTAACCTGACCTTTTAAAATACATTTATCTCCATTCTTGGGATTAAATTTAAGTCGCATATTTGCATTTCGAAACATTGCACATCGAATAGCACCATTATCATCTTTTAAAGTGAAGTAAATATGTCCTGAGGATGGTCTTGATAGATTAGATATCTCTCCAATAACTGAAACATCATTAAAATTAGATTCTAAAAGCTTTCTCGCCGCATTATTAAGCTCTCCAACGGAGATTATTTCATTATTCTGTTCTAAAATAACATCACTCATACAAACAATTATACTTTATGCTTTTAAATAAAAATCGAGCTAATTACTTTTTATTATTAGCATTAGGGGCGGCATTAATTGGTTTTGCACCCGTGTTTGTTAAATGGAGCGAGATGACTCCATCTTGGATACTCTTTTACAGGATGTTATTGGCTTTACCATTTTTAATTATTTTTAATTTTAGCTTTAATAAAAAATTATTTTTTAGGGTAAAAAATAAAAAAACTATTTTGTTCACAGCGCTAGCTTCGGCAGGATTTACTATTGATTTGATTCTATGGCACTGGAGTATGAGCATAACCTCAGTTTCCAATGCAACAATTATAATAAACTCAGCACCAATTTTTGTTGCACTTTTGACTTATATTTTCTTTCAAGAATCGCTTAGTCTTAATTTCGTTAAATCATTCATAATTACCTATACAGGAATCATTGGCTTAATTTATTTCTCTAGCAATTATGCTAATGGAAAGATTCTAGGTGATTTGATGTGTTTAGTTGGTGCTTTCTTTTATGCCGTGTACTTGTTGGTAATTTCAAGATTAGGAAAGGAAGATTCGATTAATATAATCTTTTATACAACCTTGTTTTGTTGTATTTTTTCTATACCTTTCGCTTTAATTGAATCAGAACCATCCTTACCTTCTTCAAACTTTGAATGGATTAATTTAATTTTTTTAGCATTTTTGTGCCAATTCGGTGGTCAATTCCTAATAACACATGGGATATCAAATATCTCTGCATCAGATGGCTCTATCGGATTACTTCTTCAGCCTTTAACCGCCACAATTTTAGCTGCTTATTTATTTGATGAGCTCATGAATATTACCCAGCTAGTTTTTGTAGGAATTGCTCTCTTTGGTATTTATTTGGCTAGATTAAATATCATAAAAACTAAATCTTAATTCTTATTAAAATCAAGATTGCTATACACAAAAAAACAATAGACAAAATAAATAAGATTTCTATAATGCACTATTAGTTCATGTAATCCTTTGATTGTAATGAATAGAGTGGGGTGATTAGCTCAGTTTGGTAGAGCATCTCGTTTACACCGAGAGGGTCGGCAGTTCGAACCTGTCATCACCCACCATTTGAGTTGATCTTTTATTTTAAATATATATGATTCACTCATAAAAGTGGTCCGGTAGTTAAACGGTTATAATTCCGCCCTGTCACGGCGGCGTTCGGGGTTCGATTCCCCGTCGGACCGCCA
>CAYQIT010000006.1:0-54315 GCA_964417685.1 uncultured Gammaproteobacteria bacterium | reverse complement strand
CAAAAGATGCGATAGTTACCTTGGGAGATGTTGCTGATATCAGAAGAACTTTTAAGGATTTTTCATCATATGCAAGGGTGAATGGAGAGGATGCTGTAACTTTAGAGATAATTCTCAGAGAAGGAGCAAATGCAATAGACGCATCATCTAAAATTAATTCAATTTTAGATGAGTTTGAGGCTACTCTTCCACCCAATCTGAGAGTTGTAATTACTGATGATGACTCAGTTTATTCTAGAGAAATGGTGAAGGAGTTAAACGGTAACATAATCACTGCTGTTGTTTTGATTATGACATTGATAATTGCCAGCCTGGGTCCAAGAGTCTCAATGTTAGTTGGATTGTCGATCCCATTCTGTTTCTTGCTCACATACCTTGCTATATATGCTATGGGTGGTGAAGTAAGTTTTCTGGTCATGATGGGTTTGCTATTAGGAATGGGGATGTTAATTGATGGGGCTATCGTCATAACTGAATATGCAGATAAGAAGATTGCTGGAGGAATGTCTAGATATGAAGGATACAAAACAGCTTCTAAAAGAATGTTTTATCCAATACTAGCATCCACAGGAACTACTATGGCAGCTTTTATACCAGTAATGTTATGGCCTGGCTTTACTGGTCAATTTATGAAACAGCTTCCAATAACTGTTTTTCTAGTTCTAGTTGCTTCCTTATTCTATTCATTAATAGTAATACCTGTTTTAGGATCATTGTTTGGCCAAAAACAATCTGCTCTGCATGTAAATACAAAAGATGAATCTTCCTTTTTTACTAGGCTTGGAGAAAAGTATGGAGCTTTAGCTTATAAATTTGTAAAGAATCCGTTTGAGACTATTCTTTGGGTTTTTACAGTCCTTGCTTTAATAGTTTTTACTTATACAAATTTTGGTAAAGGAACTGTTTATTTTGCAATTGTTGATCCTGTTCAGGCTGAAGTAACAATTAGAGCTAGAGGCAATTTTTCAGCTCTTGAATCAAAAGAAATTATAAAAAGTGTTGAAGAAAAATTTCTTGAGATTGATGAGCTTAGTAGCGTTTATCTAAGAGCGGGTTCAAATTGGTGGAATCGAGGCGCCGACAAAGTTGGCAGTGGCTTTATTGAAGTTGCCCCTCCATATGAAAGATCAATATCTGGGCTTGAAGTTATGGAACTTGTTACAAACTCTACAAAAGACATTCCAGGGATAATTGTTGAAACAACCCCAGTTCTTGGAGGTCCATCTTTTGATTCACCGATAGAGCTTGCAATATATGCAAATACGGAAGATCTTGTTAATGACGCTGCTAATAAGATAGAAAAATATCTAACTGAAAATATTCCGGGTTTAATAAATATCTCTTCAACCAAGGCATACCCTTCTGTTGAATGGAGTGTTGAAGTTGATAAACAAAAAGCGGCGCAACTTGGCGTTAATATTGGTGATGTTGGCGCTCTAGTTCAAATGCTAACAAATGGATTTAAGGTTGGCGAATACAGACCAGATGATTCAAAAGATGAGGTTGAGATTAGAGCAAGATTCCCTGAAGCTGACAGAACTTTAACAGGTATAAAAGACTTAAATGTAACAACAAGGCAAGGATTAGTCCCTGTAAGTTCATTTATTTCAGTTGTGCCTAAAGAAAATAGACAAACTGTTTCTAGAAGAAATGGGCGTTACTATCATAGGATATCTGCAGGTACAGAAGATGAATCACAAGTAGCTGCAAAAATAGCTGAAATACAAAGCTGGATAGATACAAAACCACTAAATTCAAATGTTGAATTAAGTTTTGAAGGTATGCAGGAAGAAACTGAGGAAGTTAATACATTTATGATTGGAGCTGGTATTGCAGCGGTATTTATTATGTTAATAATGCTTCTAACTCAATTTAATAGTTTTTATCAATCAATTATTATCCTAACCTCGGTAACTATATCTATAGTTGGGGTTATGCTTGGATTACTTATTACAAATAGTCCATTCAGTACAACTATGACTGGATTGTCGATTGTTACACTAGCTGGAATAGTAGTAAATAACAATATTGTTCTTATTGATACGTTTAATAAATTAAAAGATGAATCACCACATTTGAAGAAATCAAATTTAATAGTAGATGCATGTAAACAAAGACTGAGGCCAATCTTGCTTACCTCATTAACAACTATATTTGGCCTACTGCCGCTTGCTATGGGTGTTAGTGTTGATTTGGTAGGTAGAGAGATATTAATAGGAAGCAGGATCGTAGATTGGTGGTCTAATTTAGCTATTTCTATTGTATTTGGTCTTGGCTTTAGCACCTTTATAACCCTAATACTCACCCCAGCCGTTTTAGCATTACCATATGGAATTAGGAATGACTTTAAGAAATTTGTTAAAGCCAGAGATTAATCTATTACAATAAACTATGACTAATAAAAAAGAAGAAATTAATTTTGAATCAGCCTTAGCTGAGCTTGAAAAAATTGTACTCAAACTTGAAGATGACAGTATTAATCTAGAAGAATCTGTTCAGTCATTTGAGGATGGTATTGAGCTTGTAAAAAAATGTCAAAAACAATTGAAAGAAGCCGAGCTAAAAGTTAATAAACTTCTCGATGATGGGTCATTAGAAGAGTCTGAAAAAACCTAAGGAAGAAATGCTTAAAGATTTTCTTCAGTTTGTTCAGACTAAGGTTAGTTTAAATACAGAAAATCTTATTGGTAACTCAAATGAAATTGAGAAATCAATGGCGCATACGTCACTTGCATCAAGTAAAATGATACGAGCTGCATTATTGGTAGCATCAGGGAAGCTTAATACAAATATCCATGAATCTAGCTTGATAACGCTAGCCTCTGCAGTAGAAATGATGCACAGCTACTCTCTTATTCATGATGATCTGCCTTGTATGGATGATGATGATTTTAGGAGATCTAAGCCCTCAAATCATATAGTTTTCGGGGAAGCCAATGCTGTACTTGCAGGTGATGCTCTCCAAGCTCTTGCATTTGAAACAATCGTAGATGATAAGCTTTTATCTGATGAGCAAAAAATACAAAGTACAAAAATTTTATCTTCTGCATGTGGAAAAAATGGGATGATTTATGGCCAGCATCTTGATATTGAAAATGAAGAAAATACAGATCTTGACATAAATGAATTAGATTATATACATAACCTAAAAACAGGAAGACTGATTGAGAGCTCAATTTTTTTAGGTCAAGTGGGTTCTAGCTTGTCAGAAATAGACTCTAAGAGATTGAATGAGTTTAGTGCAAATATTGGTTTAGCATTTCAGATAAAAGATGATGTTCTAGATATAACAAGCTCATCGGAAACATTAGGCAAAAGTGCTTTATCTGATAAAAAAAATAATAAATCTACATATGTAAACATTGTTGGTGTTGATAGCTCAGTCAATAGATACAATTCGTTAATTAAAGATGCAATTATTACTCTAGATAAAATATCATTTGATAGCGAATCTCACAATTACTTAAAAGATTTAGCAGAATATATTATTAAAAGAGAAAACTAACCTTGAAGATTTTTAAGAAAATACCGGATAAAAAACCTAGAACACTTCTTCTTGATAAGATTAATGTTCCAGCTGATTATAGATCCTTCTCAATACAAGAATTAGAACAACTTTCTGATGAGCTTAGGGAGTTTCTTTTATATTCGGTTGGTCAGAGTGGAGGTCATTTAGGCGGAGGCCTCGGTGTTGTTGAGCTTACTGTTGCACTGCACTATATATTTAATACTCCAGAAGATAACTTAATTTGGGATGTTGGGCATCAAGCATACCCACACAAAATACTTACTGGTAGAAAAAACCAGATAGAAACCATTAGACAAAAAGATGGGTTAGCTCCTTTTCCTAATATTTCTGAGAGTAAATATGATGCTTTTGGTGTTGGACATTCAAGTACCTCTATATCTGCAGCCTTGGGAATGGCTTTAGGTTCTGATAGCGACCAAAGGACTGTTGCAGTAATTGGAGATGGCGCAATGACTGCTGGAATGGCTTTTGAGGCACTAAGCCATGCAGGTCACGAAAAGCCAAATATGCTGGTAATCTTAAATGATAATGATATGTCTATATCTGAGAATGTAGGAGGCTTATCTAATTATTTTTCTAGAATATGGGCATCTAAAATATATAAAGGTATTAAAAAAAGTGGTGCTAGTGTTTTAAAACCATTGCCCCAAGCATATCATTTAGCTAGAAAAGTTGAGACTCAAATGAAAGCAATGGTAGCACCTGGCTCAATTTTTGAAGAATTAGGTTTTAACTATATCGGTCCAATTGATGGCCATAATATAAAAGAACTTATCGAAGTAATCGGAAACTTAAAAGAGTTTGAAGGGCCCCAATTTCTCCATGTAATCACTAAAAAAGGTGCTGGTTTAGATCCAGCTGAGGCTGATCGTGTAGGCTTTCATGCTATTGGAAAGATTAAGAGTATTAAATCTGAATCTACTAAATTGCCTAAATATCAAGATATTTTTGGAGACTGGATAGTTGATATGGCTGCGGCTGATGAAAATTTAGTAGCTATAACCCCTGCAATGAGAGAGGGATCTGGGTTAGTAAAATTCAGTAAAATCTATCCAGAAAGATACTTTGATGTTGCTATAGCAGAGCAACATTCAGTAACTTTTGCTGCTGGGCTCTCAATAAAAAACAAAAAACCTGTTGTAGCTATCTATTCAACATTTCTCCAAAGAGCGTATGACCAATTAATTCATGATGTTGCTGTTCAAAATCTAGATGTGACATTTGCATTAGATCGCTCCGGTCTTGTGGGTGAAGATGGGCCAACTCACTCTGGGAATTATGATATTTCCTATCTAAGATGCATTCCAAATATGATAATTATGACTCCATCTGATGAGAATGAGACTAGAAAACTTCTAACAACAGGATATCTATATAACGGTCCAGCGGCTGTGAGATACCCAAGAGGTACTGGGCCAAATACTAATGTAGAGAAAGAGCTTTCTCCTTTAGAAATTGGTAAAGCAAAAGTTATTAAAGATGCTGGGTCTAAAACGGTATTTTTAAATTTTGGAGCATTATTAGATGAAGCAATGATTGTTTCAGATGAGCTAAACATAACATTAATTGACATGAGATTTGTAAAACCTTTGGATGAAGATCTTTTAAAAGAATATTTAAGTGCTGCTGATATGTTTATTTCTCTAGAAGATGGGGCTGTGATGGGTGGTGCAGGAAGTTCTGTTCAAGAGTTCTGTTCTGAGAATTCTATAAACATTAAATCAAAACTATTTGGGATTCCAGATAAATTTATTGATCATGCTTCTAGAAAAGAAATGATCGAGGAAGCAGGTTTAGTTTCTAGGAAAATACTAGAGTCATTAAAATAATTGTTATGGCTGCTGCAAATAGACCAGCAACCACATCATCCAAGACTATTCCAAGCCCACCTTTAATATTTTTATCTAAATAGGAAATTGGAAAAGGTTTTAAAATATCAAAAAACCTAAATAAAATAAAAGCTGCTATTACAAAAATAACTCTCTCGTTTTGTGTAGCGAAATGTATCGCTGGATATGCAGCTATCCACATCCCAGCAAGCTCATCTATAACAATTGCTGGATGATCTTTTTTGGTAAGTTTGGCAGAAACCTTATCGCATAACCAGATAGAGTAAAAAGTCATGGCGATGACGAGTCCAGCCATATTTGGGAAGTAATGAGATGCAAGAATGAACAAAAATAGTGAAACTAAAGAACCCCAGGTTCCAGGAGCATATTTTGCATTTCCTACCCCGCCCAGAGTTGCTATAAAATGTGAAGGTTTTTTCAGGTTTGGAAAGCTGCTCATTGAAAATGTTTAAATCCCTTTATTGATACATCATAACCTTTTTCGGAGATTAGTTTTATAGATTTATTAGTTGTCACCTTGCCTATCTTAATGAAGTTATCTTCATACTTATCTCCAGGAATAGTAAAACACAAATCGTAATCATCGCCTGCATTAATATCCTCAATATCAGTTGTAAATGGAATATTATCCAAATAAATATGAGCTCCTACCTTTGAATCATCCAAAATATGTTTTAGATCGACTAAAAGTCCATCGGAGGTATCAATACAAGAGGTAGCAATTTCTGAAATAGACTTGCCAATATTGAATTTTGGTTTTGGCCTTAAATAGTTTGTTATGTTTTCTGAACTCTTAATACCAGATTTAAATTCTTCCAAACCCTTCTTTGCACTACCTACTGGATTTGAGATGCAGATAATATCTCCATGGCTGGCACCATTCCTTTTTAGAATTTTATTATTATATGGAACACCATATACCACTACATTAATGTTTAGATTTCCTTTAACAAAATCTCCTCCAATTAGAGGTATTTGATATTCATCAGCAATTTCTGTTACGCCAATTGCAAAATCCTCATACCAGCTCTTCGCGCTAAGTAGATTTGATATAGAAAGACTGAACCCAATTGGTTTACATCCCATTGCAGCTATATCACTAAGAGCAACAGCAATTGACCTGTATGCTGCTTGCGATGGTTTAATTTCTTTTGGAAAATGAATGCCTTCTATGGATGAATCAACAGAAGTAAGTATAGGTTTATTAGAATCAAATACGGCACAATCGTCTCCCGAAGGGACGATTATGCCATTTTTATCTTGGTAGTTAGAGCCAATGTTTTTAAAAAGCTCTATAAGCTCAAATTCTGAAGCCAATGATTAACTTGGGTACCTTTCAAATAAACCTGAGGCTCCCATTCCACCGCCAACACACATAGTTACAACACCAAACTGCGCATCTCTTCTAACAAGCTCTCTTGTTAAATGACCCACACATCTTGAACCAGTCATGCCAAATGGATGGCCAATAGATATAGAGCCCCCATTAACATTTAATTTATCCATTGGTATCCCAAGCTTATCTCTACAGTAAGCAACCTGAACTGCAAAAGCCTCATTGAGCTCCCAAAGATCTATATCATCCATGCTCATTCCATAATTTTTTAGTAATTTTGGAACTGAATATATTGGACCTATTCCCATCTCATCAGGCTCACATCCCATTGTTGTGAAACCTCTAAAATACGCAATTGGTTTTAAACCTAATTCAAGCGCCTTATCCTCTGACATAATTAAATTAACTGATGCTCCATCAGATAATTGTGACGAGTTTCCAGCTGTAACACTTCCATTTTCAGGATCAAATACCGGTTTCAAGCCTGCTAAACCCTCCAATGTAGTAGTAGGTCTATTACACTCATCTTTATCAACTGTTACATCAACTTCTTTTGATTCCCCTGTCTCTTTGTTCATAAGAAGCATCTTTGTTTCCATGGGTACAATCTCATCATCATATAGACCAGCTTCTTGTGCAGCAGCTGTTCTCATTTGGCTTTCAAATGCTAGCTCATCTTGCGTTTCTCTAGATACTCCATATCTTTTAGCAACCACTTCAGCTGTCATGCCCATTGGATAATATATCCCTGGACTTTGCTCAGCTAATTTTTCATTAACAAAATTATCCATATTCATTTTCATCATGGATATAGTTTCAGCTCCACCAGCTATGATAGTGTCATAACACCCAGCCATAATTTGGCCTGCAGCCATTGATATAGATTGTAGTCCAGAAGAACAGTATCTATTAATAGTTGTACCTCCAGTTGTTGTCGTAAGATTTGATAGTACCGCAGCATTTCTTGCTACATTGTGACCTTGTGCACCTTCAGGATTTCCGCAACCCATAATAATATCTTCAACTGCTTCTGGCGGAAGATTTGGATTTCTTTCCAACAAAGCATTAATAATATGTGCCAGCATGTCATCTGGTCTCGTCATATTAAATCCACCCCTATGAGATTTAGCTAAGCCTGTTCTCACGCTGTCAACTATAACAACATTTTTCATAATTTCTCCATGGTAAAAAATTTACAAGATTATTCTAATCTATCCTCATCACTTCTGAAAGCCTTATACCAGCTTGGGATTAGATCTATGTCAAATTCCTCAGCTTTTTTAAGAATATATGGGATAGTTATAGGACTAAAAGGCAGTACAACCAAGACACCTAATCCAACGCTTTTGAAAACTTGAGTTAATTGTTGGTTTGCAAAATCTAAATCACTCTCTGTTGCTTTGCCTTCGATGTACTTAACATAAATATCTAACATCTTTCTATTTTCATCAGACTCAACTAGAAAACTTTCCTTTAGTTTAAGAAGATATTTTTGTATTTTTTTTGAGTTCATAATGTAACTAATATTATGCTACATTTCTTATATGAAAAAATCAGAAAAAGCATCATTAATCTCAAAAATTCTTGATCGACACTACCCTAGAACACCCATACCACTTGATCATACGGATCATTTTACTCTTCTAGTTGCAGTTCTTCTCTCAGCACAATGTACTGACGAAAGAGTGAATACAGTTACTCCAATTTTATTTAAGAAAGCTAAAAATCCTAAAGAAATGTCAAAGCTATCTGAACAACAAATTTATAAAATTATAAAGCCCTGTGGTCTTGGGCCAAAAAAATCCAAAGCTATTAAAAATCTATCAACGATCCTTGTAGAAGAATATGGCTCTAAAATTCCATGTGATATTAATAAATTAGAAAAACTTCCAGGAGTTGGTCATAAAACAGCTTCTGTGGTTATAAGCCAAGGATTTGGAATCCCTGCTTTTCCAGTTGATACCCATATTCATAGACTTGCTCAAAGATGGGGATTAACAAGCGGGAAAAATGTTGTAATTACTGAAAGGGACTTAAAAAAAATCTTCCCAGAAGAAAACTGGAATAAATTACATCTTCAAATAATTTTTTGGGGTAGAGAATTTTGTACTGCTAGAAGCTGTTTTGCTCTTGAATGTGAGATATGTAGGGCTTGTAATCCTAAAAGAGTGAGGCGTTTTCTCCACAAGCAGCCATAGATGATTTAAAATATAAACTTTCAAAACTCTATGGAGCATAAAATTGTTTAACAAGATCAAAAATAGTCTTTTTGGTAATAAATCTAATTCTAAATCTGATTCAATATTTTCAAACACTCAAGATATCGAATCATATGACAGTGAATTATGGCTTTCTTTGAAACAAGAGTCTCAGAGACAGGAAGATCATATTGAACTTATCGCATCTGAAAACTATGCAAGCAATAGAATTCTTGAGGCTCAGGGCTCATTGCTTACTAATAAATATGCCGAAGGGTATCCATCTAAAAGATATTATGGTGGTTGTGAGTTTGTAGATATTGCTGAAGATCTTGCAATTGAGAGAGCAAAAGAATTATTTGGAGCTGCATATGCAAATGTTCAACCGCATTCGGGATCATCTGCAAATGCTGCCGCATTTTTAGCTCTTCTAGAACCAAATGACGTCATTTTAGGAATGAGTTTGGATCATGGCGGTCATTTGACTCATGGTGCTAAGGTTAATTTCTCTGGAAGAAACTATATTAGTTATCAATATGGACTTCATCCAGAAACACATGATATAGATTATGATCAGGTCCTAGAGATGGCTAAGGAACACAATCCTAAGCTTATTATTGCTGGATTTTCTGCATTTTCTGGAGTTATTGATTGGGCAAAATTTAGAGAAATTGCTGATGAAGTTGGAGCATACTTATTGGTTGATATGGCTCATGTATCAGGTCTTGTTGCTGCTGGATTATACCCCTCCCCAGTTCCATATGCAGATGTAGTGACATCTACAACCCATAAAACTTTAAGAGGCCCTAGATCTGGAATTATTCTCGCCAAAGAGAATGAGGCTATTCACAAAAAATTAAATTCAGCTGTTTTTCCTGGATCTCAGGGGGGCCCATTGATGCATGTTATTGCAGCAAAAGCCGTATGTTTTAAAGAAGCCTTAGATCCTGAATTTAAAAGGTACATACAAGATGTGATTGATAATGCAAAATTAATGAGTAAAACAATAATGTCTAGAGGCATTGATGTTGTTACCGGCGGCACTGAAAATCATATTATTTTAGTTGATCTTAGAAGCAAAAATATAACAGGGAAGGATCTAGAGAAAGCCTTAGGAAATGTAAATATAACTGTCAACAAAAATTCAGTTCCAAATGATCCCAAGTCTCCTTTTGTAACTTCAGGCATAAGACTGGGAACTCCAGCAATTACAACAAGGGGTTTTAAAGCAAAAGAAGTGGAATTAATAAGTAATTGGATTTGTGATGTGATTTTGAATATGGATGATGAGGCTAAGCTTAAAGAGATTAAATCAAAAGTTAATGATTTATGTAGTAAATATCCAGTCTATAATCTATAGATGCATTGTCCTTTTTGCCAAGCTGAAGATACTAAAGTTATAGACTCTCGTCTTGTAGCAGACGGCTCTCAAACAAGGAGGCGAAGGTCTTGTGAGGTATGTCAGTCCAGATTTACAACTTTTGAGACAGCTGATCTTGCGTTGCCAAAAGTCATAAAAAGTGATGGTGAAAGGCAGCCATTTGATGGTTCTAAATTAAAAAAAGGTATGCTCAGGGCACTGGAGAAGAGGCCTTTGTCTACAGAAGAGATTGATTCATGCTTTAGCAAGATTCTTTATGAAATAAGAACATGCGGCGAGCGTGAAATTAAATCTTTAAGAATTGGTGAAATAATGATGGATGCTCTTAAAGAAGTTGATAAGGTTGCTTACGTTCGCTTTGCATCTGTTTATAGAGACTTTCAGGATATTAAAGATTTTTCTGCAGAAATTCATTCTTTGAATAAAGAAAAGTCAAAGAAAAAGAAATAAAAAATGCAAGATTCGTATTATATGCATGAAGCTATTAAGCTTGCGCTTAAAGGTTCAATCTATACCCATCCAAACCCTAAAGTTGGTTGCATTATCGTAAAAAATAATAAAATTATTGGCAAAGGTTATCATAGATACTTTGGGGGCGATCATGCAGAGGTTAATGCTGTTAAATATTGCCTCAAAAAATTTAAAAAAGATAAAGGTCTTAAGCTTTTAAAAGGCTCAACAGCATACATAACTTTGGAGCCATGCTCAATTTCATCTAAAACCCCCCCTTGTACTGAAACAATTATCAAATATGGCATTAAAAAAATTTTTTGCGCTTCCTTAGATCCAAATAAGTCTATTAATGGAAGGGGTGTAAAAATATTAAGAAAAAATAATGTAGATGTTAAAGTTGGGTTACTGAAAAATGAAGCAAAAAGTATAAATGAAGAATTCTTTTTTAGACACACCAAGGGTAGACCATTTGTAAGAATGAAGATAGCGCAAACGCTTGATGGAAAAATTGCTTTAAATTCCGGTGAAAGTAAATGGATAACATCAAAAAATTCTAGAGACGATGTTCAATATTTAAGAGCTGAATCAGATGCAATATTAGTTGGTTCTGGAACAGTAAAAAAAGATAATCCGAGGCTTAATGTAAGAAACATTAAAATTAACAAAGATAAATTTAGGCAGCCAAAGAAAATTATTTTAGGCAATGTGAGCACTAGTTCTATATCAAATCTATCAATTTTAAAAGGAGATTCAGAAAAAATAATCTTTTCAAAAAACATATCTACAACTAAAGACTCAAAAATTAAATATCGCAAGTTAAGTAAGTCAAAAACTATTGAGTCACTTTTGAAAGAATTAGCAGAATTTGAAATTAATTCACTATTAGTTGAGGGCGGCTCAGAAGTATTCTCATCATTTATTAATAAAAATATGGTTGATGAATTGGTTTTTTACATATCACCAAAAATTTTAGGCAAAGATGCAATTAGCGCTTTAAATATAGAATCTCCTAACATTTTAAATAATGCTACTAACTTTAAAATTATAGAAACAGTTCCTATGAAAGAGGATATTAAGATTATAATGCGTAAAATTTAACAACTTGAAAGAATGGAATTTAATACTGTAGAAGAGCTTATAAAAGATATTGCTGACGGCAAAATGGTAATTTTGCTTGATGATGAAGATCGTGAAAATGAAGGAGACTTGGTTTGTGCTGCTGAGCTTGTAAGCCCTGATATTGTTAACTTTATGGCGTCGAAAGGTAAAGGTCTCATTTGTTTAACTCTCACTTCTAATAAATGTGCTCATTTAGATCTTCCAATGATGACAGAAAAAAACAAAGCTAATCACGGTACAGCTTTTACTGTATCTATTGAAGCTGCAAGTGGGATATCTACTGGAATATCAGCTGCCGATAGATCTCATACTATAAAAACAGCGGTTGCAAAAAATTCAAACTCTAGCGATATTGTTCAACCAGGGCATATCTTTCCGTTAAAAGCTATGGACGGTGGCGTGCTTAATAGGGCTGGACACACTGAAGCAGCATGTGACTTATCTAAACTTGCAGGACTAGAGCCTGCAGGGGTTATCTGTGAAATTATGAATGATGATGGGACTATGGCAAGAAGAGATGATCTTATGCAATTTGCTAAACAATATAAATTAAAAATTGGATCAATCGCTGATTTGATTCAATATCGTGCTGTCAAAGAGAAATCAGTTAAAAAAGAATACGAAAGGACAGTTGAAATAAGGGGAAATACTTTTAATTTAACTGCATGGAGAGATAGTATATTTAATAATCTTCATATCTCTTTTGCTAAGGGTGACATACATAGCAATAAAGCACCTCTTGTAAGGGTTCATGCTCCAAATTTAGTTCATGATTTAATTGGGTTAAACGAATTTGGTTCTAGGCTATCATTTGAAGATGCTATAGATAGAATTGCTGAAGAAGATTCAGGCATCCTTTTGTTGATTGGCAATCAAGAAAGTCCTGATCAACTCCTCGGAAATCTAAAGGGATCAAAAGAGAAATGGGTTCCGGACACTAGAGTGTCAGGAGTTGGATCTCAAATCTTAAGAGAATTGGGATTATCAAAAATTAGATTGCTTGCTGCGCCTCTTAAATACCCTTCTCTTTCAGGATTCGATTTAGAAGTTATAGGATTTGAAAAATGAAAATAGAAAATGGATTTAAATTTGAAAAATTATCAAAATCGGTCATGGATAAAAATATTTGTATAGTTGCAAGTAAATGGAATGACGATATTGTTTCACCAATGATTCAAGAGTCTCTATCGTATATGGAAAAGGTAGGTATAAAAAATATTAATATAGTAAGAGTCCCAGGTGCATGGGAAATTCCATATGCATCACTTAAATCGATTAATAATGGCGCTAAAGGAATAATTGCATTTGGCTCAATTATAAAAGGCGAAACTCCTCACTTTGAATTAATTGCTAATGCAACTGCGGATGCTCTTATGAAATTATCTATAGAAAAATCAATACCTATTGCGAATGGTATTCTTGCTACAAATAATATAGAACAAGCCATTGAAAGATCATCTGTTGAAAAATTGAATAAAGGAAAAGAAATTACTCAATCTCTATTAGAAATAATGGAGTTGTAATTGAAAAATTTAGCAAAATATAAAAAAATTATTAGAACTCGTGAATATTTAGTGCAAGCAATCTATCAGTTTTTATTTAATTACCAAAATATAGAAGATATCGTCATCCAGTTTAAAGATGAGCACCAAAATAAAAATGTTGATTTTGCGTATTTTGAAAAATCTCTAAGATCAATAGAAAAAAACAATAAATCAATTCAAGATTCAATTAAAGATCTTGGTCTAAAAGAAACTAATTTAGAACTTATAGATAAGTCTATTATGTACTTTGCGATAAATGAATTTTTAAATGATGAACTTGATGGGCCCCTGATCATCGATGAATCGCTTAGGCTTTCAAAAAAATTCTCTAACCCCGAATCGTATAAGTTTATAAATACTTATTTAGACAAATTTCTAAATATCAAATAAATACAAATACCTTATCTCGTAATTGTTTGATCTCTAGAAGGTCCGGTTGAGACTATACTAATCTCACACCCAATAAACTCCTCTATAAAGTTTATGTAAGATTTAGCATTATGCGGAAGGTTATTAAAATCTGTTACTCCTTCTGTTTTATCATTCCATCCTTCAAATGTTTTGTAGATCGGATTTCCATTATCATATTTAATGCAAACAGAAATTTCTTTAAAAGTATCAAGAACATCTAGTTTTGTGAGGCAAAGATCAGTTACTGAATTTGTAAAAACAGCTTTTTTTAATGCGACTAAATCTAACCAGCCACATCTTCTTGGTCTTCCTGTTGTTGCTCCAAATTCATGACCATTTTTTGCTAACATCTCACCATTAGCATCAAATAGTTCTGTAATAAAAGGCCCTTCACCGACTCTTGTTGTATAGGCTTTTGTGATACCGATAATTTTATTTATATATTTTGGGCCAATACCCAAACCTGTTGAAACTCCTCCAGCGGTGGTACTTGAAGATGTCACAAATGGGTAAGTTCCTTGATCAATATCTAAAAGAGTTCCCTGAGCCCCCTCAAATAGTATTGATTTGTCCTCTTCAATCCAATCAATTAGCAAGTTTTGAGTGTCACAACAAAAATTATCATAAAGATGCTTGTAAGAGAAAATTTCATCAACGACTTGTTGCACAGATATCGAGTCTTCGTCATGCATTTTGTTTAAAACTTTATTATGGTAAGTCACTAGTTTCTCAAGTTTCTTCTTGAAATTAGCCTCATCAGAAAAATCACCCAACCTTATAGCACGCCTAGCTATTTTGTCCTCATATGCAGGCCCGATGCCTCTTCCAGTTGTTCCTATAGATTCTTTTTTGTCTCTTACCTGATCAATTTTTATATGAGTCGGAAGAATTAAGCAGCATGATGAACTAATATAAAATCTATTATCAAATGAAATACCAGCTTCTTTAAGCTCATTTATTTCTTTATCTAGGGATTCTAAAGAAAGAACTACCCCATTACCAATAACACAGTTGATATTAGGGTGGAGTATTCCTGATGGAGTCAAATGAAGAACTGTTTGCTCTCCATTTACTTTAATTGTATGACCTGCATTATGTCCGCCTTGAAACCTACATACAGCATGTGTATCTGCGCTCAACGCATCTACTATTTTACCTTTACCTTCATCCCCCCACTGGAGACCCAGTATTAGTGTATTTTTAGACATTTACTTTTTATGGCTGGCTTTGTTTATTTAAATATTTAAAAAATTCAGATTCAGAATCAATTAGCATTACATCAGATTTATTTTGAAAAGTTTCTGTATAAGCCTTCAAGCTTCTTGTAAATTCATAAAACTCTGGATCAACAGAATATGCTTCTGCATATATTGCGGTTGCCTCTGCATCACCCTCACCTCTTAGTTGCTCTGATTTCTTATAGGCTTCAGCCAAAATAACAACCTTATCTTTATCAGCAATAGCTCTAATCTCTCTTGCAATCTCCTTGCCTTCAGACCTTAACTCTTCAGCCAATCTATTTCTTTCAGTCCTCATTCTCTCATATACGGAATTACTCAAGTTTGAAGGAAGATCTATCCTTTTAACCCTAAAGTCTATTATCTCAACACCAAGATCAACAACTGAATCATTTAGCTGATTCAACATTGTATTCATTAGCTCATCTCTTTCACCAGAAACAACTTCTTTTACAGTCCTTTTACCGAACTGATTTTTAAGAATAAATTCTGATCTTTGGCCTAATAAACTATTAAGACTATTAAAACTTCCGTTATTTGCTTTATAAAATGTAAGTACATCTGAAATACGATATTTAATAAACGAATCTACAAGCAAGTATTTACTTTCAACTGTCAAAATTCTATCAGGAGCCTCATCAAGTGTTTGTATTCTTGCATCATACTTTTTAACTTCTTGAACAATAGGTAGTTTAAAAGAAAAGCCAACATCAATATCAGTTCTAACAGCCTCACCAAATTGTAATACTATTGCTTTTTCTTTTTCATCTACGATAAAAAAACTATTAAATGCAATTCCAACTATAAGCGCTGCGAATACTAGCAAATATGAACTCTTATTCATCATCAACTCTCCTTAAATTAATTCTAGAATTTTCTTGTTTCTTGTTTTCTTCCATTATTTTATCTAAAGGTAAATATAATAAATTATTACCTCCCTCTACATCGACCATAACCTTGGTTGAGTTAGATAGAACTGATTGAAGTGCATCCAGATATAACCTATCTCTCGTGACTTCGGGAGCTTTGCTATATTCTTCAAGCAAGTTTGTAAATCTTGCAACCTCACCTTCTGCATTGGCAACTACTTCTAATTTGTAACCCTCTGCTTGTCTTATCCTGGCTTGCGCTTGACCTCTTGCCTCAGGAACGATTGATAAAGCATACCTTTCAGCTTCGTTTTGAAGTCTTTCTTTGTCCTCACGAGCAGCAACAACATCATCAAATGCATCTTTTACTGCTTGAGGTGGGTCAGTTTTCTCAATATTTACTTGCTGAACTAAAAGACCTGTTTGGTATGTGTCTAGGTAAGCTTGTAATCTATTTTGAACATCAAAGGCAATGTTTTCTCTTCCTACAGTAAGAGTTTGATCAAGGGTATTGTCACCAACAACGTGCCTTAATGCGCTCTCAATTGCATTTCTTAGACTGCCTTCAGGATCTTTAACATTCAGTACAAAATCTTTTAGGTTGGCAATTCTATATTGAGCTGAAACAGTAACATCAACAATATTTTCATCTTTAGTTAGCATACTGTTTGTTTGTGTATATCTTCTAGTCAAAGAAACATTTTCAACATACCTATCATCAATTCCCGCAAGTCTAAAGTTCAATCCTTCAGATTGTTCTTCGTGAAATTTTCCCAATCTTAAGATAACTGCTCTTTCAGAAGCATCAAGCTGATATATACACTGAGAAGCGTAAACAATTAAAAAGGCAAAGAATGCATACAGAAATATTCTACTTGAGGATAGCTTATTGCCGCCGCCTCCTGAACCTGAGCCATTAGATGAAGTTGCTTTCTTTGCTCCTAGTACAGATGAAAATTTTTTTAAAAGATCATCAAAATCAGGAGCATCATTCTTACCACCCCATGGATCTTTGTCTTGATTATCCCAGTTCATATATTTACCTCAATATATTTATATTATAGTTAATATTTATGGGCTTAAATATATATTTAAAGCCATCTATAAGAAATTCTTTATATTTTCTTTAATCTCTTCATCAGAGTTTATTTTAAATAAATTAAGATCTTCCCATGATCTAATCCATGTAATCTGCCTTTTTGCTAATTGCCTTGAAGCAAATAAAGCCTTATTAAATAACTCGTCTTTGTTTATATGGTTATCTAAATAATCAAAAACTTGCTTATAATTTACAGCAGATAGAATTGGGTGACTTGATTCAATACAGTAATTTTTTTTAATATCCTCAACCTCTTCGATAAGACCTTCGTTAAACATTGCTTCTAATCTGTCTTTAATTCTTTTATGCAATATTGTTCTATCTTCCTCATAGATACCTATTTGCAAAATATCATACTTATTTTTTAAGCTCTTCTTGAAGCTTTCATTAAGATTTTCTGTCATCGTCTTTCCTGAACTATTCGCAACCTCTAGAGCTCTCAAAATTCTTTTTTCATCGTTTGGCTTAATTTTCTTTGCATACTCAGGATCAGTTTCTAAAAGAAGATTAAAAAGATAACCCGGCTTCTTTAAACTCTCTTCTAAAAGCTTTTCCCTATACAAATCATCTCTTGCAGGCATATCATTTATACCATCTAACAAAGACTTAAAGTACATCATCGAACCACCAACAAAAAATGGTATCTTATTTCTAGAGTGAATTTCTTCAATTAATTTATAAGAATCGTTGCAGAATTCTGCAACAGAGTAGATTTCGGTTAAGTTTTTATTATTGACTAAAAAATGTGGATATTTTTCTAAGACATTTTTTGGTGGTTTTGCAGAGCCAATATTAGCATCTTTATAGACCATCACAGAATCGACGCTAATGATCTCAAAATCAAAGCTTTTTGACAGTTTTATTGCTAAGTCTGTTTTTCCGGATGCGGTAGGACCTAAAAGGAAAACGACTTTTTTTTGATTTAATTTTTTAATAATTGAATTTTACAGAGCGTCTTCGTCTGTCTCACCCGTTCTTATTCGAACTACTTCTTCAATAGGCGATATGAAAATTTTACCATCCCCAATTTTTCCTGAGGCTGCTGCTTCAATTATTGCGCTTTTTACAGATTCAACTATGTCATCAGATACAGCTATCTCTAATTTAATTTTAGGTAGAAAATCTATAGTGTATTCTGCACCACGATAAAGTTCGGTATGACCTTTCTGCCTTCCAAAACCCTTAACCTCGGTCATTGTCATTCCAGAAACACCTATTTTTTCTAATGCGGATCTTACCTCTTCAACCTTGAAAGGTTTTATGATTGCTGTAACTAATTTCAAAATATGCCCCTTTTAATTTAAAAAACTTAAAATCTTTCTTGCTTGCGCATCTGATGACCCTTTGTTTTCTTTAACAACTTCTAATGCATTAATTTTTCCATGCTGATCATTGTCAGTCAATATACTTTTTAAAGATAGTTCTATCTCTTTGTCGCTTGAGGCTTGGATACACGCATCTCGTATTAAAAATGACTCTAATATATCTGTAAAATTATACATATATTCACCAACAACAAATGGACATCCAGATGCAGCAGGCTCAATTATATTATGCCCTCCTGTATCGCCTAACATACTCCCGCCAATAAAAGCTGCATCTGCTTTAGCATATAACTCGGCCAAGATACCAATAGCATTTATAACTATTACCTCATTATCTTCAAATTCTAGTTTGCTATTGTTTTGTGATGAATGTTTAAATCCTTTTTCAGTTAGAATTCGTTCTATCTCGGTATGTCTTTCTGGATGCCTTGGAACAATTACTAATCTTAAGTTAGCTATCATTGATTTAAGATTTTTATATATTTTTATTAATCTTTCGTCTTCGCCTCTATGAGTACTTGCAAATAATAAAACTTTATTTTTTTCTACCTCATGATCTCTATTACTAAATTCTTCATTAAGTTGATGAGAGTCAAACTTTACTGAAGATGCAATTTTTAATTGCTCAATATTTGCTCCTAGTTCAAAAAATCTTTTAGCTTGATTTTCACTTTGTACAAAAATAAAAGAGAATTTTTGAAGCGTTGTTTTAACTAAAGCTTTGAACCTTGCATAACTTTTGAAAGATCTCTGAGACATTCTGCCATTACATAAAATAATAGGAATATCTTTTTTAAAAGAGCAATGGACCATTGAAGGCCAAATTTCTGTTTCAAAAATAACAATTGCTGATGGCTTGAATGAGTGAATTGTCCTATTCATAAAAGCAAGGCTATCCCATGGTGCATAACAAATCTTTAAACGATCTTTGTAAATCTTTCTAGCATGGCGTAATCCAGTTGGCGTAGTGACTGTAAGTATTACGTCAGCATCTTCTAGGAGCTTATTGACTATCTTTTCGGATGCTATGACTTCTCCAAGGCTAACCGCATGAAACCAAATAACTTTTTTCTTTGAAGAATTAATTTTATATATGCCAAACCTTTGAGATAAATTAAGTCTGTAATCCTTATCTTTGATGCTTTTGTATAAAATTCTACCGACAGCTATCGGAAGAAAAATAAGAATTAAAATGTTATAAAAAAGAAGTCTCATTATGACAATCATTAGCTATATTAATGTAATAATACATTTTAATATCATATGAAAAACATTTTTTTATCACTTCTAGTTTTCTTTTGGAGAGCAATTGCATTGCTACCGAGATCTTTACAGTTAAAGATTTCACCTGTAATAAGCAAATTTATAAGCATTTTTTTGAAAAAAAGGAATCATATTAGCAAAAAAAATATTGATGCCTGTTTTTATGATCTAGATGATATTAAAAGAAGCAGTTTAATTAAAAGCAATATTAACAACTCAGGTTTGGTGATGTTCGATACTGCTATTTCATGGTTTTGGAGTGATGCAAGAATAAATAAAGAGATTAAATATAAAATTAGAGGACTTAAGCAGCTTAAAAATGAACAAAACAAAGGTAATGGGGTCCTCCTTTTTTTTAAGCATTCTTTACATTTAGAGCTTGATGCAAGAATTTTGGGTATGAATGTAGATATATATGGGGTTGAGAGAACGCATAACTCAAAATTCTTTGATGCCATTCAGAGCAAGGGTCGCCTGAAAGGGGTTAAAGGCTTATGTGATAAGAATAAGCCATTAAAATTTATTAAATGGCTACTGTCAGGTAAAACAGTTTTATATGCTACTGATCAAGACTATGGAATGAATGGGTCAGAAGTAGTTAACTTTTTTAACCTTCCAGCAGCAACTATATCTGCTCCGCATAAAATTATAAGAAAAACAAATTGTCAGACGTATTTTCTAAACAGCTTTATAGAAAATGATGAGTATATTATTGAGATTGAAAAAATTGAACTAAATATGAATTCGGATAACAAAATGTCCTCTGATCTAAATAAAATTATTGAGAATAGTATTAGGAAACATCCCTCTGAATATTTGTGGCAACATCGAAGATTTAAATCAACACTCGGCAAAGAGGAATTTTATAAATGATGATTAATGATATTGAGAACATTAAAGGCTTCATGCCTGTGCATGAAGGAGAGGCATTATATAAATGGTCAAAAGAGTTTTCTAAGTTAGGTCCGATCATTGAAATTGGAACATATTGTGGAAAATCAACTATCTATCTTGGATTTGGAGCGAATGAAAATAATGAAGTTGTTTTTACAATCGATCATCATTCTGGATCCGAAGAGCATCAATTAAAGGAAGAGTATTTTGACCCTGAGGTATTTGATGTTCAGGAAAATAGAGTTAATACATTCCCTCTTTTCCTTAAAAATATTCAAAAATATGATCTTGATAATATTATTCCAATTGTTTCATCATCAAGAGCTGCAGCTAGGTCATGGGATACTTCTGCTGGAATGATATTTATAGATGGTGGTCACTCTTTAGAGTCAGCTTTTAATGATTACAATTGCTGGTCAAAATATGTAAAAAAAAATGGGGCTTTAGTTATTCATGATATCTATGAAGATCCTAACGAAGGAGGACAAGCTCCTTATGAGATATATAAAGAAGCTCTAAAAAATGATTTTATAGAGCATGATAGAGTCGATACTATAGTTTGCTTAAAAAGAATCTAATTGGTTTTTTAAAAATAAATCTGATGCTGATGTATAGCCAAATACTGCATCAGCTGCAAGTATCATTGCAGATGCTGTCCAGGTTGGTTTCTCATTTGGCCAAAAGATTTTTTCTTTATATTGCCATCCCATATAGGGAATATTATTTTTATCAGATATTAAAGTAGATTCAAGCAAAATCTTTTTAGCCAAGTCTTTTTTATTTCCAATGACTAATGCAATTACAAACTCATTTGTTTCAGCAACTGTTATCCACGGCTCTTCTCTAACACATTTAATACCCAACCCATCTTCATAAAAATTATTTAGTGTTTGTTGTATCGCTTCCTCAATTTCATTCTTGTTTAAGCAGCCTGAAATTACCGGGTAATATGAATCCATAGAGAAATTTGATCTATCTTTTTGCAAATCAAATAAACCTTTTGGATTCCTAAGGGCATTTGATAATAATTCATAGGCCATGATCCAGTCTGAATTTAGATCTAGGTTTAATATTTTTGTTATAGCGCTAGAGCACTCCAGACTTTTGAGAATAGAGCTAGATGCGGTAATTAAATAATCATTTTCAATATCTCCCTTGAAGTCTATTGACCAAGGAATTGTTCCCTTTTGTGTTTGATGTTTAATTGAAAAGTTTGTGGCTTTTTTTAATGATGGCCACATTTCTTCTAGGAAATCTAAATCTGAAAAAGTCTTGTAATAATGAAGAAGTCCGACAGAAATATAGGATGAGAAATGAGTGGGCTTATTTGTTTCTATTGGTTCCCCAGAGCTTGAGTATTTTGAGAACCAACTTCCATCTTCATTTTGATTTTCTTTAAGCCATCTAAAAGACTTTTTAGCTTCTTCTTTTTTAAAAATAAAATTTAGTGCGGTAATAGATTCTATAAAGTCCCAAGGATCAAATGAGCCATCAGCATTAGATGGTATTACTCCGCTTTTTAGCTGCTGGTTTAAAACATAAAGACCGATTGCATTATAGAAGTTTGCGCTTTCGGTATTATTAGCATCCTTACTAATATTAATTTTTATTCTATCTTTCATTATTTCTTTTCAAAATACATAGATAAACTTTTACCAAGAATTGGGTTAAATAATCTATCAATGAAATCAATAAGATAAGGCTTTTCAAGGATATGTTTTTCAAGAATTTTTTTATAAACTCCTATTAGCCAATTATTATCTTGGCCCTTCCAAAACAAGCATCTAAGCCACCAATAAGGACTGTGTATTGAGTGAAACCTTTCATATTTTTTAAATAAAAAGCCTGTTTGCTCAATTTCATTTATGATAGCTTTCTTCTTAAAAATCCTAATATGCCCTCCTGGCATATTTTGATAATCTTTTGAAAGCATCCAGCATATTTTCTCTGGTAGATATGATGGAACGCTTGCAAAAAACTTTCCATGGGGTTTTAAAACTCTATATATTTCACTTAGAGCTTTGTTGTAATCATGAAGATGCTCTAAAACCTCTGAACATATTATTAGATCAACAGAATTAGATGGAAAAGGAAGTTCATATGCTGAACCCTTAATGAAAATTGCGCCTTTATTTGAGATAGATTGAAAAAATTCAAAACCTTCTTGAGCCTTAGATAGAGATGACTCATCCATATCAAGACCAATACAGAAAAAGTCCTTATAATTTTGCATGGTTCCAAAAACATGGCGACCTTCACCACAGCCAATATCAAGCATTATTCCATTTTTATCTTTCAAATTAAATTGATTAAAATCAAAAGTTAGCATTCTCTTTGACGCCTTATATTTTCATAAATTACATCTTGATATTGTTTGGATATCTTTTCCCAATTAAACTGCTTCTCAATATGGTTCCTACCATTTTCTGCAAGAATTAAATTTTTATCATAATTTTCGAGCACTTCTTTGATTTTATTAGCTAATAAAACGCTATCCCGAGGATCAATCAAGTGAGCGAAATCTCCAACCAATTCTGGTATTGATGAAGTCTTAACTGCTATTAATGGTATTGAGCAACTCATTGCTTCGATCACTGGATAGCCAAACCCTTCATATAAAGAACTTACTACTGCAATAGAGCTCTTAGCGTATTCTTTTGCGATATCATCTTGTGTTAAATTTGTTTTAAATTCTACCTTTCTTTCTAAATTTAACTTTTTAATTAGCCTTGAAGTATGGCCGCCCTCCTTTTGCTTGCCAATTACCAAGAGCTCAATATTAAATTCTTTCTTTAATTTAGCAACTGCTGCAAGGGTATAATCTAAACCCTTTAAAGGAACATCTGCACTCGCGGTTGTAATTAGTCTAAATTTCTTCCTTTTAATATCTTTATAGGGTTTGAATATATTTGTATCTAGACCGTTATTTATGACTGTGATATTTTTCTTTGAACAAGAAAAATCATCTGCAATGTCTTCTTTGGAATTCTTTGAAGGGGTGATTATTGATCTTAGTTTTGGGGCTACTTTTTTTTGCATCTTTAGAAATGAATACCACCTTTTCCTAGAAAGCCTATATAGGAATTTATTACTCGTCTCAAGATCATGCTTAATATCTTTGGTTATTGGATGATGAATTATTTCTATAAAAGGAAACCTTTTTTGGATTTCAAGCATTCCATAACTTAGTGATTGATTGTCAATAACAACATCATAGTCACTGTTCTTCTTTAAAAACTCATTAGCCCTTTTCCCAAAAGAATACATCTCCGGAAATCCACCAGCTAGAGTAGATAAGAATTCAAATATATTGACAAAAGTTTTTGGATTTTTAAAAAATTTTCTTAACCTATCTTTAAAAAGAAAAGTTTCAAATAAATTCATGCCAGGCAGCTTGATTAAATTGACATCACCTTCAAGTAATGGATAAGGCTCTCCTGATATAACATCAACCTTATGACCAAGAGATTCGAGAACTAAAGAAATATCTTTAATAAATATACCTTGGCCGCCTCCATAAGGAGCTGACCTATAACTCAATAATGCAATTTTAAGACTTTTCGTCTCGTGAGGGGTCTGCATAAGAAAGCCATGAATTATATTTTTCTGATTTGCCTGTAATCACATCCTCATATATAGATTGTAGTTGATGAGTTATCTCGCCTCTCTTTCCAGAATCAATATTCTTACCATCTAGTTTAGTAATTGGTGTAATTTCAACTGCTGTTCCAGTAAAAAATGCCTCGTCAGCCTCAACCAAATCAACATATTCTAAATTTTTTTCTATAACCTCAAACCCTTGATCCTGCGCAATTGTAATTACTGATTGTCTAGTAATACCATTTAAACAATGATCTGTTAAAGGAGTGCAAATAACTCCATCTTTTACTATAAATATATTTTCACCACTTCCTTCTGAAATAAATCCATTTTTGTCCATTAGCAAAGCTTCATCAGCGCCTTTTCTTAGGGCCTCATGAAGAGCCATTGTTGAATTTATATATGTACCAATAATCTTATTATTTGAATGAAGTGGGTTTGAGTACTGTTCATGAGATGATTTGACTATAGAAATACCTTTCTTTTTTGCTTGGGGATCCATGTAGGAAGGCCACTCCCAAGCTGCCACTGCAACATTTACAGACAAATCAAGCGCTCTAATACCTAATGATTCTGCACCAAGATATACAATTGGTCGAATATAACCTTCTTCTAAATTATTTTGAACAAATATTTTTTTTTGTACGTTGTTGAGTTCTGCTTTTGTATATGGGATTTTAATATCTATTTTTTCTGCTGTATCAAATAACCTTTGGGTATGATCCTCTAATCTAAAAATTGCAGGACCTTTGTCTGTTTTGTATGCTCTTACACCCTCAAATGCACCTGTACCATAATTTAAGGTATGAGACATTAAGTGAACTGTAGAATCGTCCCATTTTTGGAATTCTCCATTTTTCCATATAAATTTGGAATCTGTATTATCAAACATAAGTATGCAGTTATAATTAGTCGCCTATTATGACAAACAACAACTTATAACAAAAGCAAAATGGAAGTAAACAATTCAATTTTTAGAGAAAATGATATTAGAGGTATTTATCCTGATCAATTAAATGAATCAACAATTGCATTGATTGGAAAAGCTATTTCTCATAAATGTAGATCTGAAGGTATTTCTTCAATATCTGTTGGAAGAGATGGAAGGCTTTCTGGCAAAAGTTTGCTTGATAGTTTTTGTCAAAGTCTTGTGAATGAGGGTCTCCATGTTACTAACATTGGAATGGTTACAAGCCCTATGCTCTATTTTGAAGCAAAAACAAATGAATCTAAAAGCGGGATCATAATAACTGGTAGTCACAATCCAAAAAATCATAATGGTCTGAAGATGGTAATAAATGATAAACCAATTTCAGGTATGGAAATATTATCATTGCTTAATGAATTGCGAGACACTAGTTACCCTAAGGGCTCTATAGTTAATAAAGATATAAAAGAAATTTATCTAAGTGCTGTAGTTAAATCTATAGATATCAAAGGGGATAAGAAATTTAAAATTGTTTTAGATTCAGGTAATGGTGTGGCAGGCAGTATTGCTCCTGAATTATTCAAAAGAATTGGTTGTGAAGTCATTGAGCTTTTTAGTGAGGTTGACGGTAACTTTCCTAACCACCACCCTGACCCTAGCAAGGAAGAAAATATTCAAGATTTAATAAAATGTGTATTAGATAATAATGCTGATTTAGGACTAGCTTTTGATGGCGATGGAGATAGAGTAGGATTAATTACTGATGCTGGTGAAAATATTTTTCCTGATAAATTTATGATGATGCTATCTGAAAGCATCCTCTCAAAAAAACAAGGTTCGATTGTTTTTGATATTAAGTGCTCCAATCATTTAGAAAAGCTAATATCTAAAAACAATGGAAAGCCTATTATGGCTCCAACTGGTCATTTTCATATCAAGAAAGCAATAAAAGAAAACTCATCACTTTTAGGTGGAGAGATGAGTGGACATATTTTCTTTAATGATAAATGGTATGGTTTTGATGATGGTCCTTATTCAGGCGCCAGGATTGTTGAAGCTCTTTCTGAGAATAATGATTATGAAAAAATTTCAGAACTAATTAATTCTTATCCAAAATCTTACTCAACTCCAGAACTTAATATTGATGTGACTGATGAAAATAAATTTAAAATAGTTGAAGATTTTATTGCTCATAATAAATTGATTGGTAATAAAGTTACTATTGATGGATTAAGAATAAACTTTGATTCAGGATGGGGATTAATAAGAGCATCGCAAACTTCTCCTAAGTTAGTGTTGAGATTTGAAGGTGACACTAAAGAAGATATGTTCGATATTCAATCAGATTTTATCAATGAGCTTGCTCGCATTTCTCCTGATATTGATATAAATTTAACTTGATATGGATAAAAACCGCAAAAATATTATTTTGCAATCTCTTGCAAGCCTGCTTGAGGAAGCCTCATCGAAAAAAATTACAACAGCTTTGCTTGCCAAGAAATCTAATATTACAGAGGCTGCTTTATACAGACATTTTCCAAGCAAAAGATCTATCTATGCTGAATTATTTTCGTACTGTGATGATGCTATCTTTTCAAAATGCGTAGAACTTAAGAAAGCTAATTTAGATTCTAAAGAAAAAGTTAAAAATATATTTATATTTTTCATGCTTTTTGTAGAGAAGAATAAAGGTTTTGCAAGGCTGCTATCACGAGAAGCTCTATCGCCTGCAGAAAAAAATGTATCAGATTCTGTAAATCAATTTTATGAAAGATTTGAACTAGCTGTTAAGCAAATTCTGGCAGAAGATGCATCTTCCTTGATCTCGCAACCAGGAATTTCATCCCAACTAATTACAACCTATCTTGAGGGCAATGTTTCAAGATATATAAGATCAAAATTTAAAGACTCACCAAGTAATTACATTGATAACGCATGGGAGCTACTGTCTATTAATATATTCAAAAGTTAATTTTTTATATTCTCATCTAGAAAAAGTTCAAAGTAGCTATTTTTTGAATTTTGAGAATTATTTATTTCTCCAGTCTCTTTATCAACTTTGATATATGTCATGCCAGGAGGAATTCTTACTGGTTTTTCTTCAAGATCATTGAGGGCAACTGACATATAGTCAAGCCATATTGGCATTGAAATTGTTGAGCCATATTCATTATCGCCTAAGGAGGTAAAATCATCTGTTCCAACCCAAACCGTAGTAACTAAATCGTCATGAAATCCTGAAAACCAAGTGCTTACAGCATCATTAGTTGTACCGGTTTTGCCACCTATATCATCTCGATTAAGAAACGCAGATTTTCTCCCTGCCGTTCCATTTTTCATGAAGTCTTTTAAAGTATCTTTAATTAAATATGCAACTCTTTCATCTATAACTTTGTTTGAGTTTTCAATTGGTTTGAGGAGATAATATGGACTTTTTATATTCATCTCCAATGTATTGAGCCAAGGAAAAGCAGATAAGTTTTTATTATCTAATTGAGAATTAGCATCTGAAGAATAGATAGTGTTTCCAAACCTATCCTCAACCCTATCAACATAATATAAATCTTTAATATATCCTTCACTAGCTATGACGCCAAATGCTCTAACCATTTCGGCAGGTGAAAAGTTTCCTGATCCAAGAGCTAAAGAAAGATCTTTGGGTATTCTATTTTTCTCGAATCCAAATTTTTGAATTGTTTCTGCAGATTTGTCTATACCAACTCCTCTTAGCAACTTGATAGAAACTATATTAATTGATCTTATTAATGCACTTCTTAAAGATGTTAATCCATAAAATTTGCCAGTATAGTTTTCTGGTCTCCATACACTTTCAAGGTTTTTATCTTCAAAAGCAATGGGTGCATCATTTATCAATGATGATAAATTATATTCATTGGCTAAGCCTGCAGAATAAATAAAGGGCTTAAAACTTGAGCCAGATTGAGGATATGACAAACGAACTCTATCAAAATTGCTTTTATTAAAGTTTGAGCCTCCTACATAGGCTCTAATTGCGCCGGAGTTTGGGTCTGATGATATTAAAGCAGATTCAGCAAGAGGCATTTGATCTAGAAATAGAAGGTTATCGATTTCTTCAAGATAGATGAAATCACCAACCTCTATAAAATCTTCAAAATCCTGTGGTGCAGGACCTCTTTTATTTATATCAAGATACTTTCTGGCCCACTTATAATTTGACGACCAATTTAAGGACTCAATCTCAAGTTTTTCATTGATGAAGTCAATTCTCTTTTTATGAACACCAATAACTATAGCTTTAGCATGAGTTTGATAATATGGATATGACGAAAATATTTCATTTATCTCGCTGCCAATGGTTTTATTATCGTCTAAGAAAGAATATTCTTTTTTTAAACTTTCGGTAATAAAATCTGAATTACCAGCGTTTAATAGCTCAAGCTCTTCTTCATTGAATATATCAATATAATTATCAGCGTCTCTCCATCCATGCCTTTTGTCATACAAGGCCAAATGCTTTTGTATACTTGCAGATGCCGCAATCTGATATTCTGACTTTATTGTTGTAAAAACCTTCCAGCCCTCTTTGTATGCTTTTAATCCATATCTTTTAACAATTTCCTGTCTTGTAAGTTCAGCCAAATACCTTGCATCAACATCGTATAAATCAATATCTTTTACAACTTCCATTTCCGTACCTAGAGCTTCAAAGTATTGCTCTCTTGATATCATTTTTAACTTAAGCATTCTTGATAAAATCCAATCTCGTCTTTGTGTGGTCCTAACAGGAGATTTGATTGGATTAATTGCAGAAGGAAGTTGTGCAAGAGCTGCTATGGTTGCAGATTCAGCAAGCGTTAATTGATCTACAGATTTATTAAAATAAGTATTTGCAGCCGCTTCAATTCCATATGATCTGTTTCCCAAAAAAATTCTATTAACATAGAGCTCAAATATTTCCTCTTTAGAAGCTCTACTTTCAAGCTCAAGGGCAAGATAGATTTCTTTTATTTTTCTTGTAAGTTTTTGATCTCTTGTTAAAAGGTACCCTCTAACAACCTGCATTGAAATAGTTCCGCCGCCGCTTACTATTTCTCCTGCCTCAATATATTGAAGCAATGCCCTTAATAAGCCTGTATAACTTATCCCCTGATGACGAAAGAAACCATCATCCTCTGCAGCTAAAAATGCATTTCTTAAATTATTTGGGATCTCATTAAAATAAACAGGCCTCCTTTTAATTTCACCATACTCACCTATCAGCACCTCATCAGACGTGTATATCTTAAGTGGCATCTGGAGTTGAGATTCATCAACGAGAGTTATTTCAGGCAAATTTGGCTTTAAATACAAATAAAAGCCAATTACAGAAAAAATTGATAGTATGCTTGCAACAAGAGAGGAGTAAAAAATGATTTTTATAAACTTGAGCATTTCTAAAGCAATTTTCCCATTCAAATAGCATACAACTTTTAACTACTAAAAAATCTATTTTATTCAGTTAGATGTTAAAATTTGGTGTATTTTAACAAAAATTAATAATGAATATTTTTATAGTCGGCCCGATGGGTTCAGGAAAATCTACAGTTGGAAAAATTATTTCAAGTGAGCTTTTCTTAACATTTTACGATACTGATGCTGAAATTGAGTCTAGAACTGGCGCTTCTATTGATTGGATTTTTGATTTAGAGGGTGAAGATGGCTTTAGAAAAAGAGAGAGTAAAATTCTTGAAGAATTGGCTGAACTTAATTCGATAGTCTTATCTACAGGCGGCGGCATTATATTATCTGAAAAAAATAGGGATATATTGTCTTCAAGAGGCACAGTTTTTTATCTAGCTACTCCAATCAATGTTCAGCTTGAGAGAACCTCTAAAGATAAAGATAGACCATTATTAAAAGAAGGTGATCCTGGTGAAATTCTTCAAAAACTTCATGATCAAAGAGTTTCATTGTATGAAGAGGTAGCAGATTACGTTGTTAATACTGAGAATTTAAGCAGTCAAGAAGTTGCCTCTGAGATAATAAAACTTGTTAAAAATTATGGCTAATACTATTAAGGTAGGCAAAGGCTCTTCAGAGTATGAGGTTATTATCTCTAAAAATGCGCTTACTAAATCCAATTTAGCGACTCAAATCAAATCATCAAAGAATATCTTAATTGTTACTGATTCTGGTATTCCAAAGAAATACATCAAAGAGCTGAAAACTAAAATTGGTAATAATAAAAATATTTATATACATGAATTACCTCAAGGTGAGACCTCTAAATCTGCAAAAGAATACTTAATTTTGCTTGAGAAACTTGCAAAGTTAAAATTTGATAGATCTGATCTCATGATAGCCTTAGGGGGAGGTATGGTTGGTGATATTACTGGCTTTACAGCTTCTTCATATCTCAGAGGCATAGATTTTATTCAAATACCAACAAGTCTTCTTGCTCAAGTTGATTCCTCGGTTGGAGGAAAGACTGCAATCAATATTGAAAGAGGAAAAAATTTAGTTGGAGCTTTTTATAATCCAAAACTAGTGTTGATAAGCACCTCTTTTTTAGAAACTCTTTCGAATAATCAATTTAAATCTGGTTTGGGTGAAATTGTTAAATATAGTCTGCTTGGTAACAAAAAAATAAGGTCAATTCTTGAAAATAATTCTAAAGAGATACAAAAAAAAGATCCCATTGTTATGGAAAATCTAATTAGTGAATCTATTAAGACTAAGGCAAAGATTGTTACCAAAGATGAAAAAGAAAATGGAATCAGGGCAATTTTAAATCTTGGACATACATTTGGCCATGCGATAGAGGCTTTTAAGAAATATAAAGGAATTACTCATGGTCAAGCAGTTATATATGGAATACAAATTATTGCTAGAATTTCCTATCTTGAAGGACTGATTGATCAATCTAAATACAAGGACCTTGATAACACAATTCATTCTCTTGAATTAGATACAGATTTCCAAAAATTTAAATATCAAGATCTTAAAAAATTTATTATGAATGACAAAAAGGTCATCGGAGGTAAGCTTAATTTAATAATGCTTGATAAAAATTTAAATGGGTTTAAAACAAACAAATTTGATTCAAAAAACTTACCTAAAGCTTTTAAATTAAATTAAGCTGCATTAGATCTAGTTGCTTTAAGTAAATCTTGGATATTTAAAGCAGCAGGTGACACCAACCAAAAATGTGGCTCAAATTTATCAAAATCTTCATGAATTTGCTTAGATTTTGGGCTATTTGTGTATTTATAATGTCTAGCGATTATTTCTTTTAAATGCTTTCTATGTGGCTGCATATCTTCTGTTGTTATTCTTTCGATGTTGACCATTCCTCTGTTGCATTTATCAAAAAAAGATCTATCTTCATCTAAAACATATGCAAAACCACCAGTCATACCTGCTCCAAAGTTTGCACCAACAGAGCCCAGTACTGTTATATGCCCTCCGGTCATGTACTCACAACAGTGGTCACCAGCCCCTTCAATAACTGCTTTAGCACCAGAATTTCTTACTCCAAAACGCTCGCCTGCAGTACCACCAACAAAAAGCTCACCTCCAGTTGCACCATATAAACATGTGTTTCCAACTAATACAGCATTGTCATCATTTGTAGCAAAACTATTCTCATTCTTAATGATTATCCTTCCACCATTCATGCCCTTACCAACATAATCATTGGCATCTCCATTTACAGTAAGGTTGATACCGTTGGCATTCCAGCATCCAAAACTTTGCCCAGTTGATCCACTGAAGTTGATATTAATTGGATTGCTTAATCCCTCTTCTCCATATTTCGATGCAACATAACCCGAAATTTTTGCACCAACAGATCTGTCAGTGTTCCTGATCTCATAAGTTTTAGAATTAGATTCCTGTTCATTAATAGAGCTTTTAAAATCTTTTAGAATTTTTTTATTAAGCAGTCCTTTATCCCACGGTTTATTATTTTTTTCAGTACAGAAGAATGACTCATTAATATTTTTATCTTTATATAGAAGCTCATCTAAATTTATTGAACGGTATTGAGGATCTTTGGTATCTATTTTTTCAAGATACTGTGTCTGACCAATAATCTCTTCAAGGCTATTTACTCCAAGATCAGCTAGATGCTGTCGAACATCATTAGCAATAAATTCAAAATAATTGATTACTCTCTCTTTCTCTCCAACAAAATGGTGATTAATAAGATCATCTCGTTGTGTAGCCACGCCTGTCGCACAATTATTTAAATGGCAAATTCTTAAATACTTGCAGCCCATAGCTATCATTGGGCCAGTACCAAAACCGAAGGATTCTGCTCCAAGAATTGCTGCCTTTATTACATCAAGTCCTGTTTTCATTCCACCATCAGCCTGAAGTCTAACTTTATGTCTTAAGCCACTGTCTCTTAAACTCTGATGTGCTTCTGCAAGGCCGAGCTCCCATGGAGATCCAGCATACCTGATAGAAGTAAGTGGACTTGCACCTGTTCCTCCATCATGACCAGAAATTGTAATTAAATCAGCATAAGCTTTTGCAACACCTGATGCTATTGTTCCAACTCCTGGTTCTGAGACCAATTTAACTGAAACTAGAGCTTTAGGATTTACTTCTTTTAGATCGTATATAAGTTGAGCCAAGTCTTCAATTGAATATATGTCATGATGAGGAGGAGGAGAAATTAATGTAACTCCTGGAGTTGAGTATCTTAATTTAGCTATTAATTTATTTACTTTACCACCAGGTAGTTGGCCGCCCTCTCCAGGCTTTGCTCCCTGAGCAATTTTAATTTGGAGTACTTCAGCATTAACAAGATAATGAGGCGTGACACCGAATCTACCTGATGCAATTTGTTTGATCTTTGACATTTTGCTAGTGCCGTACCTAGACTTATCCTCGCCACCCTCTCCAGAGTTAGATCTAGCACCAAGGTGATTCATAGCTTCTGCTAAAGTTTCGTGCGCTTTTGGTGACAAAGCACCAAGACTCATTCCAGCAGAGTCAAATCTATTCAAAATATTTTTAATTGGCTCGACTTCTTTTATATCAACTTTAGCTTTTATATTATTAAAAGACAGTAAGTCTCTTAACATTGCTGGAGCTCTTTTATCTACGAGCTCTGCATATTCATAATATTTTTCAGAGGACCCAGTTGATACTGCTTCTTGAAGTTTCTTAACAATCTCTGGATTATAAGCATGATATTCTCCGCCATGAATATACTTAAGCAATCCTCCAACATTCATATCTGAAAGATTAGATCTAGAGTATTCATCAAGTAATCTTAATTCTGTGTCTAAATCTTTAAATGACTTGCCCTCAATTCTACTTGTTGTATTAGTAAAACATGTATCAACAATATTCTTATCTAGACCCACAATCTCATACAACTGTGACCCTCGATAGCTAGATATTGTAGAAATACCCATTTTAGAAATTATTTTTAAAAGCCCTTTATTAATACCCTTTCTATATCTAGCGCAATTTTCATGAGCAGAACCTTTTAGCTCTCTCCTAGCCGATAAATCAAGAATGGTTTGATATGCCAATGTTGGATAAACAGCTGTTGCACCAAATCCAATTAGACATGCAATCTGATGAGTATCTCTAGCAGATGAAGATGTGCATACAATATTTGCATCAGATCTTAGACCAAGCCTTACCAACTCCTGATGAACTGCTCCGACGGCAAGTAATGCGTTAATTGAGAGATAGCCTGTAGCAGGCATTTCTTCTATTAAATGTATTATAGAATTCCCACCTCTTACAGACTCTACAACTTTAAACTTTAATGTAGATATCGCTTCTTCTAAAGAGATGCTGTCTTTAAAACTTAATTCAAACTCTTCTTCTTCAAAATAAGGATTTTTTATCAATGATTGAAGCTTTTTGTATGAAAGAACTGGTGAGGTAGTCACCAATCTTTTCGCATGAGTGGGAGATTCTTCATAAATATTTAACTCAGGCCCAAAACATGTCTCAAGAGACATAACTCCAACCTCCCTTAAGGAATCAATTGGAGGATTAGTTACTTGTGCAAACTGTTGCCTAAAAAAATCATAGATTTGTCTATGCATTTTGCTCATAACTGCCAAAGCAGTATCATCACCCATTGAACCAGTTCCTTCTTGAGAGTCTACTGCCAATGGCTTAATTACAGAAGTTCTTTCTTCTTTAAATAGAAGAAATTGTTTTGTAGATTCGATAAACTCATTCTGATCTATTGGTTTCAAACCTGGGCCTTCATATGTATCTAGACTGGATTCAATATAGACTGCATTTTCTTTTAGCCACTTCCTATATGGGTTTTTAGTTTTGAGAACATCATCAATTCTGTCTTGATTTACTATTTCTCCTGTATCTGTATTGATTGCTAGAATTCCTCCAGGCTGAACTCTCCCTTTGGATAGAACAGAAGATTCGTCTATAGGGTTTACTCCAGTTTCTGAGGCTATTGTTATATTGTTTTCAGTATCAATTTGGTATCTAGCTGGTCGTAGACCATTTCTATCAAGAATACAAACAGCCCATTTTCCATCAGCCATTACTATTCCAGCTGGACCATCCCAAGGCTCCATATGCATAGAGTTGTATTCATGAAATGCTCTGATATCAGCATCTAGTGTCTGAGTGTTTTGCCAGGCTGGTGGGAGCACCATCCTGATAGCCCTAAAAAGATCAACACCACCTTTTACTAAGAGTTCAACCATATTGTCTAGAGATGAAGAGTCTGATCCTTTCTCATTCACAAGTTCTTTAAAAGACTGTATTTTTGGTATTAATGGTGTAATAAACTTATTTGATCTAGCCTTTACCCAATTTCTATTTCCTCTAATGGCATTAATTTCACCATTGTGAGCAAGCAATCTAAATGGCTGGGCTAAATGCCACCTTGGAGATGTGTTAGTGGAGAATCTTTGGTGAAAAACACAAGTTGATATTTTAAAATCTGAGCTTTGCAAATCTAAATAGAAACTTTTGATGGCATTTGGGAGCATTAAGCCTTTGTAAACTATAGTTTTTGATGAAAGACTGCATAAATACAGATCCTCATCATTCATATAAATTTCTTCAATAAATTTTCTTGCTTGAAGGAGACTAGACTCGAATTTTTGTTCATTAAATACCTGATCATTAGAAGTAATAAATATTTGGTATATATTTGGACAACATTCAAGAGCGATATTACCTAAAACCTCTTTGGCTACTGGGACTTCCCTAACATGATCTAGAATTAATGATTCTCTTTTAAGAATTTTAGTAATTTTAGTAATTACAGAATCAATATCTTTAGAAATAAATAATTGTCCAATTGCAAAATTGTCTTTTAACTTAACGCCCTCTTCTAGATATATTTTATTTTTAAAATATTCTTTATTTATATCAAATAAAAGACCGCATCCATCTCCGGTTTTGCCGTCAGCTCCAACGCCGCCCCTGTGTGTCATACTTACTAACGCATCAATTGATTTAGTTAGAATAGATTCAGATTGAATACCATTAATGTTGGCGATAAGTCCGAAACCGCAATTATCTTTAAATTCGTTTTTATTAAATAGTCTAGGCATAGTAAAAATTTTGATGTGATTCTAGCACATAAAACTACCATTTAAAGATCAAAAGTGTCATACTGCGTCATACAAAAACTGTCCCATGCAAAACAAGAACAAACAATATAGAATTGAGAAAGGTCTATTACTTTTCACACAACCTAAATCTCCCTACTTTTATGGAAAAATTAGAGTGGATGGAAAGTATTTAACTAAATCTTTTGCTCCAATTACTGATCTAGAAATTGCAAAAGAAAAACTTTATGAGTGGAAAGAATCATTAAGCCCCTCAGAAAATATTCATTTAAATTTACAGCAGCAAAATTTGAGAGATGAATATATTGAGCATAAAAAAGTTGAAAATGATTTTCAATTTCTCGAAGTTGGAAGATTTGACCCAACAAAAAAATCTATCGAAGAAAGAAAGATTAGCTTTGTAGAAATTTATAATGAATACAATCAAGTTGAAGCATCAAACCAAGCACACAGATGTCTTGATTGCGGCAATCCATACTGCGAATGGAAGTGTCCAGTCCATAATTATATTCCTGACTGGTTGAAACTAGTTAATGAAGGAAACATTATTGAGGCTGCTGAATTATGTCATTCAACTAATAGTTTGCCAGAAGTATGTGGAAGGGTCTGCCCACAAGATAGGTTGTGTGAAGGTGCTTGCACTCTTAATGATGGTTTTGGTGCTGTCACTATTGGCTCTACTGAAAAATATATTACAGAAAAAGCTTTTGAAATGGGCTGGAAACCAGATATGTCTTACAGAACCTGGACAAGTAAGAAAGTGGCGATTGTTGGCTCTGGTCCAGCTGGAATTGCTTGCGCAGATATTTTAACAAGATCTGGAATTCATAGTCATGTATATGACAAGAACGAAGAAATCGGAGGATTGCTTACCTTTGGAATACCGGAATTTAAACTTGAAAAAAAAGTGGTGAGAAGACGTCGAAAGATTCTTGAAGAAATGGGTGTTGAGTTTTTTTTGGGGAAAGAAATAGGTAAAGATATACCCTTCCAGAAACTTTATGAAGACTATGACGCTGTTTTCTTAGCAATGGGAACTTACACTTCATTGGAGGGTGGTTTTGAGGGGGAAAAACTTCCTGGAGTTTTTAAAGCCATAGATTATTTAATATCAAATACTAACAACCTTCTAAACATTGAAGATAAAACAAATAATTTTATCGATTTAAAGAATAAAGATGTCATTGTTCTTGGTGGTGGAGATACTGCTATGGATTGTAATAGAACTGCGATAAGGCAAGGCGCAAAATCTGTTACCTGTCTATATAGAAGAGATGAACAAAATATGCCTGGCTCAAAGCGAGAAGTACAAAATGCTAGAGAAGAAGGAGTAGATTTTAAATTCAATATTCAGCCAATTGATATAGTTGGTTCAGAAAAAGTAGAAGGTGTAAAAATTGTAAACACTCATCTTGGAGAACCAGATCAGAACGGAAGAAGAGTTCCTGTTCCTGTTCCTGGATCTGAAAGAATCTATAAAGCTGATGCAGTTATAGTTGCCTTCGGTTTTAGAGCAAGTCCTGCTAATTGGTTTAAAGATTTTGAAATTGAAACAGATAAAAGTGGTCTTGTTCTAGCGGAAGAAAAACAAGCATTCTCATTTCAAACATCAAATGAAAAGATTTTTTCTGGAGGTGATATGGTTAGAGGATCTGATTTAGTTGTTACAGCTATCTGGGAAGGACGCGAAGCTGCAAAAAGTATTATAAAATACGTTTCATAATGTTAGATAAATCTCTTTTTATAAGAGCGCTCAATAAAGAAAATTTAGAGACTCCTCCTATCTGGTACATGCGACAAGCAGGCAGATATATGCCCGAATATCGTGAGGTAAGAAAGAGATTTAATAATTTCATGGATATGTGTAAAAATCCTGATGTTTGTTGTGAATTAGCAATGCAACCTATCAAGGAATTTAAACTTGATGCCTCCATACTCTTTTCAGATATCCTTACAATTCCTGACGCTTTTAATCTTGGAGTAAGTTTTGTTGAAGGTAAAGGACCTGTATTTAGTAACCCTATTAAAACAAAACAAGATGTTGATAACCTGCCTGAATTTGATCCAAATGATCTGGATTATGTATATAAAGCAGTAAAATATATCAGGGCAACTCTTCCTGAAGATATTCCTTTAATTGGGTTTTGTGGAAGCCCATGGACGTTAGCCGCATACTCAATAGAAGGCAGCTCATCAAAAAGCTTCTCTTTTACAAAAAATTATATTGTTGAAAATGAAAAAGCAGCAAATATTTTCTTGAAAAAACTTACCAATGCCTGCTTTTTATACTTAAAAGAACAAGTTATTGCAGGTGCAAATGCTATTCAAATATTTGATTCCTGGGCTAACCTCTTATCAGAAAAAGAATACAAGAAATGGTCACTGCAATACATTGATGAGTTAATCGAATTGTTAAAAAATGATCAGGTAACATCTAATATTCCTGTAATCTTATTTGCCAGAGAGCCAAAATGCTCATCTAGCAATCTAATTGAAACCTCAGCAGATTGCATTAGTCTTTTTTGGACAATGAGAACTCCTAATTTAGATCTAATGAAAAATAAGGTAGCTATTCAGGGAAACTTAAATCCAGCGATATTGCTTGAGAGCAATGAAGTAATTAAAGAAGAAACATATAAGATACTTGATATGTATAAGGATTACCCTGGCTATATTTTTAATCTTGGACATGGCATAACACCAAACATAAGTCCAGATAAAGTAAAGTTTTTAACTCAGCTTGTTAGAGAATATTAAGATTTTGCTGGCCAAAGCCTTATAAGACCCTCTTGAGCGCAAGATGCTAATAAGATTCCATCCTGAGTATAAATTGCCCCTCTAGAGTAGCCGCGGGCATTACCAGATATAGGGCTGTCTATTGAATATAATATCCAATCATTTAAATCTAGTTTTCTATGAAACCACATAGCGTGATCAAGACTTGCAACTTGTAAATTTTCATTTAAAAAATTAACTCCATGAGGGTTGTTTGCCGCTGCCAATAAACCCATATCTGATATATATAATAAAAATGCTTGCTGAATAACCTCATCGTTTGGCAGCTTTCCCTCAGGCCTTATCCATGTATTTTTATATGGAGGAGTTTTTTGGGGATTAGCATAATCTTGAATTTCAATTGGACGCATCTCTACTTCTCTTTTTCTTAGAAATAAAGGGGCATGCTCTGGATCAATATCTCCAGCTATAGCTTTTCTTATTTCATACTCATTCTTTAATCCATTAGGAGATGGAAAGTCAGACATTTCAATTTGATGTTCAAGACCATCTTCATTCTTTTGAAATGATACAGAGCAACTGAATATTGCTTCGCCATCCTGAATAGCCTTTACTGTCCTAGTGGTGAAACTTTTACCATCCCTAATCCTATCTACAGTAAATGTTATAGGCTTGTCCATTTGTCCAGGCCTTAGAAAATAAGAATGAAAAGAATGAGCGAAATGTTCTTTTTTAACTGTTTTGTATGCGGCTATTAGTGTTTGGGCCATAACCTGCCCTCCAAAAATTCTTGCCCAGCCTACATTCTTCCCTGTCCAAGTATATATATCTCTATCAATTCTATTTAATTCAAATAAGCTTAAACAGTTTTCTAGAAGATTTTTCTTATCAGACATGATGCTACCTTTTGTGCGTTATAATGATCTACATCTTACATTGTTTGATAAAAAACTAGAACTTTGAAATTTCAAAAGGTAGGATTAATCTTCATATCAAAATTAATTATTTAAAAAATAACACATGTCCAAATTAAATATAGACTTACCCAAGAAACCTAATAAAGATTTTAAAGTATCTTCGGTTTTTAATATTAAATCTGATCTTGTGGTAAAAGGATTTGAGGATAAGACAGAATGGGTTCCTGAGATAGATTCTAGTTATGTTTTTGATGAAGATACAACTTTAGCAATACTTGCTGGATTTCAACACAATCGAAGAGTGATGGTTCAAGGGTTTCATGGCACAGGAAAGTCGACTCATATAGAGCAAATAGCTGCTAGATTAAACTGGCCTTGTGTAAGAATAAATCTTGATAGCCACATAAGTAGAATAGATTTACTTGGCAAGGATGCAATCAAGTTAGAGGACGGTAAGCAGGTTACTGAATTTCAGGAAGGAATGCTGCCATGGTCAATACAAAATCCTGTTGCTTTGGTTTTTGATGAATATGATGCTGGAAGGCCTGATGTAATGTTTGTTATCCAAAGGATACTTGAGGTAGAAGGAAAGCTGACTTTGCTTGATCAGAATAAAGTAATCAGCCCTCACCCATCATTTAGGCTCTTTGCAACCACAAATACTATAGGTCTAGGAGATGTCACTGGCCTCTATCATGGAACTCAACAAATTAATCAGGGTCAATTAGATAGATGGCATATCTTGTCTTCTCTTAACTATTTATCTCCAAAACAGGAATTTGAAGTTATCACTTCAAAGGTTAAGAAATTGAGATCTCAGAAGAATAAAGAGCTTATTAGAGATATGATTAAACTGGCAAACTTAACAAGATCAGGTTTTGTTAATGGGGATATTTCTACAATTATGTCGCCTAGAACCGTAATTTCATGGGCCGAAAATTATTCTATTTTTGGCGATATAAGCAAATCATTTGAATTAAGCTTTTTTAATAAATGTGATGATACAGAAAAGCCTATAATTGCAGAATATTTTCAAAGATGCTTTGATAAGGATCTTCTAAATAAAGTTTCTGATTAAATAAATTAATGAAATGGTTGAAAAGAAGAGAATCATTGCATGAAGCAAGCGTTTCTTCTTTAAAAGCTATTTCTCAACAAAAAGATATTTCTTCTAGGATTGGGGCACCATTGAGACCTCCTAGTAAAGGTTTAGCTCAAATTTCTCCTGCACCGAGGTCATCTAAAAATTTAGATATTTGGAGAGCGGAGTCAGACTTTCAAGCGTTTTGGATGAAGTATCATTCAAATAAAATTATAAAAAAAAATGTTAACCCTATAGCTCAAGAAATTATAGATGAGCTAGAAATATCTAGAGTGGAAATTCTTGGCGGAAGAGAGTTAAAAGGCGCTCAAAAAAATATATCAAAATATTACAGCAAGATATCTGAAGATATTTTTGATTTTAACGAGGCTGCGCCATTAATTTTTAATTTATGGTTAAAGGATATTTCTGGTAACGAGGTTAGCAGTAGATCAGTAAACTTTATTAACGATTTGAAAAATGAATATGGCTCAAGTGCTTTTGAAAATTTAAGCAATGAATTTTTGAATTCACTAGATAATCAAGGTTTGTTTTATACAACAAGCATAAAGTTATTAGAGCTAACAAACTTAATACAAACAGGCTCATCAGATGATAGTAACCCAGAAGACGCTTCAGAATCTGAAAATTCCAATGAGGATAATGAAATTAATCTTGAAAAAGAAGATTTAACTCAAGACGAAAACTCTTCCCAGGCTGAGAGCCTTGATCTTGAGGTTGATATAGACGAGCTTGATCAAGAAATTGTCCAGACCTCACCTGAGGGCTCAATTGAAGAAGAAATTGAACTAGGCAAAATAGAACAGCCAGAGTTTAAAGATAATAGAAATTTATCCTATAAAGCTTTTACTCGGAAATACGATGAAATAATTGATGCTAAAGATTTAGTAACTGCAGAAGAAGCTCTAAGGCTTAGATCTCAGCTTGATAATTTAATAAAGCCACATCTTACAACTATAGGAAAACTTGCAAATAGGCTCCAAAGATTATTATTAGCTCAACAGAATACCAGCTGGAATTTTAATTTAGATGAAGGTAGTTTAGACACATCAAGATTGCATAGAGTTATTGCTGAACCAGGCCATCCCCTTAGTTATAAACAAGAAACTGAAAACAAATTTAAAGATACTGTTATAACTCTATTAATAGATAACTCTGGGTCAATGAGAGGAAGATCTATAAGTCTTGCTGCAATATGTGGGGATATTATAAGCAGTACGTTTGAGAGATGCTCAGTTAAAACTGAGGTCCTTGGCTTTACAACTAAACATTGGAAAGGTGGAGAGTCTAAGTCAGACTGGATAAGTAGTGGCAACCCATCAAGTCCAGGGAGACTAAATGATTTAAGGCATATAATTTATAAGAGTGCTGATAGTAGCTGGAGAAGGTCTAGAAAGTTTTTTGGAGCAATGCTCAGAGAGGGTCTGCTAAAAGAGAATGTAGATGGTGAAGCTCTAATGTGGTCATATGGAAGGCTTATAAAAAGACAAGAAGAAAGAAAAATTATTATTGTGATCTCTGATGGTGCTCCAGTAGATGACAGTACCTTGTCTGCTAACGGAGAAGATTATTTAGATATGCATTTAAAAGAAAGCATAAAATTTATAGAGTCTTCTCAAAATATTGAATTACAAGCTATTGGTATTGGGCATGATGTAAATAAATATTACAAGAATGCCATAACAATCCATAGAGCAGAAGAATTAGGTGAAGTGCTCTTAGAAAAATTAACAAATCTTTTCAAAGCCCAATAATTGTTATAGAATGGTTTTAATGTTTACAGTGTAAACATTTATTTGGAAAAGAACTATATGAAGATAAAAAAACAAGACGGACCGCCTGCAGACCTCCTTTACTTTGACGATGAGCTAGATATAAAACCTTCTCATGTTGAAGATGTTGTAGAGATATTCAAGACTCCTTTAACCGGATCTTACAACTGGGATTACACGGTAGCAGATAACAGAATTAAGAAGCTTTATGAATTAGGTAAAGAATTAAATTGGAATGGATCAATCGATCTTCAATGGGATTACAATCATCCAGTTGATGAGAAACTGGTTGATCCTGATGAGCAGTTGCCTCACGAGACCTTGAAAGCATATGAGGAACTAAGTGAAAAAGAAAAGATTGAATTTGATAGACATAGTGCTGCTGAATTACTGAGCCAATTTCTTCATGGTGAGCAAGGCGCTTTATTGGTAGCTTCGCAACTTGCAAGTTGTGCGCCAACTTATAATGCAAAGCTATATGCTGCATCACAAACGTTTGATGAAGCAAGGCACGTTGAGGTCTTTAATAGATATCTGCAAGAAAAAATAGGTATTCATTATCCGATCAACCCTTCATTAAAATTATTACTTGATAAAATTTTAACTGATGAAAGATGGGATCTTAAATTTATTGGTATGCAAATTATCATAGAGGGGCTTGCCTTGGCAGCTTTCCAAATGCTTAAAAATATAACTAAAGACCCTTTACTAAAACAGCTGCTTCATTATGTTGTAAGAGATGAAGCAAGGCATGTAACCTTTGGAATTAATTACCTAGAGGATTTTGTTAAGACTCTAAGTCCTCAAGAGATTCAAGAAAGAGCTGAGTTTGCATATGAGGCATGTGTAATTTCTAGAGAAAGATTGATTAACACTAAAGCCGAACAAAAATATTTAAAGATGAGTGCTGATGAAGCTAGAGATTTTCAAATGCAAACATCATCTTTTGAAATGTTTAGAAATTTCTTATTTTCAAGAGTGATACCAAACCTTTCTAGGATTGGACTTTTAACAGATGAGATTAGACCAAAATTTGAGGCTTTAGGGCTGTTAGAATATGAGCATGCTCCTGATGATTTTGAATGTGATTGGGCTGAATTGAAGAAGCCACTTGAAAAATTTGATGAGATTCCTGAAGCAAGCTAACCTCTTCTTTTTACTTTTTTTTAGCTTCGGTTCTACTGCTGAAACTATTGAGATATCTCCCAGTTCAGATGCCTATATAGAAATTCAAGAAGCGCTAATCTTAGCCTCCCCAGGTGATACTATTAAACTCTCAAATGGGGTATATGAACTAGAAGACTCCCTATCAATTGACGTAGATGGCATTTCATTTATTGGTTCTGATATTAATAAAACAATCCTTTCTTTTGAAAACCAACAAACCGGTGCTCAAGGTCTATTAATAACATCAGACAATGTCACATTGAGTGATTTTGCAGTTGTAAATGCAAAGGGTGATGCAATTAAGGCAAAGGGTGTTGATAACATTAAATTTATAAAAGTTAAAACGGAATGGACCGGTGGGCCAAAAGAAACCAATGGTGCTTATGGTTTGTATCCAGTTGAATCAACAAATATCTTAATTGATAACTGTGTTGCCATTGGGGCCTCTGATGCTGGTATATATGTTGGGCAGTCACAAAATATAATAGTAAAAAATAGCAGAGCTGAATTTAATGTGGCTGGTATTGAGATTGAAAATTCATACTTTGCAGATGTTTTTAATAATATTGCGACAAATAATACAGGGGGGATATTGGTATTTGATCTACCTGGTCTGCCCCAGCAAGGCGGCCATCATGTCAGAGTATTTAATAACAAAATTATTAATAACAATACTGATAACTTTGCGCCTGAAGGTAATATAGTTGGAGAAGTTCCAAGGGGCACTGGGGTTATAGTACAAGCAAATTCTTTGGTTGATATTTTTGAAAATACAATCGAGGGGAATGAGACAATAAACATAGCTATTGTCACATATCCATATGAAACAGAAGATAAAACCTATAATCCTCATCCAAGAAATGTTCAAATTTATAATAATACATTTGGTAAGTCAGGCTACCGCCCAGATCTGGAGACTGGTGAACTTGCAAAAATGCTTTTTGAACTTTCTGGTGGTGATATGCCTGATATTTTCTGGGATGGAGTAGTTCCATTATCCTCCCTGCTGTCTTCAAAAGTTAAAAAAGAAGCGATAATACTTGGCAATAATAAAGATGCAACTTTTCTAACCATCAATCCAATAAAGTTTATGCTACCTTTCTTTGATCCGGTTGTGAGAGATTACGATTGGTTTCGAGGAGAAATCAAACCCCTTGCTGAAGTAAAAATTAGTGATAAATAAAAAGAAGCTAATCAATTTTTTTATTGTATTTGGATTTATCACAAATGCATTTTCTCAAGTTAATGACTCAGTTATTTTAGACACCAAGGTTCCAAAGAAACTTTCTGAATTTAATTTCTTTGCTGATATGGGTCTTCAAGCACCAAATGAAGGTGTTCTACCTTACGATTTAATTAATCCTCTTTTTTCAGATTATGCTGACAAGATAAGATTTGTGTATGTTCCAAAAAATAAAAGACTTGGTTACTCGCCTGATAAAGTATTGGATTTTCCAAATGGTTCAGTGTTAATAAAAACGTTTGCATATCTCAATGATCATCCAGAATCAAGAATTGATAAGCAGTTACTAGAAACAAGACTATTGATTAAAAAAAATGACTCGTGGAAAAATGTTAGCTATATATGGAATGAGAAACAAGATGATGCATATTTGAGTATTGCTGGAAAAACTCTTAATACAGCTTTTGTTATGGAGGATGGGACTGAGAGAACTGTTAGATATAGAGTTCCTAATATCAATCAATGCAAAGAATGTCATCAATTAAATAAAGAAATTCAACCAATAGGACCAAAAGTCAGAAACTTAAATCATAAATTCTCTTATAGTGATGGCACTATGAATCAAATTAAAAAATGGCAGCTCATGAAATGGATTGATTCAGCTGATAATTACCAAACTATGGCAGATTGGTCTAATGAGGATAATGATCTTGAGTCTAGAGCCAGGGCATATCTTGATATTAACTGTGGTCATTGTCATATTCCAGGAGGATCAGCTGATACAACAGGCTTATATTTGAATCTTAAAGAGGGTTCTAATATGCATATTGGTATATACAAAAAACCTGTTGCTGCTGGTAGAGCAAGTAATAATCTTAAATATTCAATCGATCCAGGCAATCCAAATAAATCTATTTTGTCATTCAGGATGACCTCATTAGATCCAGGCATAATGATGCCAGAGTCGGGAAGATCTCTTAATCATAAAGAGGGAGTAGAGCTTATAGAAAAATGGATCAAAAATATGAAATAGTCTTTTAATTTGTTAAAAAGGCCATAAATAATTAATATATCTATAAACATAAGAAGGAAATTTTAATGTCAAAACACTCAGCACTAAACACATTTGGTAGATCTGGAAATCCAGCATTTACTCGTAACTTTTCGTCACAATCGTCATCCATTCCTTTAGCTGAGAGAATGACTTTAGATGGAGCGGTGAATAAAACAGGCATACTACTTGCTTTGTGTTTTGCAGGAGCTGCTGTTGGATGGAATATTCCAGTCCTAGGTCTTCCAGCAGCAATTTTAGGTTTTATATTGGCGATGGTTACCATATTCAGAAGTCCTGCTAAAGCTGGTTCAACCGCCCCGCTTTATTCGTTATCACAAGGCATTTTTCTTGGTGCAATAACTATGGTTTTCGAGGCTCAGTATCCTGGAATTGCAATTCAAGCTATTGGTTTAACCTTTGGAATACTTGCATCTTTGTTATTTTGTTACAAAAGCGGGATCATCAAGCCAACTGAGAATTTTAGATTAATGATATTTTCTGCTACAGCTGGAATAGCCTTGTTATATCTGGTTAGTTTCATTATGAGTTTCTTTGGATCCGGTATTGGTTTTTTGCATTCTAATGGTCCATTCGGTATTGCAGTTTCAGCAGGTATTGTAGCTATAGCTGCCCTGAACTTAGTTCTTGATTTTGATTTCATTGAAGAAGGTGCTGAAGCTGGCTTACCTAAATACATGGAATGGTATGGAGCTTTTTCATTAATGGTCACATTAGTTTGGCTATACATGGAAATTCTTAGACTGCTCTCAAAGCTAAGAAGATAAATTTACAATGTCATTAAATACTCTAATTTTTGGCGGGCTTGCCATTGTTTCATTGTTTATATTTTTTAACTTATCTAAAGTTAAGGCTTCAAAAAAACAGCTAGATAGGTCTGACAGAATTAAGAGATTTAAACGTCAGGAAACCAAAGTTATTCGAGGTGAAGTAATTGATGAAGATGATAAAGACTAATACAAAAATATTTCTGAATAGTTTTGTATTAACTTTTGCTTTGTCCATTCAAGTAGTAGCACTTGAAAACTCAGGTGAACCTAAAATCATCCAGCCAGGAGCTCCTGGAGATTATTCAAAAATATTAGATGCAGAAGACGCTACTAATATTGCAAACACCTCCTATACAGAAGCTGATGTTAAGTTTTTGCAAGGAATGATTGTTCATCATGAGCAAGCTGTACTTATGTCGAGCTATGTTGATAGCAGAACAAATAATAAAATAATTCTAGACTTAGCAAAAAGAATAGATGTATCTCAAGTTGATGAAATAAATTTTATGGAGAGTTGGCTAAAGGCTAGGAATGAAGTGGTTTCAATGAATCACATGAATCACATGAATCATGGAAATGATATGCATATGGCTGGTATGGCATCAAAACAGCAACTCGAAAAATTAAGAGATTCTAACGGCACAAGTTTTGATAGATTATTCTTGAGCCTGATGATAGCTCATCATGACGGGGCTCTTGAAATGGTAAAAGAGTTAAGAAAATTTCCTGGCTCCACGTACGATCCTATCTTAAATGAGTTTGTATCTGATCTAGTAAATGATCAAGGCGTTGAGATTGAAAGAATGAATAGAATTGCTGTTAGCTTGTCTGATGATCCAAGAGCTGGTCTTACAGCAGGATTATTTATTGCTGATGAGGCAATTTTAAATATGGAAATAATTGCATCATTAAGAAAGCCAGCTGGCTTTTTTGACCCAAATAATCCAGCAACAAAAGGCTCTGAAGAAACCTCAGATAAAGACGATGATGAAGAAAAAACTGTAGAAGAATTGTCAAGATCATTAAGGTCACCAATGCTGAGTTTTTCCAATACTGACATGGCATTTAGAGACAACCTTCTAGTTGCAGGTAGTTATCATGGTTTTAATATGTATGAAATTGGTGATGATGGGATTCCAAATCTTCTTACATCAGTGGTATGCCCTGGAGGTCAAGGCGATGTATCCGTGGTTGGTAATTTGTTAATAATGTCCGTTGAAGAAATAAGAAGTAGGATTGATTGTGGTTTAGAGGGAGTGGGAAAAGATGCCAGCCCTGAGAGATTTAGAGGAATAAGAATATTTGATATTTCTGATCTACAAAATCCAATTCAAGTTGGTGCTGTTCAAACTTGCAGAGGGTCACATACACATTCAGTTGTAAAAGGTCCAACTGAAGATGGGAAAATTATTGTCTACAATTCTGGCACCGGTAGTGTAAGAGATGAAGAAGAAATGAAAGAATGCATTGGTAATGTTGCTGGTGACAAGAGGACGGCTTTATTTAGGATTGATATTATTGAAATACCTATAAATAAACCATCAAAATCAAAAATAGTTTCAAGCCCGGCTGTATTTGAAGATCCTGAAACTGGTTCGTTGGCTGGCTTATGGCGAGGCGGAGACCATGGTGATGAAACTCAAGAAACAAGAAAAACTGATCAATGCCATGACATAACAGTATTTCCATCCCTAAACATTGCAGCAGGAGCGTGTTCAGGAAATGGTATTTTATTTGATATAAGCGACCCCTATAACCCATTTAGATTAGATGTAGTAACAGATACAGGTTTTGCTTACTGGCATTCTGCTACATTTAATAATGATGGAACTAAGGTAATTTTTACAGATGAATGGGGTGGCGGTGGCCGAGCAAGATGTAGAGCTTGGGATCCACTAGATTGGGGAGCAGATGCGATATATGACATTGTTGAAAATAAACTAGTATTTAAAAGTCACTATAAAATGCCTGCACCACAACTAGAAACAGAAAACTGCGTTGCGCATAATGGGTCTATCATCCCAGTTCCAGATAGAGATATTTTTGTTCAAGCCTGGTACCAAGGCGGCATATCGATTATTGATTTTACTGATTCAAGCAATCCATATGAAATTGCATATTTTGATAGAGGGCCAATTTTTGAAGATCTCCTTATTACCGGAGGATATTGGTCTTCATATTATTATGATGGCTATATATATGGAACAGAAATAACGAGAGGATTGGATATATTTAAACTTACTCCAAGCGAATACCTAAGCGAAGAAGAAATTAGTAGAGCTGCTAATGCTTACCCTGCAATAGGCCCAAATACATTTAATCCACAACAGCAAATTCCAATGGTGTGGCCTGAGAATAGTAAAGAAACTTCACTATAAATTACAAAGTAGTTAATATACCTTTATGTATGCTGCTATAGACTTTGGAACAACAAATACAGATGTAGTGATTTGCTCAAATAATTCTGGGCTGAATTTCTATACATTCCAAACGCAGAATGTAAATCTTGAGTTTATTGATAAAATATTTAAAGAAATAAGTATTGATCTATCAAAAATAAAAAATATTGCTGTTACTGGAGGCAAATCAAGTAACTTAGAAAACACCTACAAAGAAATTCCAATAGAAAAAATAAATGAAATAGATGCGATAGCTCTTGGAGCAAAAAATTTGTATGAAATTAATGAAGATTCCTTTGTTGTGGTTAGTACTGGCACTGGAACTGCTTGTGTTCATAGTAATGGAGTTACTCATAATCATTTAGGGGGTATTTCAGTTGGGGGAGGAACACTTCAAGGTTTATCAAATTGCATTTTGGGCACTAGCACTCAATCAAATATTGATAAGTTATCAGTAAAAGGCAAAAGAGAAAATGTTGATCTTTTAATTGGAGATGTTGTAAATGAAATCGGGTCTTTGTATCCAGAAATAACTGCTGCAAATTTCGCTAAAGCAAGAAATGCAAAAAATATAAGTGATGATGATGTGGCTGCCTCCTTGTCAAATATGATTGGTGAAGTTATAGGAACAGTATCTTATTTAAATGCTCTGCTCATGGGCGTTCAAAAGGTTTACTTTATCGGAAGAGTGTCTAACAGCGATACTGTAAAAAAAGGCATAGAAGATAGGTTGCAACTTGCAAGTGTGGAAGGATGTTTTTCAAATAATAGAGAGTTTGGAAATGCATTGGGCGCCTTAAGTTTTATCAAAGCAAAATAAATACAGCCCTTATAAAATGAATGTAAATTATATACAATTAGTATACATATGATCGTCACTGATAAATCCTTAATCATTACGTTTGCTATACCTGCATTCTTCATACTCATTCTTATTGAATATTTTTATGGAAGATATGTTGGTAAAAATACGTACAGATTAAACGATACTTTTACTAGCATAGCTATCGGCATGATAAGCAGGTATCCAACAATGCTTAATCTAGGGTTTCAAAGCGCTGTTTTTATATATATTAGTACTAGCTTAAATCTCAATCTTTTATCAACTGCTAACCCTATAACATGGGTTTTAGCTTTCTTAATGTATGACTTATCTTATTACTGGATGCATAGGATGCATCATGAAATAAAGATCTTATGGGCAACGCATAGCGTGCATCATCATGGAGAAGAGTTTAATCTTTCAACTGCTTTAAGACAGACTAGTACTGGCTGGCTATGGAAATGGGTTTTCTATTTGCCTATGATATTCATTGGTATACCTGGTGAGGTTTTTATAACAGTAGCTGGTATTAACTTGGTATATCAGTTTTGGGTTCATACAAAACATATTGGTCATTTAGGTTTTTTAGAGAAAATATTTATTACCCCCATGAACCACGGCATTCACCATGCAAAAAATAAAGAATACATAGATGCTAACTATGGTGGAGTTTTTATAATCTGGGACAGAATGTTTGGGACTTATATTGCTGAAAAGCCAGATGTAAAGCCTGTTTATGGGACAGTAACTCCCTTAAAAAGCTGGAATCCGATATGGGCAAATTTTCAAGTCTTCTCTGGAATGCTGAAAGACTCTATTAAGACTAAAAGATGGAGTGATAAGGTTAAAGTCTGGTTTGCAAAAACCTATTGGAGACCTGAAGACTGCATAGAAGAAAAAGATGCTTCAGCTTTTTATGAGAAATTTGATCCAGTTGTTTCAAATGACATTAAAGTCTTTAGTTTTTTTCAAATGTTATTTACTATTGCTGTTTCTGGCAGTGTTTTATTCTTTATTTCTCAATACTCTCCAGCAGAGATTGCTATCTTTGGAATATTCTTAATGGCTTTGTCTACAGTCACAGGTATGCTGCTTCAGAATAAATCTAGTTCCTACTTGGCTATGTTAGTGTTATCAGCCATTGGCATAGTAGGCATCGTAATGTTTGATGTTATTAATTATGAAGTCTTATCTACCAAACTTCTTGTTGCTCAATTTGTGATAAGTTCGGTAGGAGTATTATTGATAAAGCTTTACAAAAATATTTATAAAGATAGCTTGGTTAATGCTTAGACCCAGTCCGGGCAAGGCAAATCATTATTAACTAGAAAGTTTCTGTTATAAAGTTTGCTTAAATATCTTGACCCTGAATCACACAGAATAGTAACTATATTACTACCCTTTTCCATTTGCCTAGCCATCTCAATAGCCCCAGCAATATTAATACCTGCACTACCTCCAAGATAGAGACCTTCTGTTTCAACCATTTTAAACATTGCGTTTAACGCATCTTCATCACTAATTCTAAGCGGTATATCAACTTCAAGTCCTTCAATATTTTTTGTGATTCTACCCTGGCCAATTCCCTCTGTTACTGAAGAACCCTCGGCTTTTAACTCGCCATCTACAAAATAAGAATAGATAGCTGCGCCATGGGGATCTGCAAGACCAATTTTAATATTCTTATTTTGACTCTTTAGGTATCTGGCTATACCTGTAAGGGTGCCCCCAGTTCCAATGGAGCATATAAATCCATCGATATTACCATCAAGTTGTTCATAAATTTCTGGGCCTGTTTCGTTAAAATGTCCAATCTTATTTGCCTCATTGTCAAATTGGTTGGCCCAAAGAACTCCATTTGGATTGTCATATTCATCAGCAACTTTTTTCGAATACTTAACATAATTATTTGGATCCTTGTATGGCACAGCTGGAACCTCTAATAGCTCAGCCCCACAAGCTCTAATAGTTGCTTTCTTTTCTTCTGATTGTGTATCAGGTATAACAATAACTGTTTTCAAACCTAAAGAATTTCCAACCAAGGCCAAACCAATCCCAGTATTTCCAGCAGTTCCCTCAACAATGGTACCGCCCTTTTTTATCAGCCCTTTTTGTAAAGCATCTTCCAGAATATATTTTGCAGCCCTATCTTTAACTGAACCACCTGGATTCATGAATTCAGCTTTGCCATATATATTGCAACCAGTTAGCTCAGAAAAATATTCAAGTTTAATAAGCGGTGTGTTTCCTATGTATTTAATCATTTAAAGGCTTGAGTCTCCTGGATCCCAATCATTGTTAGTAATATTTAATTTATTAACTTCTTTTGCAGGTATTCCTGCAACAGTTGTATCTTTTTTGACATCTTTTAATACTAAGCTGCCAGCAGCCACTACAGCATTCTGCTCGATGGTAATATTTCCAAGAATTGTACTCGAGGCATAAATAGTGGCTCCTTCCTGAACATTTGGATGTCTTTTCCCAATTTCATTACCTCTACCTCCAAGCGTTACTCCTTGAAAAATTGAAACATTGGATTCTATGACAGCTGTTTCACCAATAACAATTCCTGTAGCATGATCCAACATTACTCCACCTGCAATTTTTGCTGCAGGATGAATATCGATTCCAAAAACTTCAGATGCTCTATTTTGAAAAAATAAAGCCATTGTATGCCTCTCTTTATTCCATAGGCAGTGTGAGGCCCTATAAGTAGCAAGCCCTAAAAAGCCCTTGTAAAAAAGTAGTGGTGTTGAAAAATAATCACACGAGGGATCATTATCTTTAAAGAAAAGAAGGTCTCTTTCTAAATCCTTTTCGATATTCTTACAGTCACTGAAGACATCAAGTATGAATTTCTTAATATCCATTGCCGATAAAGCATCACTATGAAGCTTTGATGATAATATTGATGCAACAGCTCCTGAAAGATTATTTTGAGATAAAACTAATGAATACAAGAATGATCCCAAAGATGGCTCTGCACCAACCCTAAGTTCAATTTCTTTTCTAATGTTATCCCATAATGTCGAATTCATAACGAAATGATTATAAACTTAAACACTTAAGATTACCTATTATAAAAAAATAATTTAAAATGACGCTCATTTCTTAACTAAAGCATTATGAAAAAAACACAAATTTTGACTTTTTCATGCCCTGATGGACCTGGTATTCAAGCTAGAGTTACAGGCATTATGTATGCTCATAATGCTTTTCTTACAGATGTACAATCTTATTCAGATAAAGACTCATTGACTTTTTTTTCAAGAATTGTTTTTTCAATAGATGATTCAGAAGCTTCTGGACCTAAATTTATTAACGATTTTAGTCAGCTTGCTGATGAGTTAAATATAAACTGGTCAATTAATGATAGTGAAAAAAAACTAAAAACCATTGTTGCTGTTTCAAAAGAAGGTCATTGCTTAAATGATCTTTTGTATAGATCTCAGTATAGAGACATGCCAATAGAAATTGTTGGTGTTGTTTCAAATCATGAAACATATAGAGAGATAGTAGAGTTTAATGGAATCAAGTTTCATTATTTGCCAATTGGTTCAGATAAAAATTCAAAAGAAATGCAAGAAATAGAATTTGAATCTATCGTTGAAAAAGAAAATGCTGACTTAATTGTTTTGGCTAGGTATATGCAAATTCTTTCGGATCAGCTAACTAGTAAATGGTCAGGAAAGTGTATAAATATTCATCACAGTTTCTTGCCAAGCTTTAAGGGCGCTAAACCCTATCATCAAGCATTTAACAAGGGAGTGAAGATTATTGGTGCCACTGCTCATTACGTCACAAGTGAGCTAGATGAGGGTCAAATTATTGAACAAGATGTACAAAGGGTTTCCCATAGAGATTCTACTCAGGACCTTACTAGAAAAGGAAATGATATTGAATCAAGCGTGCTTTCAAGAGCGGTAAGATGGCACGCAGAAAAAAGAATAATTATAAACGGAAATAAAACAGTAGTTTTTAATTAAGAAAAATGGTGGAGCTATTGGTTCAAAACTGGAACCAACTACTACCCTACTTTAGGAAAATTAATTATGTCTTTGAAGAAAATTCTAAATTTGGATATTATCCAAAGTAGAATATATTTTTACATAAAATCTTCAACTTATGAATGAGCAAACTATTAAGAAAAAACTTAACTTAGTTCTTTTATTTGCTTTAATTTTTATTTCTGGTTGTGGGGGCGGAGGAGGAAGTGCAACTACTCCTGATGAACCTAATCCAATTCCTTCACCAAATTCATCAGTACCATCATGCTCAAATTATTCTTCAATAGAAAATACTCAATACTGCTTATTTACTAAAGATGGTTTAACTAGAGAATTTTATATATATGTTCCAAGCAGTTATTCAGAATATATTACTCCTGTCCCTGTTTTATTTAGTCTTCATGGCGGCGGCGATTATGCAGAGAGTAATATGCAATATTCTGGTTTTAAGGAACATGCTGACACTGATACTTTTATTCTTATTTATCCTCAAGGCTCCTATTACGAAGATAAAGGAACAACAGGATGGAATACAGAAGAAAGTGGCGTTGATGATGCAGCCTTTATAGAAAGCATTATTGATTGGACAGGCAATAACTATAACGTTCAACTAAATGAGGTATATGCAGCAGGGTTTTCTAATGGTGGGTTTATGGCATATCATTTAGCTTGTTATTTGAGTGCCAAAATTGCAGCTATTGCACCAGTTGCCGGTTTAATGGGTAATAATACCTATAATACATGTAGCCCACTTCACCCAACTCCATTAGCTCATATCCATGG
>CAYQIT010000005.1:0-56469 GCA_964417685.1 uncultured Gammaproteobacteria bacterium | reverse complement strand
TTATTTGCACTTGATGCACATCTTAACTACAGAAACATTCTTTGGGCTGTAGCTATTTCAGCAACTTTACTGATAACACATGTGATTAATATGGCAGTATATTTTAAAGTTGCTGGAGAAGAACCATATAAGTGGTTTAAGTAAACTAGGAATGGTGCCCAGAGGTGGGATCGAACCACCGACACAAGGATTTTCAGTCCTTTGCTCTACCAACTGAGCTATCTGGGCGCACTATTGAAAAGGGATTATAAGAAAGTTTTAAGGCAATGTCACCAAGACATTAGGTTAATGATTTAAAACCCGACGGCTTCTCATAATCCTCATTATTAAAGAATTTATCCATTTGGATTAATAGCCATTCTCTATCTTTTACATCTGACATATCCAAATGTTTTTCATTGATCAATGTGGTCTGATGTGATCTCCATTGATCCCACGCTTTTTCAGAAATGGACTCCATGAGTTCTAAGCCTTTAGGTCCCGGCATTGGAGGTATTTTAAGAGCAGGAAGCTCTTCATTAAGTTTTTTACAAAGAATTTTTTTTGTCATAACTCTAATAATATTTTTTTTATTGGTTTAGGTATTCCAAAGTTTCCGATATTTTTTTTATTTACCCAACTATACTCCATGTTTGATGCAATATTAAATTCATCATTAAATTCAAGCAACATTAGGTTAATCTCTAACTCTAAGTGTGAAAGCTTGTGAGCTATTTTTAAGTTTTTTGACTTTAACGCTTTTTTCTTATTTATAACTTTTTGCTTTGAATCTTTGGATTCATAGGGAGCCCAAAGGTGCTGCCAGTATCTTTTTTCATCTCTTTTAAATAAAAGAGCTTTTTTATTAGTGTAGGCAAGAATAAAATCAATTTTTTCTTTTCTGACTATTTTTTTATTTTGATTTATATCTAATTTTTTAACTGCTGAAAATGCTGATAAGCAGTTTTGGTTCAAAGGACACATAGAACAGTCTGCAGTTTTTGCTTTACATATTGTTGCCCCAATATCCATTATTCCTTGTGTATATTCAAATATTTTCGTCTGCGGTTTTAGTTTTTCAGACTCTGACCACAGTCTTTTAGTAAGCTGTGTTTTATTAGTAGTTTGTAATTTTAGATACCTTTGAATAACTCTTTTTACATTTGCATCCAATATTGGGTAGGGTTGTTGGTAAGCAATTGCCATAATAGCTCCTGCAGTTGATCTGCCAATTCCTGGAAGCCTCTCTAGATCATCAAAAGTTTTTGGAAAAATGCCATGATGCTCTTTATCTATAACCTCTTTAGCTTTAAATATATTTTGGGCTCTTCTATAAAAACCAAGGCCAGACCATAAAGCTAAAATCTGATCCTCAGTCGCACTAGATATGCTTTGTATTGTAGGGAAGGTGCCAAGAAACTTCTCAAAATAGGGGATGACGGTTTTTACTTGAGTTTGTTGAAGCATGATTTCAGATATCCAAACTCTGTATGGAGTAATTTCTTTTCTCCAAGGTAGCTCTTTTCTGCCATTAATCTCATACCACTCAATAATTTGTTTTGAAAAACTTTCAGAAGGATGCTTCAAGATTAATTATTCAAATAAATTAAATTTTTCTACAACCTTTCCATATTCATCAAAAATATATTTTATTGGAGCCCCTGTCGGGATTTCTAAATTTAATATCTCCTCTTTTGATAATTCATCTAATTGCATGATTAGAGATCTTAAAGAATTGCCATGGGCAGCAATTAATATATTTGATCCTGAAATCACTTTTGGCAAAATTTCTTTATTAAAATATGGAAGAACTCTTTCAGCAGTATTTTTTAAACTTTCTCCATCTGGGGGAGGGATATCATAAGACCTTCTCCATATATGAACCTGTTCTTCTCCCCATTTTTTTCTTGCATCATCTTTATTTAAGCCTGCCAAACTTCCATAATTTCTTTCATTAAGTGCTGTATCTTTGATGATAGGTATATCTGACTGATTGATTATTTCTAAGATAGTATTTCCTGTAAGCTGTGCTCTTATTAGCTCAGATGTATACATAATATCGAAATTAATTTTCTCATCTTTGATTAATTTTCCTGCACTAATAGCTTCCTTAACTCCTGTTTCTGTGAGGCCAGGGTTTTTCCACCCTGTAAATAAATTTTTTGCATTCCACTCGCTTTGTCCATGCCTTACAAGCACTAGGTTTCTTTTTGCCATAATTTCAAAATAATAAGATACAACTTTGTTATTTTAATAGATAATATGAGCATGGTTGAGTTTTTTTTATTTATGTTCGAGCAGTGGTATCTATCATTACCGCTTTTAATATTTATCAGTTTATTTTTTGCCTCTCTATCAAAGAAGGGCGGAAAGAAAATATCTACTCATGAGCTAGTCAACATCAATAACAAAGGCTTGGCTAAGCTTGTCGATATTAGAAAATCTGATGAATTTAATGCTGGCCACATAGCAGGATCTATAAATATACCTTTTTCAGATTTTGAAAGACGACAACATGAGCTTCCAAATAGAGAAGACATTTCTATAGTTCTAATCTGTGAAACCGGAAGTCAATCAGGAAATGCTGGTGAAATATTACAAAAATCCGGCTTCAAAGATACTTTGATTTTAAGTGGCGGGATGTCTGAGTGGAGGGTAAATAACCTTCCATTGATTTAGTAATTAAATACCTAATTCTTTAATTTTTTTAGCAAGAGTATTTCTTCCCCATCCAAGCAAGTTTGCAGCATCATTTTTTTTGCCATTTGTTTTTTCAAGAGCAGTTTTGATAAGTAATTTTTCAATCTTTGGATTAACAAAATCAAGCACACCTGTTTCTTCAGAATCAACTATGTTTCTTAACCAAGACACAAAACCATCTTCCCACAAGGAACCTGAGTCAATGGACATGCCTGTACTAAATTCTAATATTTCATTTGGGAGGTCTAATGGTTGAACATTTTGTGTTGGACTCATAAGTGTTAACCAATAGCATGTATTTTCAAGCTGCCTTACATTACCTGGCCATTGATATTTATTTAATGCATCAATTGTTTCATTGGATAACACACGAAGCTCTTCACCAGTAGCATCTGAGTTTTTCTTTAAAAAATATTTTGCTAATAATTCAATATCATCTTTTCTTTCTCTAAGAGGAGGTACATCAATCTTGATTACATTTAATCTATAGAATAAGTCTTCTCTAAACTTAGATTGAGAAACTAAATTATGAAGATTTTGATGGGTTGCAGCTATTATTCTTACATCAGTCTTAATGGGCTTATCCCCACCAACTCTATAAAATTCTTTATTAGATAATACCCTCAATAACCTAGTTTGAGAGTCTAAAGGCATATCACCAATCTCATCAAGGAACAGCGTCCCTCCATTTGCTTGCTCAAACCTCCCCAATCTTCTATCAACAGCGCCAGTAAAAGCGCCTTTTTCATGCCCAAATAACTCAGACTCAACCAGCTCTTTCGGGATATCAGCCATATTTAGAGCAATGAAAGGCATATCATGTCTTGGGCTATTCTTGTGAAGAGATTTGGCAATTAATTCTTTTCCTGTACCAGACTCACCCTGAACGAGAACAGTAGCATTAGTATTTGAAAGTTTACCAATTGCTCGAAAAACCATCTGCATGGATTGTGCTTTACCAATAATGTCTGTTTTAGGAGATGCTTTAAGACCTCTTGTAGATGGTTTCTTTTCAAGAGCTCTTTGTACAATCTTTATTGTTTCATCTAAATCAAATGGCTTAGGAATATATTCAAACGCTCCACTTCCATAAGAATCCACTGCAGCTTGCATATCTGCAAAAGCAGTCATTATTATTACAGGCAGCTCAGAGTGGTTATTATTGATATGTTTTAATAAGTCATAACCATGCATGCCAGGCATGTGCACGTCTGTAATTATTAAATCTGGGGTATCTGAGTTTAATTCTTCAATAAGGTCAGATGCATTTGAAAATGTAGAAGTTGCATATCCTGAATTTTTAAGGCTCTCTTCAAGAACAATTCTTATTGCCTCATCATCATCTGCTAGCCAAACTTTATGCACTTTCAGTCCTTATATTTTTGAGTCCGAGAGGAATTAATATTGAGAATATAGTTTCCCCAGGTCTTGAAGAAAATGAGATACCCCCTCCATGAACTCTTATTATATCTTGGGCAATTGATAGCCCTAGTCCGGAGCCATCTTCTTTAGAAGATATCATTGGAAAAAATACATGTTCTTGCATTTCCTCAGGTATGCCTGGGCCATTATCTATTATATCTATACAACAAACTGTTAGATGCATTACTCCATTAACCGGTTTACTGTATTGAATTCTCGATTTTATTGTTATTTCAGAGCTATTAATATCAATCATGGCCTGCTGAGCATTTTTAACAATATTTAGCACAGCTTGTATAAATAAATCTTCATCTCCATCTAGTTCGGGAATGCTTGGGTCGTAGTCTCTTCTTAACTTAAGGTTTTCAGTCAATTCAGCCTCAGCAAGCGCATAAACTTTTTCTAGTGCAGAGTGAATATTAAATTTTTCCTGGTTTGGTTTTTGAGGAGGGGTCAGAATTCTAGTAACTATTCCATTTAGACGCTCAGTCTCATCAATAATGATTTTAAGAAACTTTTTTGAATAATCATCATCAAGTTTTGAGGATAAAATTTGAGCACTACCTTTAATACCGGATAGTGGATTTTTAACCTCGTGAGCCAATGTTCTTGCAAGATTAGCAGCAATTTTTTGAGTTGAAAATATTTTGGTTGAATCAATTATTTTATTTAAACTATCAACACATTTTATTTCTAAAATTAATGAATCATATTTTTCGCTAAAAGAAGCTGTCAAATCAACAATTCTTTTGTCACCATCCTTAGAGACTAATTCAAGATCTCTTTTAGTAAAAGATCCTGTTTTTGAAATAGTTGAATTAAGCATATCTATTAATGCTTTATTTTTTTCAAGTGGGTATTGATCAGTTATCAAATCTATATTTTGTTGAATTGACCAGCCGTTATTTAGCGCTGATTCATTTACCCAAATACTTTTGAGATTTTGATCTAAGATAATAATCTCGGAAGATAGTTGATTTAATATTGAGGTATTTAATTCTTCCGGTTTAATCATTCATTTAAAAAACGGCCCCTCTATGAGGGGCCATAGTGCTATTTATTTAGTTAAAGTTCCTACAATGTGTTCCAGAATTTTGTATGGATCAGCATTTGAGGCTGGTCTTCTATCTTCAAGATAGCCATTCCAATTATGTTCCACAGTATAGACAGGTATACGAATACTAGCTCCTCTATCACTTACGCCATAAGAGAATGTATCAATGCTTTGTGTTTCATGAAGGCCAGTTAATCTCATATCATTATCAGACCCATAAGATGCTATACCTTCTTCATGTACTTCACCGAGCTTATCGCACATTGATGTGAATAGTTCTTCAGACCCGTTTGAGCGCATTTCTTCATTCGAGAAGTTAGTGTGCATTCCAGAACCGTTCCAGTCACCAGTTTTTGGTTTAGGATGAATATTAACACCCACTCCAAATTCTTCAGCTATTTTGTATAGTAGATATCTACTTACCCATAAGTCATCAGCTGCTTTTATGCCCTTTCCAAGACATTGGTATTCCCACTGTCCAAGAGCTACTTCAGCATTTGTTCCAGTTAATGTAATTCCAAGATCAAGACATGCTTGTAAATGAGCATCAGAAATTTCTCTACCCACTACATTCCCAGCACCAACTCCACAATAGAAGTCACCTTGGGCTCTAGGCTCACCATTTTCCCAGCCTAAAGGCTCACCAGTTTCTGGATCTGTTAAGAAGTACTCTTGCTCAAAACCAAACCACCATTCATCAGTAACTACAGCTTCAGCTGCTGCTCTAAAATTAGATGGGTGCGTTGTATGATCTGCAGATTGAACTTGTGTCATTACTAAATCATGCCCATTAGGATTTGAATAGGTTTGAACTGGAAGTAGCAAACAATCTGAGCTTCCTCCCTCTGCTTGTTGTGTTGATGAACCATCAAAAGACCAGTCTGGAGGTGTTTCAGCGTCTGTAGCCTTAACCTTACTTCTCATTGATGATTCTGGCTTATATCCATCAAGCCAAATATATTCATATGTTTTGTAGTTTGTCATTGTTGCTCCTTTAAGTTAAATAATATTAGCAACTATATATATGCAATATTAATGCCCATTAATTTTAGCATTATTGCACAAATAATGTGCTTATTATGCCTTTTTTTAGTGCATATGTTAAAAATATGCTAAAAATTAGTGCGTTTTTATAAATTTAAGAAGGATTTAATGTTTGCAAACTTGCTATCGAAACTAGCAAAAGAGTGATTGCCTCCATATGTGATATCTACATAAGATCCTGCAAAGTATGAAATAGTTTTAAGGTAATTTAATATCTCATCTCCAGATTCTAATAAAACAAGAATGTCTTGAGGTTTTTTGATTTTTTTATAGCTTAGCTCTCTTAAGAATTCTATATCTTCTTTGGTTATTATAAATTTATTACCAGTATCATAATTTTCATTCTCTCCCAAATGAATATCAAATCCCTCCAGAGGAGGGATGGCAGGATTAATCAACACAGCTTTTGTATTATATTTTTGTGCAAAATAATGCGAGTAGTAACCGCCTAAAGAGCTTCCAACAAAACTAATTTCACCTGAGATTGATTTTATGATCTCTTCAATTTGTTCATAGCTATCTTTTATATCATCTTTTATATCAGGAATAATAATTTGCGTTTTTCTTGCATGTTTTTTTACAAGACTATCAAATACTTTTGCTTTGGATGAATCAGAAGATGATTTAAAACCATGAAGATATATTATGGTTCTAGACATTTTTATCTAAAATATTTTTTATATTTTTTTTCGGTAGGATTCCTAATGAAAATATGCTCTCAAGCCACTCAGTTAAAAACCTATTTTGTTGATATTTCTCATCTTTAGATTGAATATTAGTCTGTTTTAAAAACGATGGAATTGCTCTCTCTCCTTGATATGAGATTGTTTCAGCAAGCTTGGCATCTAGGCTGACCAAGATCCTTAATGAAAAGTTATTATACTTGTATTTATTTTTATGAATTTGTTTTGCCTCCAAAACAATAGTGTGCATAGTTCTATCTAGTACTAAGAATGAAATTTTTTGAGGGATATTTTCAGCATCCAGAACTTCAAAGCAATACACTTTTTCAGCATAAGATCCCATGAGCTTTTTCAGCCTTAAAAAATTTGCTTCACAAATGACTTGATGATGAGCTGTTTTTGGAAGGTTTTTTAACATAATTAAATTCTATATTCTTTTTTTATGGGTGTATATTTATTGCACGCATTGAAATAGTTCATAATTTGTTTCTTTTCATCAGCACAAAATCTTTTAATGGCGTTTCTAAAATCAGCATGAAGAATAAAATGATAAGAATTACTTAGCTTTGGCTCAAAACCTCTTCTTATCTTATATTCTCCTTGGATGCCTGGATCAAAGAAAGCTATCCTATTTTTAATGCAATACTCAATCCCTTGATAGTAACAACATTCAAAATGGAGTCCTGATATATCTTTAGCAGCTCCCCAATGCCTACCATATAGTGATAGCTCATCTCTAAAGCAAAGAGAGGCAGCAATCACCTCATCACCAATTGATGCAAAGAATAAGATCGGCCTCAGTTTTTTTTTATAACAATGGATTAATTCAAAGAACTCTTTATTAAGATATGGCTTTTGCATTCGCTGGTAATAAGTATTGACATAAAATTTAAAGAAAACATTCCAATCTTCCAGTACAAGATTCTCACCTTCCTTGGTTGAAAATGTTATATCAAATTGTTTTATTACCTCTCGCTCCTTTCTAATGTTTTTTCTTTGTCTTGAGGTAAAAATTTTCAAAAAATCATCAAAATTTTCAAAATCTCTATTATTCCAAACAAACCTATATCCATATCTTTCAATAAAACCTTCATTTAGAAGAAGGTGACTATCATTAGCGCCAGGAAACAAGACATGCCATGACTCAATGTTATCATCAATCATTTTCTGCTTAACAGTCTCAAGGATATTAAGCGCATCGGACTGGCTCCTTGTAAAAAGCTTTGAGGTTTCGCATGGAGTATAGGGCATAGCAGTTAAAAATTTAGGATAATATGACCTATTCGCTTGCTCCAAAGCATGCGCCCACTGATGGTCAAATACAAATTCGCCTTGACTGTTATTTTTAAGATACAAGGGCATAAAGCCATTAAGAACTTCATTTTCATAGGAGACTGCATGATGAGGCTGCCACCCAGATGAATGGCTGGCAGAACCACTTACCTCCAAAGATTTTAAGAATCCATATGACATAAATGGAGAATCATGATCATTTGAAATGCCTTCAAACTCGCCATTTGATATGTCTGAAATACTTCTTATAAATTTGTTTTTTACAGGCATTTAGATTAAAAATATTTCTATAGCAAAACCAATTATCAATAATATGCCCACATTGTTATTAAACTTGAAAGAATCTAGATATCTTCCCTCTTTAACAAGATTGTTTTGATGGTAAAACAAGACAAATAATAAACAAATAATTACTATAAAAAAATTTGAAAAACTATTTATGTAAGCAATGAGACCTATCGCTGAATAAAATATGCAGTGCAATATATTAGATATAAAAATTGTTTTTTTACCCCATAAAATTGGAGTTGAATTTATACCTATCTTGATATCATCATTAATATCTTCTAATGCATAAATGGTATCAAAACTAACAATCCATGCAATTAGACCGATGTATAAAACAACCAATGATATGGAAAAGCTATCTGATTGAAGGGAGTAAGAAATTATTGACCCAGATCCAAATGTTATGCCTAAAACGATTTGAGGAGCCCTTATAAAACGCTTGGCTAAGGGGTAAAGTAAAATTAAAAGTGAAAAAAATAATGCCAGCTTAATAGTAATTGGAGGAGTTAAAAATAGTAAGTTTAGTGAAGCAATGGCTAAAATTATAAAAAATATCCATGCTTCTTTAAGGCCAATTTCACCAGATGCAATTGGCCTATCTTTTGTTCTTTTGACCAGCTTATCAAACTTGTAGTCACTAATATCATTAATAACACAGCCACAAGATCTTACCAGGATTGCTCCAGCCAATACGATAAGGTAATTTTCAAAATCAACATAACCCTCATTAACAGCCCCAAGCATGAGCCCAAGTAAAGACGGCCATAGCAAAAGATATATTCCAATTGGTTTGTCGAGTCTAGCCAATTTTATATAACTCATAAGTGAGCTCATATTAGAAAAACTTCCATCACTGAAATTGGTTCAGAGTTAACAGAATATTTTATTTTTCTGCCCCAATAAACATTCTTTTCTTCACTTAAAAATGATGCACACACCATCTCAAGTTTTGTAAAAACACCAGGTGTAAAAAGAATATCACCGAGCGGAGCATTCCCTATTTTACCAAGAGAAGATAGACCATTTTCTATGGTTGATGACGGTATTACCGATTTGGCATAAACAACTGGAGTATTGTTGCCTAATAGAATGACCCTTCTAACCCTGAAGGTTTCAGAAACAGAGTTAAGGAATAGCTCCTCTTCTTTTGAAATCTCATCGATCTCATCATTTAGTAATTCAAGCTCAAATTCCTGACTCAATTTGATCCTATTTGTTATAGGGCCAGATTCTGATAGCCATGACAATATAGATGCATCAACTTTGGATTCAATAGATTCTATACTTGTCCAAGGAGAAATTTGTTTAAGTTCCATTAAGTAATTAAAGTAAATCTGATATTATACTCCGAACTTTTTACCATCATTTGGAATAGATATTAATTATGGAATTAAAAAAATGGGAATGCATTGTTTGCGGGCTAATCTATGATGAGGCTGAGGGTTGGCCTGAGGATGGGATAGAGCCTGGCACAAGATGGGAAGATGTTCCAGAGGACTGGTTATGCCCAGAGTGTGGCGTTGGCAAAGAAGATTTTGATATGATAGAGATCTAATGCTTGATACACCTAATAACTTAACTCGCAATATTTTGTTGGGGATGTTTGCTGGTTTTGTCGTCGGAGCTTTTTTTTACTACACAAATTTTTTTAGTGATCAGGTAACTCTTTTCGTTGAAAAATATATCTTTGTTCTTGGAAGTACAATTTTTATTAATCTTTTAAAGATGTTAATTGTACCTCTAATATTCTTTTCTTTAGTTTCTGGTATCTCATCATTGAGCAATTTGTCCAGCCTAGGAAAGATTACAAGTAAAACCATTGCTCTATATTTAGCAACCACAGCAATTGCCGTCAGCTTATCATTGTTCATAGGTACTATTTTTAAGCCTGGCTCAGGTTACTCCTCAATCATAAGCGTGGCACCCGACAGCTTGCCTCCAAGCCAGAGCGTATTTGAAACAATTGTGAATATTTTCCCTTCAAACATTTTAGATGCCATGGCTAATAATGAAATGCTCGCCGTTGTATTTTTTAGCATACTATTTGGTTTGGCTCTTAATAAGACAAATCACTTAACTGATAATTTAAGCAATTCATTTGAAAAGCTTAATACAGTTTTTATGCAACTTGTAATAACCGTAATATCATTTGCTCCTATTGGCGTATTTTGCTTAATAGGAAAATTTGTAATAGTAGATGGCTTGGATGTCTTTCAAGAGGCCTTTAAATATGTCGTCTTGTTAATAGCAGTATTGATAATTCATGCCTTTGTTACATACTCACTAATCCTTAAACTATTTACTACAATAAGCATAAAAAGATTTTTCATTAAGATGAAAGATGTCGCTATATTTGCTTTCTCTACTTCTTCTAGCGCAGCAACAATTCCAGTTACATTAAAAACTGTTCAAGATGAATTAGGTGTTAATAAAAATGTAGCTTCCTTCGTTGTGCCTGTTGGTGCAACAATTAATATGGATGGAACTGCAATTATGCAAGGTATGGCAACTGTGTTTATTGCGCAGATGTCAGGGATCGATTTAACATTAATACAATATGTTCAAGTTGTTCTGTTGGCTGTTGTTGCATCAATTGGGGCTGCGGCGGTTCCTTCTGCTGGAACAATCACATTAGTGCTTATCTTGCAACAATTTGGATTACCTTTAGAAGCAATAGGTATCATATTGGCTGTTGATAGAATTTTAGATATGTTAAGGACTTCAGTTAATGTCACAGGAGACGCAGCAGTATCATGCATCGTTGCAGAGTCTGAAGGCATGCTAGATAAAAATATTTTTAATAAATAGCACTTAAAATTTCTTTTTTACTAAGTTTTTTTTGATAGAATGCACCAATTAATTTTTTTGCTTAAGAGGTAAGTATGAATACATTATTAATGGCTCCAATTTTGGGGGTAATCGGAATGGTTGCGGCCTTTGTTGTTTATCAATTGGTTATGAAATATCCAGATGGTGAAGACAAGGTTAAAAAGATTGGAGACCAAATTCATAATGGTGCATTGGCATTCATGAAAACAGAGTATAAGTATCTACTTGTATTTGTTGCTGTTTTAGTGGTCTTGGCATATTTATTCTTATCAACCGAATCAGCAATAGCAGTAGTTGTTGGAGCTCTTTGTTCATCACTTGCTGGTTTTATTGGCATGTATGCTGCTACAAAAGCTAATGTAAGAACTGCAACGGCTGCTCAAAAAGATGGTGCTGCAGCGGCTCTTTCAGTTTCATTTTATGGCGGTTCTGTAATGGGTCTTTGTGTGGCTTCATTGGGCTTAATAGGTCTAGGATCTTTATATTTCTTCTTTAATGGGTATGAAGAAGGCGTTCATGCATTGGAAGGCTTTGGAATGGGTGCTTCAGTTGTTGCTCTCTTTTCAAGGGTCGGCGGAGGTATATTTACTAAAAGTGCAGATGTTGGCGCGGATCTAGTTGGAAAAGTTGAAGCCGGCATACCGGAAGATGATCCAAGAAACCCAGGCGTTATTGCTGATAATGTTGGTGACAATGTTGGCGATGTTGCTGGTATGGGTTCTGATATCTTTGAATCATACTGTGGGTCAATGATTGCTTCAATTGCAATAGCCTACACTATGGGATCAACCGAACTAATGATGCTTCCATTATTATTAGCATCAGTAGGGCTTATAGCATCTATTATCGGAATTATTATTGTTAAACTTCAATCATCTCAGGCTCCTGATAAGGCTCTAAGGTCAGGAACATTATTAGCACCAGCTATATTTATAGTTATGGCATATTTCGTAATTAATTCGTTTGAATCCATCTCAACGAACGTATGGTGGTGTGTTGTTAGTGGTGCAGTAGGAGGAGTTTTAATTGGTCTTATTACTGAATACTATACAGGGAGTACACCTGTTAAGAAAATTGCTGAATCTGGCGAAACTGGCTCCGCAACAGTTATGATCTCAGGATTATCAGTTGGTATGCAATCTGTTGTAATACCAATAATAATTCTTGCTGCGATTATATTAACTTCAACAACTTTAGTTGATGGGGTTTATGGTGTGGGTATAGCTGCAGTTGGAATGCTAGCAACTGTTGGCATAACTATGGCAATTGATGCTTATGGGCCTGTAGCGGATAATGCTGGTGGAATTGCTGAGATGTCAGGAATGGGTAAGGAAGTTAGAGATATTACTGACTCCTTAGATGAGCTGGGTAATACAACCGCAGCGATTGGTAAAGGATTTGCTATTGGAGCCGCAGCTCTTGCAGCACTTGCAATTATCTCTGCTTATTCCGCTCAAGTTTCTGCTACATATGGAGATGCATTCTCTTTAGCGTTAACTAATCCTATAGTTTTAGTTGGAATGTTTATTGGTATATGCATACCATTTTTAATTGCATCTATTACTATGACAGCAGTTGGTGATGCAGCTTTTGAAATGATTAATGAGATTAGAAGACAGTTCAGAGAAATAAAAGGCCTTATGGAAGGCGAAGCTGATCCTGATTCACAGAAATGTGTTGAGATTGCCACTAAAGCAGCTTTAAAGAAAATGATGCTTCCTGGTGTAATAGCAGTATCAATGCCAGCAATTGTTGGTTTTGGTTTGGGTGCTATAGCTCTTGGAGGAATGCTAGCTGGAGGCTTGCTTGGCTGTGTTGCTTTAGCTTTATTTATGGCTAATGCAGGAGGCGCATGGGACAATGCAAAAAAATATGTTGAAAAAGGAAATTTAGGCGGTAAGGGTTCAGATACTCACTCTGCAACTGTTGTTGGTGACACAGTTGGTGATCCTTTTAAAGATACTTCAGGGCCTTCAATGAATATCCTAATTAATGTAATGGCAATGGTTAGCTTGGTTATCTCAGGCTTATTACCATTAAATGGCTTTTTCTTTTAATTAAAAAAAGCATTCTTAATAATGGCTTAGATCTTTTTGATCTAAGCCATTTTTTTAACTCAATTGTTCTTGATAATATAAAACTTATTATATTAGTATGAATTAATGAAAAAAAATATTCTTATTATTGGCTTTGGTGATATCGCTGTCAGGTTGATTCAGAACTTTTCAAAAATGGATGAATATAATTTTTATTCTGTAAGCAGGTCCTCAAAAAGTCTTGATAATTTAAATCATATTGAATGGGATTGGCTTTCAGGCAAAAAGCTTGTTTTGCCTGAAACTACTTTTAGTAATATAATTTTTATCCCAAAACCATCGGCTTATACTGAGGAAGGCTATAGGGATGGTTTCCAAACCTCTCTTACCAATATTATTAATTCTCTGAGGAATGTAAATTTTGATTCCTTTATGGGTATTTCATCAATAAGTGTGTATGGAAAGCAGCAGCATGGACTTCTTACAGAAGAAATTGAGCCTAAGCCCGATAATTTTAGGGGAGAAATAATCTTGAAATATGAGCACAGAATAGAAAGTGAGATATGTGCACATTCAAACATATTAAGGTTTGCTGGGCTTTATAATCCAAAGGAAAAGACCCCAGAATTTCACAATAAATTATCAAGAAATACAGCATCAAATATCATCGATCATTTCATTAATAGCAAAAAACCTGGCTTATTTAATTGTCTTGAAGACAATGATCTAATTTCTAATGGTCGAAATATTGTTAATAAAAAATTAAAAAATTCTGGTTTCAATTTTTAATATGACTAGCCCTCAATTAATTTCCAAAATACAATAAATTATGATTAAGAGCATGACAGGATTTGCCTCAGAAGAATATTCTCATAAATCGTTGAGCGTTACTTGTGACATCAAAACAATAAACCATAGGTTCTTAGATGTTTCCATTAGATCACATGAGCTTCCAAATGACGTAGATGTTTTTATAAGAGAGCTGACTTCCAAAAAAATTAAAAGAGGATCTATAGATATAAGGTTCAAGATTGTTCAGCCAAAAAATACTTCATATGAATTCAATATGAAATCACTAGATAATTTATTAGCTATTATTGATGATAATAATAGTTTTAATTCTAAAGACCTTACTTTTGGTGATATTAAGGATGTACCCGGAATCATTAATACGCACAATCATTCTCAGATTAGCTCCACCATTTTAAAAAATGTTTTTAAGGCAGCTTTATCGAAATTAATTGCTACAAAGAATGATGAAGGTATGAAAATTCAGAAGATTTTTGATTCAAAAATTAAAAAAATTAATAAAAACAATAAGCTTATTTCTAAAGGCTCTAAAGCAATCATAAAAAGAAGGAATGAAAGACTGAGATCAAAAATAAACGATCATATATCAAATATTAATGAAGAAAGATTAGAGCAAGAAATATCTTTATTGCTACTAAAGCATGATGTTGCAGAAGAGCAGGAAAGAATATCCTTCCATTTAAATGCTTTAAATAAAGAGCTAAATTTAACAAATTCTAGAGGCAAGAAAATAGACTTCATCCTTCAAGAGCTATTCAGAGAAACAAGCACACTTTCAGTTAAGCTTGATGATCCAGCTCACAAGTCTAGGGCATTAGATATGAAGTTATTGGTAGAAGAAATGAGAGAGCAAGCTCAAAATGTTGAATAAAGAACCAGAATTATTTGTTATATCCGCACCATCTGGGGCAGGCAAATCAACATTGATTAGAGAATTACTTAATGAGCATGAAGATTTTGACTTATCGATATCTGCAACAACGAGACCCCCAAGAGCAGGGGAGGTAAATGGAGTTCATTATCATTTTATTTCAGATAACATGTTTTCAAATCTAATTGATGAAAATGAATTCGTTGAGCATGCTCAGGTTCATAATCACAGGTACGGAACTTTAAAATCTCATATTAAAAATAAATTTGAAGAGGGTAAAAGTGTAATACTAGATATTGATGTTCAAGGTTTCGATCAAATACAACAATCTGGTATAGCCAATACTTCTATATTTATTCTTCCGCCTAGTTTTTACGAATTAAGCGAAAGATTGAATAGAAGAAAATCAGATTCAGAATCAGCAATTGAGAAAAGACTACAAAATGCTAAAAAAGAAGTCGCTCATTATGAAAAATATGATTTCGTCATAATAAATGATGATATTAATAATGCATTAATTGCTTTGAAAGATATCTTTTTTTCGAAGTCGTCCAATGTTGATGAAGATTTAATTAAAAAGATTTTAAAAGATATGTTGTATTAATGAGCCCTAAAGAATTAGAATACGCACCTAGGAGTTTTATATGGCAAGAATTACAGTAGAAGATTGTTTAGAAAAGATCCCAAGTAGATTCGATCTAATCATTATGGCTTCAAAAAGAGCAAGACAGCTTTCAACTACAAGCAGAGAGCCTCTTGTTGAGTGGGATAATGATAAACCAACATTAGTAGCATTAAGAGAGATTGAAGAAGGTCTTATTGATAGAGAAACGCTTGATAGAACTCTTGAAGAAGATGTATTAATGGATGGTTTTGCTGCTCCTGAAGAAGGTGAGGCTGATCCAGCAGTATAGTTGCCTTGATTGGAGCATAACTTGACTGATCAAGCGCTCCCAAATAAATCTTTAAATAATATTTCCGAAAGCGATCTTTTGAGGATTCCCTCATACTTACTTGCGTCTGTTCAATCCTACCTAAAAAATGCTGATATAAAAAAAATTGAAAGAGCCTATACTTTTGCATTCATAGCTCACGATGGGCAAAAAAGAAAAGATGGCTCGGCGTATATTTCTCATCCTGTAGCTGTCGCAAAAATCGTTGCTGAACTTAAAATGGATCCTGATTCAATTTGCGCAGCTTTGATGCATGATGTCATAGAAGACTGTGATGTACCAAAAACAGTCCTTGAAAAAAACTTTGGATCAGACGTTGCGAACATAATTGACGGCGTTAGTAAGCTTGGAAAAATTAAGATGCAAAACAAAGCCGAAACCAATGCAAATAACTTTCAAAAAATGGCTTTAGCAATGGCTAATGATGTGAGGGTAATATTAGTTAAGTTATGTGACAGAGTTCATAACATGAGAACAATTGATTTTATGCCAAGGCGTAAACAAATTATAAAATCCCAAGAAACATTAGATATATATGCTCCATTGGCCTTGAGGGTTGGAATGATAAATATTAAGAATGAATTAGAGGAAAGAGCTTTTAGGTGCATTCATCCATTGCGTGCAGAAATGTTAGATTCTGCTATTAAGAAATCCAGTGGTGGCAGAAAAAAGATTGTTGAAAAAATAAGAAAAGAACTAAAGGCAAACCTCAAAACAAATGGAATTAAAGGCGCCGCTGTAAAAGGTAGAGAAAAAAATGTTTTTAGTATTTACAAAAAGATTAAAACAAAACATAAGCCATTTTCAGAGATATTAGATGTATATGGTTTTAGAATCCTAGTGGATAGTGTTGATGAATGTTATCGAACAATTGGAATTATTCATAACTATTACGCTCCTCTTGAGAATAGATTTAAGGATTATATTGCTATTCCAAAGATGAATGGATATCAGGCCTTGCACACAACTCTTCTTGCTCTTGATGCATTCCCTATTGAAGTTCAAGTTCAAACCAGAAGCATGTTTGATACAGCCAATAGAGGCGTTGCTGCGCATTGGGGTTATAAAACATCAGAAGATGGCAGAGGATCTGAATTAAGAGCAAGTAAATGGCTGACAGGTCTCATTGACTTATATAAAGACTCAAAAGACTCCTCGGAATTTGTCGAATCAATTAAAACTGACTTAGATCCAAAAGAAGTATTTGTATTTTCTCCAAAAGGACATATTTACGGATTAAAAATTGGGGCCACACCAATTGATTTTGCTTATGCAATCCATAAAGATTTAGGCGATACCATTGTTGGCTGCAAAGTTAATAGAAAAGAAGCACCAATAAATGTTGAGCTTGAGAGTGGGCAAACGGTTGAAATTATTACATCAAAGAAAAAAGATATAGTAATTGACCCGGCATGGCTGAATTTTGTTGTTACTAGTAGAGCAAGAAGTGGAATTAGGGCTAGGCTAAGAAAGCAAAAAGTATCATCAGCCAGGAAAGTGGGAAAATTAATGCTTGAGACTGAGTTAAAAAGATCAGGGTTGCAGTTATCAGACTATAAAGGAGCAACTTTAAAAAGAGTACTTAAATCTATCGGGGTTTCATCATTAACTAAATTAATAACTGAGCTTGGCCAAGGCCAAAGAACTGGAAATATCGTTGCTGAGAGATTTTATGAGGGCCTTCAAATAAGAAAAGGCACACCTGAGCAAAAAATTAATCCACTTAAACTGTCTGATAAAAAAATTGAAGGAGTTTCTGTTGTATTTGCAAAATGTTGCAGACCAATTTACGGCGATGAAATAGTGGCACATTCTGACACAGAGAGAGGGATAGTGATTCATCATAAAATATGCAAACAAGTTGTTCCTTTTCTTGCAACAGACTCAAGGTATCAGCCGGCATTATGGGAAGAGGATAAAAAAGAACATACATATACAGCCAAGCTTAAAGTAACAACTGAAAATAAAGTTGGAGTCTTGTCAGATGTTTTATCAATCTTTACAAGAGAGGGAGTAAATGTAGTCTTTGTAAACACCAATGCCATTGATAAAACTTTTGCAATAATTGACCTAGAAATAGAGGTCAATAATCAAGAACATATAGATTTATTAATATCAAAAGTTAATGCTAAAAAGTTTATTTCTAAGTGTGAAAGACACATTAATGAAACTGAATAAATTAATTCATATATTAATATTTATTGTATTATGTGCACTCTTAATTTTAAGAGTTTATGAGGGAGATTCTAATATGTCTAAAAAGATAATCTTTACAGAAAATGCTCCAAAAGCTATTGGGCCATATTCTCAGGCCGTTGAAGCTGGAGGCTTTATTTATATTTCTGGACAAGTACCAATTGATCCAAAGTCAGGCAATGTTATTAAAGATTCTATTGAATCTCAGACCCATCAAGTTATCAATAATATTGAGAGTATTTGCAAAGAGGCTGGCAAAGAGCTTTCTGATATTGTCAAAATTACTATTTATTTGACCGATCTCGAATCCTTTAGCATCGTAAATCAAGTTATGGTAGAGAGGTTTAGTGAGCCATATCCAGCAAGAGCAACAATAGAAATCTCATCTTTGCCGCTTGGGGTTGATGTTGAAATTGATGCAGTGGTCCTTGCAAATGAATAAAAACTTATTATCACTAAACGACCTTGCAAAAGACGAGATCTTATCTCTTTTAGAATTTTCAGAAAATTTTTTTAACGAAGACGGTGGCTTTAAAAAAGAAGCCCTTTTCCCAGACAAAACAATAGCTAACTTATTTTTTGAGCCTAGCACAAGGACAAAGTGCTCATTTGAAATTGCTGGAAAGAATTTAGGATGCTCGGTAATTGACTTTAATGTTGCCGGTTCTTCTGTTTCAAAAGGAGAATCAATCTTCCAAACTGTTGATGCCCTTTCTTTAATGGGAGTAAACCTATGTATCGTAAGGCATACAGAGTCTGTTATATCAGAACTAGTAGAATACATGCCCGAAATGACATTTATTAATGCAGGCGAGGGTTCAATCTCTCATCCAACACAAGCGCTTATCGATTTAATGACTATAAGACAATTTAAGAATAATTTTGATAATTTAAAAATTACCATTGTTGGAGATTTAGATCACTCAAGAGTAGTTAAATCTTTTGTAGAAGGTATTTCAAATTTTCCTATAGACTCTCTAACTTTTTGCGGGCATCCAAGCATGTGCAAAGATTATACTGATCCAGCCATTGGAAATTTTGAACCAAACTTAGATCAAGCAATACTTGATGCAGATGTTGTTATGGCTTTAAGAATACAGCATGAAAGGTTTGAATCTGATTTAAATTTAGATTTAGAAGAATATAAAAGCCTATATCAGTTAACAACTGAAAGGATTTCAATGGCAAAAGGTGATGCAATAATAATGCATCCTGGCCCTGTAAACATGGATATAGAGATATCTGAGACAGCATATCAATCAGAGAACTGCGTTATTAGAAATCAAATTGCTAACGGTGTTGCTATTAGAATGGCAGTCTTAGCTAGATTTTTGAGCCAATAAGAAATTATTTACAGTATCTACTATTGCTATAGTATTTTGATCAATTTCTATATTGACCATGTTCCCAATCTTTAGTTTAGAAATATTAGTTATCTGAAGTGTTTCTGGAATTAGGTGTACGTAAAAGCAATTATCATTTACTCCACCAATCGTTAGACTGCATCCATTAACGCCAATGTAGCCTTTCTCAATTATATACTTCGAAAATGGAGAGGGTATTTCGATCTGAATATCCTTTATTTCACCTTTATCATTAATATCCTTAACTGCTCCAATACATTGAATATGACCTGACATAAGGTGACCGCCAATTTCTGAAGATGCAGATATTGATCTTTCTAAGTTTACTGCATCACCTACTTTTAATTGAGAGAATCTAGTTTTATTAATTGTTTCAGGTATTACATCAAATTTAAGTTGGCCATGACCATTATCTTTAGAAGTTAAGCAAATACCATCAACAGCTATACTAGCTCCTTTCTTTAGATGCTCATTAAATCCTGATGGATAACTGACTTCAACTTGATAATAGTCTTTGGTTTTATCTATAGTTGTTATCTTGCCCATGCATTCAACAATACCTGAAAACATTTTAGGCTCCCCAGTTATTTCTATAGTCTTTCAATTCATCAAGGTATTTTTCATACCGAGAATTGTTGTCAGTAAAAGATATTAAGGTGTCTAAATTTATAATAGATTTTACACTTATACCAAAATCTGATTCTAACTGATCTTTTGCAGATTTATTTGAAGTTCCTTTTTCCTGTCTATCAAGCCCAACAATGAAGCTTTTAGGATTTGCTCCATAGCTTTTAATGGTTTCTATAGACTCCCTCGCAGCAGTCCCAGCAGATAAAACATCATCTATTATTAGAACATCTCCTGCTGGAGATTGACCTATTATATTGCCCCCCTCACCATGATCTTTTTCTTCTTTTCTATTAAAAGACAAAGAATAATTATTGCCATTCTCGCTAAAAGCCATCGATACTATTGAACCTAAAAATATCCCTTTATAAGCAGGACCATATATACAATTAAAATTAAGTCCATAGTCCATTATGGCATCTGCATAACAATGACCAAGATCATATAAATTACCGCCATTTAACATTTTAGCGGCGTTAAAGAAATATGGACTTTGTCTACCAGATTTTAAAGTGAATGAACCAAACTCTAATGCTTCTGTTTTAAGCGCAATATCTAAAAATTTACTTTGATATTCTTTCACTATTTAATACTAGATTTCTGTATTTCAATTATTTGTTCAATTGCTTGGGAGCCTATTTCTATCATTTCAGAAAGCTGTTCTTTTGAAAAAGGACTCTCTTCACCAGTTCCTTGAATCTCAATTAATTTTAATTCATCAGTCATTACTAAATTCAAGTCTGTTTCTGCAGAGCTATCTTCTTGGTAATCAAGGTCGAGTATAACTTTGTCATCAAGTATCCCTAGCGATACTGCAGCTACAAATGTATTGATGGCTCTATTGTCATCATGATGATTGTTTAAAGCTAAAAATAAGGCAGCACATCCTCCAGTTATAGAGGCAGTTCTAGTGCCTCCATCAGCTTGAATAACATCACAATCGATATTTATTGTTTTACCCTTCAAGTACTTTAAGTTAACTGCTTGTCTAAGGGATCTTCCAATAAGTCTTTGAATTTCTTGCGTTCTTCCGCTTTGTTTGCCTCTTGCAGCCTCTCTTCCCATTCTTTCATTGGTAGATCTAGGTAGCATTCCATATTCAGCTGTAATCCAACCTTCTTCACTATTTCTCATCCAGCGAGGAACTCTATTTTCTATAGTCGCAGTACATATAACTTTTGTATTACCAAAACTTACGAGCACGGAGCCCTCTGCGTGTATATTAAAGTTAGGCTCAATTTTTATTTCGCGCAACTCATTAGGTTGTCGATTGTTGCTTCTTTTCATAATTAGTTAATTTACTAGCTTAGCTTATCTTTAACAACCTTGCTGACAAGGCCCATATCGGCTGAACCGGCTAATGAGGATTTTAGGGTACCCATCACCATGCCTATATCTTTCATAGATGAAGCCCCTGAAGATTTTATAGCTTCATCAACCTTTACTTCTAACTCTGATTCGCTTAGTTGCGCAGGCTTGTACTTAATAAGAACATCAATTTCAGACTGTTCTTTTGAAACAAGATCATCTCTGCCACCTTTTTTAAATTGCTCAATTGAATCATTTCTTTGTTTAATCATTTTATTAATGATCTGAAGAGCTTTAGCATCATCAGCAGTTTCTCTTGTATCAATTTCATATCTCTGAATTTCAGATAGGAACATACGAATGGTGTCTCTTGCCAATAAGTTTTTTTCAAGCATTGCCTGCTTGAGATCGGATTTGATATCAGCGAGAAGAGACAAACTTATCTAAATCTAGATCTTGAAAAAGAAAATTTTCTATTAGATTTTCGTGCTCTTTTTACAGCAGCAGCCATTAAGCGTTTTCTTTTCTCTGTTGGTTTCTCATAAAATTCTCTTGCTCTTATTTCTGGAACAATTGCAGCTTTTTCACATGCACGTTTGAATTTTCTTAAACCAATATCAAAGTGTTCTGTTTCTTTTATAATAATTGAAGGCATAATAAGTTCGCTAGTTTAGGCTTTAATTGATTATTTTGCAAAACTTTTTTATGAAAACTTTAGGTATTGAAACATCATGTGACGAAACAGCAGTTGCTGTATATGATTCTGAGCAAGGGATTATTGGCGAATCAGTTTTTAGCCAGATAGATCTTCATGCTGAATATGGTGGCGTGGTTCCAGAACTTGCCTCAAGAGATCACTGCAATAAGATTATTAAAGTTTTTAAAGATGCAACACATGGAATTGATTTAAATTCTATTGATCAGATTGCATATACCGCAGGACCTGGCTTACTTGGAGCTTTACTTATAGGAGAGAGCTTTGCCAAAGGTTTATCATATTCATTAGATATTCCACTAATCCCAGTTAATCACCTCGAAGGACATTTGGTTTCACCTAGTATGGAATTTGAAGAAATTGAAACACCATACATATGCCTCCTTGTTAGTGGAGGCCATACCATGATTGTAGATGTTAAGGCTTTTGGCGATTATGAAATTATCGGTCAATCAGTTGATGATGCTGTTGGAGAGGCATTTGATAAGGTAGGTAAATTACTTGAACTTCCATATCCAGGAGGCCCACATATCGAGAGAATAGCATTAGATGGAGATCCTGCATCATATAAATTTCCAAGACCAATGCTGCATAGCGATGATCTTAATTTAAGTTTTAGCGGACTAAAAACTTCTGTTCTTTATAAAGTAAAAGAAATTGATCAGATGCATGACTCCATTAAGTCAAATATAGCAGCATCTTTCCAAGCTGCAGTTATTGAAGTGCTTGTAAAAAAAATAACAAAAACAATTGAGTCCACTGGCAGAAAAGAAATAATTATAGCTGGAGGAGTTGCAGCAAATAAAAAATTAAGATCATCTATAAAAGAACTTGAAGATACGCTAGATATAAAAGTTTTTTACCCAGATCTTAAATATTGTGGAGACAATGCGGCCATGATTGCATATTTGGGGTCTCTAAGAGGATCAAGTAAAAATAAACCTGTTGAATCTTGTGTAAGGGCAAGATGGCCACTTTCGGAGTTATCGTAATGGAAGATATTATTTATATAAAAGACTTAAGAATTAAAACCATAATTGGAATTTTTGACTGGGAAAGAGAGACTAAGCAAGAAGTAAGTATTGATATTGAATTTCCATTTGATTGTGAAAAGGCTGCTTCATCTGATTCAATCGAAGATGCAATAGATTATAAAAAAATATCGAAGGCAGTTATTAAATTTGTTGAAGAGTCATCATTCAAACTTCAAGAAAGCTTAGCTGATGGAATTGCAAAGTTAATAAAAGAAGAATTTGATATTAAGTCCCTCAAATTAAGAGTCTCAAAGCCGGGAGCTTTAAGAGGCGCTAAAGATGTTGGGCTTGTTATTCATAGATGATGAAATATTTCTTATCAATTGGGAGCAATATTGAACCAGAAAAGAATATTGATTTTGCGCTTGAGCAGCTTGATTTAATTCTTGATTCATTGAAATTCTCATCAACACATAGGACAGCCTCAGAGGGCTTTGATGGCGATGATTTTCTTAATTTAGCTGTTAGTGGTTATTCAGATAAATCATTTAATGAGCTTAATTCTTTGCTTAAAGACATTGAAGATATGGCCGGTAGAGATAGGAATGTAGCTAAATTTAGTTCAAGAAGCTTAGATATCGACATAGTAGTTCAACTCAATGATGATGAAATCATATTTGAAAGCGAAGAGGTACAAAAGTACTCGTTCGTCTCAGAGCCTTTGAAAGAAATTATTTAAAATTATTTTCTACAATTGACCATGCTCCTTCAGACAAAGGGTAAACCTTCATACCTCTATCTTCAGCATGTTTACTCGCAGCAGTGCCATCCCTAACTCTTCCTAAAATACCCTGACATATTGCAGCAACCTTAAATATATTGAATGCCATATAGAACTCCCAATTATTTGAAAGATCCTTACCAGTTGCCTCGGAGTACATATCCCGATACTCAACTTCATTTGGTACGCCAAGCTCTTTAAGTTTTTTGTAATCGTAATACATTGGCTCGGTTCTCCAGGTAAGACAATGGTAGCTAAAATCAGCAATTGGATGACCAAGTGTTGATAGCTCCCAGTCCAAGACACCAATGACTTTATTATTTTTTAGTATCATATTATCTAGACGATAGTCACCATGAACAATAGATGTTTCATCATCATCTGGAATATTCTCAGGCAGCCACTCAATAAGATTATTCATTGCATCAATATTATCTGTTTCTGATGCTCTGTACTGCTTAGACCACCTTGCAACCTGTCTAGCAACATAATTTCCAGGTTTTCCATAACTCTCTAAACCAACTTTTTTATAATCAACATTATGAAGTGCAGCTAATGTTTTATTTTTATTCTGATAGATTTGAATTCTTTCTTCTTTTTTTAGTGTGGGAAGCATAGGATCCCAAAATATGTCACCATCCAAACAGTCCATTACAAAGAATGCAGTTCCAGTAACATCTTCATCCTCGCATAATCCATAAGTTCTTGGTACAGGAACATCCGTCTCATAAAGGGCCGTAATAACCTTATACTCTCTATCTACTGCATGAGCTGAAGGAAGCAATTTTCCAGGAGGCTTTCTCCTAAGAACTAAATTTTTACCTTTAGTAATTATTTTGTATGTAGGATTTGACTGACCGCCTTTAAATTGTTCAATTTTTTCTATTTGTCCTGCATCAGGGACATTGGCATCTATCCAGGGCTGAAGTTTTTTAGCATCTATTTGTAGGTTCTCAGCTACTTCTTTCGTACCTGAGAATATTTCGTCATAATTTTCTACATCATGTGTCATTACAGCGATCTTCCTCCATCAACTTTAATAATTTGGCCAGTAATATAGGTAGCATTAACTAGAAATTTGACCGCATTTGCAATATCTTTTTCACATCCCATCCTCTTTAGAGGAATTTTATTTTCTACATTTGCTTTGTGTTCCTCATCCCATGAAACTCCTGGGGGTTCAAGCATTGCTCCTGGAGCAATAGCGTTAACTCTTATATTTGGAGCCAATTCTCTGGCCATAGCTTTAGTCAAGGATTCTAATCCACCTTTTGCAGCCGTGTATACAGAGAAATTTGCGACCCCTTTAGTTAAATTACTATCAGTAATGTTAACAATTGAACCATTAGAGCTGCTTAAATGACTTTTTAATCCTTTTATCAAGAAAAGTGGGCCTTTTAGATTGGAGCCAATAAGCTTATCCCAATCATCATTTGAAGCATCATCAATCGGGGTTGGGTAAAAGGTCGAAGCATTATTAACAAGCATATCAATTGTGTCAAAACATCTCTTTGATTCAGATATCATTCTTTCGACATCATCATTATTATCGAGGTTCGCTTGCACTATTTTTGCGCTATCTGGATTCTTATTGTTAATAAGATTTTTAAGTTCCTCTGCATCTTTTTGAGATGAATTATAGTGAATAATTACATTCCAATTCATTTCGGAGAAGGTTAGAGCAATCTCTTTTCCAATTCTTTTAGCAGCCCCAGTAATTAAAATTGTTTTATTCATAATTTATAAAATTTTCATCAATGCTATATGAAACATCTTATTTTTTTCTTCATTAATCTTATCAGCATCAATTTCTTTTAAAACCGAAAAATCAATCTTTTTTAATTCAGTTAATATATCTCCTATAAATGAGTGAGAGATATCAAGAGCAGGAAGTTCACACAGCTCTTTAATTATCTCTTCATTTCTTATGAAATTTATTTCTTGAACCAATTCAATTAATTCATTTATCTCATCATTTTTATCTAACCTAGATATCAGTCTTAATGTATTGGTTACAACTGAAAAATCATTTGGTATAGGTAGCTTTCCATCTAAAACAAAATTATTTTTTTGCTGTAATTCTGCCCACTTAATTTTTTCATTTTTAGTTGATATGCATTCAGTTTTTTTTAGGCTTGGTAAAAAATATTTATTCATTTTAAAATTAATAAGCATTCTAAAAAATTCAGAAGAATGAGCATTCTGAAGAGCTCTTCTAATTTCAGACCATATCCTGTCCATTGAAAGTTTTGATATTTCCTCAGATTCAACTATTTCTCTAAGGGCAGAATCTGTATCTGATGCAAGATTAAATTCATTGAGATGTTCGTATGATTTAAATCTAGCAACACGGATTGCTCTTAAAGGGTCTTCTGAAAACGCTGAAGATACATGTCTAAATATTTTTTTCTCAATATCATTGATCCCATTAAAAGGATCTATTAATACTCCATTTTGATCTTCAGCAATAGCGTTTATAGTAAGATCTCTTCTAGATAAGTCCTTTTCCAAAGAAACGTCTTTGCCAAAGTAAAAATTAAAACCTTGATAACCATAACCTTCTTTTTTCTCAGTTCTTGCTAGAGCATATTCCTCGTTGGTTTCTGGGTGGAGAAATACTGGGAAATCTTTACCAATCGGTTTAAAGCCGCTTGATATCATTTCTTCTGGTGAGCTTCCCACCACAACCCAATCATTATCAACTGGCTTAATACCAAGAATCTTATCTCTTACTGCACCGCCAACTTTATAAACTTTCATATCTATCCACTGAGAACAATTTTTTGTCTTCTAGCCTTATGGCTGTAAGTTTCTTACCCCATACACATCCGGTGTCTAATCCAATTATATTTTCCAATCCAGTCTTTCCTTTTATAGATGCCCAATGACCAAAAATTATATATTCATTATCATTCAAATTTTTGTGAGTAAGGTCAAACCATTTATATAAGTCTTTTTTTGAACTTGCATCTTTATGATTTAGATCTAAGGTGCCATCAATATCCATAAACCGCATTCTAGTGAAGTAATTTATAGCTGTCCTGAGCCTGTCATAACCAGAAAGTTCATTAGACCATCTAGCTGGGATGTCTCCCCAAATATTCCCTAGCAATTCAGAGGTATGATTCTTTAAATAAAAAGAAATTTCATCAGAGTAAAGTTGAGCATCCTCAAAACTCCAGAAGAAGGGCAGGCCTGCATGAGAAATATAAAAACTCTCGTTTGTTTTACTTATTTTTATCTCTTTAAATAAAGGCAATTGCTTTAACCATTCGTAGAACTTATCTACATTAGGAGAGTTTAGTATTTGTTGAAGATGCTCGTCATCGCCATTTGAAGCAATTAAATGCATCAAATAAAAATCATGATTACCAAGAACTGCATGAGTAGAATCTTTGTGTTTGAGGCAAAAATCAAGAACACCTAAAGAATTTTCACCTCTATTCACTAGATCGCCAGCAAAAATTATTTTATCCTTATTTGGATCAAATCCAAACTTAGAGATTAGTGCTTCCAGCTCATTAAAACAGCCTTGAACATCTCCTATTACATAATGAGCCATCTCAATATTCTAAATTCTTCGATATATTTAGAAATTCTTTTAAACATAAATCTTCTGGCCTTTTGGTTGGATCTACACCAATTTTTGACCAATCTAAATTAAAGTTCTTTAGATTATTTCTAATATTTTTTCTTCTAGATACAAATGCCATATCAATAACTTTAAATAGTTTACTTTTATCCGATGCTGAAATATTCAAATTACTTTTTGGGCTTAACCTTATAAAGCTTGAATTAACTTTTGGTTTAATATCAAAAGCATCTGGGGGAACGTCAAATAGAATTTGACATGAAAACAAGGATCCAATTTTTAAAGCTAGCTTTCCCCAATCTTTATTTGATGGTGTGCTGGCAATTTTTTTAGCAACTTCTTTTTGAACAAGAAAATGCATGTCATAAATATTTGAATAATAATCCAGTAATTTCAAGATAATTTGAGTTGAGATGTTGTAGGGGAGGTTCCCAATCACCCTGTAAGTCTTATTCCTTAGAAATCCTAGATCGGTTGTCATAACATCATCTAATTTAAAATTTAAATTAGCCGGTCCAACAATCTTTTCTTTCAAATAATCTATATTTATTGGATCAACATCCATTGCGTATATATTAACCCCATCGTTATTTATGGTTTTTGTTAATGCCCCCATACCAGGCCCAATCTCAAAAAAATGATCTCCCGCTGCTGGGCTTATAGCTTCGCCCATCTCAAACAATACCGCAGGATCCTTTAGGTAATTTTGACCAAATTTTCTTCGAGTTTTTCTATCAATCATTTAATTAGTTTCTTTGCAGCCTTAAATGCTTCCAAAAGGGATGAAAAATTGGAACTATCCTTTCCAGCAACATCTAAAGCAACTCCATGGTCCACTGATGTCCTTATGATTGGCACTCCTAGAGTTATATTTATTGCTTTCCCAAAGCTTAAAGCCTTTAGTACGGGAAGAGCTTGATCATGATACATTGCAAGGTAAGCATCTGTTTTCTTTAACAAATCGCCAGTGAAAGCAGTATCAGCAGAAACTGGGAAAGATATATCTATTCCAATTTTTCTTAGTTTTTTGGCAGCAGGAAGTAATATTTCAGCATCTTCTGTTCCAATCTTGCCACCTTCCCCTGCATGTGGGTTTAGACCAAGCATCGTAATTTTAGGATCTTTTATTTTAAATTTATTCTTTAATTCACTATGAAGAACTATTGCTTTATCCATTATAATTTTTTCGTCAATAACATTAGGCACAGCACTTAAAGGAATGTGAGTTGTGACCAATGCAACTCTTAGTTTTTTAGAAGCAAGGAGCATAAGAACATCTTTACTTCCAGTAAGCTCTTGTATTCTTTCTGTATGTCCAGTGAAATTTTTATCAATCTTAATAATATTCTCTTTGCTAATTGGCCCAGTAACCAGTCCTGTTTTACTAGATTCCTCAGCTAGCTTGATTCCATAATCTAGGATCTTTAAAACATAATTCGCATTAGCCTTATATAACTTTCCAGGAGTTGTATTTTTACATCTAGAAACAGCAAGATTTTGAATGATACCTTTTTTATTCAGGTCAATATTTTCAATATTTTCAATATTTTCTATTTTTATCTTTTGATTAATCAGTTTGGCTCTTTCGCTTAAAAGGGTTGGATCTGAAAGAGTCAAAACAGGTATATTTAGTGCTTCCCATTGTTTAGAATTGCTGAGTTTTATAATTAGATCAATGCCAATGCCTGAGGGCTCGCCTGGAGAATATACTACTTTCTTCAATCTAAATCTTTGATTTCAACAAAAGCCTCGGCACGCATCGAACGAAGACTATTTTCAAGCTCTTCATCATATTTTCTAGAGTAAAGAATATTGAATGCTCTGTTTTCAATAGCATCCTTTGTCATATCTTTATTTCGCTTTTCAAGAACCTCAAGAAAGTGAAAACCAAACTCGGTCTCAAAAACTTCTGAGATAATTCCTATTTCCAAAGTTGTAAATGTTTTCTCAAATTCAGCGGCAGTAATACCTTTACCCATCCATTCTAATTCACCGCCTTTTAATGCAGAACCAGGATCTTCTGAATGCTCTTTTGCAAGATCCCCAAAATCTTCACCATCCAATAATCTATTTCTAATATCAATCAACTCTTCTTCGGTCTCTTCTAAAGTCCTAATTTCTGATGGCATGAGTAGAATGTGTCTCACCAACCATTGATCTTCGTATTTAACAAAATCTCCACGCTTATCTTCAACTTTGAGAATATGGAAGCCTGCTCCACTTTCCAATGGAGAAGAGTTTTTACCAACATCTAGATCACCAAGTGCCTCTGCATATAAAGTTGGCATATCTGAAATTTTTCTCCAATTCATTACTCCACCTTCCGAGGCATTTGCACTTATTGAAAACTCTTTTGCTAGCTCTCCAAAATCTGAACCATTTTCAATGCTAGTAATAATTTCTTCTGCCTTATCTAAGCTTTTGACTAAAATTTGTCTAACTTGAAGCTCTGGCTCAAGCTCTTTTAGAGATTCGTCTGTAGCAAGAAATGCATCGAATTCCTTGTCAGTAATATTGATCATTGACCCAACTCGACCTCTTTGGATTCTCTGAATGGTCATTTCTTTCTTCACATTCTCTCTAAGAACATCATAGGACTCACCTTCAGTTGAGAGATAAGAGATAAATTGCTCCAAAGTCATTCCATTGCTTGAAGCTATTCTAGCAATGGTGTTATTTAATTCAGTGTCGCTTATTCTTATTCCTGCTCTCTCAGCCATTTGTAGCTGCAACTCATCAATAATTAGCTTCTCTATAGTTTGCTCTTTTAAGATCTCCATTGAGGGCTTAGGAATATTTTGTTGATCATATCGTTTTATAATTTCTGATAGAGCAAAATCTATTTGAGATTCCATCAAAACACCGTCATCGACAATTACAGCTATCCTATCCAGCGTTTCAATTTTAGAAATTGATGGAAAAGATATTAATAGAAGGAATAAAAGTTTAGTTATTTTCATAATAGATTAGTAATTTAGAAGCGAATTATTAAACAATCTGCTCATTTTATCAAAGGAAGAGTTAAACCCTTTTAATTCAAAGCTAAGATTAATCCTGCTTTTGTTTTCAATATCGATAATATTATTCCATGCATTGTCTAGATATTGATAATTCTCATTACTATCAAAGCCAATATATTTTGATAGCTCTTTATCTGAAATAGTAAGCTGAACACCTATGCAGCAGTTTTGATATTTTAATCCCACCAAGCTTTCTATATTTATGTCTGTTGCATGATCTCTTTTTAATTTAGCTAGTAGGTCTATATTCTGAGTAATCTTATAAGCAGCAAATGCCTCAGAATAATCCATTTCTATATTAAAACTCCCAGCCATTCTTCTATATCTTCTAGAGTAGCCAAGCGAACCCTTTGCAAATGATTTCTTGAGATTTAGTCCACCCAACATCATTGAGTCAGTCTCTTCATCCAATCCTCCATACATCATAATCATTGAGTTCTTCTTAGGCATAAAGCTAGCCATAGCTACTATTGGTTCTGCATGCATAGTCATGCCTGTTGTCATAGTCATTTCTGTCATTGGATTGAGCCATACCTTTCTATCTTCAAGATATATCTTCTTAGATATATCTATTTTTACCTTTTTCATACCTGAGACTATTTTTTGATAGCTTATTCCGAATGTATAAAATTTTTGGTCTCCGATTCTATCTAGTCCCGAAAATCTATGATTATTAAAAAGTTGATTATTGGGTGACAGCTCATCAGAATCGAAGATAGGATTGTTAATTTGATCTTCATAACCAACGTAACCTAGAACCAATTTAGGCTCAATTATCTTGACTGAACCATTTGATGAATTAAAGAAAGAGGAGCTTAATTTCACTAATGCATTTGGCACAGTTACATCGTTTACATCCATCATGCTGTTTTTAATGCCATAAGAAATATTTTTAAAGCCAAGCTCTGATGATATTTTTAAATTTTTATAAATTTTATTATTTTCTATATTTAATGATGAATATATTCTTGAGCCTTCGATAGGATTGTCATTTCTATAAACATATCCACCCATAGTTTTGTAGCCAAAATACCCATGAATGAGATCAGCATCAAACTTTGCATAATTCATTCGATAGGAAACATTAAATTGATTGATATTTTTTTCATAGTTGATATCTACTTCTGGTGACTTTTTATATCCATTTGTAAGAATGGGATTTAGACTTTGATAACCCTCATGCTTTAGTGAAATGTCTAAATTAGAGTAACTCGCTTTAAAAAATAGAGTTTGTGCTAAATTCTCTGATCTTTGGCTGCCTATAGATATATTTTCTCCTGGAATATCTCTAAGAACCATCTGATCTGATGATTTTGACCAATCTAAATACCCAAAATAATTTTTATATTGAAAACTATCCCCTAATGAATATGCCCATCTACTTCCTTTTTTTTCTTCAAACTCTCTCGAGAATTCTTTATCTTTACTTAAATAAGTTAAGTCTAAATTTCTTAGGAACTTTTTATTATGCGCCTTTCTAATATTGAGCTCTAAACCAGTCCCTCTACTTGCAATTATTCTTGGAGCAATAGTTAGGTCAGATGTACTAGAAAGAACCCTGTAATATGGAATAGTTGCATCTAACCCATCTGATGAATAAGAGAGAGATGGCTCTAGAAAGCCACTAGCTCTCTCTGATGATATGGAAAAAGGAATCCAGGGAAGATATAAAACATTTTTATCAAATAATTTTAATGTAAGATTTTTTGCCAAACCTCTTTTAGAAACGTTATCTATATTTAAACTTTTAGCCTCTAAAGACCATCCCTCCGAAGGATCACCACAAGAAGTGATAGAGGCACCTGCTATATTCATGTCATTTTCAACACCGCCTGAAAGCTCATCAAACGAGATTATGAGATTTCTATCAGGAATAAACATTTCACCATTTGTTAGAAATAGAGCCTTATTTGCATGATCAAATAAACCACTTTTTGATGAGAAAAGCCCATTGCTCAAAGTAATATAGCCATCATTTGTGTATTCAATAATATTTTTATCTCTATCAATTATTGCACTACCTGCTTTAAGCAACCCCTCATTAAAATCAAGTACTACATCTCCATTTAAGATCAACTTGTTACTTTTGGTAAGCTCAAACTCAGTTGAGTTAATATCAAAGTCTTTAGTATTGCTGATGTTGCCAAGATAGGGTTTATAGCTATAACAAGATAGATTGTTGCTACTATCCTCAATTAAGTGATCTCTAACTCCTGCATAGAGAGCTTCAGGTAAAACAAAGAACCCAATACAAACAATACAAATATAATTTTTTTTATTCACACAACAACCTTTATTCTAATTAGATTGATTTTATACTGTAAAGTTCTTAATTTATGCTTTTAATGCATCTTCAAGTTGATCAAGGTGATCTTTGCCAAAAAATATTTCACCTTCATAGATGAATGTTGGCACACCAAAAACTCCAGCATCAACAGCGCTTTGAGTATTTTCTATTAGTTTGTCTTTGCAAGCTTGTGAGGTAATAATTTCTTGAAATTTGGTTGAATCTAAACCAGCCTCATTTATTGTCTTATAAAGCGTTTCATCATCTGCCATATTTAAATTTTTTTCCCAAACTGCTGAAATAATACACTCTAGATAAGCATCAAAGACATCTAATTCTTCTGCGGCAATTAAACCCCTTTGGATATTTACAGTTTTCATTGGAAAATTTGAGTTAAATTTAAAATCATTGAGCGAGTGTTTTTTTATAAATCTAGTCATCTCAACTTGCTGATATTTCATTTTATTTTCTACTTCAGCAAAAGCTACAAAAGGTGGTTTGTTGTTAGTTAGGTGCATAACTCCACCCAATAAGCATGGAATATAATTAAATTCAGCCCCGGTCTTTTTTTGAAATTCAGGAAGAATTTTATATACCATATAAGCATTTGGGCTGGCCACATCAAAGATAAAGTCTACTTTCATTTTCACCTGCAATTTTGTAAAGTGGAATAAAAATATTAAACACTTTTATGAAAGATTTATCAAAGTTTTCCGCAGTTATAATAGGTGCCGGGGATGCCACTGGGTCTGCTATAACAAAAAAATTTGCATCTCAGGGGTATAAAGTTTGCCCTGTTCGAAGACCAACAAGTATCCAGAAACTAGAAGCCTTATGTGAAGAAATTTCAACTGAAGGTGGTTACGCCAAAGGTTTTGGGGTTGATGCTCGTGATGAAGAGGCTGTAATTAAATTATTTAAAGAAATAGAATCAACAGTTGCACCAATAGATGTCGTTGTCTTTAATCCAGGCGCTAATGTTTATTACCCAATAGTAGAGACTACCTCGAGAGTTTATAAAAAAGTTTGGGAGATGGCAGCCTTTGCAGGATTTTTAACTGGAAGAGAGGCTGCTAAATATATGAAGAAAAGGGGTCATGGCAGCATATTCTTTACAGGTGCCACGGCTTCGCTGAGAGGGAGTGCTGGGTTTTCAGCATTTGCTGGAGCAAAATTTGCGTTAAGAGCTTTAGCTCAGAGCATGGCAAGAGAGCTTGGCCCCCAAGGTATTCACGTAGCTCATTTTATAATCGATGGCGCTATTGATACGCAGTTTATAAAAGAGCTTTTCCCTGATATTTATGCTTTGAAAGATCAAGATGGTATTTTAAGACCAGATATGATTGCTGAAAATTATTGGAATATACACTGTCAGCATAGAAGTGCTTGGTCTCATGAGATAGACTTGAGACCATATATGGAAAAATTTTAATACATAGATAAATTTAGCAACAAGAGGAAACATATGAGCTTAAAAGATAAAGTAATTTTCATTTCTGGTGGCAGTAGAGGCATTGGTTTGGCAATGGCAAAGAAAGCTGCATCAGATGGAGCTAAGATCGTCATAGCAGCAAAGACTACAGAACCACATCCTAAATTGCCTGGCACTATATTTACAGCTGCTGACGAAATAGTTCAAGCTGGAGGTGATGCACTCCCAGTAGTTTGTGATATTAGAGATGAAGATAATGTGAGAGATGTTATTAATCAGGCTGTAGAGCATTTTGGAGGCATTGATATCTGCATCAATAATGCCTCAGCAATCCAGCTCACTAACGTAACAGATACAGCTATGAAAAGGTATGATCTTATGCATCAGATAAATGGCAGAGGAACATACATGGTTAGTAAGTATTGTTTGCCTCATCTAAAAAAGTCGGAGAATCCACATATATTAAATCTATCACCACCATTAGATATGAGTGCTAAATGGTTCTCAGGCACCGTTGCTTACACGATGGCAAAATACACAATGAGTATGTGTGTTTTAGGTATGGCAGAAGAATTCAAAGAGTTTGGCATAGCTGTAAATGCATTATGGCCAAGAACAGCTATTGCTACTGCTGCAGTTCAAAATCATTTAGGTGGAGATGAAATAATGAGACTTTCAAGAAATGTAGACATCATGGCTGATGCTTCATATGAAATACTTACAAAAGATGCAAAATCGTTTACTGGTAATTTTTGTATTGATGATTTGGTTCTTCATTCTGCAGGTATAACTGATTTCACTAAATACGCTGATGTACCTTTTGCAGAACTTATGCCAGACTTTTTTGTTCCAGATAACACCCCTCTGCCAGAGGAAGTTAAAAATAGTTAATTGAAAGATACTGACATTTATCTTTTAGCTAATAAACTTGGCTATGATCCATCTGATATTAGCCCTTTAAAACTAGAAGCTAGTGGAAGAGTTTATTATAGGCTTCATCTGCAGAATGATGAGACAGTAATATTATGTTATCTAGACCCCCTGTATGGTGATCACACATCTTTTGTTCATACCTCAGAATATTTGGCTAAGTCAGGCATATCCTGCCCTAGAGTGCTAAATCATGATGGGAAGATAGGCGTAACTATTCAGCAAGACATTGGAGATATTTCTCTTATTGATATTGATATTGAAAAAGATAATAGAGGGCTTTTATTAGATGAAACTGTAAAGCTTTTATCTAGATTGCATTTAGCCCAAATACCTCAACTCCCAACTCTAACCTTAGATGACTTATCTACTCAAATGCGAATGATGGAGGAAATGTTTCTGAATAACTTTCTGGATATAAGCCTTTCTTCTCAATTGAGTGACATTGAACAACAAGCACTAGAAAATTTAAGTCAACAACCATGGATGAATTGTCACTTTGACTTTGAAAGAAGAAACCTTCATGCAATTAAGAATGATATTTGTGTTATAGATTTTCAAGATTTATGCCATGGACCAATTGGAATCGATTTGGCCGGGATCTTTATTGACCACTATAAGACTTATTCGAAAGAAATAATCCTCAAACAACTAAAAAGATATAATGAATTCATGAAGCTAGATGTTCATGCTCTAGATACTTTTGAATGGTTAAGGTGGGGCGGAATCCAAAGAGGCATGCGAATTTTAGGGACTCTATCAAAATTATATTTAGAAACTAAAAGATCATTTCGACTTAAAGATTTATCACAGATATTAGACAATTTTATCAATTTAATTCCTGAAGAAAATCATACATGTAAAACACTGCTAATCGAAAAAGCTAGCCCTGCTTTAAGAAAAAGGATGAATGAGCTATGAAGGCCATGATTCTTGCTGCAGGCCTTGGTAAACGATTAAGGCCACTAACAGACACGGTACCTAAGCCGAATTTAATGGTTGGGAATAAATCTTTAATTCAGAGAAATATAGAGCTTTTAATACAAAATGGTTTTGATGAAATAGTTATTAATGTCTTTTATCTAAAGTCACGTGTAAAAGATCACGTAATTTCAATGTTCCCAAATACAAAAATTACATTCTCAGATGAAGCCGAGCTATTAGGCACTGGGGGAGGTGTAAAGCAGGCATTAAATTATTTAGGTGATGAGTCGTTTTTATTAATCAATGCAGATATATGTCATGAATTCAGACTAGATACTTTAGTTATGGATGTCGAATATGCCCATATCGTTGGAGTAAAAAACCCTGATCACAATTTAGTGGGTGATTTTTCAATTGATGATTCAGTAGTTTCAATCACTGACTCAAATAATATGACATGGAGTGGAATCTCAGTAATCAACCCTAAAATATTTAAGGGATTTAAAAATATTAAAACGCCTTATAGCATTTGGAATCCAGTTATACATAAATATATACAGCTTGGAAAAGTGAGCGGCGAGTTTTTTGATGGAATATGGATAGATACAGGAACAATTGAGAGGTTAGCTCTTGCCAATAAAGTGTTTAAAGATGAAAATTAACCTATGAGTAAAATAAAGCACATAATCGCTCCATCTATACTATCTGCAAATTTTGCCAAGCTAGGTGAAGAAGTCTCAGATGTAATTGAAGCCGGAGCAGACTGGATTCATTTTGATGTTATGGATAATCATTATGTGCCAAATTTAACCATTGGCCCAATGGTTTGCCAATCTCTGAGAGACTATGGAATCAAAAGCTTTATAGACGTTCATTTAATGATTGATCCTGTTGATAGCTTGGCTCAAGATTTTATAAAGGCTGGAGCTGATCTAATAAGTTTTCACCCTGAAGCATCAAGGCATGTTCATAGATCAATCAGGGCTATTAAGGAGAAGGGCTGTAAAGTTGGATTAGTTTTTAACCCAGCAACTTCCTTAGATATTCTTGAGAATGTGCTGGATGAACTTGACCTTGTTTTGATCATGAGTGTCAATCCAGGATTTGGGGGACAATCATTTATAGACAGCTCTTTAGATAAATTAAAAAAAGTCAGGCAAATGATTGATGCCTCAGGAAGAGATATTCGTCTTGAGATAGATGGCGGTATTAACAAAGACACCATTGCAAAAGCGGCTGAAGCTGGAGCAGATACATTTGTTGCAGGATCTGCAATTTTTAATACAGATAATTATGAGCAGACCATTTCAGACCTACGTTCAAAGATCGTATAAGTTTTATATATTTATTTTTTTACTTTTATCGCCACAAATCGGCGCTGCTAAATTAATTGACCTAAATAATTATCTTGATGAGATTGATATTGCAAATACATTTGAGCTTAGAAAAAAAGGATTAATGAATATAAAAAATATATCAGATGATTATGGTATGTTTTTTGCGTGGGATTATACTAAAACACAATGCATGTGGATGAAGAATACCCCAGCTGAACTTAATGTTGCTTACATTAATAAAAATGGAAAAATAATTGAAATCCATCACATGGAACCTTTTTCGGAGGAATCTGTATGCTCCTCAAAACCAGTCTTATATGCACTTGAAGTAAAGAAGAATTGGTTCAAGCATAATAAAGTTGAAGTAGGCGATATTATTAAAATAAATAACATACTGAACGATGATAACTAGACAAGATTTCAATAACTTTGTAGATAAGGGATTTAATATCATTCCTATTGCAAAAAAAATCTATAAAGATAATGAAACTCCTTTATCTATTTATTCCAGATTAAATCAAGATGAGAATTCTTTTCTTCTTGAGTCTGTTGAAGGGGGAATTAAGTGGGCCCAATACTCTATCTTGGGAATTGATTGTAAAGAATATATTAAGGTTTTAGGCAATACTGTTGAAACTTTTCAAGACAACAATCTAGACAGCTATCAATCTGAGGATCCTCTTGGCGAGGTAAGCAACCTCACATCAAAATATCACTCACCTGGCATAGATAACCTTCCAAGGTTTTATGGAGGTTATGTTGGTTTTTTTGCGTATGAAAGCTCTAGATATGCTGAAAAGAAAATTGATAGCCTTCAACCAAAAGAATCAAAATTTAAAGAACATATGCCAGAAATTTATCTGGTGAAATCTGATAAATTAATTGTTTTTGATAATACTGATAATTCCATTCAGCTTGTTTATAACGTTGATCCATCTTCATGCTCATATGATGAAGCTTTAAATATTCTTGAATCTATGGAAGAAATTTTCCTTATTGAAAAAGATAATCAATTATTAGATTTTAAAAAACCAACTGGCCAACTAGAGTTCAATTCGAATTTTAAAAAAGATGAATATCTTAACGGGGTAAAAAAGATTAAAGATTACATTCTTGAGGGTGATGCTTTTCAGGTGGTTTTAGCTCAAGATTTTTCTTTGCCTTTTGATTCAGATGCTTTTGAACTATATAGAGCCCTCAGGGTTCTTAATCCATCTCCATATATGTACTATCTAAATCTAAAAGAATGCAAGGTTGTTGGCGCATCTCCAGAAATATTAATAAGACTTGAACAAGATAAAGTAACATTAAGGCCAATTGCAGGCACACGAAAGCGAGGCGAAACTATAGATGAAGATAAAGGTAATGAGACTGATCTTCTAAATGATCCCAAAGAAATCGCAGAGCATCTTATGTTAATAGATTTAGGTCGAAATGATGTTGGCAAGATATCTGAAATTGGTTCTGTAAAAGTTACTGACAAGATGATTATTGAAAAATATTCTCATGTCATGCATATAGTTTCAAATATAACAGGACAATTATTGACTAATTTGAATTATATGGATGCAATCAAAGCATCTTTGCCTGCAGGAACATTGTCAGGAGCTCCAAAAATAAGAGCAATGGAGATTATAAATGAGATCGAGCCTAGCTCAAGAGGTATATACGGAGGCGCAATTGGATACATATCTTGGAATGGTGATGTCGATACAGCAATCGCAATAAGAACAGCTGTTATAAAAGACAGTATTATCCACGTTGGTGCAGGAGCGGGTGTAGTCGCAGACTCAATTCCTGAAAAAGAATGGGAAGAGTGCAAACAAAAGGCAAAAGTCTTTCTAGATGCTCTGGAGATGATCCAATGATTCTGGTTATAGATAACTACGATAGTTTTACATACAACCTTGTTCATTATGTTGGAGAAATAGAATCTGATATAAAAGTAATAAGAAACGATGAGTGTAGTGTTTCGGAAGTTTTGGAAATGAATCCTAGAAAGATAATTATTTCCCCCGGACCATGCACGCCTCTTCAGGCTGGAATTTCAGTTGAGCTAATTAAGTCTGTTAATATTCCAGTTCTTGGGATATGCCTAGGACATCAATCTATAGGAGCAGCATTTGGAGCTGAAATAATAAAAGCTCCATTACCTATGCATGGAAAAAAATCTATCATTAAACATAATGGTGATGATATATATAAAGGCATAAATGAGCTTTACTCTGTAGTTAGATACCATAGTTTGATTATAAAAAAGGAAAGCCTCCCCAAGGAATTAATCATTACAGCCACAATAGAAAATGATCCAGACCTCATTATGGGAGTTAAGCACAAAGACAAACCAATATATGGTTTTCAATTTCATCCAGAATCCATAGATACTGAGCATGGAAGGGACTTAATTAAAAATTTTGTAGCATTATGAAAGACATTATTAACCAGCTTAATAAAAAATTAGATCTAAATTTTTTAGATATGCAGCAAGCCATAAATAATATTATGACTGGAGCCGTAGATGATATAGAGATTGAAAATTTCTTATTGTTATTGAATGCAAAAGGCATAACAGAGACAGAGATATCTGCTGCAGCGTCAGTTATGCGGGATAAATCTCTTAAGTTTGATGTTGGCACACTTGACCATATAGACACTTGTGGCACAGGTGGGTCAGGCCTGCATACATTTAACTGTTCAACAGCATCTTCGTTTGTTGCTGCTGCTAGCGGAGCTTCTGTTACAAAACATGGCAATAGGGCTGTGTCTAGTAAATCAGGCAGTGCTGATTTTTTAACTGCAGCAGGTGCAAATATTGCACACGATAGAGAAAAGCTGCTCAATGTTTTTCATGAAGTTGGCTTTGTTTTTTTATTTGCCCCTCTGCATCATGACTCTATGAAATATGTAATGCCTGTAAGGCAAAAAATTGCTAAGAAAACAATATTCAATCTTTTAGGACCTCATACAAATCCATGCGGGGCAAAAAGACAAATAATAGGCGTTTATGATCAATCGCTGGTTGAGACGTTTTCATCAGTAGCAAAACATCTTGATATGAATAGGGTTCTTATAGTGCATGGGGAAGATGGGCTAGACGAAATTACCATTACAGGAAAAACTTTTGTATCTGAATTAAAAAATAATGAGATAAACAACTATGTAATTTCACCTAAAGACTTTGGACTTTCCTTAAGGAGTTTTGAGGAGATAGCTGCAAACTCTCCAGAACAGAGCCTCGAACTAGTTAATGAAGCATTTTCTGGAAAAGAATCAGCTGTTCAGGACATGATTGCTTTAAATGCAGGAGCAGCGATATATCTTGCCAATAAAGCCGAATCTATAAAAGATGGCATAGAGCAAGCCTTTGCTTTGATGAATAATGGAGAGGCCGCAAATAAGCTCAATGCTTATATTAGGGCATCAAATCAATAATGAGTATTCTAAGAGAGATTGTAATTAACACTAAGGCTAAGCTTGAAGAAAAGAAGAAGCTTGTCTCATTGGATGATCTTAAAAAAGAGATTAATGAATTAAATCTAGAAAATCCTAGATTTAAGCAGAGCTTAACTGAAAAAGATGAAGCTATAATCGCAGAAATTAAAAAAGCCTCTCCCAGCGCTGGAATTATTGCAGAAGATTTTGATCACATAAAAAAAGCAAAAGAATATGAAGAATTGGGTGCAGTTGCTCTTTCAATTCTTACAGAGGAAAACTACTTTCTTGGGAGTCCAAAGTACCTCAAAGAAGTAAGAAAAATCACTCAATTACCCATACTTAGAAAAGATTTCATGATTGATGAGTATCAAATCTATGAAGCAAAATTAATGGGCGCAGATTGTATTCTTCTTATAGCAAGTATTCTGAATGATGAAGAAATTAGTCACTTTATTAATTTGGCTGAGAATCTCAAACTAGATTATTTGATAGAAGTTCATGACAAGATCGAGCTTGATAGGGTAAAGATGTTTGAGAATGCGATAATCGGAGTAAATAATAGAAATTTAAAAACATTTGAGGTAGATATTCAAAATTCTATAAATTTAAAACAGGAATTTGACGGCAAAAATATATTTGTATCAGAATCCGGTATTAAAAATAGCAGCGATATCGAAATGCTTAAAAGTAATGGCATTAATGTATACCTAATTGGTGAGAGCTTAATGAGAGGAAAGCTTCTTTGAAGTTAAGAGAATGGCAAGAAACTGCTTTTCCATTATGGTGGAATAGGAAGAGGGGAATTGTAAAAGTTGTTACCGGAGGGGGCAAAACAGTATTTGCTATTCATTGCCTTAAGCAATATCTAGAAGAAAATCCAAATAATTCTATTTTAATTGTTGTTCCTTCAATTGCATTATTAGATCAATGGTATGAAGGCTTATTGCAATCTTATGATGCCAATCAACTATCATTAAATGGTGGTGGAGAGCATCTAGAAGAGCTTTCGATGATCACAATTTCAACAATTGATTCAGTAAAAAATATTATTGACAAGTTTGATGCATCTCAGACTCTGCTTATAGTAGACGAGTGCCACAAAATTGGTACAGAAAAAAGAGGAGAAACACTCACAAATTACTGGCACGCAACTCTCGGCCTGTCTGCAACACCGGAAAGAGATTATGACGATAATTTTTACATTATTATAAAAAAAATTCTGGGCGATATTATCTTTGATTACGATTACATTGATGCAAGAGAAGACGAAGTTATTGTTAATTTCAAGTTGCTTTATGCATATGCTGCAATGACCCCAGAAGAGGAAGATGAATATAAAAAATTTACTAAAAGCATTCAAAGAAGGGCAGCCACTATAGGTGGAAATAATTTGAATGATTACCCGCTCAAGATGATGATCTTTAACAGGGCAAGAATGGTAAAAAACTCAAAAAATAGAATACCTTTTGGAATTGAGCTACTACAAAAATATAAACGAGACAGCTGGATAGTTTTTACAGAGAATAAAAAACAAGCTAAAGAATTCAATACAATTATTAATACCAAAGGATATCAATCAGCAATTTACAATACAGATCTCGATGCTTCAGAAAGAGAAGAAAATTTAAATAACTTCAAGAGCGGCAATTTAAATGTCTTGGTTAGTTGTACTGCTTTAGATGAAGGATTTGATATGCCTGAGGCAGATGGAGCCATGATACTAAGCGCTTCATCATCTAAAAGGCAAAGAATTCAGAGAATGGGTAGGGTGTTAAGAATAACTGCAAATAAACAAAATGCTCTCATAGTTACCGTATATTCATCTAAAACAGAGTATGAAAAATTGAGAGAAGAATCCAATCGATATCAACTTGAAGGAGTGCCAATTAAGTGGCAACAAATGAAATAGTCTAGGTGACTATATATATGTGCTAGAGGATGTCATTATCTTGGCAGTGTATTCCATAATTTTTTTTGTCGGTTTAGTAAGTTCTTCACTACCACTTTCTTCAGCCTGTTTCGCATGCGTATCTTCATCTTCACGCATTGTTTTAAGTATATCTATGGTGTCCTGATCTTTTGGTGAAATCTTATCAAGATGCTTATCAATATGCTTTACAACCTGCTTTTCAGTCTCTTCAACAAAGCCCAAGCTTATTTTTTCTCCCATATTTCCAAATATAGCGCCTATAGCAAAGGACCCTACATACCAAATAGGATTAAAAACAGAGCTCCTGCCATCAAGCTCATCTAATCTTCTTTTGCACCAGATTAAGTGATCCGTTTCTTCTTCTCCGGCCTCAATAAGGTGCTCTCTAATTTCCTGATCTTTACACACCATAGCTTGACCTCTGTACAAGGCTTGTGCAGCAACCTCACCAGCCAAGTTAACTCGCATCATTTGAATAGATAAATTCTTCTCTTGTTTAGTAAGTTCTTCACTTTTGCTAGATTTCTCACTGACTGGATATTCTCTATTAGTGCCTGGTTTTGAGTTGGACAAAGTTTTTAATGCGATATCACATTCGTTAATAATGTTATCTATTAAACCCATTTAACACCCATATAAATACCTTTATAACCTATATCTTTTCTATGGTAAGAATTTTCAAAGCTAACCTTATTCACTAATTCATATGCTTTTTCTTGTGCTTTTTTGAGATCATCTCCAAGTGCAGTAGCGCAAAAAACTCTTCCCCCAGATGTTAATACTTTGCCATCTACTAACTTGGTACCTGCATGAAACAGTTTAGAACCTGAATCATCTCCTTGTTCAATTAGAACTTCTTTATCTGAAGCATATTTCTCAGGATATCCTCCTGAGGCTATAACAACACCGCAAGCAGACATTGGGTTCCATTTAATATCATGTTGTTCCATCTCATCATTAATAGCGCTCATGCAAAGTTCAACAAGACTTGATTCAAGCCTCATTAGAATAGGCTGAGTTTCTGGATCGCCAAATCTGCAGTTGAACTCAAGAACTGTAATATCATCACCATCAATCATTAGGCCAGCGTATAAAAATCCCAAATATGGAGACCCTTCTGCAATAAGGCCATGTATTGTAGGTTCCATCACTTCATTTATAATTTTTTCATGAATTGCCTCAGTAACAATAGGTGCTGGAGAATAAGCACCCATGCCACCAGTGTTTAAACCAACATCACCTTCACCAATAGCCTTATGATCTTGACTTGTTGCTAGAGGAATAATTTTATCTTTACTAACTACAGCTATAAAACTTGCTTCTTCACCTTTTAAAAAGTCTTCAATAACAACTCTGCTTCCAGCGCTTCCAAAGACATTGTCATTAAAAATACTTTCAAGTGCATCTATGGCTTCTGCTTTGTTTTCACAAATTATGACGCCTTTTCCTGCAGCCAGACCATCAGCTTTTACTACTGTTGGGTAATTAATTTCATTTAAATGATGAGATGCAGAATTAAAATTATCAAAGGAAGCATAATCAGCAGTCGGTATGCCGTATTTTTTAAAGAAATCTTTAGAAAATGTTTTTGATCCTTCTAATTGAGCCGCAGCTTTAGAAGGCCCAAATACATTAATATTTTTTGATACTAAGAAGTCTGTCAATCCATTTACCAAAGGTTGCTCTGGTCCAATAATTACCAAATAAATTTTTTGCTCATGACAGAATTTTTCAATTGAATCAAAGTCAGTATGATCAATAGCAATATTTGTTAATTTTTCTTCTAGCTCTGTTCCAGCATTGCCTGGGCATACAAAAACTTCAGATACAGTTTCATCTTGGGCTGCCTTCCATGCCAATGCATGCTCTCTTCCTCCAGACCCAATAACCAGTATTTTCATTAGTGTCTAAAATGCCTCGTTCCAGTGAATACCATTGCCATATCATTTTCGTCAGCAGCCGCAATCACTTCTTCATCTCTTATAGAGCCACCAGGTTGAATTATTGCCGCTATACCACTAGACGCAGCTTTATCAATGCCATCTCTAAAAGGGAAAAAAGCATCGGAAGCCATGACAGCATTTTTAACTTCAAGTCCTTCTTCACTAGCCTTTAGGTTAGCAATGTCTGCGCTTATTACTCTGCTCATTTGCCCAGCTCCAATTCCAATTGTTTGTTTGTTTCTTGCATAGACTATAGCGTTAGATTTAACAAACTTTGCTACTTTCCAAGCAAACATTAAATCTCCCATTTCTTCCTCACTTGGCTGTCTTTTTGACACACAAACTAGAGATGACTCAGGAACGCTAAAACTATCATCACTTTGAATCAAAATTCCTCCAGAGACTTTTTTTATAACTCCTGGATATGGATTATCTTGCTCTAAATCTACTTTTAAAACTCTAATATTTTTTTTGCTTTTAAGGATCTCAAGGGCTTCTTCGCTATAGTCTGTAGCAATAATGACTTCAACAAACTGCCTTTGATTAATTTCATTTGCTGTTGTTCCATCTAGAGGTCCATTTAGAGCAATAATACCTCCAAATGCAGAAGTAGGATCTGTTTGAAATGCTAAGTTATATGCTTCAAGATGTGAGTGAGATGAAGCAACTCCACAAGGATTGGCATGCTTAACAATGACACAAGCAGGATCATCAAATTCTCTAACACATTCCCATGCAGCATCAGCATCAACAATATTGTTGTATGACATTTCCTTTCCTTGGAGGATCTCAGCATTTGCAATATTTTTATTTTGAAGACCATCAAAGGCCAAGAGTCTTGCTTCTTGATGAGGATTTTCGCCGTATCTTAATTGTGAAGATTTACTAAATACAAAATTTGGTAGTGTTTTTTCATCTTCATTAGATAAATAGTTTGCAATAGAAGCGTTGTAGTCTGCCATCAAAGCAAAAACTTTTTTTGCTTGTTTTTCCCTAAATTCAATCGACACACCGCCATCATTTTCCCATTGATTTATAAATTCTGCATAGTCGGCTGGGTCAGTCAAAACAGCAACATCTTTAAAGTTTTTTGCTGCAGATCTAATCATTGTTGGCCCACCAATATCAATTTTTTCAATGGCTTCTTCAAAAGAACAGTTCGAAGCAACAGTTTCTTTAAATGGGTATAAATTTACTATAACAAGATCTATTGGTTCAAAGCCTCTTTCAGACAACACTTCTAAGTCTTTATCTCTTCTTGCAAGAATGCCAGCATGTATTTTTGGGTGAAGAGTTTTAACCCTTCCATTCATCATCTCTTCAAATCCAGTAAATTCAGAAACCTCTATAACATCTGAACATATCTCTTTAATTGCTTTGTACGTACCACCGGTAGAGAGGATCTTTACATTCTTAGAGGCAAGATATTTAACAATCTCATTTAATCCAGTTTTATCAGAGAGACTTACTAGGGCTGTTTTTGGTTGTATAAGGCTCATTATTTTCCAATATTATATTTTTTAAGTTTAGTGCGAAGAGTTGTTCTATTGATACCAAGAATTTTAGCTGCTTTTGATTGATTGTTATTAGCATATTTCATAGTTTGAATTAGAAGAGGGGGCTCTACCTCTGACAAAACAAGATCATACACATCTATAGGTGCACTCGAATAAAGCTGTTTGTAATATCTCTTCATTGCTTTTCTAACCTCGTCTTTGAGAGGTTTTTTTGAATAGCTATCAAAGGATGATTCTTTTTTTGTCAATTTAAAGCAATTAATTTTTGGTCATTAAATTTTACAGTTGTTTAAAAATTGCTCAATAGTTTTTTATATATTGATCTTAGTTTTTTTCTGATCCCCAACCTTTAATGAAATAATTTGAGAATCTTTTGCTGTAATCTTTATTGTCGAAGTGTAATCAGGGCTGATATTCACTAGCTTAGAAAATCGTTTTGTATAAGTTACAACTGCATTCATAACCATAAAGTGTGTAAAAATTATACTATCTTGATTTATTGATAAGATTGCATCAATTATTCTTTCATTCCATTCTTGAATTGAAATTGGCAAATCTCTAATGGGCATCGAAGCAATACCTTTGAGCCAATCCATTTTATCTTCAAGCAAGACTCCTTTAGCAGGAATTTCATCAAAGACATTATTAATTTCAATCACTTTATTCAATTTGCTTGATAGAAAACTTGAAGTTTCTTGGGCTCTTTTTCTGGGGCTTGAAATAAATTTAAAATCATGAAGATTTTTAAAGCTTTCATCTTCACAGAGATTTGCTGCCTGATTAATACCATCTTTGCTTAATCCAGGGTCTGGGTCTTCTGACCAAGAGGCCGAGGCTTCTCCATGTCGAATCAATATAATAGTTATCTCTGACATTCTTATTAACCAGTAGCTATAATGTTGGAATGAGGCTTCATAGATTTTATAGTAAATCATTCACGGAACATAGTGCATCTATAGACCTAGACTCACTTCAATCTATCCACCTTTCTAAGGTCTTAAGGCTAGCTGAAGGAGATAGTGTCGAGGTTTTTAATGGCAGAGGTCTGACAGGAAAATTTGAAATAAGAGGTATTGCTCGTAATAAGACAAAACTTTTTTTAACATCTAATCCTATACAGGAGGCTGAGAATAGTAATAAAACCTCAAGCATCATCCCGGTTCTCAAAAAAGATAATTTACATTTCATGGTGCAAAAGCTTATCGAAATCGGAGTAAATAGAATCTTCATTTACAGACCTGATTATGTTGATCAAAGCATTGCAAAAAAAAATGTATCAAAAATAATATTAAAGCTTGAAGATGTTGTTGTTGGAGCATGTAAACAATCAGGAAGAAATTTTTTACCCCAAATAGTATTTTTAAAAAATCTTAAAAAAATCGTTACAGATAAAGATAATTTTGCAATAGATAGTTTTATAGCCTTTGATTTTACAGGCACCAATAATTTAAATAATGATGACATCAAAGATGATACTTCAATTGGGCTAATAACTGGCCCAGAATCAGGGTTTTCCGAGGAAGAGAGATCTCTTTTAATTGACAAAAATGTTAGTATTAAACTTCTAGGCAACCATACTTTAAGAGCAGAGACCGCTGCTATTGTTGGCCTTACACTTGCAAGAAACTTTCTTGGAAAATTATGAGCAAAAAACTTTTATTTATAACAGATGCATTTGATTCATTAAATCATAAGAAAGATACATCAATTTTTATGATGGAAGAGGCAAGCGCGCAAGGTTTTGAGATTTACCAATGTGAAATGGAATCTATTAATATCTTTCAAAAAGATGTCTATGCAGATTGTAAGTTTGTAGATATAGAAAAATCATTTTCAGTAACTTCGCCTTTGTCATTTAAGCTTTCAGATTTTTCCTATGTATTTATGCGTAAAGACCCTCCAGTTGATACTAATTATAACAATTGCTTACATTTATTAAGCTTAGCTGAGAATAACGGAGCTAGGGTTTATAACAATCCAAGGGCAATAAAAGAGTTTAATGAAAAGGTATTTGCTCTATATTTTTCTGATTATATTCCAGACACAATCATCACATCTGATATTGAAAAAGTAATAGATTTCCAAAAAAAACATAAAAATATTATTGTTAAACCTCTTGATGGAATGGGTGGAGCTTCTATTTATAAATTTGATGAAATCAAAGAAGATCAGATAGAGATAGTTAAAAAAATGACTGCCAATTCTTCGCTAAAAATTATTGCACAGGAGTTCTTAGAAGATATTTATGATGGCGATTTTAGAATTTTAGTAATACACGGGAATCCTTTTGAGATTGCTTTAGCTCGAATACCTCAAGGTGGAAATTTTAAAGGCAATTTAGCTGCTGGGGGTAAAGGTGTTGCCATGCAAATAACTAATAAGCAAATGGAAGTTGCATCAATTGTTGCAAAAAAACTAAAAGATGAAGGCATTAACTTTGCTGGTATAGATATGATTGGTGACAAATTAACGGAGATCAATATAACTAGCCCGACATGCGCTAGAGAAATATTTAACCAATCGGGAAAAAATCCAATTAAGGAATATATTCAAGGTTTATGAGCTCACACTTACTAACAAAAAACTCTAGCTCAAGATCATTAAATCTTAATAAATCTTTTGTGCTATCTATAATTATTCATCTAGCACTAATATTTGGCATAACATTTACAACTTTTTATGAATTACCTTTTCTGAAAAACACTCCCATTATTAATGTTAAATTAGCAAATTCAAATATTGATGAGATAGGTTCTGCATCTGTAATGCCTGACATTTCTGAGATAGATATCAATGACAATAGACTCTCAAATATTTCATTAACGAAAAAAAGTTCGTTGCAATCAAACAAGGTTAAAAAGCTACAAGCAAATTCAATTGTAAATAATGCTGAGGCTCAGTATTTAAACCTATGGCAAAGACAAATTGAATCAGCCGGAGACAAGATAATTTCTGAAAATGGTCTAAGCCTAAATAATGAAATGGTCCAAATCATTGCGACCATCGATTCGCTTGGCAATTTAATAAGATCAGAAATAGCAATATCATCAGGTGTTGATGAAATTGATTTATTGGCAATTAGAATTTTAAATGAATCTGCTCCTTTTCCAGCCTTTGATCCATTAATGCTCGATGAGTATGGTTTCATAGAAATTGTTAGAGATTGGAATTTCTCATCAAACTAAAACTATGCAAATATTAGCTTTTGATTTTGGAACAAAAAAAATAGGAGTAGCTGTAGGTCAAACTATTACAAAAAGCTCCTCTCCTTTAGCGGTTGTTTTTAATAAGGATAATAGAATTAATTGGGACCAAATATTGGAAATAATTAATGAGTGGCAGCCGCAGCTAATGTTAATAGGAAAGCCATTAAATATGGATGGAACAGATAGTGATATTATGAAACTTGTAGAAAAGTTCCATAAAAAACTTTATAAACTAACTGGAATAGAGTGTAAATATATTGATGAGAGGCTAACAAGCTTTGAGGCAAGACAAAATTTTAAAGAATTAATGACTGAGAACAAGAAAAGTATTAAGAGTGAAGCTATTGATGCGCATGCAGCAAAAATTTTAATAGATAATTGGTTAAATCAAAATGTCGATACCATCTAGTTTTATAGATCAAATACTAGATCAATCAGATATTGTCGATATTATTGGCAGGCGTGTTCAATTAAATAAAAAAGGCAATAATTTTTGGGGTATTTGTCCTTTTCATGATGATACCAACCCTTCAATGGCAGTAAACCAGGACAAACAGTTTTATTATTGTTTTGTCTGTAACGCCAAGGGAAATTCAATTAATTTTTTACGAAATTACGAGAATCTAGATTTTGTTGATGCGGTTGAGAGCATCGCTTCGTCAGTCGGTTTAGAGGTTCCTAGAACTCACAAATCGGTAGATACCAAAGAAGCTCTGAGTATAAATGCGCGTGCTGTAGAGATATACGAAAAACAATTGAAAGCAGATACTGGCAATAAGGTAGTAGATTACCTTAAATCTAGATCGATAACAGGAGAGACCGCAAAATTTTTTAACATTGGATATGCCCTGGATGAATGGGAAGGGTTGTTTAAAATATTATCAAAAGAATATAAGCAGGAAGATCTTTCTGAATCTGGGCTTTTTTCTGAAAAGATGAAGGATAGGTTTAGAGGAAGGTTAATGTTTCCAATAAGAAATATAAAAGGTGACCATATTGCTTTTGGCGGAAGAATAATTGATGAAGGAGAGCCAAAGTATCTTAATTCACCTGAAACAAAGACATTCAGTAAATCAAAAGAGCTCTATGGGTTATATGAGGCACGTAAATTAAATAACCCTCTTCAATCAGTTTTTGTTGTTGAAGGATACATGGATGTAATAGCCCTCCATCAAAACGGCGTGAAGAATGCAGTTGCTTCTTTGGGTACTGCCATTACAGGCCTGCATATTTCTAAATTGATGAGGTATTCAAAAAATATATACGTTGCATTTGATGGCGACCTTGCAGGCAGAAAAGCCGCATGGAGGGTTGTAGAGAATGGGTTACCTATATTAAGAGAGGATATTAATATTAAATTTATTTTTCTTGATGAAGGTCATGATCCTGATAGCTTTATCAATGAAAAAGGTAAACAAGCTTTTTTAGATCTTTCCGAGAGCGCAATTTCATTTTCTCAATTTTTTCTTGATACAGTTAAAGAGCAAGCTGACCTTGATACTATTGAGGGCAGATCGATTGCTGCAAAATTTGCCGCATCTCTTGTTAGCAAGATAAACAATCAGCCACTTAAAGAAGCCTACATTGATGAGGTATCAAAAGTATGCAGTCTTGATTTTGCAAAACTTCTTACCTCTTCATCCTTTCCAGGAAGGGTTGAGATACAAAATGAACCAAATAATACAAATCCCAAGACATCATCTCAGATTGCAAAAAAAGCAGTTTTAGGAATTTTTACTTCATTGATACAACATCCCAAGCTTGCAGCAGATATGATATTTGATGATATAAAACAAGATTCTAAATTTTATTTTATTCATTCCATAAGGGATAAATTCAAAAATAATCCTGAATCTAACCCTTCGATTGTCTTTGAAAGCATAGAAAAAGAGCCAATAAAAAATGTTTTTAGTGAAGCTCTTATATCTGATATCAATCTTTCGCTTGAGGATGCAAAAAAGATGATTATTGATTGTATAAATATAATTTCGAAATCTGAAAAAGATAGAGAGGAAATCTTAAAAGAAAAGTATAATATGCAAGAAATTTCTTCTGCAGAAAAAAGAGAATTACAACAGGTCATTCTAAAAAAAGAAAATATCTCAGAAGCTGATCAAAATTTATTAAGAAATTTAAGCACAGTAAGTGATTGAAAAATAATAATTAATCACTACATATAGTTAATACATTTGGAGAACTAGTGGACAAGTTAAGTAAAAAAGGCTCAAAAATTGCAGAGCTTATAGAAAAGGGGAGAGAGCAAGGTTATTTGACCTATGCAGATGTTAATGACCATCTTCCGGAAGACATCTCAGATCCTGATCAAGTCGATGAAATTATTGGAATGATCAATGATTTAGGTCTTCAAGTCCATGAAACTGCTCCAGACGCCGATACTCTTATGCTAGCTGAATCTGAAGATTCAGATGACATTGCTTTAGAGCAAGCAGCTGAGGCTTTAGCTGCAGTTGAGAATGAAACTGGTCGAACTACTGATCCTGTAAGAATGTATATGCGCGAAATGGGAACTGTTGATCTGCTAACAAGAGAAGGCGAAATTGAGATTGCCAAAAGAATAGAAGAGGGTATGAGAGACCTGCTGCATGCAAGTGTCCATTATCCAAGAACTGTTGAGTTTGTAATCGACTATCATCAAATGGTTAAAGATGGCGAAAAGAAAATCAATGATTTTTTAACTGGTTTTCTTGAAGAAATGGAACATGTGCCTTCTGCAGGACCTGGAAGTCAAAGAGCCAAAGAAGAGGCTGAAAAGGCTGAGAAATCAGACGAGGAAGTTAGCAACGGACCAGACTTAAAAGAAGTTCAGCGCAGAATGACTAACTTAAAAAGGCAGTTTAATAAGACCATGAAAGTAGTTGACTCTAAAGGAAGAGCATCAAAGGAAGCGCAGGCTGAATATGAAAAGCTAGGACAAATTTTCCAATTCTTAAAATTTAGCCCTAGAATGTTTGATGATATCGCTATTATTGCCAGATCTGGATTAAGTAACATCAGAGAGAAGGAAAAGTTTATTCAAGAGCAGTTAGTTAAAAAAGCTAGAATGCCGCGTAAAGATTTTATTAAAAACTTTACTGAAAACCTTACTAAAGTTAAATGGGTTGATGCTCTTCAAAAAGAAAAGAAATACAAAAAAGATTTACTCGAAAATGTGAAGCAGGATGTTGTAATCGCACAAAAAGATATTATCGAGATTGAAAACTCAGTTGGCCTTTCTGTTAAAGAAATTAAAGAAATTAATAGAAAAATGTCTATGGGCGAAACAAAGATGAGACGTGCTAAAAAAGATATGGTCGAAGCAAACTTAAGGCTTGTAATATCCATTGCAAAGAAATACACAAACAGAGGACTGCAATTTCTTGACCTTATTCAGGAAGGAAATATTGGTTTGATGAAAGCAGTTGATAAATTTGAGTACAGAAGAGGTTATAAGTTTTCTACCTATGCAACATGGTGGATTCGACAAGCAATAACCAGATCTATTGCTGATCAGGCTAGAACAATAAGAATACCTGTTCATATGATTGAGACAATCAATAAATTAAATCGAGTTTCTCGTCAGATGATGCAAGATATGGGTAGGGAGCCAACTCCAGAAGAGTTATCTAAAGAGCTTGATATGCCCGAAGATAAGGTAAGAAAAGTTCTGAAAATTGCTAAAGAGCCAATTTCAACGGAAACTCCAATTGGTGATGATGAAGATTCAAGCTTAGGTGATTTTATTGAAGACACAGTTATCGAATCTCCATTAGAGAATGCAACTGAAGAAAGTCTTCATTTTGCAACCGATGATATTTTGGGCTCACTGACTGCAAGAGAAGCAAAGGTTTTAAGAATGCGATTTGGTATTGGTATGAATACTGATCATACTCTTGAAGAAGTTGGAAAGCAGTTTGATGTTACTAGAGAAAGGATTAGACAGATTGAGGCAAAAGCCCTGAGAAAGCTAAGACATCCAAGTAGATCAAGTCACCTGAAAAACTTCTTAGACGAATAAAGGACCTACTTCCAATCTCCTTTTCTACCACTTAGGTCCCAGTTTATTCTGCTCCACATAAGTGAGATTCGTCTTTCAACATATCTTTTAGCAAAGTATTTGCTGTACTTTGGCAGTGGGATAAAAGAAGAGCATCCCAAACCATCTATAATTTTTAAAGTTATAACTACGTCTATTTTTTTTAAAACAATATTATGCGGAATAATGTTTTTTGTTAAAACATGGTGTTTCCTCAGCCAGATTTCAAAAGATTCTATAGCAAGTTTAATTTCATCAGTTAAACCTTCTCTAAATAAATAACTCTCCAAGGTTTCTGCTATCTCATCATCATTTTTAATCAACTCTGTTTCAGATGCAGGACCCAAGCTTGTATCTACCATTCCATTCCACTTAGCTAAATGATCCCATATAGAGTTATCTAGAGGAGAAGTAATTGCTTTTTGTTTATATGCTAACTGCTCTCTTAAATTATCATCAAAGCTTTCATTTGATCTAAATTTTTTATACCAGACTTTATCTTTTTTTATTTTTTCAAGGATTTCTTTCTTAGTTACCTTTATGCAAGTATTAGCATTACCGGGATTTATATAACAATCTCTATTACCTCCTGAGGCGAAAGGCTTTGTATTGCTTAAATCAATCATGAGTTTATTCTAACAAGTATGTTCTCAGATAAAAAACACCCACTAAGCTTCCTAAAATAATTTATTCTTATATAATGATTCGCTCTTTATCAGATATACCAATATCTATAGGGGCCTGTAGCTCAGTTGGTTAGAGCAGTGGACTCATAATCCATTGGTCGGAGGTTCGAGTCCTCCCGGGCCCACCATTTTTATTCATCTTAAATTTACAATTCTTTTCAAAAGCGTAATAAGAATGAAATATTTGTGAAACATAATGCTTTTATGAAAAAATATAAATCGATCTTTTTGTCAGATATTCACTTAGGTTCTAAAGGTTGTCAGGCTAAGTCTTTATGTAAATTTCTTAGATCTCACAAATGTGAAAATTTGTTTTTAGTTGGAGATATTATTGATTGTTGGAGATTAAAATCAAAGCTTTACTGGCCACAAGAACATATAGATGTAATTAGAAATATATTATCAATGTCAAAAAATGGCACTAAGGTTATTTATATCACCGGCAATCATGATGACCTCTTGAGGCTTTATCAACCTCTTAATCTAGGAAATATCGAACTAAAAGAAGAACATGAATATATTTCTGTTGCAGAAAAAAAAATTTTAGTTATTCATGGCGATCAATTTGATATGGTAACTAGATATGGCCGACACCTATCTATTCTTGGAGATAAAATTTACACCATATTGCTGTCTATCAATAAAATTTTAAATTATTTTCGAGCAAGATTAGGTTATGGACAATGGTCATTATCTAAGTACTTAAAAGATAAAGCAAAACAGTTAGTAAACAAAGCATCTGATTATGAAGAAAGTTTAGTAAGAGAATGTCATACCAGAGGATTTAATGGGATAGTTTGCGGTCATATACACAAGGCAGAAATAAAAAAAATAGATGGTATTGATTATTATAATACTGGAGATTGGGTTGAGTCTGTTACAGCATTAGTTGAAGATGTTGACGGGCAATTCAAACTAATTGATTGGAAGAAAACTGAAAACAAAACATTTCAGCTATTAAAGGCTTCTTAATATTGAAAATTTTAATCATTACAGACGCATGGCATCCGCAAGTTAATGGTGTTGTAACTACACTTTCTAATGTTTTGAATGAACTTAAAGCGTTAGGCCATCAAGTTGATATTGTTGAACCAAGTTTATTTAAAACAATGCCTTTAATTGGCTACTCAGAAATTAATATTGTTATTAATGCTAAAAGATTAAAAGAATACATTCTCGATAATTCTTATGATTGTATTCATATCTCTACAGAAGGACCTCTTGGACTGCAAGCAAGACTATTATGTAGCAAGAATAATATAAATTTTACAACTGCTATTCACACTAAATTTCCAGAATATCTAAAAACTAGAATAAACCTTCCTTTAGAGATAACTTATAGCTATTTAAAATGGTTTCATGGCGGAGCTACTAATACTTTAGTTAATACAAATTCGCATAAAAAAGAATTAATAGATAGAGGCTTCAAAAATCTCAAAATTTGGAGTAGAGCAATTGATTTAAATATTTTTTCACCAAGTCCATCACCAGTTGACTATAAATATCTTCTTTATGTTGGAAGGGTTTCTTATGAAAAAAATATAAAAGATTTTTTAAATATTAAATCTAATTTAAGAAAAGTTGTGATTGGTGATGGCCCTCAACTATCAGAACTCAAAAGCAAATATACAAATACGCTATTTCTTGGCTATAAGTATAAAGAAGATCTTGCTGAATGGTATTCAGGAGCTTCATGTTTTGTTTTTCCATCAAAAACGGATACCTATGGAATCGTTATGATTGAAGCTTTAGCATGTGGCACTCCTGTAGCTGCATACCCTGTTACAGGTCCAATAGACATAATTAAAAATAATATGAATGGTTATTTGTCTAATGATCTTGAGTATGCAGTTCAAATGGCTCTCAAGGTTAATTCTTATTCTTGTATTACATACGCTTCGAAGCTTTCATGGAAAAAAGTAACTAATGAATTTATAGAAGCTTTGACTCAAAAAAGAAATAATAAAAATATTGCAGCTTAGCTCAGTTGGTTAGAGCAGTGGACTCACAATCCATTGGTCAGAGGCTTGAGCCCTCCTGGGCTCATTATTTTTAATATCACCTATCACCTAGCTTAAAAAAATACCATGTTATAAAATGCGCGCCTAGTAATTAACAAATAGATATGGACACAAAGCCATCTAAAAGACCTATTATTCATCCTGAAGGATGGAAATTTGCATTTATCTTTTTTGTGATTTCACTATTAGCGTCTCTTGTCTATGTTCCAATTTCAATAATTGGATTTTTATTGACTCTTTTTACTTTGT